>CAZMZT010000001.1:0-16840 GCA_964571085.1 uncultured Candidatus Saccharibacteria bacterium
TGAAAGCATCTAAGAGGGAAGCCAGCTTCAAGATGAGGAATCGTTTGAGAAACCTAAGAGATGATTAGGTTGATAGGCACTAGGTGTACAGACAGTAATGTCTTTAGCCAAGGTGTACTAATCGTTCGATTCCTATTAGGAAATGTGGAAATCATTATTGTTGCGTTTACAGCATTCAGTTTTCAGGTATCATATGCCGAGATCCATCTCGATGTGTATACTTGAAAACTTGATCGTTGAATTTTTTGTTCTGGTGATTTGGCAATAGGGTCACACCCGATTACATTCCGAACTCGGAAGTTAAGCCTATCTGCGCCGATGATACTCCTTGTGGGAAAAGTAGGTTGTCGCCAGAACAAAGAATTTAACTATAAAAATCCGCTCCACATTGGGGCGGATTTTTGTTATGATGTCTATATATGTCATGGGCATCACGTAGGCAGTCAAAATACCTCGGAGGACTATTCCTTTTTATAGGGTTGATAGTCCTTATATTCCTGTGGCCAACTATTACAAAGGCGCCTACATGTTCAGATGCCAAACAGAATGGCACTGAGACAGGTGTCGACTGTGGGGGAACTTGCCAGAGGGTTTGTACAGAAGAAGTGTCAGAGCCTCTGGTTATCTGGCAGAGAGCATTCCCCGTGACTGGCCATGTTTACAATCTTGTAGCTTTTGTCGAGAACCAGAACAAGTCTGCTGGTATCGCTAGCATAAACTATGAGTTCCGAGTTTATGATACGAACAACCTTTTAATTGGTCGTAGAGAGGGAAGTACATTTATCCCTCCCAACCAAGAGTTCGCTGTCTTTGAATCAAGGTTTGATGCAGGAGAAAGTGAAGTTAAAAGTGTGTCTTTCGACTTTATAAAACCATTTGTTTGGGTCAAGAAAGACCCAACAGTGTCACTCCTGCCAGTTAGTGTTGACGAGGTTACATATGGTGATGATGTCAGTAAGCCTACTCTAACTGCAAGGATTTCCAACGATTCTGTTTACAATATACCAGCATTTGATGTTATCTCTATTCTTTACAATTCGGACCGCAATGCTATCAATGCATCTAGGACTCGTCGTGAGAGTCTAGCAAGTAATGGCAATGCATTGCTGTTGTTTACTTGGCCTGAGCCCTTCCCTGAAGCTCCAGTAACTCAAGATGTACTGGTGCAGATTAATCCTTTTACTGTATCTTTCTAGTTTATGAATCTACGCCTTCCCAAGATCGACTGGCTACTTTTTCTATTTCTGATTCCTGTGCTTGGGGCAGGATTGATAACTATGAAGTCATTTACAGAGGAAACCCCTTTCTTCTCGCATCAGCTCATTTGGATTGCAGTTTCCTTCGTTGTGTTTTTCATATTTTCTTATATAGACTTTCGTTTTCTTAAAAGGACTGAAGTCCTGGTTACTATTTTTTGTTTTTTCTCTGGCCTTTTACTACTTTTGTTTGTTGCTGGACATACAGCCAACGGAGCACAGAGCTGGTTTAGTTTTGGTGGATTTTCTTTCCAGCCATCAGACATGATGAAGCTCGTAGTCATACTCATGCTTGCCAAGTATTTCTCTAGGCGCCATGTAGAGATAGAAAACTTTAAGCATATATTTATTTCTGGACTGTATGCTCTGATTCCTTTCGTTCTTGTTTTTCTCCAGCCTGACTTTGGGGGAGCAATGATTATATTCTTTATATGGTTTGGTATGGCTTTGGTGTCTGGGATATCCAAGCGCCACCTCCTACTTGTTGTTGGTATTGCCGGGGTAGTGTTTGCGATTCTCTGGGGATTTGTGTTTGAGCCATATCAGAAAGCCCGTATTAACAACTTTATCCAACCACTCTCCAACATCCAAGGCTCTGGATACAATGTCTATCAGTCGACCATAGCTGTCGGCTCAGGCCAGATCACTGGCAAGGGAGTAGGATTTGGCACTCAATCTCGACTCAAATTCCTCCCAGAGTATCAGACAGACTTCATATTTGCAGCCTTTGCAGAAGAGTGGGGATTTGTAGGAGTCATACTTTTGTTTTTGTTGCTAGGTTTGATTATTTGGAGGATACTCCATATAGCACTACTGGGCGCAACAAACTTTGAGATACTCTACGGCCTTGGGCTCGCCATATACTTCATGAGTCACTTCATTATCAATATAGGCATGAACCTTGGTATAATGCCTGTGACAGGTATCACCCTGCCGTTTATGAGTTATGGCGGTTCACATATAATGACTGAGTTTATTGGTCTAAGTATATTGATGGGTATGAATCGCTACCGCCGAGTGGCACATCGGGACGACATGCGAAACGAGTTTCTTGGAATTTAATGATATGGTCTTATCTACTGCGTTACAGGCTCCGGTTGTTTGGTCAATGTATATCCATACATCTCCCGCACAATCCTCACCTGTGCCTTGTATATAAAACCATCTAATTAAATTCTGTAACATAATAATTATATGATAATCGATGGTAAAAAAATACGTAGTGAAATACTAGAAGGAGTAAAAAATGGGGTAATGAATCTACCTTTTTCTCCTGTGTTTTGTGATATCTTGGTTGGCGATGATCCTGTGTCAGCTCAGTATGTCCGTATGAAAGGCAAGACTGCGGAGTCAGTAGGGATAAAGTTTCGCGAAGCAACATTTCCGGACTCAATAACTACAGAAGACCTCATATCTGAGATCGATAACCTCAATAATGTGCCTCATATGTGCGGGATCATTGTCCAGCTTCCACTCCCACCACATATAGATAGGCAAGCAGTGCTCGATGTTATCAAGCCATCGCTCGATGTGGACTGCCTAGGGTCTGAGGCAAGTTCCAAGTTCTATAACAACAATAATCCTATTGGTTTCCCTACAGCACTTGCTTGTATGCAGGTACTTGACTCTACGGGGGTTGAACTAAAAGGTAAGAACATCGTTGTCCTTGGTCGTGGTAATCTAGTGGGTAAACCAGTTGCACATCTACTTGAGGCGCGCGGACTCCCCGTAACAGTTGTTCATCGTGAGACAGAGCATCCAGAAGATATTATCAAGAACGCTGATGTCATAATCTCTGGGATAGGCAAAGGTAAGTTTATAACTGGGGAGAAGATAAAGACTGGGGCGATAATAGTCGACGCCGGTACTTCAGAGGACAGTGGGGGAGTTGTGGGTGATGTAGACCTACCTTCAGTTGAAAATGTCGCTTCTTTTGTCTCACCAACTCCTGGTGGGGTTGGTCCTGTTACAGTAGCGATACTCCTTCGTAATGTTCTAGAAACAGCCAAAGTAGTCTATGAATAATTCATTATTTTATTTTTTTAATAATTTTCTATTTCAGTATGATTGGCTCGACAGCATTGTATGGTTTTCTGCTGTGCCGCTCATATACATAATGTTTTTTGTAGGAGCGATTTTCACTTTCATCCATTATAAACTTTATGATTTTAAAAATATTCTTAAAATACTCCAAGTTAACCTCAGGCAAGTTATCTACATACCTTTTGCTACAGCATTTGCGTGGTTGGTGTCTGATGTATTAAAAGTCGCGATTCATACTGACAGGCCTTTCATCGCTTTTAATGATACGTATACTCTCTTTTCAGAGACTGGCTTTGCTTTCCCATCTTCACATTCTGCAACTGCGGGAGCTCTAGCTTTTGCAGTATTCTTTGTAAATAAACGCTTAGGCTGTGTGTTTATGATCTGCGCGGTGCTTGTAGGGGTTTCTCGTATAGTTGCTGGGGTGCATTTTCCTATAGATATTTTAGGTGGTTACCTACTCGGATTCGGGGTTGCATATTTACTTAAAAGCCGATAGAATAACCCTATTATGTGGAAAACCAGAATTACAGCATTACTTATTCTCTTAATCGGTTGTGGGGTTGGCTTTTTTGTTTATAAGTCTGAAGTGACAAGCAGGGCTCTAGTTCCTGGGACTGTAGCTACAGGCTTTGCCAAGTATCCTTTCAAGCTAGGCCTAGACTTATCTGGGGGCACTCATTTGGTTTACAAGGCTGATGTGTCTAAGATCTTACCTGCGGAAGTTAAGGATTCTATGAACGCACTTCGCGATGTTATTGAACGACGCGTTAACACTTTCGGTGTTGGTGAACCATCTGTGCAAGTTCAAGACGGAGGATTCTCCAATGCTGGAGAAGAGCGATTGATAGTTGATCTGCCAGGTGTTACTGATGTAGCCAAAGCTGTAGAGATGATAGGGCAGACACCATCGCTTGAATTCAAGACTCTTAGTACAGATCCAGCCCCACTTAAAATCGGTGCAGATGGGCAAGCAACTGTAAGCATCGAAGATCAGTATGTTAGCACTGGGCTTGATGGTCGCTACCTCGACAAGGCGATACTTGAATTTGATCCAACAACAGGTGAACCAATAGTTTCTATTCAGTTTGATGCAGAAGGCTCAGCTTTATTTGAAAAGATAACAAAGGAAAATGTTGGCAAGCAAGTTGCTATATTCCTCGACAACGAAGTTATATCTGCCCCTACAGTCAACGAAGCTATTGCTGGAGGCAAAGCCCAGATCTCTGGCAACTTTACTCCAATAGAAGCCAAGACTCTGGTTGGGCGCCTGAATTCTGGTGCACTGCCTGTGCCCATTGAACTTATATCTACTCAGACTATTGGCCCATCACTCGGTGAGCAAGCAACACACGCAGGGGTCAAAGCCGGCATAATCGGACTACTTGCTATCGCAGCGTTCCTTATCTTCTGGTATCGCTTGCCAGGTGTGATTGCAGTGGTGGCACTGTCTATGTACGTAGTCATAATGCTCGCAATATTCAAGACTCTACCAGTTACACTTACAGCAGCAGGTATTGCTGGATTCATTATCTCTATAGGTATTGCTGTTGATGCTAATGTTCTTATATTTGAACGTATCAAAGAAGAGTTACGTGCTGGTAATAGTATCTCTGAATCAACCAAGCACGGGTTCTCTCGAGCATGGCTCTCTATCCGCGATTCAAACACTTCAAGTATCATAACAGCCATAATCCTTTTCTGGTTTGGTACATCTATAATCAAAGGCTTTGCGCTGGTATTCTTGATAGGTGTCCTTGTATCTATGATCTCTGCTATTTCTATCACTCAGTTGTTCCTTAAGTCACTTAACATTACAAAAACAAGCAAATTTACCAACTTCTTATTCGGGTCCGGGATAAGTTCAGCCAAAGCAACCCTAAAATAATATGTTCATAATAAAAAACAGAAGAATATTTATAATGATTTCAATAGTACTTGTCGTACTATCTATAGGATCTATCAGTTACTTTGGGCTAAAACTAGGTATCGATTTTAAAGGAGGCTCACTTTCTGAAGTAGAGTACACTACAGTTCGTCCTAGTCAAGAACTTGTCGCAGGTGCACTTGAGCCACTTGAACTTGGTGAGGTCATTATACAGCCAACAGGGGAGACTGGTTATAGTATCAAGACTCGTGCAGTCAGTGAGGCTGAACGCGCTAGTATACTACAAGTCCTTGGCACCGATGCTAAAGAGAAAAGCTTCACGTCTATTGGTCCATCTGTAGGAGCAGAACTTGTCCGTAAATCAGCTCTGACATTTATCCTTGTTGCGCTAGGTATCATATTCTTCATTGCCTACTCATTCCGTAAAGTTTCTAAGCCTGTTTCATCTTGGAGGTATGGGTTTATCGCTATCACATCACTTATCCATGACATACTTATACCTGTAGGGGTATTTGCTGCGCTATCTCACTTCTCTGGAGCAGAGATCGATACACTGTTTGTGGTTGCAATACTTACCATTCTTGGATTATCTGTATCTGACACTATTGTCGTGTTTGATCGTATCCGTGAGAATATCCGCATCGGAGCCTTCAAAACCTTTGAAGAGACCGTGGGTAAAAGTCTTGAGCAAGTCTATACTCGCTCCATCGCTACTTCATCGACTGTCATTATTGTACTCCTTGCTCTTGTCTTCTTTGGCCCAGAAAGTACAAAAGTGTTCGCTATGATGCTTACAGCCGGAATGTTCTTTGGAACATACTCATCTATATTCCTCGCATCTCCACTGTTAGTTACAGTCCAAAACTGGGGAAAGAAGGAATAATAGCCAATATTTACACCCAAGATTCCTCTAGTTGTCTAGGGGAATTTTTGATATAATACAACCTATCTATTAGTTAATTATCTTAAATATATATGTATATAATACTTGGAATTATCGCTGTTTTAGTTATTTGGGTCATTGCATCATACAACGGTTTTGTGAGACTAGTAAACCATGCTAAAGAAGCATGGGCAGACATAGAGGTTCAGCTAAAGCGCCGCTATGACTTGATCCCTAACCTTGTAAACAGTGTAAAGGGTTATGCTACTCATGAGAGCACAGCATTTGAAAAAGTTACCCAGGCACGCGCAGCTGCTATGGGTGCTAAGACAGCAGGGGAACATGCAAAGACCGAGGCAGTACTAGGCCAAGCTATCACAGGGCTCTTTGGTATTGCAGAGGCTTATCCTGATTTGAAAGCTAACACCAACTTTCTAGAACTTCAGCGTGAACTCTCTGATACAGAGAACAAGATCCAAGCCGCACGCAGATTCTATAACACCAACGTCCGTGACCTAAACACTGGTCTTCAGCAATTCCCAGGCAATATAATCGGTGGGATGTTCTCATTCAAGTCAATGGAGTTCTTTGACCTCCCTGACACTGATGCAGCTCAGAATCCAGTTGAAGTTAAATTCTAAATCATGCATAATTCTAAATTAAAAACAAATACAATACTTTTGATTGTACTAATAATTCTAGTACTTGGTATTGGGCTTATGCTTATCAACAAGAATCCTAATAAAAAAGAAACTCAAGATAGCTATCAAAAGACACAAACCACAGAAGATGGCCAGGTGTTTCAAATTGAAGGAAATAAAGAAGATCTGATATCGTTCTCACTAAAACCAGGACAAGAAGTTTCAGGCAAGACAACCATAGACGGTATTATAAAAGGAGGGTATTTCTTTGAAGCAAATATCCTGGTGTCAATTCTGGATGAAGATAAGAAATCAACTTCATATGGTCCAGGCCATGCAAATGCTACAACTGACTGGATGACTGCGGGACCGGTGTCATTTGCATTCGATGTTGATTTTAGTCTAATTCCAAAAGGGGAATATTTTATTAAAATCATGCAAGATGATCCATCAGGAGGAGAAAGTGGTAAACCGATTAAATATGTTATCATTCCAATCGTTGTAAAATAATGGCTACACTTTATACACATCAATCAAAAAACATCACCAAGACATGGTTACTAATGACCACGTTCTTTGTCCTAGTCATCGGGCTTGGGTGGTTCTTTAGTCAGTACTACGGGAACCCATCTATACTCGTTTTCTTTGTGGTCTTTAGTATCGCTATGAATATCGCATCTTATTGGTTCTCTGACAAAATAGTATTGTCACTCTCTGGAGCTCACTTGGCTGACCGCAAGCAGTATTTCGACCTATATACTACTGTTGAGAACCTGTCTATCACTGCTGGACTGCCAATGCCGAAAGTGTACGTCATAGCTGATACAGCACCAAACGCATTTGCTACCGGCCGTGACAAGAAGCATGCAGTTGTGGCTGTGACTACTGGGCTACTTGCCATACTCGAGAAGAACGAACTCGAGGGTGTGATTGCCCATGAGCTATCACATATAGGTAACCGCGACATGCTAGTGTCTACTGTGGCTGTAGTACTTGTAGGGTTTGTCTCGATACTTGCTGATGTTTTCATGCGGAGTTTATGGTTTGGTGGAGGGGATAGGGACAATAAGGGAGGCAATGCTCTAGTTATCATCGGCATCATACTCTCCATACTTGCGCCGATTTTCGCAATGCTCATACAGCTTGCTATCTCTCGCAAGCGTGAGTTCCTCGCTGATGCATCAGGCGCACTACTTACTCGCTATCCAGAGGGCCTTGCATCTGCACTCCAGAAAATTAGCCAGCACTCAGAGCCAATGCACCGCCAATCTAAAGCTATTGCTCACCTATATATCGCAGATCCAAAAGGCTCAAGTATCGGCAAATCCATCCGTGGCCTGTTTGCAACTCATCCACCTGCAGAGAAGCGTATTGCAGTTTTGCGTGGAATGAAGTAATCTCCATAAGAGCCTAGAGGGTTCGCATAGCGGGATGGTGTTGAAAAGTGAATACTTGGAACTTTTCAAAGCCGGAGACTGACGAGTCGAGGCGGGGTCGCGAAACTTTTAAGCAGAAAAGTATTTGTGACCTACCTTGGAAAGGAAACAATAGAAATGGAGAGGTCGCATAGTGGTCTAGTGCACTGCCTTGGAAAGGCAGCAAGGTGTTAAAGCCTTCGGAGGTTCAAATCCTCTCCTCTCCGCCAAAGTTTGGAATTCAAATTTCCTTTGCAAATGTGCTATAATAGAAGTATGGAAAAAACTAACAATAAATTCAAGTTTTTAGGTCTAGCATTAATCATATTTTCTGTGCTTATTTCGGTGGCTTTTCTTTTCTCTGCTCAAGGTTTTTCAAAACAGGGGTCTTATGTTGAAGTTAAAGGTCTTTCTGAGAAAATAGTAAAAGCAGACACGGCTATCTGGTCCATGAGCTTTGAAGTCAAATCTAACAATATCGATGCTCTATATTCTGATATAGAGAAGAATATCACAACAATCAAAGGATTTCTTGTGGAGAAAGGTTTCGATGCTTCTGAGATAAATGTCGCTCCTGTAAATATTTATCAGGAGACTTATAAAGACGCAGTGTTTAGATACAATTCCACAAACCAAGTATCAGTTTACACAAAGAAAGTTGACCTGGCGAAGTTGACATCCAATGAAACTCTAATGTTGGTCAAAAGGGGAGTAGTTCTAAATCAGAACAACATCTCATTTGAGTTCTCAGATATAAATAGCATAAAGCCAGAAATGCTAGCTGACGCAATAAAGAACGCACTTGATACAGCTTCACAGTTTGCAACAAATGCAGGAGCTACAGTTGGGAGTGTTACTCGAGGAAACCAAGGGGTTTTCGATATAACAGAGAAAGACCCTGGTTCTCCTGAATATAAGAAGATTCGCCTAGTGTCTACATTACGTTTTCTGCTTAAGTAGGACTATTTCTTTTCTTGATAAAGAAGAATTTGGTGAACGCTCTTCATGCTTAAAGATATTTTTCAAAAAATAAAGAAGCCTGCTATAAAATTAATCTGCTTTGATCTTGATGAAACATTGATAATGGAAAGTAGTTGGAAGAAACTCCATGTTGTATTGGGGATCTCCGAGGAGGAAGATAGACGAATGTATAAAGAATATAAGGAGGGTTTGATCTCATATTCAGAATGGAATAATAAAGTACTCCAACTTTATTTAAAGCATAAAGATGCAACACGAGTAGGCATCACGTCTGCATTATCTAAATATGAATATAGAAAAGGCGCAAGAGAAATTATCGAATACCTAAAAGATAAAGGATACGAAATAGTCCTCATATCAGGTTCAATAGATATATTGGTAAATATAATTGCTAAAGACCTAGGTATAAAGTGGGCCAAAGCCGCAAATACCTTTGTATTTGATGAGGAAGATAGGCTGATAGCCATACATGACAACGGAGATGATGTTGATGCAAAAGTTATATATCTTGAGAGTTTCTGTGAGATGCTCGGTGTTAAAATCACTGAATGTGCTGCAATTGGAGATGGGCCCAATGATCTCAAGCTTTTTAAAGAGACTGGTCATGGCGTTACATTTACTGGCACAAGAATTGAGAAAGAAGCCTGGAGAACAATCGACTCTTTCTATGATTTAAAACATATTTTCTAGTAAAATCAATAGTTTGTAATTACATAAAATTTATCATAGAATACATATATGATTTCCCGGATATGTGTCACAACTAATGAAAAAGACAGCCGGGCGGAACTCTACCTCAAGTCATTCAATAACCTCGACATATCTGGGAAAGTCACATCTATATCTTTGGCTGATTCATACCTTGTTGATGCCAAGCTCTCAAAAAGTGAACTATCTGAGGCATCTACTGCACTTACAAATCATAAAATAGAAAATTGTTCGATTAATACTTTGCCGTCTGTCGGCAACTTTTCATTTGTGTGTGAGATTGGCTTTCTTCCTGGTGTGACAGACAATGTAGGCCACACAGCTATGGAAGCTATCTCTGACACCCTTCGGCGTGAGTTTACTGCAAGCGAAGCTGTGTATACTTCACGGCTATTTTTTATTTCTGGGAAGTTGAGTGACGATGATCTAAATAAAATTGCATACTCACTTCACAATCCACTCATTGAAAGGTTTAGCATTACAAAGAAAAGCGTGATCAAAGACAACACGCTCCCACTTGTTGTGCCTGAAGTAAAATTGCCAAAGAAGACTACAGTTATAAATGTATCGCTCGATGTGTCGGATGATGAACTTATAAAGATCGGTAAAGAGGGAGTGCTTGATCCAGATGGTACCCGACGTGGCCCACTTGCTCTCGACCTTGAATCAATGAAGATAATCCAAGAGTACTTCAAGAATTTAAAAAGAAGCCCAACAGACATAGAACTTGAATCACTTGCACAGACTTGGAGTGAGCATTGCAAGCATACAATATTTGCTAATTCTATAGATGACATCAAAGACGGTTTATACAAGACTTATATAAAAGGTGCAACCAACAGGATAAGGAAAGAGAAGGGCAAGAAGGACTTTTGTATTTCTGTTTTCTCTGACAATGCTGGTGGAATAGTTTTCGACAAGGACTACATAATTACTCATAAAGTAGAGACACACAACTCTCCTTCAGCGCTCGACCCGTTTGGTGGAGCTATTACAGGTATCGTTGGGGTTAATCGCGATACTATCGGCTTCGGCATGGGGGCCAAACCAGTGGGTAATACTTTTGGATTCTGCTTCGGCTACCCAGATGACACACGGGCACTTTTCCGCGACAAAGGCCTGACTCAAAGGATGCTCCCACCCAAGCGGATTATCGACGGGGTTATCCGTGGTGTTAATGTGGGTGGTAATTGCTCTGGCATCCCTACAGTCTCTGGTTTTGCTCGCTACGATGACCGATTCCGTGCCAAGCCACTTGTCTTTGTAGGGACGGTTGGGTTATCACCTCGTAAGATTAAAGGCAAACTTGCTCATGAGAAAGAAGCACGTGCTGGGGACTACATCGTTATAGTTGGAGGTAAGGTTGGTGCTGATGGTATCCATGGCGCTACATTTTCATCAGTCGCGATGGATTCATCTAGTCCTGCAACTGCAGTGCAGATCGGTGACCCTATAACTCAGAAGAAGCTTTCTGATGCAATAGTAAAAGAAGCTCGCAGCCTAGGACTCTATACAAGCATCACTGATAACGGGGCAGGAGGAATATCTTGCTCTGTAGCTGAGATGGCCAAAGAGTGCGGTGGTGCAGTTGTAGATATCGATAAAGTGCCACTCAAGTACCCAGGCCTTACACCTTGGCAGATCTGGATATCAGAGTCTCAAGAGCGCATGACACTATCTGTCCCTAAAAGTAAGTGGAAACAATTCAATGAATTGATGGAATCACGTGGAGTTCTAGCGGTGAGAATAGGGGAGTTTAACAATTCCAATAGCTGCGTAGTCAAACAGGGTGGCAAGATTATCATGAACATGCAAATGGAATTCTTGCACAATGGTTTACCTAAGCGATCACTGCATGCAGAATTGAAATCCAAAAACATTTCAGAACCCAACTTGCCTAAAGAAAATGACAAGACACAGTACCTCCATTCACTTTTGAAAACTGGTAATATAGGTGGATTCGCTTGGATATCTGAACAATATGACCATGAAGTTCAAGCTGGATCTGTGGTCAAACCACAGTCAGGTGCTGGGCGAGTTAATACAGATGCTCAAATTATTCGACCGCTACTCTCATCAGAGAAAGGCGTCGTCCTCTCAACTGGCCTCTATCCTTCATATTCTGATATCGACACCTACCACATGGCTGGAGCATCTATAGATACAGCCATACGTAATGCTGTAGCATGCGGCGCATCACTTGAGAACCTGGCAATACTCGACAACTTCTGCTGGTGCTCTTCATACGATCAGTCTCGCCTAGCCGAGCTTGTGGGGGCTGTACGGGCCTGCTATGACTATGCGGTTGGATATGGTACTCCATTTATATCTGGTAAGGATAGTATGTTCAATGACTTCAAGGGCTATGACGAGAAAGGCAACCCACTTGCCATATCTATCCCACCTACACTACTCATATCTGCAATTGGAGTTATTTCTAACCTTACAAAATCTGTAACTCCTGAATTCAAATTAGAAGGAGACATTGTCTATGTTCTCGGTGATACGCATGACGAACTCGGGGCATCAGAATACTACAAACTACTTGCCAAAGACGATGTTACAAAGATCGGCGTTAATGTTCCACAAGTAGACTGGAAAAAGAATAAGAAAGTTTACCAAGCACTAGAGAAAGCTATCGCAAAAGGTTTGGTCGCTTCATCTATATCAGTCACCTCTGGTGGTATAGCTTGTGCGCTTGCGAAAGCATCTGTTGGAGGAATGTTGGGTGCAAATATATCCTTCAAGAAACTATTAGGTACATTTACTTCTACTGACTCTGAACTGTTCTCTGAAAGCCAGGGACGCATCTTGGTTTCCATCGCAAAGAAAAATAAATCTGCGTTTGAAAAAGTAATAAAAGGAATCTCTTATTCAAACATTGGAGTCGTGTCAAAAAGTAGTAGAGTAGTAGTCACTGACAAAAAAGGCAAGAAGGTTATCGACACAGATGTGAATAAATTAAAAGATGCTTATCATAAGTTTTCAGGAAGAATGAAATAATTATGAAAACAAAACCTAAAATCATAATAATGTCTGGATATGGTCTCAACTGTGAAGAGGAGACAAAGTTTGCTTTTGATTCTGCAGGTGGCGTTGCTGATGTTGTACATATCAATGACCTAATAAAAACTCCAAAAATTTTGTCTAAATATGATGTCCTAGTTTTTCCCGGAGGATTCTCTTATGGAGATGACACAGGTAGTGGTAAGGCATATGCCAACAAATTCAAAAAGTATCTAGCCAAAGAACTAGAAGTCTTTATGAAGAGAGATACCCTCGTGATAGGTATATGCAACGGATTCCAAATCATCACCAACCTCGACCTGCTACCAGGAGGACTCATGCACAACAGCGGTGGACAGTATATTGATCGATGGGTAGACATGGAGGTCAAAGGCCATAGCCCATGGCTTGCTGGTATCAAAAAGATTTCACTTCCAATTGCTCACGGGGAAGGGCGATACATTATTGACAATAAGAAGTATGCCGAGATGAATAAAGCAAAAGAGATAGCGTTTGTATATACAAAAGGTGCAATATGTAAATACCAGGATTTAAAAGCGAACCCCAATGGTGCCATGCATGACATCGCTGGAGTACTCGGGTATAATGGACGAGTACTTGGGCTAATGCCACATCCAGAGCGAGCGATGTTTTCTCACCACAGGCCGGACTGGCAACTACAAAAGGAATTTTATAAGAGAAAAGGTAAGAAGCTTCCAAAAGAGGGAGAGGGGTTTCAAATTTTTAAAAACGCAATTAACTACTTCAAAAAATAATGGATCGATTAAATGAAAAATGTGCGGTATTTGGGGTTTTTGGTGAATCAGAAATAGCTTCACGTCAGACCTACTTTGGCCTATTTGCACTTCAGCATAGAGGTCAAGAGTATTCTGGTATCGCATCTACAGATGGCAAAGACATCTTCTCTTACAAGGGCCAAGGATTAGTTAGCCAGGTGTATACAGAAGAAGCATTAAAAGAATTGCCCGGCTTTGGGGCTATCGGGCATAATCGCTACTCTACTTCTCGCGGTGGCGGGGCAGAACATGCTCAACCAGTGATTGTAAACAATATCGCATTTGCTCATAACGGCAACCTCCCAAGTGTGAAAGCTCTAACAGAATTCTTGCAAGCCAATGATATAAAAGTAGATGACATGTCTGATTCTGAGCTAATGGCAGAGGCTATAGGTTTCTATGTAAAAGAAGGACTTACACTCCCAGATGCAATAGAGAAGACCTATCCGCTTTTTACTGGAGCATTTTCTTGTGTGGCTTTGTCAACTGACTACTTGGTGGCTTTCCGTGACCCTTGTGGCATACGCCCACTTGTTATGGGTAAACGCAAAGACAAGACATTCTTTGCCTCTGAGACATGTGCATTGCAGACAGTGGGTGCAGATTTCGTCCGTGAAGTAGAACCTGGAGAAATGGTTGTTGTAAGTAAAGAAGGAGTAGAGCAGAGGATACTAGAGAAGCGTGATTCGAAGTTTGATATATTTGAATTCGTGTATTTTGCACGTTCAGATAGTAACATGCTCGGCAAGTCTGTCTATGAAGTTCGCAAGAATTTCGGTAAAATACTTGCAGAAGAATACAAACTCGATGTTGATATTATTATTCCAGTACCTGAGACGTCTATTCCTTCTGCTATTGGTTACTCGCATGCAACAGGGACACCCTTTGAGATGGCACTTGTAAAGAATAGGTATATCCATAGAACTTTTATAGAACCCCTCCAAGATGATAGAGATAAAAAGGTGAAAATGAAGCTCCTTCCACTCACTGAAATTATTTCTGGCAAACGTGTGGCTGTTATCGATGACTCTATAGTTCGTGGTACTACAAGTAGACAAATCGTCAAAATGCTCTTTGAAGCTGGAGCAACAGAAGTGCACTTCCTTGTGGGTTCACCGCCTGTTAAATTCCCAGACTTCTATGGTATAGACACTCCGCAGCAAGTTGACCTAATCGGCTCACAGAAAACTATAAAAGAAATCTGCGAGTATCTAGGTGCAACATCACTTTCTTTTTTGTCAGTCGATGGTATGGTAAAGGCGACAGGTTTAGCGAAAGAGCGCTTCTCTTTATCAGCATTTACAGGAGAGTACCCTATAGACCTATATGAACGTGCAAAAGAAGTTACCAATGATGTACCTAACGAATAGGTTATGAAAATCGCAGTCCTTATTTCCAATACTGGCACGGGCACAAACTTACAAGCGATTATAGATGGTATTACTCTTGGTAAAATAAAGGGGGATATCTGTGCTGTTGTTTCTGATACACCAGACGCACTAGGTTTGGATCGTGCTCGCAAACATGATTTAAAGATTGAAATATGTCCATCTAAAAATGATCTATTGTCCCTCTTGCAGAAATTAAACCCAGACTACATAGCACTTGCGGGCTGGAAGCAGATAATACTCGACGAGGTGATACTTGCATATCCAGATAGAATTTTGAATCTACATCCAGGACTTATCCCTGATGATATTGATGGAGAAGCGGAAAACCCAGATGGTACTAAGGGTCTATGGAATAAAGGAATGCTAACTACAAAAGCAGTTCAAAACTTCTTTGACAACAAGGCAACTTATGCCGGCTCTTCTATTCATTTCCTGACACTTAACTTTGACTTCGGTCCAGTCCTAGGTCGGACGTTTGAGAAAATTGAACCTACAGATACAGTTGATTCCTTGTATGATAGACTAAAGAAAAAAGAGAATGAATTGTATATAGAGGTATTAGGAAACTTATCTAAGCAGATATGAATAAACAAAAAATTTTAATAATAGGTAGTGGTGGTAGGGAGCATGCAATCGGCTGGAAGGTAAAGCAGTCACCAAAATGTGGCGATATTTTCTTTGCACCTGGTAACGCTGGCACACTCAGACTTGGGACCAATATAGATATTAAAGCTACAGATATCCAAGGACTGCTCGAATTTGCAAAGAGGGAGAAAGTTGATATGACTCTAGCACTTCCAGATGATCCACTAGCACTTGGAATCGTAGACTTATTCCAAAGTAACGGACTTAGGATTTTTGGCCCAACAAAGTCTGCCGCCCAACTTGAGTGGTCCAAGGCATTTGCCAAAGCATTCATGCAAAGGCATGGGTTGCCGACAGCTAAGTTCAAAACCTTCACTGACAAAGAATACGATGAATCGGTAACTTATGTTGATAACCACACTACACCTATAGTAGTCAAAGCCTCTGGTCTCGCTCTTGGTAAAGGGGTCATCATATGTCAAACAAAAGACGAAGCCAAAAAAGCAGTAGAAGATATTCTAGTTAAGAAAGTTTTTGGGGAAGGTGGGAGTGAGATAGTGATAGAAGAATTCTTGACTGGGCCAGAGATCTCTACTCATGCGTTCTCTGATGGAGTTTCTTGCCAAGTTTTCCCCTCATCTCAGGACCACAAGAGGTTAGGCGAAGGTGACACAGGACTCAATACTGGAGGCATGGGAACTATTGCCCCAGTTCCCTTTGTTACTGAGGGATTGATGGCTGAAGTTAAAAGTAGGATTATCCTGCCGACACTTGTAAACATGGAGCATGAAGGCTCGCCTTTTGCAGGAATTCTTTATCCAGGCCTAATGATTACACAAGACGGACCAAAAATAATAGAATTCAATTCCCGTTTTGGTGATCCCGAGACACAGAGCTATATGCGAATTCTCGATACTGACATAGTAGAAATATTCCAAGCATGCATAGACGAGAAACTTTCAAGTATTGAAATAAAGTGGAAAGAATTGTTTGCTTGTACTATTGTTCTTGCCTCTGGTGGGTACCCAGGTGACTATGAGAAGGGTAAAATAATAACAGGAATCGAAGAAGTAGCAATGGATGCCAATATAGTGGTTTTCCAAGCAGGGACTTCTATGAAAGACGGGGAGCTCGTTACTAATGGTGGTCGAGTGCTGGGGGTGAGTGCCACAGGTGCGACACTAGAAGAAGCACTCAAGAGTGCATATAAAGCTATCGAGAAAATATCTTTTGAAGGCATGCAATA
>CAZMZT010000001.1:16940-91657 GCA_964571085.1 uncultured Candidatus Saccharibacteria bacterium
CACTCAAGAGTGCATATAAAGCTATCGAGAAAATATCTTTTGAAGGCATGCAATACAGAAGGGACATTGGGCAAAAATCACTCAAGTTGCAGAAATAGCACCTTTGTTGTAGTATATTGACTAACGATGTAAAAAATATTGCTCACTATTTAAACTCTCTATTATGGTAAACAATCAATCAAAAATGTTGCTGACCTTAGAATACTATTGTAGTTTATTGAGTGGTTTCTTTAAAAAAGAAGATAATCATAAAGCCAGCAGTCATGGTACCACCACTACAGACATAAGAGAAGAATTTAGAGATATGGGTGAAGAGTCACCTGATAAGGTAAGAGATTTATATAAATAAAGGTACATCACATCAACAGTTCTTAAAAGAAGTGTGGTTTAGGCCATGCTCTTTTTTTGTTATAATACGCATATGAAACAAAGGATCGGGATAGTTGGGGGAGGGCAGCTTGGTAGGATGCTAGCGCAGGCAGCTCGTAAGCTCGGGTTCTTTGTTACGGTCCTTGACCCTATGCTTAATGGTCCTGCAGGTCAGGTCGCCGATGCACAGATAGTCGGGAGCTTTAAAGACAAGGACAAGATACTCGAACTTGCTGATGCATCTGACTATATAACATTTGAGATAGAGTCCGCTAACGCCGAGGCACTCGAAGAACTTGTTGCTCGTGGAGTTCCTGTGAATCCAGAGCCCAAAGTTCTAAAAATAATCAAAGATAAATTTGAACAGAAAGTTTTCTTGCGTGAGCATGAAATGCCTGTCGCAGACTTTGCTTTGATTGAGAACGAGGAGGATTGTGTCAGGCAAGCAGAAATATTTGGCTACCCATTCCTGCTCAAGGCGCGGTTTGACGCATATGATGGGAGGGGGAATTATGTTGTTAAAAGTCCTGAAGATATACCTGTAGCTTTTGCAAAGCTTTCTAAAAGTCCGCTTTATGCCGAACGCTTCGTGCCTTTTGTGAAAGAACTCGCAGTTGTGTCAGCTCGCGGGGTGGATGGTGAAATTATTTCTTTCCCAGTTGTTGAAACGATTCATAAGAACAACATTTGCCACATAGTACGTTCACCTGCACCAGTGGCAAATGAGGGAGTTGTAAAAGCCAAAAATATAGCAGAGAAAGTCCTTGAAGTTCTAGGAGGGGTAGGAGTGTTTGCAGTGGAAATGTTCCTGAATGAAGATGGGGAAATCATAGTCAACGAAATAGCCCCACGAGTCCACAACTCTGGGCACCATACTATCGAGGCTTTTTCTATGTCGCAGTTTGAGGCCCATATCAGGGCAGTTACAGGGATGCCACTAGCAGTTCCAGAGGCACTTTCCCACGCCTCCGTGATGGTCAATATTTTGGGTGAGAGGGACGGTGAGGCGCTCCTTAATGGTGAATATACTCATGAGGGTGAAAATGGCACCTCAGTCCACATATATGGTAAACTAGAGACACGTCCTGAGCGGAAAATGGGCCATATAACAGTGCTTGCGGACACCCTAGAAGAAGCAGAAAAGGTGGCCCTGGAAGTCAGGAAGAGTATTGAGATATAAACATTCCGCAAATTATATTCTGAAAAAAGTCCTCGGATCTCCTGTCCATTCGCAGGCTCCAGGCAGGCCAGACATTTTTTCATAAAATAATTTGCTCCACTCACTAAATTATGAAAAAAATACAAGTAGGAATAATAATGGGTTCGGATTCAGATTTGCCTGTTATGCAGGATTCTGCAATTATTTTGGAGGATTTCGGGATTCCTTATGAAATCACAGTAGTTTCTGCCCACCGCACCCCAGATGTATTGTTTGAATATTCAAAGAAGGCACTTGCACGCGGGATAAAAGTTATCATCGCTGGGGCAGGAGGTGCTGCGCACCTACCGGGTATGACTGCATCTATGACTCCACTTCCTGTGATAGGTGTACCTGTAAAAACCAAAACCATGGATGGGCTCGATTCACTGCTGTCTATTGCTCAAATGCCACCCGGTGTACCGGTCGCTACTGTCGCGGTAAATGGTGCCAAGAACGCCGGACTACTTGCAGTACAAATGCTTGGCATGACTGATAAGAAACTTCAAAAGAAAGTCGCTGACTACAAAAAGAAAATGAATACAGAAGTAAAAAGTAAATCAAAGAAGTTACATAAACTTGGCTATAAAAAATATGTCTGATCTATACACACAATCTGGGGTAAACATCGATGCGGGGAACGAATCAGTTCGTCGCATAAAAGATGCAGTTAAAGGCACTCACACAAGTGCAGTCCTTACTGGCATAGGATCTTTTGGGGGGCTTTATGATATAGGCGAAGTACTAAAGTCGTATCATCATCCAGTACTTGTACAGTCTATTGATGGAGTAGGCACCAAGCTCTCTGTTGCTCGCATGATGAACAAGTACGACACAGTTGGTGAGGATATTGTGAACCATTGCTGTGACGATTTGCTCGCTATGGGCGCGCGCTCACTTACATTCCTAGACTATGTAGCTCATGATAAACTCGACCCAAGCGTTATGGAAGCAATGGTGAAAGGGATGGCGAAAGCATGTAGTGAAAATGGTGTGTCACTTATAGGCGGAGAGACAGCCGAAATGCCAGGCGTATACGCAAGTGGTGAGCATGACATTGCAGGATGTATCACAGGAGTAGTAGAGAAAAATAAAATAATCACAGGTGAGAGAATAGAGGAAGGCGATATCATACTCGGTCTTCCTTCTAGTGGGTTACACACCAATGGCTTTTCACTTGCACGTAAAATACTTTTCAGTGTCGCAGGACATAAAGTAGATGAAGAAGTTTCAGAACTTGGTATGACAGTCGGCGAAGCTCTTATGAAAGTACATGTGAACTACTCTCGACCAGTACTTGAGATACTAGATCAGGGTGTAGACATTAGAGGTATCGCTCATATAACAGGCGGTGGATTTATAGAGAACATTCCACGCGTGTTACCAGAGAACCTCAATGCAGAAATAGAAAAAGGTACTTGGCCAATGCTCTCAATATTCCCATACATACAGAAAGTGGGTAGTGTACCAGATGCAGAAATGTACAGAGTTTTTAATATGGGGATAGGATTAGTACTTATTGTCCCTCAAAGTGAGAAAGAAAAGATTGAGAAGATTTTAGAAAATTACCCGGACTATAAGATATTTGAAATAGGAAAGATTACTAAAGGTAATGGTAAGGTGGTATTAAAATAATATGAACATAGAAACCATCAAACAGCACATCGGCGATGTGATTAAGGAAACAAACTTCCAAGGGATTGGCGAGAAGAAGGTAGGCAAGGTTCGCGATATCTATATTGGAGATGAAACCATTACATTGGTTGCCACAGATCGGCATTCGTCTTTTGACCGTATCATTGCCCATGTGCCGTTTAAGGGGGAAGTCCTCAACCAGATCAGCGCCTTTTGGTTTGAGAATACCAAGGACATAATCGACAATCATGTGGTAAGCATTCCAGACCCCAATGTCCTCATCGCCCGCAAGTGTACACCGCTACCTATCGAGGCAGTAATGCGTGGGTACATAACCGGAGTGACAGGCACATCACTATGGACTCATTACGCTGATGGGAAGCGTGACTTTGGCAACTTTATTTTACCGGAAGGACTCAAGAAGAATCAAAAGCTACCTGAATCACTATTTACTCCTACCACCAAGTCAGACGAACACGACAGACCCATAACTCCAAGCGAAATTGTGGACGAAGGTTTACTATCACAAGAGATGATAGATGAAGCGGAGCGTGTTGCGAAAGCACTTTTTGCTCGAGGACAGGAAATAGCTCTTTCGCACGGACTGATACTTGTAGATACAAAATATGAGTTTGGGTTAGATACTGATGGGAAGCTGACGCTGATAGACGAGATCCATACACCGGACTCCTCTCGATACTGGAAAGCAGATAGCTACCAGGCACGTTTTGATAAAGGCGAAGAGCCAGAGTACTTCGACAAAGAATTCCTACGCTTGTGGTTCAAAGATAACTGTGACCCATATAAAGATGAGGTCTTGCCAGAAGCGCCACCAGATCTCGTCGCCGAACTTTCACGCAGATATATAGAAATATACGAGAGTATTACAGGTAAACCTTTTAATCACGATTTCTCACAGCCTATACTTGAGAGAATAAATAATAACTTATTAAAATGAACACACACGCTATAAATCCACTAGACGGACGATACTATGACAAGACTCGCGCACTTGCGCCGTACTTTTCGGAATTTGCTTTGATGAAGTATAGAACGCTTGTTGAGTGTGAATTTTTTATATCACTATCACAAGTTAAAGGTATAGGGTTGCGCAAACTTTCAAGTGGAGAAATAAATAAAATCCGTGCCCTATATCAGGATTTTAGTGAAGTGTCATACAAGAAGATAAAGAATTATGAGAGTACAACAAACCATGATGTAAAGTCAGTTGAGTACTTTATAAAAGACAGCCTCAAGAACACAAGTTTAAAGAATGCTTTTGAATGGGTACACTTCGGACTAACATCTGAGGATACCAACAACTGTGCCTATGCACTTATGCTTGCTTCAGGCACAAAGCATGTAGTACTTCCCGAACTTTCAAGCATCCAAAAAACTTTGAAATCATATGCCAAGTCTTACGCTCGAGTTCCTATGCTTGCACGTACTCACGGGCAGAGTGCCTCACCTACGACTCTGGGTAAAGAGTTTGCAGTTTTCTCTGATAGACTTAGACGACAGATATTTTTCCTTAATAAATTTAAAATAATGGCCAAGCTAAATGGTGCCACTGGGAACTACAATGCATTTGTATCAGCGTATCCTAAAGTTAACTGGCCACTGTTTACGAAGAAGTTTATAGAACACCTAGGTAAAGTCGAAGGAGTGTCACTTTGTCCGAACTTGATTACGACTCAGATAGAGCCACACGACACATATGTAGAGCTTTTTGATTTTGTCCGTCGGATCAACACTATACTTCTCGACCTGAACCAAGACATGTGGAGATACATAAGTGATGGTTATCTTGTCCAGAAGCCAAAGAAAGGGGAAGTCGGCTCATCAACTATGCCTCACAAGGTTAACCCGATAGACTTTGAGAACAGCGAGGGTAACCTAGGCCTCGCCAATGCACTGTTCGAGTTCTTTGCTCGTAAACTGCCTATATCGAGGCTTCAGCGGGACCTGTCGGACTCTACTGTCGAGCGTTCATTTGGTACAGCTTTTGGGCACTCTTTGCTTGCCTACATATCACTACAGAAGGGTCTAAGTAAGGTAAGTGTGAACTATGTTAAGATAAAGGAGGATTTGCTAGCCCACCCTGAAGTCATAGCCGAGGGCATACAGACGGTCCTACGTCGCGAGGGCTACCCGATACCATATGAAGCACTTAAGGAATTGACTCGTGGTAAAAAAGTAACAATGGAGGACTTTGCAGTATTTATAGAAAACTTGAAAGTATCTGCTAAGGTAAAGGCAGAACTTAAGGAGATTACCCCAGAGTCATATATAGGAATCGCTTCCAAATTAGCAGTAATGTAAAACTATGAATAAAGAAAAGAAAAAAATCTTAATACTAGGAGGAGGGTTCGGCGGATTATATACATATAAAGGTCTCTATCAATACTTCAAGCATGACGAAGTAGACGTGACCATTGTTAATCGTAACAACTACTTCCTTTTTACACCACTTCTGCACGAAGTCGCAACTGGTAGCATCGCTCATCACCAAGTTGTTGAATCCATACGCCAGATAATATATAAAACCAATGACAAGCTTCATGTTGCTGATGTTATCTCTGTTGATTGTGAAAAGCAGTTAGTAAAAACTAGTATTGATGAACTTCCATATGATGTGCTTGTCCTCGCGCTTGGAGCTACAACAAACTTTTTTAGCGCTCCTGGCGCAGAAGAAAACTGTCTCGTGCTCAAGGATTTGCATGACGCTATAAGGCTCCGCAACTCTATTATAGAGTCATTTGAAAAAGCATCTGAAATGAAAACTGAAGAAGAACGTAAAAAAGAACTTTCATTTGCAATAGTAGGTGGGGGAGCAACAGGAGTAGAACTTGTAACTGAGATAGCTGAGTTTGTAAATGACACATTTATCAAGTACTACCATGGGCTTATCAAATGCTCTGACATATCTATATCTTTGATAAATAGCGGTGGAGAGATATTGATGCCATTCCACCCATCACTACGACAGAGTGCCCTTGAGGTTCTAAAAAAGAAAAAGATCAAAGTCATGCTCAATATGGTAGTTAAAGAAGTAAAGAAAGGCTCTGTCATTTTTAATGACGATTCTAATATGGAGGTTAATCATATAATCTGGACTGCAGGAGTCAAACCCAATGTACCTGTATTTACACACCCTGTACCCACAGATAAAGGTGGACGGATAATAGTGAATGAATCACTCCAGATACCAGAGTGCCCGAATGTTTTTGTCATTGGTGATATGGCAAGCTTTGCTGACAAAGATGGTAAGCCTCTGCCTATGCTTGCACAAGTTGCAGTTAGACAAGGATTTCATATAGGAGGGAATATCAAGAGGTTGTTTGCTGGCAAGAAACCCCTACCATTTTCATTTAAATCACAGGGCTCACTAGTATCACTTGGACAGTGGCATGCAATTGCAAACATAAAAGGAATTAAATTCTCTGGACCTGTTGCTTGGTTCTTATGGCGAACTATATATCTATTCAAATTCCTTTCTGGGTCAAAAAGAGTGAAGATTGTTGTCGACTGGACTATGAACATATTCTACCCTCGTGACATAACGAAAGCATAATATGAATCAAGGAAGTTCTTGGGAGAGAGAATACAGGAACCCAAAGCTCGTCACCAAGAATGACGGACCAAATGCTGACACTCTCAGGTTTCTAAAATCTCTAAAAAAGGACCAGAAATATATAGTTCGAGATCGAACCATCCTCGACCTGGGCTGTGGTACTGGACGCAATGCGAACTACCTGGCAGAGAAGGGTAACAATGTTGTAGGTATTGAGATCGCTAAAACTGCACTTAGTATCGCACAGTCACGAGCAAATAATATGGGAGTAAAAGTCGACTATAGACTAGGTGACATCGGCATGCCTTATGATATAGGAGATGAATCAATTGACGTGGTTCTTGATGTGACCTCTTCAAACTCTCTTGATGAGAAAGGTAGAGAATTATATTTGAAAGAAGTTAGTAGAGTAATGAAACCAGGTGGCTATATGTTTGTACGGGCACTGTGCAAAGATGGCAACAAGAATGTGAAGAACCTGCTGAAAGACAGCCCAGGCAAAGAGTACGATACATATGTACTAAAAGATATTGGCCTTACTGAGAGAGTGTTTTCGAGGGAGGATTTTATTAAAACGTATGAGCAGTACTTCAAGATACTCTCTCTAACCAAGAAGACAAGTTACTCCACCTTTAATGACCGCATTTACAAGCGTGACTACTGGCTCGCATATCTACAAAAGTAACAGTCGTGGTATAATATTAATATTATAAATTTATGTATGTAACCGGAGTGAATTCTTTTATGAAAAAATGTCTGGCCTACCTGGAGCCTGCGTATGGACATGAGATCCAAGGACTTTTTTCAGAATAGAATTCATGTAGGTTCAAAATTTATGGAAATAAACTATTTAGCAGTTCTAGTATGTGGAGTTATGGCTATGGTTGTGGGTATGGCTTGGTATGGTCCAATGCTTTTCGGCAAGACGTGGATGAAGGTTATGTGTGTCGATATGAATACTATGACACCAGAGAAGATTAAGGAAGCTCAGAAGAAGATGGCCCCTGTGTACGCCCTTAACTTTCTAACGGTGCTTTTGACTATGTGGGTGCTTGCAGGCTATGTAGAGGGGTGGAATACAGTTTCAGGAGCTACCAATGCTTTGTGGGTATGGCTTGGCTTTGTTATGCCTACAGTGGCTGGCCAAGCAATGTGGAGTGGAAAGTCTAAAGAACTTTCATGGAAGATGTTTTTCATTAGTTCAGGATACCAGCTTGTAACACTTGTTATCGCTGGATGGATACTAGGTATGTGGAAATAAATGGCACAGGTAAAGACTAAAGACGAAATAAATAAAATCAAAAAGGCATGCCGGGTAACGGATGCCATTTTTGGTAAAATCTTGAAACTTGATTTACAGAATACAACCGAAATTGAACTTCGAGATTTTATTCTGGTGGAAATTAAAAAGAGGGGGCTTCGACCAAGTTTCAAGCCGATAGTGGCTTCAGGTAAACATACTGGTAATGAGATACATCCATTTGAGCCACTTGATAAAAAGCTCAAAGGCTTTGTCATCATCGACTTCGGGGTAGTGTACGAGAAATATATGTCGGACATGACGCGGACTATTTATGTGGGAACTCCAACAAAATATGAAAAGGATTTATATAATAAACTGCTCTCGTCACAAGTAGGTGCAATCAAGATTTCAAAGCCAGGCGAGAAGTGTGCAAGTATAGACGCTTATGTCCGGAAATATTTAGGTAAAGACACAAGGTACTTCATCCATACACTTGGCCATGGAGTAGGGACTAAGATTCATGAACTCCCAAGGCTTTACTACAAAACAACCAAGCCTGTATTAAAAGAAAACATGGTCATCACTATTGAACCAGGGCTATATATCAAGAACAAGCTTGGTATGAGGATAGAGGATACTTGCCTGATAATCAAGAAGGGGTGCATACCGCTAACTAAATCACCCAAGGGTTTGATTGTGGTAAAATAGCCCATATGGCTAACATTGGTGTTTTTGACTCAGGGCTGGGGGGCTTATGGATACTCAAGTATCTGGAGCAGGAGCTACCTGGCTACAACTATATATACTATGCTGACCAGGCGCATTTGCCATACGGCAGTAAGACCCCAGATGAGATTACAGAGTTCTCATCGGGTATTGTGGACTTCTTGATCGAGAAAGATTGCAAGCTTATCGTGATCGCTTGCAACACTGCTACCTCCGCATCAATAGCAAAGCTACGAGAAAAATACTTGGTGCCTTTTGTCGGCATGGAGCCGGCAGTAAAGCCTGCATCAGAGCTCTCAAAGACTGGGCACATAGGAGTGCTAGCGACGAAAGTCACAGCCGAAGGGCAGAAACTCCACGACAACATAGAGAAGTTTGCGACTGATGTAGAAGTGCATACAGTAATCGGCACAGGGCTCGTAGAACTTGTGGAAGAAGGGAAGGCAGATACAGATGAAGCAGAGGAACTATTGCGGACATACCTTGAGCCACTTTTAAATAAAAATATTGACCAGCTAGTGCTAGGATGTACGCACTATGCATTCCTCATAAACCGTATTAAAAAAATAGTAGGGGATAAAGTAAACATCATCGACCCAGCACCTGCAGTAGTCAAAAGAGTAAAGCAATTACTAGAAGAAAATAATATTGCTTCTGATGTAGCAAGGACTGTCCTTGCTACAAATAAAAAAGAACCTGAGATTTTCACCTCAGGCCCCTACATTGATAAAATTAAAGAATTTTTTACGAATCTACAACCTCCAATTCATCTATAAATTTAATCGCATTTTCATCCTTCATTCTCGGTATCCCTTCATCGTAAACAAATGTAATTTCTACTTCCTCTCCATTAGGGGAGAGGAATATTCTTGCTGGCTCAGAATCTTTCGCAACCATTTCAAATGGAGTAATTTGAGGATCAGTTAAGAATTCCCATTTCTTGTTGTTTTTATCTGATACAACGAAACCCTTAGGAGCTTCATAAAATTCCTGTTTGGTCATATGTCAAATTTTAAAGTTAGAAGATATTACTAAAACATTACCATTTATGTATGGTAAGTCAATGGGGTTTATTTCTCTCCGATTTGCTGTCTCCACATGGCGGCGTAGAGGCCTTTTTGGTCTATGAGTTCTTGGTGTGAACCACTCTCAATAATGGAACCCTTCTCGAGTACATTGATCCGATCAGCGTGCATGATAGTCGAGAGCCTGTGGGCGATGAGGATGGTGATATGCTCACGAGCAGATCCGATAGATTGGATAGTTTTGGATATTTCAACTTCTGTAAGAGTATCGAGGGCACTTGTTGCTTCATCAAATATCAGAAGCTTGGGTGCACGGAGAAGTGCACGGGCTATCGAGAGGCGTTGTTTCTCACCACCAGAGACTTTGACACCACCTTCACCGATGACTGTGTCGAGCCCTTTGCCCCCACGCTCGAGCAGGTTCTGACACTGCGCTTTGTTTAGTGCATCGAGGCACTGCGTATCTGTGGCAGATGGGTTTACGAAGAGCAAGTTCTCGCGGATAGTTCCTGAGAAGAGCTGAGTGTCTTGAGTGACGAATCCTATCTGCGCACGAAGTTCTTCTTTATCTATTTTGTCATACGCAACACCATTGTAGGTTATGGCTCCAGATGTCGGAGTGTATAATCCAACTAGGAGCTTCATGAGTGAAGTTTTTCCCGATCCTGATGGTCCGACAAAAGCAATCGTCTCACCTTGAGTTGCTTTGTAGGAGATGTTGGAAAGTGCAGGCGTTTCCATAGCTGAGCGATATGAGAAAGATACGTCTTTAAATTCTAAATCTTTTACTTCGCCGATCCCTACAGGGTTGGAAGCTTTTGGTTCAGGTTTAGTTTTCATAAGGGTAGAGTAGTTTGCGATTGAAGCCTCGGCTTGTCGGTATGTGCCTATGTAGGCAGCGATTTGGCTAACAGGGAAGAACAGCCAGAAGGAATAAATGTTGAGCGAAAGGTATTGCCCAAAAGTAATACGCTCTGTAAAGATAAGGTAGAAAAGGAAGAAATAAAGTCCTGCGCGAACAGCGTTGGTGACAGTGCCTTGGATGAAGTCGAGTGTGCGTAGGTATCGGAGCTTCTTTAGTTCAAGCAAAAGGATTTTCTCTGTAGTAGCATTCAATCGCTCGACTTCTTGCGATGTGAGCCCAAGAGATTTAACGAGCTCGATGTTGCGGAGGGACTCTGTTGTCGCTCCGGCAAGTGCAGTTGTTTCGGCGACGATTATCTTCTGGATGTTTTTTATCTTTTTTGAGAATGCGAGGCTAATACCTGCAACAATGAGCACCATGCCGCCAAATATTACAGGTACAACCCAGTATATAGTCGCAGCATATACCATGACGAAAATGAATATTATTGATGATATGAGTACTACGTTGATGGTGTCACTTATCAGCTTCTCTGCATCTTGGCGGGCTTTCTGTAGCTTACCAAGTGTCTCACCACTGCGCTCATCTTCAAAGACTTCATATGGCAGGTCGAGGGAATGGCGGACACCTTCGCGATACATATCTGCGCCAGAGCGTTGGCTCACAGTGTTTAGATAGTAGTCTTGGAAATTCTTGGCAATGCGAGAGATAAGTGCTGTACCAACAAAGGCACCAAGTAGGGTAAGAGTGCCCTTAAAGAATTCTGCGCGGGTTAGTTCATCGAACCGCAAGGCATAGTCGTCGATGATACGCTGGAAGATCATCGGCTCAAGGAGAGCGAAAACTTGGTTGATAACAGCTAGCACTATAACTAAGATACAAAGCCTCCAATATTTACGAAGGTAATCAAAAAGTATTTTCATTGGTTGATTATACAGGATTTGAGGGATTTTTTCATTTTACTCACTACTCTAGTATAATAGGCTTATATGACAAACCCTGCCTTTGACGAGGCTTACAAAGCCCTAAATAAAGCCCAAAAAGAGGCAGTAGATACTATAGATGGCCCAGTTATGGTGGTGGCAGGCCCGGGGACTGGTAAGACTAGGATACTCACACTTCGCATAGCTAATATACTTAAAGAGACAGACACAGCACCCGAGAGCATCCTCGCCCTCACTTATACAACCGCCGGAGTTATATCAATGAGAGAGAAGCTGATCGAAACGATAGGTGATAGAGCATACAGAGTAAACATTTTTACATTTCATGCATTCTGTGAACATTTGATAAGAGAGTTTCCTTTCTATTTTGAATCTTTGTCTGGCTCGCGAGTTGTTGGCGATCTTGAGAGAGTGGAGATAATAGAGAACATCATAAAGAGTAATAAATTCAAAGACCTCATTTCTTTCCATGATGAGTTTACATTCCTCAGTCAGATAGTGAGTGGGATACTCGCTATAAAAAAGGAAGGTCTCAATCATGCGGAATTCTTGGATAAGTTACCTGAGTGGAAGAAGGAATTACTGTCGGATGATGACATGTACTACAAGAGGAAGTTTGGTGAATACAATAAAGGCGACCTCAAGCCATCGGAAGCCGAGAAAGTAAACAAGAAAGTAAACAAAGCAGAAGAACTTGGGCAAATATATGCTTCGTACCAAAAAATATTGAAGGAAAGAGGCCTCTATGACTTCTCGGACATGATACTTTATGTCGAAGAAGAACTTGCAAAGAATAAAGACTTTAAATCAGATGTGGGGGAGAAGTACCAATACATACTTGTCGATGAGCATCAGGACACCAATGAAGGACAGAACCACCTCATAGAACTTCTGACCGACGCACCGCACCTAGAAGGCAAGCCGAACTTGTTCACGGTGGGGGACGAGAAGCAATCCATATATAGATTCCAAGGTGCAAGCGCTGAGACATTTATAAGGTTTGGTGGTTTGTATGAAGATATTAAGTCTATAACACTTTCTGAGAACTACCGCTCAACACAGTATATACTTGATGGTTCGCATGAGCTTATAATTAAATCGAAAGGGTTAGAAGGTAGTACAGCACTCAAATCAAATAAGAAGGAGAACGACAAGGTAAATGTGCGAGAATTTTCCAACTACAAATTCGAGCTCCTTTACATGGCCGAAGACATACAAGAAAAGATTAAAAGTGGGGTATCTCCGAGCGATATAGCAGTGCTCTATCGTGCCAACAAGAACGTATCTGACATCAAGACGATCATGGACTTCCACCACATTCCCTACACTATATTCTCGAAAGACAAAATACTCGAAGATGCCAACATCATAAACTTGATAAACATCTTGAAGGTTGTCGCGAACCTCAACGATGATCACTCACTGGGTAAAGCTCTGTTCTCGAAACTCCTCGGGTTTGATGCATATGACAATGTTAGGGTGCTTGATAAATACAAATCACTTCGCAAAGAAGAGAAGAAGCATATATTTGCAATCCTTGAAGACAAGAAAGGGCTAAAAGAAATAGAAGTCAAAAATAGCGACAAGTTTTTAGGTTTTATAGAAATAATCAAAGAGTTGAAAACAGAATCCCAAAACCAGAGCTTTCCAGACTTCTTTAAAGTATTCCTAGACAAAATCGGCTATATCAAATACATGCTTGTATCTGTCGACAGTAGGCTGCAACTCGCTCGTATAGATAAACTTTTTGATGAGATTAAAAGGCAGGGAGAGGCCAAGAAGGGTTATGGGCTCTCTGATTTCATTTACTTTGTGGATTCATTTGCCAAGTACAACCTCGACATTACAAGCACTGACCCAGAGATAGTCGAAGGTGTGTCACTTATGACCGCGCACGGATCAAAGGGCCGAGAGTTTGAGTACGTATACATTATCAATGCAACTCGCAAAGCTTGGGAGGGCAGGCGTGGTGGGGGCAACAGTATATCGCTCCCGATATATCAGTACGATGGCGACATCGAAGACGAAAGGCGACTTTTCTATGTGGCAATGACTCGTGCCAAGAAGAACCTTTACATATCATTTGCTCGTACAGACAACGATGGCAGGGAACACGAGGTGTCGGAATTTGTGGGGGAGGTTTCTACGGATTCAAAAGACGAACAAGTAATGAAAGAATTTGAACAGAATAATATAGACAAGATGGCCTTGTTCTTAAACTCTGAGAAGCGTTCTGCATCGCTCTTTGAGCCAGCATACATACGGCAACTTTTCTTTGCTCGTGGACTCAATGTGTCTGCTCTCAATAACTACCTCGACTGTCCAAAGAAATATTTATACAAAAGTATCTTGCGGATTCCTGACACATATTCACCAAGCATGAAGTTTGGAAGCATTCTCGACTTTGCACTCAATAACTTTTTCCTTTTGTCTAAAAAAGAAGGCAAGATTCTCGGTAAAAAGGTAATGCTTGAAGAATTTGAGAAAGGTTTGCGTAAATACAACATGCCAGAGAAAGATGAAGACAAATTTAGAGAAAGGGGAGAGAATGCTTTGTCGGAATACTACGATGCGTACTCTGGTAGTTGGAGCACAAAAGTAGAAATGCAATTCCATGCAGAGAGGGACTTTGAACTGGATAGCAAAGAATCCCTCAAGCTCAGCGGTACACTCGACAAGATAGAATACATAGATGATTTGTTCTCACCTCGTATAAATGTCATCGACCACAAGAGTGGCAAACCATTCTCTGAGAAAACAAAAGAACAGAAAGAAGACTACGAACGGCAACTCGCATTCTATACACTATTACTGACAGACTATGAGAAGAAAGATTTCAAGATCAACAAAAGCATCCTCGACTTCATAGAGAAGAACAAGAAGGGAAGCTTTGAGCAGTACTCTATGGACATCACAAGTGAACACATAGAGAAACTAAAACAAGAGATAAACACTTGTGCTCAGGAAGTGCTGTCGATGGAGTTTCTAGAAAAAGGTTGCAACAAGAAAGACTGCCAGTGGTGCCAGATCGAGAAGTAGTTTTTGATAAAATCGATAAAAATGCTATATTCTGTATATGCAGAAAGGAAGCTTACATCCACTGACTATCCTCCAGGAAGAGGCGTATTCGCTGTTCTCAGGACTTGGTTTTGAAATAGCTTCTGGTCCAGAACTCGAGACAACCTGGTACAACTTTGACGCACTCAATGTGCCCAAAGACCACCCTGCACGCGACATGCAGGATACATTTTATGTGAAAACTACTACGTCCTTAGATACTTTTTCTTCGCGTCTTAACCCTCTCTCAGGGGGCTCCGACGCCGACTCAGAAAAAGCATCTAAGGACTTCGTATTGCGTACTCATGCGACGAACGTCACAGCTCGTACACTTGAGCGAGCGGCGAAAGAAAATATTTCTGAAATCGCGTCGATATCGATCGGTAAAGTTTTCCGTAACGAAGCTACAGACATCACTCATGAAATGCAGTTCTTCCAGATTGACGGATGCATGATCGGCGAGAATGTAAACCTCGCCAACATGAAAGCAGTGCTTGTAGAGTTCTACAAGAAAGCACTCGGTCCTGATGTGGAGATAGAATTCCGCCCGAGCTTTTTCCCGTTTACTGAACCATCTGTAGAAGTACATGCCAAGTTCAACGGTCGTTGGCTCGAGATGATGGGTGGGGGAATGATACATCCGAATGTTTTAAAAAATGCTGGACTTGATCCTGCAAAAGTACAAGGATTTGCATTCGGTGGCGGACTCGATCGTATCGCTATGATCCGCTGGAACATTCCTGATGTGCGACTTTTTTACCAAGGTGACCTACGACTCAATCAATTTTAACTTATGAAGATTTCTTACAACTGGCTTAAATGGTATGTGCCTGAAGTTCCAGAACCAAATCGTTTGGCGGACCTTTTTACATACCACGTCTGCGAAGTTGAGAGTGTCACTAAACTCGACGACGGTGATCATATTTTTGACCTAGGGATACTTCCGAACCGTGCGCATGATCTGCTATCACATCATGGAGTAGCAAGGGAACTGGCAGGACTTCTTAATATCACATACAAAGACCCAACCCCGATGTACAAAGTTCCAGCCTCCACTTCTACAAAACTACAAGTTGAAATAGATTCACAAAGTTGTCGTAGATATTCTGCTCGCGTAGTACGCAATGTGAAGATCGGTCCGTCACCAGAGTGGGTAGTGAAGCACCTCGAATCGATAGGCCAGCGAAGCATCAACAACATCGTCGATGCCACAAACATCGTCATGTATGACTGTGGGCAACCATGCCACGCTTTCGATTTGAAGAAATTGGAAAGTGAGAAAATTATAATTAGAAATGCCAAAGAAGGCGAAGAACTCAAAGTTGTCGGACGAGAAGGAATCACAGCTAAACTCAAAGATACTGATTTGGTTATTACTGATGGATCGAAAAATCTTGCACTCGGGGGAGTGAAGGGCGGACTTGATTCTGGGATAAGTGATAGCACGACCGACATTGTCCTTGAAGTTGCCAACTTTGATCCTGTTGCGGTTCGTAAAACTGCACGACGACTCGGACTACTTTCAGATTCTGCAAAGAGGTTTGAGAATGATTTGTCGCCAACTCTTTGTGATTTTGGAATGCTTGAACTCTCTGGATTGATCCTAGAAATTTTACCGGATGCAGTGTTTGAAGATGTGGTAGATGTGTATGAAAACAAGCCCGAGCAGCGCACTGTGGAGTTCTCGACTTCATATATAAACAAAGTCCTCGGAGTGGAGATAACAGAGAGCGACATCTCAAATATCCTTATGCGGTATGGGTATAATTACAAAGAAGAAGGTGGTGCATACATAATTTTCGTTCCAGCGCTACGACTTGATCTTACAAGCAGAGAAGATATGGCTGAAGAGATAGGCCGTGTATATGGCTATGATAAAGTTGTACCACAACTCCCAAAGATTAACTTCATTCCGAAAAATAACGAGCAGTATGAGAAAATTTCACAAGCAAGAAACATTTTAGTTAATGCAGGTTACAGGGAGGTCATGACTTATGCATTTACCGAGAAGGGTGACGTAGAAGTACTTGCGAGTGCGTCTGACAAAAACTTCATGCGGACAAATTTGTCGGATGGAATTAAAAAGTCGTATGAGCTCAACAAACTAAATGCACCGTACCTTGCGCTTGATGAAATTAAAATTTTTGAAATAGGAACAGTGTTTAGTAAAAACGGAGAGGAGGTGCACGTTGCCTTCGCAAACAAAAAAGAAATCAAAGAAGTACCGTTAGAAAAATTTGAAGAAAGTTTTCCTCAGGTCCTCGGATCTCCTGTCCAGATGCAGGCTCTAGGCAGGCCAGACCATTCGGAAAATCTTTCTTCAAATTTTTCGAATTCGACTCAAGAATTTAGTGAAGTTTTCAAAATCTGGAGTCAGTATCCGTTCATCACTCGCGACATTGCAGTGTGGGTGCCAGAAGGTACAGAGCCGGAAATTCTCGCAGAGATTTACAAAGAATTTGGTACAGAGTTGATGCAAGGGGATCCAAAACTTGTAGATACATTTTCAAAAAATGGAAAAACTTCGTATGCATTTCGATTAATTTTCCAATCTTTTGATCGAACTCTGACAGATGAAGAAATAAATGCGATCATGGCAAAAATTACAGAAAAAATTGGAAATATGGGGTTTGAAGTGCGTTAATTAATATTTTCTTCAAAAAACAGCAAAGTTATCCACAATTTTGACCAAAAATCCATATTTAGTATGGATTTTTTGCTGTTTTTTGGCTTCCAAAGTGATACAATATAGATGTGTTTTATGCTTGAAGCAAAAAAGCCAAAATCTTTATATCCTACAAAGAGAATTCTAAATAAAATTAGGAGCAAATTTTCTTTCCACTATGTCGCCTATACGATACTTTTCGTAGTGGTTTCTTTTTCGATAATCAACATAGTTACAGCGACAACTCCAAACCCTGGACACCCATGGCTCGAGATCGGTGACGGTGCTTTCCAAGTAACTTATAACCAGACAGCAACTCGAACTTATACTTTCCCAGATGCGAGCACGACAGTGCTCACTACCAACGACCTCGTAACTGTAGCTCAGGGAGGAACAGGTGTAGGATCATTCACTTCAAATGGAGTTCTCTATGGGAATGGAACAAGTGCATTGCAAGTCACTGCTGCTGGAACAACAGGTCAGTGTCTGATCGGAACAACTGGTTCAGCGCCGAGTTGGGGTTCATGTACGGGAAGTGGAATATCATGGAGTGCTTTAGTAAATCCAACAGGAGACCAAACACTTACTTTTGATGCTGGTGAAGAAAACATCTGGACTGTTGGTGCGACAACAGCAGATTTTTGGACCATGACAGCAAACTCTTTGACTACAGGTTCACTATTTAGGTTGGTTGGTGATAGAGGAGAAGATTCAAGTTCAAAAGGTTTATTTGAATCTATTGCGACAGTGGATATGAGCGATGGAGGTGACGTTAACAATGCTTATTTCGAAACAAACGTTAACAATACAACTGACCCAGGCAGTATAAAAGGAGTTTATTCGTTAGTTACAGACGATACCACTTTAGACAACTCTCTAAAAGGAGGTGGGTTTTATGTAAATGCAACCGGAGATGCTTCAAAAGATATTCTTGGTGTTGGAGCGGTTGCGCTAGCTTCTGCTGGAGTTGTAGCACCAGAGGTTGTCACAGGGCTTACTTCTTCAGCTATCTCTCTAGGAGCATTTACTAGTGGATTAGCAGAGCTTAACGGTGTAATAGGCTCCTCTGAACTATCAAGCTCTGATGGTGGAAACGCCAACCTTTATGGAGTAAAGGCTCAAACTAGTGTTACGCTCCCTACTGGAGGTACTATCAATCAATACGGCGTCTATGTATACAACGGATCTTCAAGCACAACTGGAACTTCTACAAAATATGGTCTTTATGTAGAAGACCAAACAGGGGCAGACACAAACTATAGCGCGATTTTTGCTGGAGGCAACGTCGGTATCGGTGACACATCACCAACAGCGCTATTTACTGTTGGTTCGGGCGATTTGTTCCAAGTAAACTCTTCAGGTGCCATAGCTGCAGCTACAGGTATCACATCATCTGGCACTATCACTTTCTCAGGTCTCGGTACAAACTCTGCTGTTTATACAAACGGATCATCAGCACTCACTACCACTGCTCCAACATCTGGAACTATTGGTTACTGGTCTCGCTCAGGTACAACTCTTTCTCCTGCAACTGCAAATGATCTAGTCTCTATATCTACAAACTCAACAACAGCAGATAACAAAGCTCTACAAGTATCACAGACAGGTGCAACATCAGGTACTGACTATGCGGGGTATTTCGCAAACACAGGCGCAGCTACTACAAACATTAGTCTTTATTCATCTGCAACCGGAGCAACTGAAAATATCTCCGCTTTTTTTGAAAACGGTAGTGTTGGTATTGGTGGGTATGATTCAACAATTCCTTTGTATATAAACTCTAGTTCTGCTAGCACTCTTTTGAAACTGTTTAAATCAACAGGAGATGCAGGTATCTCTTTTGGTGTAGAAGATCTCGCTACAGATATTGGTCGAATTCAGGGTGAGTTTGATAACGGCCCAGCTGATCTTCTCTTGAACCCAGCAGGAGGTAATGTTGGTATTGGCACAACAGCACCTTCAGCTGCATTAGAGGTTGTAAAAACTACAGAACAACTAAGAGTTGGATACGACGAGACAAACTACTTCACTACAACTGTTGGTAGTTCAGTAAATGTAATGTATGAGTTAAGTCAGGCTTCAGGTAGTTGGTACTGGAGAAATGGTACAGGTGTTCAATCTTTATTTATAGGAGGTAATGGGGATGGTTTTGAATCATTATTTAGATCATCAGATGGAGATGCTCAATCAGGACTTTACCTAAGAGGTGATTTAGTAGGAACAAATGTTTCGTTTCTTCTTTCTGCTGATGATGATACTAATCCAAGTGTTTCAATTACTGGAGATGCTCTCGCACAGACATTAACTTTTGATTCCGTAGACCATATATTTAATGGAAATGTTGGTATCGGAGATGCTACACCAGATGACCTTCTCAACATTCACAGCGCAACTGCTTCAGCAGGTCTTGCGATCACTTCTTTGGGTACAGACACTGATCCGTATATCAAGTTTGAGCTTGCTGATGGTACCTCTTCTTTTATCATGGGAGTTGACGATTCAGATGCTGACAAGTTTAAAATCTCAACGACTGCACTTGGAACGAGTGACCGGTTTGTAATCGACTCCTCTGGAAACGTGACGATCCCAGATCTTGGTGGAGGAGGAACCCTTTGTGTACAAACAGATAATAACGGAACACTCTCTACAACCACCTGTGGTGGTGGCGGAACATGGGATACCATTGGCAACCCAGCAGCTGATCAAAATCTCACGTTTGATGCAGGTGAAGAAACTACTTGGACGATCAACGCAACAACTGCAACCAACTTTGCAATGAATGCAAATGCTCTCACCTCAGGGACTATCCTTTCTCTTACCTCAAATGGCACCGGTGCGCTCACTGGGCAAAAAGGATTGAACATCTCCCTCTCTGGAGCAAACGGTACCGGTGCACAAACCACCTACGGTGCATATCTTTCAAATACAAAAACAGGAACATCAACAAATGTTGGGCTTTATGCTGAAGCAACAGGAGGATCAACTAATTATGCGGCACAGTTTAATGGGGATGTGAATTTTACGAATGTGGCGAATAGGACGATTAGTGTTGCTAATACAGCAGGTGCAGCTGGGAAAAATCTTACAATAAGAGCTGGGTCAAGTATCAGTGGTGGCTTTGCTGGAGGAGCATTAAATTTATATGCTGGAGACGGTTCTGCTGGTATCGGTGGAGCAGTTAATATTATTTCAGGAGCTAGTGATACCGGAGGAGATATAAATATTACCGCAGCAGGCGGAACTCCAGGTAGTGGTGATGGAGGGTCTGTCTATATAAATCCAGGACCTAGTTCTGGTGGGTCAGCAGATGGCAATGTAATTATTGCAAATACAGATGGTAAAGTTTCTATCGGCTCCACCACCGCAACCTCCCTCTTCAACGTTGGTTCTTCTGCTCAATTTCAAGTAACTTCAGCTGGTGTTACCAGTATCACGCCTGGTCAATCAGCAACCGCTCTCACGGTGGCTCGCACCGGTACCAACTACGCCTTCCAAGTTGATACCAACACCGCATCATCAGCAACAGGATTGAAGGTCACCTCTGCAGCAGCAGGAGGTGGTCTTGCACTCACCACCATCTCATCAGGTACTGATGAAAACGTAACGTTTGATGCAAAAGGCGCAGGTACCATCTCTATCGGTGCATCATCAACCGGCAATGTCCTCCTTGCGGGAGGATCAAGCGCAACAGGTTGTACGGTTGATAACTCAAACGGCAACCTCACCTGTTCAGGTACCATCTCTGGATCTGGTGCTGTTGGCTACTGGACACGTTCAGGAACGACGATCTCTCCTGCAACCGCAAACGACATCCTCTCCGTTTCAACGAACTCAACCACTGCAAGCAACAAAGCAATCGAAGGACTCCAAACTGGTGCAACCACCGGCACTGACTATGCTGGTTACTTCTCAAACACTGGTGCGGCGACTACCAACGTTGGTCTCTATGCTACAGCAACAGGTGCAACAAATAATTATGCAGCTCAGTTTAATGGTCTAACTGATGTTCAGTCTTCTTCAGGCTCATATGGAAGTTATTTACTTCTCTCAAATAATAGCGCAGGAACAAAGGTTGCTCTTAACGCTACTGCATACAATGGAGTATTATATGTTACTACCTCAGCAGGAGCTGCTGGTTCATTTTTAGGCACTGCTCTCAATGATCCTAATAATGGATCTTTTGGTTTCTTTAATAATTACACCACAGGTCAGGGAATTGTAGCAGGTATTGCTAATGGTGCAGCCCAGACAGCACTCATTGTTAATAATGTGAACACACTTTCTACTGCTGGCGATAAATTACTCGCACTAAAGAATAATAGTACTGAAAAGTTATCAGTTGATTTCAATGGCTCGATAACTTCTGCAACGCTTACTTCTGGTGGGACACAATGTCTCCAAGCAAATAGCTCTGGAGTTATATCTGGTACAGGCACTGCTTGTGGAACCGGTGGTTCTACAAACTGGGATACTATCGGTGACCCATCAGGAAACGGCTCTATCGCAATGGGCGCAACAGTGCAAACGATGGATTGGGCAACTGCGACTACACAAAACGCACTTTCACTTATTGGGAACTCTTTGACTTCAGGAAAACTTTTCTCTCTTACCTCAACAGCAACTGCATTTACAGGCAACCTTGCTAATTTCACACTTTCAGGATCAAACGCCGCAAACACGGGCTCGCTTGTTCAGGTAGATAATACTGGAACTTCAAATGCAAATACTTCACTTCTCATCAACCACTATGCTACAGGTACAGGCAACCTAGCTTTTAGAGTGAACGATGTTTCAGGGGATACATCACCATTTGTAATAGATGGAAATGGAAATGTGGGTATAGGCCAAGCATCACCGAATACACAACTTCATATTGGTCCAGGTACAGACGTGTCTGATGTCGCATCTACCAACTTAGCTGTTTTTCAAAACAATGGGTCATCATCTATTTCAGTTAGAGATGCATCTAGTAATTCGGAAGGATATCTATATTCAGATGCAGGGGGAGTTAGCTTTGGTTCGGTGACTTCTCATGCTGTTCAGATTGGTGCGAGTGGAGGATCAGCCATCTTTATTGATGTTAGTAATAATGTAAATATAGGAGGTGATACTACACCAAACTCTATCTTTACTGTAGGTGGAGCTTCCGAATTCCAAGTTGATATATCAGGAAACACATCTTTATTTGGTGGAGCAGATCTTCGTTTTATAGAAACAGGTGGAGGAACAGATTTTGTTGCATTTCAAGCTCCCGCATCTGTTGCTACAAGTGTGACTTGGACATTACCAAATGCTGATTCTTCAGGATGTCTCCAATCAAATGGATCTGGAACTCTTTCTATAGCAAGCTGTGGGGGAGGAGGTGTGGCATGGAGTGCTATAACAAACCCAACAGGAGACCTAAACCTGACTTTTGATGCAGGTGAAGAAACAGTCTTTACAACGAACGCAACTACTGCGACTGCGTTTTCAATAACTTCCGCTACGCTTTCTTCGGGGACACTTCTTGATCTGACCGTTACTGGAACTGCTGGAATTTCAAGCCAGAAAGCTCTTAATATCTCAACGTCAGGAGCTGTAACAGGGTCCAACTCTACATATGGTGCGTATATTTCAAATACACATACAGGAGCAAGCGCTACAAGTGTTGGTTTGTATGCAACAGCTTCAGGAGGGCAAACTAACTACGCGGCTCAATTTGCAGGAGGTATTTTTCAGTCAGGAGGGTTTGCATCATTTAATATAGGCTCTAGTGTCTTTGGTGTAGCTTCAACCACTTACCCTGACTATATTTTTACTATCAATGATGGGGTTATAGCTATAGGAGATTACAATGGTCCAGATCTAAATAATACATATCTTCTTGTTGATGATACCAATAGTGTTATCTCCGCAAATGCTTCTAGCGGTTTTGTCTTTGGGGGATCTAATTTTGAGCTTTATCCAACAACAACATCTGGAGATGGATTTTATGTTAGTGCAAATACCATAACAACAGGTAAGGGGATAACCGTACAGTCTTCTTCGCTTACCTCTGGTGCACTTATGGATCTCACTTCTACAGGTACCGGAGCTCTCACTGGACAGAAAGGTCTTAACATTTCACTCTCTGGTGCAAACGGTACAGGTGCACAAACTACCTACGGTGCTTATCTTTCAAACACAAAAACAGGTACGTCAAATAACGTTGGTTTATATGCGACAGCAAGTGGAGGAGCAAGCAATTATGCTATTGATGCAGGCAACGCAATCAGGCTTTCTTCTGCAACAGCAACAGAGTCACGTATATATAGTGCGACCGGAGTTGGATACTTTGGAGTATCAGAAACTACTGCACAAGCAAACATGTACTACAACAACAACTTTATAACGGTAGCTACTGGTTCTATCTCTTTGAATACTGGAGGTAATGAAAAAGTAAACATAGGAACTTCAGCCACTGTCATAAATGAGAACAGTCTTGACTATGATTTCCGCATTGAAGGCGACACTGATGCAAACCTTTTCTTTACTGACGCTTCAACTGATCGAGTTGCCATAGGTACCAATACTCCACGCAATGCGTTTACTCTTGAGAACAATGTTGGGGGTACTGCGATTGGAAGTGTAACAGCGACAGCTGGTGATCTTTCAACTGAGTGGAATAATATTTCACAATTTAAGATTCAAAATGACCGAGACTTAGGTGGAGGCAATGCGCTCGCATTCTTTGTTTCTGGAACAAGTAATGAAAGAAAGGCATTTATTCAGTCAGGACATTCAGATGGTACTAATGCAAACAACCTCGGAGATTTGATACTTAATCCATTTGGCGGGAATATTGGCATAGGAGGAGATCTTTCGCCTAATGCACTTTTCTCTGTAGGCTCAACTTCTCAATTCCAAGTCAACTCTTCCGGTGCTATAGCTGCAGCTACAGGCATCACATCATCTGGTACTATCACTTTCTCAGGTCTTGGAGGAGCAGGAACAAAATGTTTACAGACAGATAACTCTGGTGTGGTGACAGCGGCAGCATCTGCTTGTGGAAGTGGTGGTGGGCTCACTGTCGGTACAACAGCAATTACTAGTGGTGGTACTAACCGTGTTTTATACGAGAACGGTTCAAACATTCTTTCTGAGAGTGCAGACTTTACTTACGACGGTACGACTCTAGGTGTAGCTACTTCTTCTACTACTGCTTCAAACAAAGCTCTCAATATTGCACAAACTGGTGGAACAACAGGTACTGACTATGCTGGGTACTTCTCAAACACAGGTGCAGCAACAACAAACGTCGGTTTGTATGCTACTGCTTCTGGCGGAACTACAAATCTTGCACTCAATGTAGATGCAGGTCAGACACTTCTCGGAGGTACAACACTCAGCACTGGTACACTTGCAAAGCTAAACATTGTTTCTACTATGTCTTCTAACGGATCTACTACTGCTATAGCTGGAATTCACGGAGACTATACATTTAACAACGGCGGTACTGCTAGCTTTGTACAAGTTGGCAACAGATTTGTATTCAACAATGCACCGACAACCAATGCAAACACTATGGTGGGTGAAGTTATAAGAACAGTAGACAATACTGCACTTGCAAACTTGGTCCGGGGTATAGATATTACTTCTAATGCCGGCAGTAACACTGCGGGTACAAATACAGGACTACGTTCTACAGGAGGAACCTTTGGTGTTCAAGCTATAACAAATGGTTCTGCAGGAGGAGTGGCGTTGCCAGCAGGTCTCTATGCAGAGAACACTGGCACGACTCAAGGAGATGTCGCGAGGTTCTACACAGGTTCTATGACTTCAGCAGCATCGATGCTCAGTGTCTATCATGATACTTCTACATTTACCGGTGACGCTCTAGTTATGGATATGGCTGTTGGCTCTGGATCATTTACAGGGGATTTCCTTGATCTCAAGAATGCTGGAGTGCAAAAGTTTAAGGTTACATCAGCAGGTGTAGTAAGTATGGGTCTTTCCGGTACAGCAAGTACAAATGCTATATGTTCAAGCCTCGCTAACACTACTGCACCAACAGCAGGTACAGCTTATGAGATTAGGGATTGTAACGCAGCTCCAGCTGCTGACTATGCTGAAATGTACCCAATGGAAACTGGTATGGAGTTTGGCGATATAGTTGCAACTGGTAGTGAGGTGGTCAATACATATGATACTACTGATGGAAACATCGACTGGACCAAGGTAAAAGGCAAGATCACTCGTATGATAAAAACTACACAAAGCTATCAACCTAATGTTATAGGTATAGTAGTTGATAACTATGGTGACTTTACTTCTGCTGGACACAACATAAAAGAAGTAGATAACCCAATGCCAGTCGCACTCAACGGCCGTGTACCAGTAAAGGTAGCAAGTGATTCTGATCCAATAATGCCAGGAGACTATATTACTACTTCAGGTAGTGAACCAGGTAAAGCACAAAAAGCTAAAAAATCAGGGCAGGTTATAGGAAAGGCTCTTGAAGCTTGGGAGCCAAACTCTGGAGCTCTGACTGTAATGGTCTATGTTGAACAAGGGTACTACAATGGAACATCTGTTAGTGAGTTTGCGGGGATTGATCCGATGGCAAGCGACTTTGCCAAGCAAGTCCTGAGTCATTTTATGAACAACCAGTCTACTCAAGCAGGGTCAGAACTTATCCTCGACAGGCTAGCTGTGGGTGTAGAAATAATAACTCCGAAAGTTGTCGCCAATGAATTGGAAGTCAATACTATTAGTACAAGCACTAGTGGTGATATAGGTCTAGTGCTCGGGTCTGATGGTAAATTTATCGTAAGTTCTGGTGATACACAAAACACAAACCCAGCCATCACATTTGATGCCCTCGGTAATGCTACTTTCGCTGGTAAAGTTACAGCAGGTGAGATAGAAGTCAGCAACCTCGCAGGAATACAAAGTATAACAGACCAGATCAATCAGCTTTCCGAAGGTCAGGTCGCATTTACTCTGACATCGCAAGTGATAAACACACTATCAAGCGCTCTTACTATCGCACAAGCTGATATTTCTAAACTAAACCAAGACTTAGAAGCTCTAGAATCCTCAGTCACAGGCTTGGTTGCAAGTGGGGATGATCTAGAATCTAGGATAAACCTAGTAGAGACATTCTTTGCTACAGATGAATCAGGCAACCCAACTGGCATAGTCACAGTAGGTCTAAGCGTCAATGGAAACGGTAAATTTACAGGCCAAACAGAGTTTGACGGACTCTCATTCTTCTCAAACACTACTTCATTTACTGGTGGGGTCACATTTGCTGGCCAGACAGAGTTTGTCGTTCCTCCACTATATAACAAGGACTCTGCAGGCTACGCTCTGATAAAGCAAGGCGATAGGAGGGCTCAGATAACCTTCGATAAGCCTTATATTGCCACACCTGTAGTTAACACTTCAGTCACATTCGAAGAAGAAGACCTCGACGATACCGAGACCGCTACTTTCTTCGCAGATGACATAAGGTTTATAGTTATGGGTAAAAATCAAGATGGATTTACTATAGTTCTCAACAAGCCAGCTACTCGAGACATTAGGTTCTCTTGGAATGCTCTGTCTGTAAAAGATCCCAATATATTTGAAAGTGTATTCGAAGGTCTAACTATAGAGCAAACTCCAGAACCTGAACCAGAACCAGAGCCGACACCCGAAACACCAGAAGGGGACGAAGCTCCTCCAGATGACTCTGGAGACGAACCACAAGAAACTCCAACTCCAGAACCTGAACCAGAACCAAGTCCAACTCCTGATGAACCCACACCCGACACATCCTCACAACCAAGTCCAACACAAGAATCATAAAAATAATTTTAATATATGAAAGATAACGAAAAAAAACTAAATAAGAAAATTAAAAATCAAAAGTGGATCATATGCTCTCTAGCGCTAGTGTTGATTGTCAGCGGAGTGTTTTCATTTAAGTACTTTAGTGCTGATTCAGACTTTAGATCAGACTTCCCACTACTGGATCCTTCTCGTAAATTTATTCCAAGCGAGAACTACATTACCAACATTGAAGAGCTCAGAGGGTACCTGAGAGAACTAGGTAGTAAGTATCCTGACTCAGTCACTGTGTACTACGAGAACATCAACTCAGGTTCTAACATCTCTATCAACAAAGATTTGCGATTGTTTCCTGCTTCACTGTCTAAACTCGTCCAAGCTATACTCATAGTAAATAAAATTGAAAAAGGTAAGATGTCTTTTGATCAAGAGTTGAAAGCAGAGCCTGGTGATATTTCTTCTGATTCAGGAGATCTGTACAAAACTATCGGCGACAAACCCATGACCGTAGAAAAACTTCTCGAAGAGTTGCTTGTGAACTCTGACAATACTGCACAAAATATTTTCAGACATCAGCTAAACTTCGAAGACTACCTAGACTTTCAAAACACTACAGGTCTGCAGGATTTGTATAATGATCAAGGTTTCATCTCAGCAAAAGAATACACTCGTATCCTCCGAGTACTCTATACTTCTAACTTCTTGAAACCAGAGAATTCACAAAAGATTCTAGGCTACATGGCCAGCTCTGAGTTCAAAGATTACCTATCACAAGGTGTACCTAGTGATGTCGAGTTTGCTCACAAGTATGGAGAAAATATAGACTACAATATTTTTGCTGATTCAGGGATTGTATATGTTCCTGGCAAGCCTTATATGATATCTGTCATTATAAAGGGTAAGGACTCTACAAATGAGACCCGCAAATGGGCTACCAACCTCATGAAAGAAATCTCAGAACGTGCTTATAATATAAGCAAATAGTGTCGAAAATGAAAGTTTCTAGATCTTTTCCCTATGAATTATGTTGTCTATCTATCGGAGACACCTGTTTATCAACACCAAACACTATACACATTATACATATATAGGGTATAATTACAGAGTATCTCTATCAATTCTTAATTTGGTTTCATTTAGTTATCTATCAAGCTAAATCAAACCAGTTTAACTGTGAAAAAATTTTTTGTTAATTCAATAAAGCTTTTTGCGATAATATTTATCGTAGGGTTTTTGTGTTTTGGTTTCAAGCCCTCCAATGCAGATGCTGCGATTCGTACTTGGACCGGGACAGCTAGTGGATCTTGGTCCAATCCTTCCAACTGGGGAGGTACTGCACCTGTCACAGGGGATGACTTGGTTTTCCCAGGTGGCGCATCAAACCTTTCGAACACCAACGACCTCATAGAAAACACAATAATCAACTCCATCACTCTATCGGGGAGTGGGTACACCCTCTCTGGGAATTCTATAATACTTGGTCCAGGTCTTGCAGGTATCACCGATAGTGCTTCTTCTGGTGGCAATACCATTGCTCTCAACATTCGCCTCGGTGCAACTCGAGACATCATAGTGACAAACACCGCAGAAACACTTACTATCAGTGGAACAATTGCAGGTGTAGGTGGTATCAACAAAGAAGGGACAGGCAAGATCGTGCTATCTGGTGGAAATAAATTTGGTGGAATTTTGAAAATCAATGTCGGTGTCGTCAATGCACAAAGCAATACCGCACTCGGGACAATTGCAGCAGGTACTGAAGTTGTCGGAGGAGCAGCCCTCGAACTACAAGGCAACATAGATATCAGTTACGAAGCATTAGCTCTTCGTGGATATGGAGTGAGTAATACTGGAGCTCTAAGAAATATTAGCGGAACAAATACATACCGCGGACTTATTACGTTGTCTTCTGCTGGAGGTACAGAGATAGCTTCTGACTCAGGAACTCTGACTATTACTGGTGGAACTACAGGGAATGCTCCGTTAGTATTTGATGGATCAGGGAACATGGTGTTCTCTACAGCACCAATTGCTGGTAGTGGTGCGATTACTAAAAATGGTTCTGGTACAGTAACTTATAATTTCCCAAACACTAACACTGGTCTACTAACCATCAACGCAGGAACTATTCTGTACGGAGTTGATAACGCTATACTTACAAGTGCGATCACTATCACAGGTGGGACACTTGATGTCGCAACATACTCTGATATGGTTGGTACTGTTACACTCGGAACTTTAGATTTAGCGAGTGGAACCATTACAGGCTCTACTGGCATACTAAGCAGTGCAGCGTTTACTCTATATAATGGAACAATTAGTGCAATTATTGCCGGGGATGGAGGAGCTCTGACTAAAAGCACGACTGGTACAGTTGTGATAACACGCCCTAATCAATACACTGGTGCTACAACTATAAGTGCGGGTATTTTAGAGATTCAAGACAGCACTTCACTTGGTTTGATAGATGGCATTACCACAGTGGCAGCTGGTGCGACTTTGCAGATAAACGGGGACGGACTCTCTATTCCTGAATACATAACTTTTTCTGGAACAGGGCATCTTTATACAGGAGCAATAAGGAATAGAACAGGAGACAATACCCTAACAGGCTTACTAACTCTAGGTGCAGCCGCAATGATAGAGTCTGATGTCAGCACTACTCTGACTATAGATAGCAAAGGCCTATCTGCCACAACCTTGGGTCTTACTGTCGGTGGTGCTGGAAACACAACCTTTACTTCTACCGCACCTATATATGGTACAAGCGCAACACTTACAAAAAACGATACTGGTGTACTAACTATAGAATCATTTAGTAACTTTACTGGAGCTACAAACCTCCTTCGTGGAGAGGTCGTGCTCGGCAGTTATGGAGCTATACCTAGATCTACTATTACTATAGGTAGTGGTGGGGAACTAACACTCGACAACACCTCTACAACTATCCTCGATCGTGTCAGTGACACAGCGGCTCTAACTATGAACGGAGGGTCTCTGAACTTTATAGGCAACCCGTCGTCTCTCGCATCAGAGACAATCGGCGCACTCACTATCGCCTCGGGACACAATACTGTCACTGTCACTCCCGGCGCGGGCGGGCCTACCACTATGACTTTTGCAAGTTTGTCGCGTACGGCTGGAGCCACGGTGCTCTTCCGTGGGACTAAACTTGGTTCGTCCCCGGGGCCCAATATATCTACGATTATGTTCACTACTACTCCAGCAGTACTAGGTGCAGGTGGTGCAGCAGGTACTACTACCACAAGTGTCATCAAAGGTGCATTTGGAGATAATTCTCTCTCTGGGACAGGGAGTGATATGGTCGTGCACAACCTTGGAAATACAAATGGCCTCCGACTTCTCAATGGCGCTGGATTCTCTGGTGAGTATGCTTTCACACTTGCGACAAATGCCAATGTAAAATTAAATGCAGATACTGTAGCAAGTACAGCAAGTATCAACTCTCTTATTCTAGATGGATTTAGTATTACAAATCCTGGGAGTGCGCAAACTATCACGCTCTCATCTGGATCTCTTGCTGGAAATATTCTTATGAATTCAGCGACTAGTATTGCCGGAGCAAATACAACGCTTGGCATAACTACTAACCACCTCGATATTTTGACAACAGCTAGCGCTACTATCTCTGCGGTCATTGGTACTGCAGTGGCTGGATCAGTTGCTATCAGTGGTACAGGGAGTGTCACAGCAAGTACTGCTAACCTCTACACCGGTACAACATTTATCAACAATGCAACACTTTTTGCGGGAGCAACTAACATACTCTCAAGTGGAGGTGTGACGGTGGTAGGGGGTACATATGATTTAGGAAACTTCAGTGACACAGTTGGTGCTGTAACACTTCAAAATGGAACTATAACTAGTGGATCAGGTACTTTATCAGGAACTTCTTATAGTCTTCGTGAAGGAACTGTCAGTGCAATCTTGGGTGGAGGAGCCGCAGCTGTCACGCGTGTTGCTACAAGTGCAGCTGCTGATAGTGTGGTGACTCTAACTCGTGACAATACCTATACCGGAACAACAACTATTACGAGCGGTATACTTAGACTCGGCGCAACGGGTGGTGGAACAAATACACCACTTGGTACCACTGGTGGGGGAACACTTATCGCAAGTGGAGGAGCCCTAGATCTCAACGGTTTTACTCTGGGAACAGCTGAAGCTATAACATCTTTAGCAGGAACAGGTTTCGGTGCTTCTGGTAGTAGTAACATGGGTGCTATTATGAATAGCTCAGCTTCACCCGTGAGTTACAGCGGAGCTCTGACTCTTACCGCCGCCGCTCGTATCAATGCCGATGCTGGAGCTCTCACTATTAGTGGTAATGCATCAGGAAACTTTGCTCTAACTTTCGCTGGCTTTAGCAATGTTACTTATTCAGGAGTACGTTCTGGTACTAGTACTATCGTAAAAGTTGGAGTAAATACACTGACCCTTTCAAACGGAAGCTCGTCTTATACAGGTCTAACTACTATCAGTGAAGGTACTGTAAAAGTTGGCGCAGCATCAGTCGGTGGAACAAACTCACCGCTAGGCACAACTGGAGCTGCCACTACTGTAGCTCTCGGTTCTCGCCTTGATCTTAATGGATTTAACCTAGGAATAGCAGAACCACTAACTCTAAACGGTGTCGGGTATGGGCTCGGAGACTTTGCGAGTGGTGCTCTCATGAATAGCTCAGGAACTTCTGTGACCTATACTGGGCTTATCACACTCGGCTCGGCATCTACTATTAAAGCTGATTCAGGGAATATTAGCTTAACAGCTGCTGGTACCATATCAGGGAATACTTTTGGTCTAACTATTGGAGGAGAGGGTACGGGCACACTTTCAAGTATTATAGGTACAACATCAGGAACAGTTACAAAAATAGGTTCTGGCACTTGGACACTTTCTGGACAGAGTACTTTTACTGGTGCGACATCTGTTAACCTTGGAACCCTAAAACTCGGAGTAAGTGGGGGAGCAACAAACAGTCCTCTCGGCACTACAGGTGCTGGTACGACTGTTTATACTGGTGCAGCTCTAGATTTCAATGGCTTTACTATGAGTACGGCCGAAGCTTTAGCGATTAATGGACGAGGAATTAATGACGGAGGAGCATTTATCGGGAGTAGTGGTACCTTTAGTGGCGCTATTACTCAAGGTACAGATTCTCGCATTGTAAATGCTTCTGGAACATTGACACTTTCTGCTGCAGTTGGAGGAGCATTTGCTCTATATATAGGAGGTGCAGGTAATATTACTACTAGTGCTGTTTTTGCTGCAAGTGCTCTCTCTATTACAAAACAAGGTGCAGGGACTATGACTGTAACAGGAGCTAATTTATATACTGGAATCACACGTGTTGATGCTGGCACATTTGCTTATGCAGCTACCACTACTCTTGTCGGTACAAACTTGATAATGAATGGAGGTACATTTAATAATGGAGCAAATGCTGACACTATCGGTACGGTCACACTTATCGGTGGAGTTATTACCAACTCAGCAGCGCTCACAGCAGCGACTTCATATACTCTAGAGAGTGGAACTATTAGTGGAATTATCGCTGGTGCAATTCCTGTAATAAAAAATACAAACAATACTGTTACACTCACTGGTGTGAATACTATAAGTAGTAGTACTACAATCAATGCCGGAACACTTACTATAAGTGGCTCAGGTTCAGCAACAGCCACTACTATTACTGTAAACCTAGGTGGTACACTAACTCTAGACAACAGTACCACTGCTGTCGCTAGTCGCCTGGGCGATGCGCTTGCCCTTACTATGAACGGAGGTAACTTCAACTTTATCGGTAATTCTGCTGCAGCTTCTTCTGAAACTACAGGAGCGCTCACTCTATCAACTGGTCATAATGTGGTGACAGTTACTCCTGGTGCTGGAGGTTCAACAACTATGACGTTTGCAAGTCTTGCCCGTACGGCTGGAGCGACTGTCCTCTTCCGTGGTACAAGTTTGGGATCCAACGCAGCATCCAATGTTTCTACTCTAGTATTTACTGCTACACCAACCCTAACAGGGGCAGGTGGCGCGTCTGGGTCAGCGACAGTTAGTGTCATCAAGGGTGCATACGGCGATAGCTCTCTCTCTGGAACAGGTTCTGATATGGTTACATACCAGGGTGGAGTAGGACTCCGCTTGCTAAATGGCGCTGGATTTGCCAATGAATACAGTGGTGACTTCCAAACTGCCAATGCCAATGTAAAGCTCACAGCTGACCGTCCAGCAGTAGCTACCAACACCAACTCACTCATACTCAATGGCTTTAGTGTTACTAACCCTGGTGGAGCAGTTACAATACCCATGGCTTCTGCTTCGCTCGCTGGAAACATCCTGATCAACTCCGCAAACAACATCGCTGGTGCAAACACAACTTTAGGTATTACAACATTTGAGCTTGATATCTTGGCTACAGCTAACTCCACCATCTCAGCTATTATCGGTACGGCAACGACTGGTTCAGTAGTCTTGAGTGGGACTGGCAATGTCACCTTAAGCGCAGCCAACCCTTATACAAGTACAACATTTATTAACGGCGCCACTCTTACCGCTGGAGCAAGCAATGTGTTATCAAGCGGGGGAGTGACTATGAAAGGTGGTTTGTATAATCTCAATGGCAATTCAGATACTATAGGGGCTCTTACTCTTACTGCTGGTAGTGTATCTACAGGAGCAGGAACACTAACACTAGGAGGAACAGTGACAACTATAGCCAATGCCAACTTCACTTCACTTATAACAGGGAACTTGGGCCTCGGCGCAGCTAGAACATTTGATATTGGCGACGGGCTTATGGACAATGATGCGATTATTACTGCGGTAATAAGTGGTGCTTTCGCTCCAACAAAAAGTACTGGTGCCGGAGTGTTAATGTTTTCTGGCGACAATACTTACTCTGGTTTAACTACAATTAGTGCTGGAACATTACGTCTCGGTGCAGCTGGTGGAGTAACCAACACACCACTTGGGACAACGGTTGCAGGAACAACAGTATCTGGTGCAAGCTCGGCCCTCGACTTGAATGGATTCACTCTAGGCACTACCGAGGCTCTGACTTTATCTGGAGCTTTGGCAACAGGTGCACTACAAAATACTTCTAGTACATCTGTGAACTATAGTGGGCTAGTTACTCTGGGTGCTGCTAGTACTATTATTGCTAACTATGGAGATATAAATATTACAAATACTGGTAACATAACCGGTAACACATTTGGACTAACTATAGGAGGTGCAGGGAATGGAACACTCGCAAGCAACCTAAATACTACAACTGGAACTCTAACAAAAAATGGCCTCGGCCTCTGGACTATATCTGGTGGAGCTAGTACATTTACAGGTCTTACTACTATCAGTGCTGGTACTTTAAAGCTCGGCTCTGCAGGGAGTGGGTCAAATACACCACTCGGTACAAATGCCGGGGGAATCACTATCACCTCTGGAGCGGTCTTTGATGTTAATGGATTCACTTTAGCTACAGCAGAACCAATTGGATCTTTGAATGGAACAGGTCTTGCAAGTATTGGGGCCTTTATAAATAGTTCCAATAGCAGTGTGTCTTATAGTGGTGCAATTACTCTCGGCACAGCCTCCCGTATTGTAAATCATGGTACTGGAACTATGACAATAAGTGGCAATATCTCAGGAAACTTTGCCCTTACAATAGTTGCTGTAGGTAATTTTACTCAGGCTACTAATAGTGTTCGCTCAGGTTCTAGTACAATAATAAAAGAAGGATCAGGTACATTAATTTTAGGAGGGCAGAATAGCTTCACTGGTGCTGTTACGGTAAGTACTGGAAAGCTCCAGCTTGGAGCAAATGGAGGTGTAACAAATACTCCGCTTGGTACCATAGCAGGAGGTGTGATTGTATCTGCTGGAGCAGTTCTAGATCTCTCTACTTTTACAGCTGGTGGAGCTTCAACTTGGGAGCCTCTAACTCTAGCTGGTAGTGGTATCCTAAACGGCGGAGCACTGATAAGTAACTCTTCAACTGGCAGTACTTTCGCCACTGTTGCCCAGACAACTACACGCATTGTAAACAATGGTGCAGGGACCCTTACATTTACAGGAGCAGTTACTGGAGCTTCTGCTCTTTGGATAGGTGGAACAGGTAATACGACAATATCAGGAGCACTAAACACTGCTGGTATTCTGCTTACTAAATACGGTGCTGGTAGTCTGACTCTAAGTAGTGCTGTAAATATAAACACCTCACTCGTTCGTATTAACGAAGGGACACTTGTCTACGGAGTAGCCGATGCACTATCTACACCACCCGTAACTATAGCTGGAGGAACTCTAAATTTGAATGGATTCAATGAAACCAACATCGGGTTGATCACTATGATCGATGGATCTATTGTGAATACTGGGGGAGCAGGAACATTAGTCTCTACAGCAACAGCTACTGTTGAAAAAGGCACAATCAGCGCTGTGATTGCTAGTACAGTATCAACATTACTTACAAAAAACAGCGCCGGGAGATTCATAATGTCAGGTAACAATACTTTTACAAGTACTGCTATTACATTTAATGCTGGGTATATAAAACTTCAACATAGCAACGCACTCGGTGCTGCTGGAACTGCACTTGCATCCACTATTTCTGCTGGGGCAACTCTAGAGCTTGAAAATGGTATTACAATACCAAGCACCAAAACCATAACAGCCAATGGTACTGGTATGATCAACACTGGTGCTATTAGAAATGTAAGCGGCACAAACTCGATAGGAGCAAACCTGACTTTAGGATCAACCAACGTACGTGTGAACTCGGACAGCGGAGCTCTTACTATACCTACGGTGTCTGGTAACACATTTAACTTGATAGCCGGTGGTGCTGGAGACACAGCGATCACTGGTGCGATCAGTACGACAAGTGGAAATCTGACTAAAGATGGTGCTGGTACACTCACACTTTCTGGAGTCAACACATTTTCTCGTGCTACAAATATAATTTCTGGAACAGTTGTAGCCAACTCTACTAGTGCACTTGGTGATGCAAGCTCTACCAACACTTTGATTTTCAACGGTGGAACATTGCAAGCTTCAGGAGACATCACATCTATATCTAGTCGTGCAGTAACCTTAAACTCAGGCGGGGGCACTATCGATACAAATGGTAACGCCGTAAGTATCGCCGGAACTGTAGGATCAATAGGAGGACTCACTAAAACCGGGGCTGGTACTCTGATCATAACTGGGGTCACTACTATCGGCGGGGACCTGACTATTTCTACAGGTACTTTTGTAGCACCAACAAGTCTAACTATAAGCGGTGACCTCGATAATAGTGGCACATTTACGCATAGTAACGGTACTGTCACTATAGTACCTACAAGTCCTACACTCACTACAAACATCCTAGGTAGTTCTGATACTACTTTCTATAATTTCACTAATACTACTGCTGGCTCAACTCTACAATTTAGAGAAGGCAACACTTATACTTTTGCAAATGTCTTCACACTGACAGGAGCTGACGGGAACCCTATCTCGATAAACTCTGACACTCCTGATTCACAATGGCTTATGACGCTGTCAGGCTCAGCTTCTATGTCTTATATAAAAGTAAAAGACAGTGGTTGTGTTGGTGGTAACAATGTAGGAGCGAGTAGCACTATAATCGATTACGGTAACAATGGCTCATGTTGGCAATTTATTGCTGTAATTAAAAGTGGTGGTGGCGTTGTTGAAGCTTCTGCTCCTCCAGATGGAGATGTCGGTGGTGGTGGAGGAGGAGGTAGCGGTGGTGGAGGAGCAACCAATGCAATAGCTACCGCAGTAGTGTCTTCTAATGTTGTACAGAGTGTCACTATAAATGCTGGAGGTAGTGGTTATACATCTGTACCAACTGTACTATTTTGTGGCGGTGGTGGAACTGGAGCTCTTGGAACCGCAGTTCTGACTAGTGGGGCAGTGTCTAGTGTTACAGTAGATAATGGGGGATCAGGATATTCTAGTGCCCCTACTGTAGTATTCAATAGTAACTGTCCTACAACTGGTGGAGGCGGCGGTGGAGGCGGCGGTGGCGACATAGGGTTCATATATAAAATAAAGCGAATGTTTGCTTTCTTAGAAAATTTTGGCTTTAATAGTATTAAAAATTATATATAGTACTCATAGACACCAGAGCTCTTTAATTGCTGAAACTACCTGTTTATCATATAATAGCTTAGTAACTCTATGGAAGATAAAAACACAATTAAAATAAACGCTCTTCCTTATGTAGAGGAGCCTCCTACCGTTCCTGGGCTAAAACCTAAAAAGAGATCAATGTCCAAGCAAAAACTTATAAATAGGGTGTTGTTGGTAGTCTTGTTGATAGCGATAGGTTTCGGGGGGTATTTTTACTATAGACTCAGCTCTCTACAAAAGAACCCTACAGCAGAAGCTTCCAAGGAAGCAAAAGACCTGCTCGGCAGGGTAGCAAAGATCTACCTTATCCCAACCGGAGAAGAGCCAACAGTAGCAACCGTCTCTGACCCAGAAAAGTTGAAAGACCAATCGTTCTTCTCTGGAGCACAAAAAGGAGACAAAGTACTTATATTTTCACAGTCAGGCAAAGCCGTGCTATACAGACCTAGTATAAACAAGATCATTGAGGTTGCTCCTATAAATAATAAAAATGATAAACCAACAACACAAGAAAAATCAACAGGTCCTCTTCAAGACAAAACATTTTAATTGGATATTGGTTACAGTATTTGCCCTGTCTTCTTTTTATCCAATTTTCAACATATATGCGGCTCTTTCTTGTACTGTAACTACACAGGCATCATGTAATGGAAGTGGATATACCACACTTCTACGCATGTCTGGATCTACTAATGCTCACTCTGAACTCCCGAGTCAGTCCAATGTCAACTATGACGACGATGTAGTGTGTTGTTCTGGTGTTTCAACTATTGGTAACTCATGTAGTGCTTCTAACAAGCAAATATTTGCACGCATCTCAGGTTCGACAAATGGAACTATACAAGAGACAAGTGTAAACACTTACGGCACCAATGTCTGTTTGTCTGACTCTGTAGAGAACGACACTATCACTGTCGGTTATCAGAACTCCAACTGCTCTGGTTATGACACTACACTCGCTTCTATTTCTAGTTCAGACAATGCCCATGTAGGGGATGGCAGTGCATACACAAGGAAAATCTGTGCGACGATAGTACAGCCAACTATAACTTTCGACCTCGACACTGCATCTGACTTTACAAATGGTGAGTCGACCGCTCCATACTTAGTTGAGCTTGGGGCTCTTTCTACTGGATCTGTAAATAATTCCAATGGGTCTAGCGTACGTATGATAGTAGCCGAAGGAGAAACCAATGCACCGGGTGGAATGGTAGTGACTGTATATAATGCAGGTGGTGCTGATGGGCTACGGTCGGCATCGGTACCTACTGACAAGATTCCAAGCACTACAGGAACTATGTCTGCGGGTACAGCTCGATACGGACTATGTGTTGCGACATCTGGACTTACAGGATTTTCTAGAGCAACAGGGTACAGTAGCGATTCTTGTTCACTAGGTTCTGGAACCAATGGTGTAAGGGCACTCTCATCAACTCCTACAGACATATTGAACTCAGGAGGTGGAACGCTGTCCGGTGGACATGCTGAAATAGTGGTCAATGCGACAATAAGCCCTACAACTCCTTCTCATAATGACTATGAAGACTCACTTACATTCATTGCCACAGGGACTTTCTAGTATCAAGTTATCCACAATGCTTATTTACGTATCTTTTAAGGATATTTTATGGTAAAATAAGGCTATAAATCTTATTATAAAAGTTTATTAATTATTAATTATTAATTCAGTAGTTATATTATGAAAATATTGAAATTCAAGTCATCAGTGCTGTCAAAGGTTGCAAGTTCTATTACTATGGTCGCCCTAATCCTTGTAACTTCAGGTGGCCCACAGATCGCAGAAGCTTTGGCTATCACATCATCAAAAGACACAGCTACTCGTCTACAGATCAGTACTACAGCTGACCATACTATAGTATTCACACTCCCGACTGGTATTGACTTTGATTCTGCTGGTAACACTGACTTCCTCCGTGTTGATTTTCCTGGTACTTTTACTGCTGGAGGCACTTGGGCTGCTGGAGACTTCACTTTCGATGATGGTGCTGCAAGAACTATAAATGCTGTTGAACAAGGTGCTGGTGATGTAGACTGTACAGTCGCTGCCGGTGTAAACAACGTATGTATTTCTGTTGACACAACCAATAATATTTTCACTATTAAACCATCAGCTACATATACAGCATCAGCAACAGGAGCAACTGTTACATTTACGATCGATGGAACAACTGCAGACGGTACACTCACAAATCCTTCTTCTGTAGCAGCTACAAACATAGATTTTCAACACTGTGACAACGTGGCTGCTTGTGACTCAGCGTTTGCTTCAACTCACTCAAGTCAGATAGCTTACGCTATTATCGATGACGACACTGTAGCCATCACAGCAACGGTAGGCTCTTCAATTACTTTTGACCTAGACACAGCAGGAAGTAATGACAGTACATGCGATACAGACGAGACAGCAGCACCATACGCTATAGCCCTCGGAGCAATATCAACGGCAGATACTAGAATATCTGGTGCTACAGATGCTGTAAACCTTATCTGTGTAGACCTCGATACTAATGCTGGTGGTGGAGCAGTAGTCACAGTTTCAAACGCGAACGGAGCAAGTGGTCTGGTCTCTACTTCTAGTCCAACAAATGACATAGATACTACCGATAACACTGCTGTTACTGCTGGTACTGAAAACTATGGTCTATGTATTGTTACAACTACAGCAGGTACTGGTACACTCGATGATGAAGGAGGATATGATGGCGACACTTGTGCTGCCAATAGTGCGACTAATGTCGTACAAGCCATGTCTGCAGTCACTCCTGAGACTATCTTTGATACAAATGGTGCCCCTATAGCAGGCGGACGTGGAACAATAGCTGTAAATGCTTCAATTGCCACAGGTCAAGCGGCTCTCAATGACTATACTGACGCTATTACATTTATAGCGACTGCTACATTCTAATAGTAAGAAGACTTCTAAGGGATGAATAACTACCAGAACAACAGAGGACGATTCGCACTCTTGATTTTAATCATTGCTGTTTTCTTTGTTTCGAAAAATGCTCATGCTCTCAGCTTGTCTCCTGTACGTGTAGAAGTCAGTGGTAACCCAGGCGAGACAGTCACCAGGGAGATGGTCATCACCAATGAGAGTGAAGGTAGCTCAATATACTACTCTTCATATGCCAACTTCGAAGCCTCAGGTGATACCGGTAGTCCAGCATTCGTAGAGCCAAAAGATGATATAGGTACATGGCTCTCTACAACTGCATCTATAGACTTGAAAGCCAATGAGTCAAAGACCGTTACATTCAAAATAGAGATTCCTAAAGATGCAGAACCAGGAGGACACTTCGGATCAATATTCTGGGGTACAAATCCAAACAATGGCTCAAGCGGGGTGGCTGTAGGTTCAAAGACAGGTATACTCATACTTCTTTCAGTTAATGGTGATGTAAAAGAAGCTGGAGGCCTCGTCGACTTTAATACCAAAGACAACAAAATCTTTTACAACACTCTCCCGGTGTCTTTTACTTATAGGTTTCGTAACGATGGAGGTGACCGTATAAAACCAGTAGGCAAGATAGTAATGCATGATCTGTTTTATATACCAGAAGATAAAATAGATGCAAACCCAGGTGGAGGCAACATACTTCCATCAAGCACTCGACGCTTCAACGTTGACTGGGTCAAGGATCCACGAGCGAAGGACTATGTAGCACCAAGTGGTGTAGTAGGTAAGTTCTTTGGCCAAGCAATATACCAGTGGAACAACTACGCCTTTGGCCCATATTTTGCCAAGCTCAACCTGCTGTACAGTACAGATGCTATAAGAGTAAAAGACACAGTTTTCTTCTTTGTTTTTCCTTGGCAATTATTAATATGCCTTGCCATTATTTTCTTCACTGTATTTTGGGGCGGCAAAAAACTAATTCGACGCTATAACAAGCATATTATACAGAAGGCACGTCTTGGCATGAACAAACCAAACGATGCCACTCATGTATAGAAAATCTCTAACTAAATTCATATTACTCGTCTTGTTCTTTTTTGCTGTATCGCATACAGTTTACGCTGTGGATGTGGGGGTATCTGCTTCTGTGGGTACCATAACTATTACTCCGACTGATGATGGTGGAGGAGGGATAGACACAAGTGTTGTATTCTCTGGACTTGCTTATCCTGGCGCCACTGTCCATATATGGAAAGACGGAATTCCTTCACAGGTGGTTATGGCAGATGCAAATGCTCGCTTTAGTGTTACGCTTTCTGAAACATATAACCCAAGTGTACTGTATACTCTATATGCCATAGATAAGTCTGGGCGTAGATCACTACTTATCAACTATCCTCTGGTGGTTAAAAACGGCTATGTGACCCAAGTAAGTGGTATCAGATTTGCCCCAACTATCACTACAGATAAAAGTGAGGTAAAATTTGGCGACTATATAACAGTATCTGGCTACTCTGTACCAAACACATATATAGACGTCGTTATATCAGGATCAGTAAGTTCGACTTACTATGTCCAAAGCAAACCTGACGGAGTTTATCAGATTACAATACCACTTATAGGTTTTAAAAAGGGTGCATACGATGTATATTCTAATTACCAAAATGATAAGAAGATAAGTAAAGTCATAAAGTTTGTTATTGGAGATGTAAATATATTGAGCATCGACCTCACTACAAATATCCCAGGAGATTGTAATGCCGACCAGATTATAAATCTTGTCGATTTCTCTGTGGTTGCCTTTTGGTATGGGAAGCCAAATCCACCAAAGTGTGTCGACACAAATTCTGACAAAGTCATAAACCTTACCGACTTCTCAATACTCGCATTTTATTGGACTGGGTAATGTATAATGTTTATATAACTATGAAGATACTTATCTACACTATAGCCATTTTCTTACTAACCTCATCTGTGTCTCATGCAGCTCTGGTGTCTGTATCTGCACCAAAGGTTGCTACAGAAGGACAGGATTTTAGTGTTTTGGTTAATCTTAATACAGAAGGCGCATCTGTGAACTCTTTTGATATAAAGTTATCGTACCCTGTAGATGTAGTTTCATTCTCTGGCTACAAAGAAGAAGGATCCATCAAGCGCCTATGGCTAACATCACCAGTAGACAAAGGTGGGGAAATACACTTTAGTGGGATTATACCTGGTGGGGTAGATGGGATGTATGATCCTGATAAAAAAGAACTACAACCAATACCTCTTTTGCATTTATTATTTTCTACAAGAGACGTAGGTCAAGGAAGCTTTACTATAAAAGAATCAAGTATTCTTATTAACGATGGTAAAGGTACATCACTAATCCACACTAGAATTGATTCACCTATAAGTGTATCTAAATCACTAGATTCATCTTATGATAAGAATTCCACTCGCATTAAATCAGCAGACACAGTGCCACCCCTGCCTTTTGTTATAGAATTCATAGAAGCAGGTCTATTCTCGAGGACACCGTCTATGATTGTCTTTTCTACTACAGACGCAGAATCAGGCGTGAAATCTTATCAACTTCGCGTAGCAGGTGATAATTGGGAAGATATATCAAGTCCAACACCTATAAGTAAGGGCCTTGTAAAAAGGGACGTAGTAGTTAGGGCGGTAGACTTCGGAGGCAATATACGTGAGTCAAATGTAGAAATACCTGGTATACTTTCTAATATACAGCTTATAGGGATAGTACTTATAGGTTTTGTTTGTTACTTTGTATTTTTTGTGTTAAAAAGGAAAAGATGAAATTCTACATAAAAACAATACTATATAGTTTTTTTATAGTCGTATTGTTTAGCACTACGAGTGTGTTTGCAGCACCTGCATCACTGTCCATAACTAAACCATCTGGTAGTGTACAAGAAGGAGATCGGGTCACACTAAGTATTAAAGTAGAGTCTACTGACCAAGCTATCAATGCCATATCTGGAGTTGTATCATTCTCTGAAGATACTCTAAAGACTATATCTGTAAGTAGGGATAGTAGCATATTAAACATCTGGACCCGGGATCCTAATGTAGGTAGGAATAAGGTCACATTTGAAGGTGTAATACTCAACCCTGGTTATAGGGGAGCTGGTGGGACACTTTTCAATATTACATTTGAAGCCAAGAAATCTGGTCGAGCTACTGTTTCTTTTACTGAAGGAGCAATCCTTGCCAATGACGGACTTGGTACTAATGTCATAAGTGGACTTTCATCTATCAATTTTAATATTACTCCAGGTGCTGGGGCTCTAGACTTGTCTGGGGTGCCTATCGCCCAAACAACACCAAGGAGACTACAAGCATTGCCGGTCATTACTGAGTATTCACAATCAGTTTATTCTAAACAAACTGCTTATCTAAGGGGTAGAGGAGAGCCAGGCGCTATGACAAAAATTTCCTTTGAAGATCTATCGCAGAAATCTTTCGGAGAACAATTCTTGGACTTTGTTCAATCAAAAAAGAAACGCCTTAGTGATGTCCTTGTCCAAAACAATGAAAAAGGTTTATTTGAATATGTCACACCCAACAACCTAATAGCAGGGGTATACAACGCCACCCCATTCCTAGTTGAAGATGATACAAACATAGAAAAGCCTGGTCTCGGTGTTCAGCTTTTTGTAAATGACAGCAAGATAGTCAAAGGCTTGATAGTCTTTATAAATATACTCCTCCTACTTATACCAATAGTTGGGCTTATAATGCTTATTTACTTTATCCCGTGGTATTCGTCACGCCGTATGCGTATTATGAAGAGACGCATGGGTCTCGAAGAAGAGAAGATTATACTCACCGAGCATCATTTGGAGCATGAAGATAAGCTCTTATATAAAGACCCGCTAGAAAACACAAATACTGAAAAAAGCAGTTAGGTGTGGTATTATATAGGGTATGAAGCGACCATATATCCTGCTGACCTCTCTATACCTTATTGCCATACTTAGTTTCCCTCTTTTAGGTAATGCTGAGAGTAAAATACTTAACCTAGAAGAGAATTTGTGGCTCAGATCTCGCAACAACACCATTGTCGTCTATCCTGAAAAGAATTTCCCCCCATATTCTTATCAAAACTCTTCAGGAATACCACAGGGTCTGTCCATAGACTATATCGAAGTGATAGCTCAGAAAATAGGAGCAAAGATCCAGTATTTACCTGCTCGTTCTCGATCTCAAATACTTGATGATGTAAAACAAAGCAGTAAAGGAGATGTGATTACATCTTTAGCTGACACAAAAGATAGGGGAGATATACTGTATTTCTCAGATACTTATGTCACTACTCCAGCTGTTATTGTTGTAAGAAAAGATTCGAATAAGAACAATCTAACCCTCAACGACCTGACTGGTAAAAAGGTCGCTATTGGTGGTCAATATGCAGTTGAGGAATTCGTGAGAACTAATAATCCTAGGATTGTCATTGAGTCCGTCAGCGACAACGAACTTGGTTTACAGCAAGTAGTTCTAGGCGAGGTGGATGCTGCTATTATGGATATTACATCTCTGTCTTATTACTTATCCAAACAAGTTTTAAATAGTGTTAAGGTTGTTGGTAGCACTGGTTTTGACTACAAACTCTCGTTTGCTGTACCAAAAGACAAGCAGATACTCCAATCAATCCTCGATAAAGGATTACAACAAATAAGCACTAATGATAGGCAAATAATCAAAGATAAATGGGTAGTCGTACCAAACGAAATAAACAAAACTTCATTAATCTCCTCCTATATTTTAGACAATCTAATATCTATAATCTTGTATCTGATACTTTGTGTCATAATAGTTATCCTCATTATACGACTAAGGAAGAGGAGATTTACATTTAGAAGGCATAGTCATCTAGATGAGGTAAAAGAATTGAAAGAAGAGATGCTCGAACTGGAAGACACCAGTAAAGGCCTGATAGAAGAGCTAAATAACGTTAAAATCTTGGAGGAAGACATAAAAGAAAAAATAAAGAAGATAGAAAATTAGCCAAATCTAGAACTTCCTTTTTGAGGCCACTTTTGTTATTATTAAGGGATAATGAAATCAGCTTTCCTATACGTATTCTTGGCAGTATTTGTCATAAGTCCTATATCTACTATATACGCCCAGTCTAGTTTACTTACTAAAGAAGAAAACATATGGCTTAGCTCAAGGAATAACACCATCTCTGTTTTACCAGAGAAGAACAACCCACCATTTTCTTTTAATGATTCTTCTTATATAACCCAGGGTATTTTCATTGATTATATTAAACTTGTAGCAGAGAAGTTGGACTTAAAGATAGATTATATTACTGCTCGTACAAGATCTGATGTTTTAAAAAGTCTAACATCATCTGAAGGTGATTATGTATCAAGTATAGAAGTTGATAAGGCCAAGGAACTATCTCTTGATTTTAGCGATCCCTACTCTACATTTCCTGTAGTTATAGCTGTTCGTAAAGATTACTCATCTCATGATGGTATGACTCTCGATGAGTTTAACAACAAAAGTGTTGCCGTAATACAAGGCTCTGCTATCAGTTCATATATCAAAAGCAATTACCCACGTGTGATAGTCGAAGAAGTCGTAGACAACGAACTTGCCCTACAGAAAGTAGCTCTCGATGAAGTGGATGCTACAGTTATGAATGTTGCGTCTCTGACTCATCTACTGTCTAAGCAATCAATGCGTAGTATTAAAGTTGCAGGGAGTATAACATTTGATTTAAAGATGGCATTTGCAGTCCCAGAAGGGAAGGCAATACTCAGCTCTATTTTAAACAAAGGATTAAACCAAGTAAGCGCGAGAGAGCATCAAGATATCATAGATAAATGGATATTGTTGCCAAATGAGAAGCATACAGCTAATTCATTTTTCTCAGGCATAGCTCATCATCCAGGCCTTACTATAGTCATTGTTATTTTAGTAATTATTGTATCTACAGTATTGATATTTATAAGACGAAAAATGCCACACATACATAATCACAATAAAGGAGTAGGAACAAATATGATCAGTGAGCTAGAGCAAGAGATCATAGAACTTGAGCATACAAGCAAAGGTTTAATAGAGGAACTCAATGAAGTCAAAGCTTTAGAGCAAGACATCAAAGATAAACTAAAGAATTAAGGCTAGATTCCACCATAAACACCAATAAAACCTTTATAAAATAAGAATCTAAGGCTTTCTTTTTAGAGTGATTTTTGATATAATATAAGGACAATTTACCCATTTATTTAGGGTGATTTTAAATAATACTATGGCCAAAAAAGAAGAAAAGAAAGCCAAAAACGGAGGTAGTTATGGGGCAGATCAGATATCTGTCCTAGAAGGCCTAGAGCCTGTTCGAAGACGCCCTGGAATGTATATCGGCTCTACTGGAATCGATGGACTACACCACCTGATATGGGAAATTTTCGATAACTCACGCGATGAAGCCATGGGAGGATTTGCTGATCATATCGAAGTCACTCTTATGCCTGGTAATGCTGTACGAGTAGTGGACAACGGTCGTGGTATCCCTGTAGATGTCCATCCCAAGACTAAAGTCTCTGCACTTGAAACTGTCATGACTACTCTCCACGCCGGAGGAAAGTTCGGAGGTGACGACAGTGGGTACAAAGTCTCTGGAGGTTTGCACGGAGTAGGAGCATCTGTAGTGAATGCACTCTCTATCTATACCAAAGCAGAAATTCACCGTGATGGTGGTAAATACGTGCAGGAGTATTCACAAGGTAAAAAGAAAGCTGCTGTAAAGAAAGTCGGTTCATCGAAAGTCCACGGAACTATCATATCATTTGAGCCTGACGAAGAAATTTTCAAGCAGGTTAAATTTGACTGGAACACTATAGTGAACCATCTACGTCAGCAAGCATACCTTGTAAAGGGCCTACGCATCGATATCATAGACGCACGCCTGTGGAACCCTATAGCCGAGAAAGCTAAAACCAAAAGTTCTATAGATGATATATTCTGGTTTAAGGAAATGGGCCTTGAAGTTCCTTCGACGACTTTCTACTTTGAGGGAGGTCTTGTGTCACTAGTGAAGTTCTATAACAAACTAGAGAAGCCTATACACTCTAGTGTGTTCTATGTAGAGCGTGAACTTGATGATGTGGGGGTGGAAGTTGCTCTACAATATGTAGATGATATGAACTCTCATATTGTGCCTTTTGCTAACAACATCTATAACCCAGAAGGTGGTACACACATAACTGGTTTTAAAACGGCTCTGACTCGTATACTCAACACTTACGGTAAGAAGAACAACATGATCAAAGAAGCCGATGGAGGATTCACTGGCGACGACGTTCTCGAAGGCCTCATGGTTGTAGTGTCAGTAAAACTCCGTGAAATACAGTTTGAAGGTCAAACTAAAGCAAAGTTGGGCTCCACTGAAGCCCAAGGTGCTGTAGCGACAGTATTCGGGGAAGCATTCACTTCTTTCCTTGAAGAGAATCCAGATGAAGCCAAGCAGATTATAAACAAATCCATACTTGCTCTTCGTGCTCGTAAAGCTGCCAAAGCTGCCAAGGACTCTGTGCTCCGCAAAGGAGCCCTCGAAGGTATGACACTCCCAGGCAAGCTTGCTGACTGTCAGACCAAGAGTGCGGATGAAGCTGAACTATTCATAGTAGAGGGGGACTCTGCGGGCGGTACGGCGAAAATGGGCCGAGACAGAAAGACACAAGCCATACTGCCACTTCGAGGTAAGATCCTCAACGTCGAGCGAGCGCGCCTTGACCGTATGCTAGGATCTGAGCAGATCAAGAACCTGGTCATCGCCATGGGTACATCCATTGGTGACACTTTTGACCTAGAGAAGATGCGCTACCACAAGATAATAATTGCTACAGATGCCGATGTGGACGGAGCACACATTCGTACGCTTATACTTACACTCATGTACAGGTATTTCCGAGCGGTCCTCGATGCTGGTTATGTATATATTGCTCAACCACCATTATTTAAAATCAAGAAAGGTAAAGAAATCTTCTACGCGTACTCAGACGAAGAACGTGACCAAGTTCTCGGTAAAGATGCTCCTTCTATAGAACAACTCCTCCAAGAATCTGCAAATGAAGGAACTGACGCCGTTGAAGTGGAGGTAGAAGAAGAGGAGGAAGACACTAAGGCTAAGAGAGCAGTAAAAATACACGTTCAACGCTACAAAGGTCTCGGAGAAATGAATGCCGAAGAACTCTGGGAGACAACTATGGATCCAGAGAAAAGAATCCTAAAGCAGGTAACAGTTACAGATGCTGAAGATGCTAACAAAGTTTTTGATATGCTCATGGGATCTGAAGTTCCTCCTCGTAAAGCATTCATCCAGTCGCACGCCAAGATGGCGAAGCTCGATATCTAATAAATGACTAATATAGTACTAGCTATAATTTGTGTTCTATTCTCAGCATTATTTGCTGGGCTTACTCTTGGTTTGATGGGACTCGACTTATCTACACTTCGTCGCAAGATGGAGCATGGAGATAAAGATGCAGAGAAGGTTTATAAAATCCGCGAGAACGGCATGTTTCTGCTTACTACACTCCTACTAGGCAATGCAGCTGCATCAGCATTCTTCTCAATACTTGTCGGTGATATTATCGAGGGATGGTGGGCTGGAGTTATTGCAACAAGCGCTCTTTTTATAGTAGGCGAGATACTACCCCAGGCAGTAGTGTCACGATTTGCGCTTTCGTTCGGAGCTCGTACTGCACCACTTATACGAGTTATTATGACGATATTCTCTCCAATATGTTATCCAATAGCGTGGGTATTGAATAAAATGCTTGGTAAAGAAGTTCCTACCAGCTATACAAAGCGCGACCTGCTGTCGATAATATCTGATGATAAAACTACTTCAAATGGTGACGTAGACCACGATGAGCGTCGCATAGCAAAGGGAGCATTCTCTTTCTCACATAGGAATGTAGAGCACGTTATGACTCCTAACACAGTCGTTAAAACAGTTCGTGCTGATGATGTGATAGATGAGGCATACCTTGCTGATTTAAAGGATTCAGGCTACTCTAGACTCCCAGTAGGCACAGATGACCCAAACCAGTTCGTCGGCATACTATACCTTAAAGACTTACTTGGTATTAAAATACCTATAATTGTTCGTGATGTAATGGATGGAACAGTTCACTTTGTAAACACATCTGACCCATTAGACACAGTGCTCGATCAGTTTATAAAAACCAAGATGCACCTATTCGTAGTGCTTGATGAGTTTGGGGGATTTGAAGGAGTGATAACAGTAGAAGATGTGATAGAAGAGATAATCGGCACAGAGATAATGGACGAAGACGACGTCACCCCAGATCTGCGCCAAGAAGCAAAACTCAAAAAATATTTAAAGAAGTAGATATAAGGCTAACACTTATAACCTAAACTTCCCGCTGGTAAATTGTGCATATGCACAATATTTACCAGCGGGAAGTTTTTAAGAGTTTGTATTAATTAATTTGGGAGCGGGATTTTATCTCGCTTAGGATGTGGTTCTTGAAGTCTTCGAGACTCATTTGGACCTTGGTTCCATCTCTCTTCTCGATAGTTAGCAGGCCTGATTCCTTTTCTTTATCTCCGAGGATTATAACATAAGGAGTGTTCATGCTCTTTGCTTTGTGGATTCTTTTACCAAGGGATTCATTACCAGAGATTTTCTCTATTCGAACAAATTCATTTTTTAATGTATTGAAAACTTTACTAGCCTCTTCTTCATGGGCTTCTTTGACTGGGATTATTGAAACCTGAACAGGTGAGAGCCATGTAGGGAATGCACCAGCGTAGTGCTCGATAAGGAATCCTGTAAAACGCTCATGCGTACCAAGTGGTGCGCGGTGTATACAAAGTGGAGTCTCTACCTTACCTTCATTTGAAGTATATGTTAGTCCAAATCTGCCTGGTACTGCAAAGTCGACTTGGTTTGTTGCTAGTGTAAATTCACGGCCAATAGCACTCCAAACCTGAACGTCAATCTTCGGCCCATAGAATGCTGCTTCATTTGGTACTTCTATGTATGGTATGTTTGATTCTATAAGTACGTTACGAACCATGTCTTCTGTCTTTTTCCAGAGTCCTGGTTCGTCTACATATTTCTCCCCAAGCTTAGATGCTTCATGAGTAGAGAAACGCATTACGTATTTGTCTATACCAAATATTTTGAAATATTTTAGGTACATGTCATTGACGGCTCGGAATTCATCTGCGAATTGCTCCTCAGTACAATAGATGTGTGCATCATTCATAGAAAGAGAACGAACACGCATAAGCCCAAAAAGTTCTCCTGATTTTTCATGACGATATACCGTGCCGTATTCAGCCAGACGAAGAGGGAGATCTCTGTAACTACGAGGTGAAGCGCCAAATATCTGGTGGTGATGTGGGCAGTTCATAGCTTTCAAGTAATATTTACCGCCTTCGTATTCCATAGGAGGATACATAGATTCTTCGTAGTATGGTAAATGTCCTGAAGTTATGTACATGGACTCTTTAGCGATATGAGGAGTCCGTACCTGCTTGTATCCTGCTAGGAATTCTGTTTCTTTTGCGAGCTTTTCGAGCTCTTCAGTTATAGCCGCACCATTTGGAAGCCAAAGAGGTAGTCCTGGGCCAACAAAGTCAGAGAAAGCAAATATTCCCATCTCAGTCCCAAGTTTTCTGTGGTCGCGCTTCTTTGCTTCTTCTTGCTGGGTTATATATGCGTCTAAATCCGCTTTTGTTTCAAATGCTATTCCATATATACGAGTCAGCATTTTGTTCTTCTCATCACCACGCCAGTATGCACCCGCTACTCGTTCGAGCTTGAATGCGTCAGCTTTAACTTCTTTCATATTCTCTACGTGGCCACCACGGCAAAGGTCTGTAAATGCACCAGAAGTATAGAGAGTTATCTCTTCACCTTTCTCTACGATTCCATTTATGAGTTCTTCTTTATATTCATTTCCTACAAACTTAGTTTTTGCGTCATTTTCATTTACTACTTGCTTTTCAAATGTTGACCAACCTTTTATGAGTTCGTGCATCTTTGTCTCGATTTTTTCTAGGTCTGTGTCGGCAACTTTACCAACAACATCGATGTCGTAGTAGAATCCGTTGTCTATAGCAGGCCCGAGTGTGAGCTTGGAACCAGGGTATAGTTCCATAACTGATGCCCCCAAAAGGTGGGCGAGAGAGTGGCGAATATGAGCCAATTTTTCAGTGTTTTCCATATTGGCCATCATAGCATATTTGCATATTTCCGAGAAATAGCTATACTATCTATATGGTAATACGAATGCGACATACACGTTCCCATACAGGGAACCGCCGAAGCCACCACGCTCTAAAAGCGAAGGGTTTTGGTACTTGTTCAAACTGCGGAAAGACAAAGGAAACACACGTTACTTGTACTCACTGTGGCTTTTATCGTGGACGCAAAGTCGTCGACGTGGTAAAGAAAGTTGAGAAAAAGCAGGCGAAAAAGAAAGCAAAAAAGACCAGTAAGTAGTAGGCAGTTGGTAGTAAGTTGAGAAACTCTTGCTACTTTCTACATACTTCGTACTACATAATTATATTATGGCAAACAGGCACCTTTCACGTTCAATTGTTCTTCAAACGCTCTTCGAGTGGGATTTTGCCGCTGAGAAGGACATGACACCTGCGGACATGCTCGACCGCAATATAGAAGAATTTGGACCTGGGCTCGATGACGGAACCTTCATGTCAGAGCTACTTCTTGGTATCGTAAAGAAGAAAGCTATTATCGATGAGATCATAGAGAAAGCTGCCCCAGATTGGCCTATAGACAAGATATCTATAGTCGATCGCAACATCTTGCGTATGGGTCTATATGAGCTCCTATTTGGTGATAGGACCCAAGTCCCACCAAAGGTTGCTATCAATGAATCTATCGAGCTTGCTAAGAGTTTTGGTGGAGAGAACTCTAGTAAATTCATCAACGGCGTTCTTGGTGGAGTTTATAAAGAAATAGGCGAGCCAGGTAAAGATGAAGTTGGTAAAAAGAAAGCAAAGGTTTTCGAGACAGATCCAGCCAAATTCCCAATTGAGAAGAAAGCCGGTGCGGTTATTTACTCTAAAAACGAAGGAGGAATATATTTTGCCTTTGTTCATGACGTTTTCGGATACTGGACGCTGTCTAAAGGTGGAGTTGAAGAGAACGAAGATGTAGAAACAGGTGCAATTCGTGAAATAAAAGAAGAGTTAGGCCTCGATATAAAGATTAAAGAAATGCTAGGCCAAAACGAATATGTGGCTACACACCCTGAGAAAGGGAAAATCCGCAAACAAGTCACATTCTTCCTTGCTGAAGCACCATATGGCGACCTAGTACTTTATAATAAGTCAGGAGGGCTGGATGATGTAAAATGGTTTCCACTTTCAGAAGTAGCGGGGCTTAAAATGTATGACAATATGATTCCACTTCTAACAAAAGCTGTGGAGATACTAACGAAAAATGATTAATTTTGAGACATTTGAAAAAAAGACTAACATAATTTTTAATGATAAAAAGCTCCTTGAACAGGCGTTTATTCACCGTTCGTATATCAATGAGAACAACGACTCACATTTCTCTCACAACGAGCGCCTCGAATTCCTGGGGGATGCAGTACTGGAACTCATAGTCACTGACTACCTATACAACAAATACCCAGACCGCGACGAAGGCGACCTGACAGCATACAGATCTGCGCTTGTGAATGCAGTCATCATCGGTGAGGTAGCGCTCGAGCTCGGCATGAACGACTACCTGCTGCTTTCAAAAGGTGAAGCAAAAGATGTAGGCAAAGCTCGTAGTTATATACTTGCAAATACTTATGAAGCATATGTTGGTGCGGTCTATATTGATCAAGGTTATGATGTTGCGAAAAGTTTCATTGCTCGGACCCTCTTTGGCAAAATAGATGAGATAGTTGCCAAGAAGTTGTGGCGCGATGCTAAGAGTTTGGTACAGGAGAAGTCTCAGGAATATCTAAGTGTAACTCCAGTTTACAAAGTTCTCAACGAGTCGGGTCCAGACCACGACAAGCATTTCACCATAGGTGTATTCTTTGGCGAAGACCGCATTGCCGAAGGTAAAGGTAAGTCCAAGCAAGAAGCTGAACAAGCTGCGGCCCGCTCCGCATTAGAAATTAAAGACTGGCTCGACTAATGATGACGCTCAAAGCTATCGAACTCAATGGATTCAAATCATTCGGCAAGAAAAGTACGGTGTCTTTCACAACTCCTACCACATGCGTCGTAGGGCCCAACGGTTCTGGTAAGTCAAACATAGTAGAATCCATACGCTTCGTACTAGGTGAGCAGTCCATGAAGTCATTGCGTGGTAAGGGTGGAGTGGACCTGATATTCAAGGGATCGAAAGCACTGTCACACTCTTCTCGTGCGCAAGTTCTTATAACTTTTGATAATAGTAAGAAAATATTTTCTTTTACAAATAGTGGACTCGGTGTGTCTCTCGATTATGATGAAGTAGTTATTGGTCGTGAAGTGTTCCCAGATGGTGTCAACAAATACACTATCAACAACACTGAAGTACGACTCAAAGACGTCGTAGACCTCCTCGCATCTGTAAACATTGGTAGTTCTGGTCACCATATCATATCGCAAGGAGAGGCTGACCGAGTGCTCAATGCTTCCAACAAAGACCGTCGAGCAATGATCGAGGACGCTCTCGGCCTCAAGGTCTACCAATACCGCATACGTGAGTCAGAACGTAAACTTGAGAAGACGCATATAAATATGAAAGAAGTCCAAGCACTTCGCCGCGAGATTGCTCCACATTTGGCATTCCTTAAAAAACAGGTGCAGATAGTAGAGAAGGCGCGTGAAATGCGTGATGAACTTCGTGGATTCTACAAAGACTACCTGTCTAAAGAATCATCATATATAAAAACAGAAGGCAAGCGCCTAGGTGACGCGCGTCACACTCTAGAGAAGCAGTCACGATCACTCGAAGAGCGGATAAGTGAACTCAAATCAACCAAAGAAGAACCACAAGCAAGTAAACACAGTGGTGCCATCAAAACCCACGAATCAGAGCTTGGAATCCTTCGTACTAAGAAGGACGAACTTTCTCGTACCCTTGGAAGACTCGAAGGAACCATAGATGGCTTTGACCGTGAGTTTGCTCGTGCATCTAAAACAAAAGGTAAAGTCATAACTGAAGGAGAGTGGCGTTCTGTTGTAGATGCACTCGATAGAGAGATAGACAAGGCATTAGAGAGTGAGAACATCTCAGAGATCGCTACAATATTGAAGAATATGAAATCTCGACTTCAGACTCTAAGTAGAGATGTCGAGACTTCAGTAGAAGAAATAGATGAGAATATAAAAGAAGAATACTCTCGTGTAAAGATTGCTCGTGACGGTGTGCTCGCTGATATGGAGGCGATAGGTCATAATGAAAAGCAAATACTTGCCCAGATAGACGAACTTCGTTCTGATGAGAGGGCAGTAGAAGCATCACTCCGAGAAAGTGAACGCAACCTATACGAACTTATGCGAGAGAAGAACGAGGTTGAGTCCAGCATCCACTCACTTGTGTTTGAAGAAGATAAACTAAATATGATAAAGAATAGCTTTGAGATGGAGCTACAAGAAGCAAGTGTGCTCATTGGCCAAGATGTGCTGTCATATAAGAACGCTGAAGTTGCAGGCGAAGTAATCCGTAGTGCTCAAGATGACCTACGTAAAAAGATCGAACGCATCAAGATCAAGCTCGAAGATATGGGTTCACCCAATAGCTCTGAGATGCTCAAAGAATACCAAGATACAGAAGAGCGTGATCAATTTCTCGCCAAAGAAAGCGAGGACTTGAAGCAAGGCATAGATTCACTCAAAGTCTTGATACAAGATTTAAAAGAAACTCTCGATACAGAATTCAAAACAGGTGTAAGTAAGATAAACAAACAGTTCCAAGAATTCTTTGCCCTTATGTTCGGTGGCGGGTCTGCATTCCTCTCTGTGGTTATGGATCACAAGAAGTCTAGAAAGACAGATGAGGATATAGAAGAGGAAGAATCAGAGACGGGCGAGACAGAGCTCGGATTTGAGCGGGGGATTGAGATCAACGTGACCCTACCTCAGAAGAAAGTCAAAGACCTCCACATGCTCTCTGGAGGCGAGAGGTCACTCACATCTATCGCACTCCTTTTTGCTATGTCACAGGTCAACCCACCACCATTTCTAGTACTCGATGAGACAGACGCAGCTCTCGACGAAGCCAACTCTCGCAAGTACGGCAACATGCTCGACAACCTATCCAAGTACTCCCAGCTTGTCGTGGTCACACACAACCGCGAGACTATGTCTCGTGCACAAGTTCTCTATGGAGTCACTATGGACGCTTCTGGTGCTTCCAAGCTCCTCTCCATCCGCCTCGAAGACGCAAGTGCGTATGCGAAATAGATAATCTAACTATTTTTCTCTTTTAAGAATTCGTTAACTGTCTGTCCATTTTCATAGATTTCTTTTGCAATATCTATGCCTACGTATCTATAGTGCCAAGCTTCGTACATATAGCCAGTGATGTCTTCTTTGTCTTCTGGGTAGCTTTGGATGAATCCATACTTGTATGAATTGTCTTTTAGCCACTTGGCTTCTTTTGTAGTCTCAAATTTTTTGGCAGCGGATTCATTGTTGATAGAAGGACTTGTTAGATCAACAGCAACTCCAAGCTGATGCTCTGAATGTCCAGGTTTTGCTACAGCAATGGATGCATTTTTATTTCCATCTTTTATATTCTGGGCAAGTATTGCCTTTTGTGTAGTATAGCTTCTAAACCCTGAGGATACTTTTATAACATGACCATCATCTTTGGCAGCTTTTATCATTTTGTTTAAGGCCAAGTTTACATCTGACTTTATACAGATAGCATAAATCGAATCATTTTTATCTATAAGCACCAAGTCGGAAGGAATGTAAGATGTGTCCGGGATAGAGACAGTCTGCCCTACATCCAGGTATGTGTAGTCTTCATAGGTTTTCTTTGGTTGTGGACAGGTAGATTTAACTACTTTTTCTTTCTCTTTTACTATTTCAAATATCCCTTCTGGTTGGTATTTGGAGTTGAGTTTTATCAAGCGACTTTTAGTTTCTTTTAAATCTTTGCCTTCATACACAACTTCAAAGAGCATCCCTTCCATAGTGTCTTTAGAGAAGTATTGGTCAAAGATAAAGTTGCCGAGCGAGTATACAATAGGCTTGTCTTTATATATTTCGATGTCTTGTATTACATGCGGATGGTGACCTATAACCATGTCAGCGCCACTATCTATAGCTAGGTGTGCAATCTTTTCTTGTACTACATTATGAACTTTTTTATACTCTATGCCCCAGTGGAAAGAAGTGATAAGTACATCTACATCTGCTTTAGCATTTTTTATTATCTCACCAAGCCTCGGATCACTTGCTAGTAATATGCCGGGAGTAGTGCTCGTAGCTTTGAGCCAGTTTGGACCCACATCAGAGAACCCTATGAATCCAAACCTGACTCCATTCTTCTCTATGATAGCTGGGTTCTCGGCCTCGGATTTTGTAAGCCCTGCACCAGTTTGTAGTATGCCTTCGCTAGAGAGCCTTGCCAATGTATCAGTAAATGCAGGTACGTTCCAGTCGCCAACATGGTTATTAGCAAAGGACACTATATCAAACCCAGCATTCCTCAGTGCTGGGAGTACAAGCGGATCCATGCGGAAAGAATACTTACTACCGACATTGTTGCCAATGTCTGACACATCGCCCTCAAGGTTGCCAAAGAGTATGTCAGCGTTTTTGAGTTCGCCCAAGTTTTCAAATAGTTTGTTGTAATCACCGCCGAAATTCTTGACTACAGATGTACGAACACTACGGTCAAGCATCATGTCACCCACAAAGTAAAGCGTAGTTACTTTGGGTAGCTCTGGTCCTACGACCTGAGCGGTCTGCTGCGTGTTCAAATCTGTTGATATTTTAGCCTTACTTATTGTTTTTGTTACAAAAAACCCTGAGGTAAACCCTACAGTAGCAAGTAGTGCGAGTGACAATAAAGATATAAATTTTTTCTTCATATTATACTATTGAGTAATCTATAGTTTTCTTATTCATATCAGCACCTTTGACTTCGAACTTCACACGGTCACCCAAGGTGTATTTACGGCGAGTCTTCTTGCCTTCGATACTCATGTATTTCTTGTCGAAAGTATAGTAGTCGTCTTTGAGGTCGCGCATGCGTACCATACCTTCACATTTAGTTTGCATGTCTTCGATATACAGACCCCATTCAGTCACACCTGTGATGACACCATCAAACTTCTTGCCTATACGAGTCGACATGTATTCAACTTGTTTGTATTTGATAGATGCACGTTCAGCTTCAGCTGCTTCTTTCTCTCGGTTGGATGCTTCGGAACTCATCTCCTCGTATTCTAGGAACCGCTCTTTAGGTATGACTTTGTCTTGTAGATAGAGCGCGAGTAATCGATGAACTATCACGTCAGGATAGCGACGAATAGGGGATGTGAAGTGAGTATAGAATTTGAATCCAAGTCCATAGTGACCGATGTTCTTGGTAGAGTATATGGCTTTTGCCATGGTGCGGATGATGGCGGTGTGGACAGTGTCGCGAAGGGGGTTGTGCTCGAGTTTACCTACTAGTACATTAATCTCTTCAGAAGGAACAACTCCATTTTTGAGTTTCATATTGTAGCCGAGCTTCTTTAGGAAAGACACTAGGTCCTGCATGCGTTCTTTGTTTGGTGCATCGTGGATACGATATAGGAACACTCCCTCAGGGCTACCTTTCTTGGGTGCCATATGCTCTGCTACACGGCGGTTAGCAAGTAGCATGAACTCCTCGATGAGTTTGTTGGTATCACCGCGTTCCTTAGTATAGACAGATAGTGGTACACCATTGTCATCGAGTTTAAACTTCACCTCTTCTTGTTCGAGAGATATTGCCCCTTCGTCAAAACGCTTTTTTAGGAGCTTCTTAGCTATATTGTTTAATGTAGAAAGTTCGTTATAGAATTCTCCGTGTCCGTCGTCGAGAACCTTTTGTGCATTTTCATATGTAAATCTTTTGTCAGAGTGTATGACAGTTCGACCAAACCACTCATTATGAACCTTGCCGTTGGTGTCTATTTCAAATACTGCACCAAATGTAAGTCGGTCAACATTCGGGTTTAAACTACAAAGCCCATTTGAAAGTTCTTCTGGGAGCATAGGGATAGTGCGGTCAACGAGGTAGACCGATGTGCCACGGCGGCGAGCTTCTTCATCGAGTGCTGTGCCTATCTTCACATAATGCGATACATCAGCGATGTGGATACCGACTTCAAAGTGACCATTGGGGAGCTTTTTAAAAGACAGTGCGTCGTCGAAGTCTTTGGCGTCCTCGGGATCTATGGTAAATGTCGTAGTCGTTCTCATGTCGCGACGTCCACGCATGTCAGACTCCGTGATGCCTTCTTTAGCAATTTTCTCAGCCTCCTTTTCAACACTAGGAGGGAATAGAGCATCGAAACCTTTCTCGAGTGCGATGGCTTCCATCTCAGCATTGTGCTCCATTGGCATACCTAGTATTTTATTTACCTCACCTATTGGAGCTTTCTTGGCGTCTTTCCATTCAGTGATGACCACGAAAACTTTTTGTCCAACTTTAGCGCCGTTTAGCTTGCTCTCAGGTATGACAATGTCTGAGTACATTTTCAAGTCACTTGGTATCAGGAAGTAGGTGTCGTGTTCACGCTCAAGAATACCTGCGAACCCTTTTTTGGATCTGCGGAGTATTTCTGCTACTTCACCAGTCTGAATCCCATCCTTTCTTTTAGGATGTAGTAGTATACGCACAGTGTCTCCATGACATGCTGTATGGAGGAATGTGTGATCCACCTCTATAACATCGTCTGTGCCCTTTATTCGCACTGAGCCAATACCCTTGTGGGATATGTGGATAATACCCTCAATATGCCTTGTAGAGTGAATAGGAGCTTTTGGTGAGTGTTTGTGTTTATGAGGCCTTTTATAGGCCTTCTTCTCTAGTTTTTTCACTTCGATAGTATAGCATAAGATAAGCCTTATTTAGGGGCTTGATTCTATAATCCCTTTATGTTAGTATAAGCCCTATGTTAATGATTCGACTACAAAGAACAGGACGCAAGAACGACGCCTCTTTCAGGGTTGTTTTGACTGATTCTAAGAACGCTGCCAAGAGCGGTAAATTTAAAGAAATACTCGGTTCATATGCTCCTAAGAGTGGGGAGGTTATTTTCAAGGCTGACCGTATAAAGCACTGGATGAGCTTTGGTGCGCAGGCATCAGACACAGTTCACAACTTCCTTGTCCACCAGAAAATAGTTGAAGGCAAGAAGAAGAACGTGTTGTCCAAGAAGTCTCCAACTAAAGCGCGCAAAGAACTCAAAAAAGTTTAAACAAAAGAACTCCCGAAAGGGAGTTTTCTTGTTTTATAATTGTGATATACTTAAAGGAAGCAGGTTTCTAGTCGATACACTGCAGAAATTACGAATAAGACGATAAAAAGATTATGGCAGATGATAAAGCATTCTTAGAATATGTAGTAAAAGCACTAGTAGATAACCCAAACGATGTAAAGATTGACCGCACTGTAGATGAAATGGGTGTACTTATAACTATGACAGTCAATGGGGCAGATATGGGTAAGATAATCGGCCGACAAGGCAACACTGCCAAAGCTATCCGCACACTTCTACGTGTAATCGGTATGAAGAACAACGCTCGTGTTAACCTCAAGATCAACGAGCCAGAAGTTGGTATCCAAGAACACAAAGAAGCCCCAGCTTCTTCAATGAGTGCAGGGGAAGCTTCACGAAGTGTCGATGCGGCACTAGATGATCTAAAAGGAATCTAATTTGCTTCATAAGAAAAAGTCAGCTCCTAAAGGTGCTGACTTTTTTGTCTTTCCGTTATATTTTAGGGCTTATAATCAATAGCCCAAGTAATCCATAAATCAATGTTGCCGCCAAGTATTATCTTTGTTTCTATCCCTTCTTTATCTTTTATGCCACAAAGTAACAATATCCATCCATGTTCAACTTTATTTTTTTCTTTAGGATTAAGTTGATTCAAATGGCTCCTTATTACTGCTAGATATCTTCCTATATCGTTTATTACCGACCCACCATTTTCAAGTAAAGCTTTCGAATATTTTGAATCACTATATATAGATTCTGCTTCATCATTATCGTGAAGTAAAGCATTTGTGAATTCTCTCATCAGATCTGGGGTTGTTAATTTTTTCATGGTGCTAAGTTTTTAGTTAATCTAACTATACCTATATATAGATAAGTGTCAAACAAGAGGCTTTATGCTATATTGACCATATGAATTTCCATGTAGTAACCCTGTTTCCAGAGATGTTTGGCTCCTATCTAGGCGAGTCTATAATAGGCAGGGCTATAAAGGAGAAGAAGATAACTGTATCAATTGTAAACCCTCGCAATTTCGTCAGTGGCAAGTATAGAAAAGTCTGGCCAGACGGCAATGTGTCACTACAGATAGACGAGCGTCCATATGGAGGAGGGCCTGGTATGGTAATGATGGCAGAGCCAATCATAAAGGCAGTAGAGCAAATAACTAAGAAAATATCCAAGAAGAAAAAGTCAAAAGTACTCATCATAAACTTTATTCCTTCTTCAGAAAAATTCACAACAAAGGCAGCAAAAAGTATTTCAAAGAAATATACCGATGTAATTATGATCTGCGGACGCTATGAAGGCATAGATGCCCGTGTCGACAAAATTCTTAAAACAAAAAAGTTCTCGATAGGGGACTATGTGCTAACTGGCGGGGAAATACCCGCTATGGTTTTGATCGACTCTATCTCACGCCAAGTAGAAGGGGTTTTAGGGAACTTCGATTCTCGTGAAGAAGAACGTACTTCGTCTAGCGAAGTTTACACACGACCAGAGATATTAATTCATAATAAAAAGAAGCACAGAGTGCCCAAAGTCCTGCTTTCTGGACACCAGAAGAAAATAGAGGAGTGGAAATTGACAAATAAATCCAAATAGTATATTATTGGAGCCTAGTGAAATTCGATTGAGTAATGGCAGATCAATCACTACTTTTAAGTTAAGACAAGCGCGCTTGTGTCAAAACTACATAACTGCCAATTATAAATAGTTTAAGAAGGCTCGGTTTGGTCACCGTTGCTTTTTGTGTTTTTATTTTCAAATTATTATGAAGAAAACAGCTACGATCGAGAAGAAGTATTTTGCGCGGTACAAGAAACCGCTAGTTAAGTTCCCAAATCTTATAGAGAACCAACTGGTCTCTTTCAACTGGTTAGTTGAGAATGGTATCAAGGAAGTATTCAAAGAATTCTCTCCTATCAACGACTACTCTGAGAAGAAGTTCCAGCTCGACTTCACTTCGTTCTCTCTAGGTGAACCAAAGTTTGATGAAGAGTATACAAAGATCAACAAACTGACTTACGAAGGTCAGCTCAAAGCTCGCGTCAAACTCCTCAACAAGAGCATTGGCACTTCTAAAGAACAAGAAATCTTCATGGCTGACGTACCGCTGATGACCAAGCACGGTACATTTATCATCAACGGAGTAGAGCGTGTCATCGTTCCTCAGCTCACACGTTCTTTTGGAGTATTCTTTACTGAATCAGAGTCAAAAGGTAAGCGCTACTTTGGTGCAAAAATAATCCCTGCTCGTGGTGTATGGATAGAAGTAGAGTCCGACCCAGACGGTGGCATATACGTACGTATCGATAAAAAGCGCAAATTCTCAGTTGCGTCACTACTTCGCGTACTCGGACTTGCAACTGACGAGGCTATAATGAAAGCATTCCCGAAAGCAAGTGAAGAAGTAATAAAAGCTTTGAAAATATGCCTAGAAAAGGATCCAGCCAAGACTCTATCTGACTCATACATAGAGATCTACAAGCGTCTTCGTGATGGCGATCTAGCTACAGCTGACAATGCACGTGAATTTATCAACGTCCTACTTTCAGGAGAGCGATACGACCTTTCTCCTGTTGGACGATTCCGTTTCAACAAGCGCTTTGAAAAGAGTATGGATGATAAGGAAATGGAACGCCGCACTATATCTGCAGACGATGTAGCTTCTATTGTTGCTCATATAGTAGAACTCAACAACACTCCTCATGCTAAAGCCGACGACATCGATCACCTAGGTCAACGCCGAGTAAGATATGTAGGTGAAATGTTCCAGCAGAAGATTCGCATGGGTATGGCTCAGATCAAGCGCAACATCCAGGACCGCATGTCTACTATAGATGTCGCTACATCACTTCCAATCGCTATCATAAACCAGCGTCCACTCCAAGCTCGTATCAAGGAGTTCTTTACTGCCAACCAACTTTCACAATTCATGAACCAAGAAAACGTCATGGCCGAAGTCGAGCACCTTCGAACTCTTTCAGCGCTTGGTCCAGGAGGACTTACACGTGAGCGTGCAGGACTTGAAGTTCGTGACGTACACACATCCCACTACGGTCGTGTATGTCCTATCCACACACCAGAAGGTCCAAACATCGGTTTGATCCTCCACCTTTCAACATATGCCAAGATCAATGAGTTTGGAATAATCGAGACTCCATATATAAAAGTAAACAAAGGCAAGATCACTTCTGAGGTAGTTTACCTAAACGCTCTCGAAGAAGAGAAGTTCAACATTGCTCACGCTGGTATCGACTACGATGAGAACGGCAACATCCTCGAAGACCGTGTTGAAGCCCGACTATCTACAAAGCCAGGTATGATCTCAAAGAGCGAGATCGACTATATAGACGTAGCAACAAACCAAGCTTTCTCTGTGGCTACATCTATGATCCCATTCCTCGAACACGACGATGCTCACCGAACACTCATGGGAAGTAACATGCAGAAGCAGGCACTTCCTTGTATAGTTCCTGAAGCCCCACTTGTCGCTACCGGCATGGAAGAACTAGCGTCTCGGGACTCTGGTCGCCTTATAGTTGCCGAAGTTGCTGGAACTATCTCATATGTAGATGGCAAGAAGATAAGTGTAAAAGATGACAAAGGTAAAGAACACACATATCCACTTATCAGTTTTTCTCGTACAAACAACTTTTCTGTATTCCATCAGCGTCCAAGTGTCTCTCTAGGTGAGCATGTAAAGAAAGGCCAAGTCCTCGCAGACACCAGTACTACAGACCGTGGACAGATAGCTCTCGGACAGAACGCACTTGTTGCATTTATGTCATGGGGAGGTGCCAACTACGAAGATGCGATCATACTCTCTGAGCGTCTTGTAAAGCAGAGTAAATTCACAAGTATCTATGTTACTGAATTCGTCTGTAACGTTCGCGACACAAAGCTTGGTCCAGAGATAACTACACGCGACATACCAAACGTCGGCGAAAACAAATTGAAAGACCTCGACGAAGACGGCATCGTTGTGGTCGGAGCTGAAGTCCGCGAGAACGACATACTAGTCGGAAAAATCACTCCAAAAGGCGAGACAGAGCTTACTCCAGAAGAGCGCCTACTCCGATCGATCTTTACTGAGAAAGCTCGAGATGTAAAAGACACTTCACTACGCCTTGAACACGGCAAAAAAGGTCGTGTTACAGGAGTCAAAATATTCTCTCGCGACCAAGGCCACAACCTAGAGTCAGGTATCATAAAGAGAATCGTTGTTGAGATCGCTCAGATCCGCAACATCTCAGTTGGAGACAAGCTCGCAGGACGTCACGGTAACAAAGGCGTTATATCTGTCATTCTTCCAGAAGAAGAAATGCCATTCATGCAAGATGGTACACCTATAGACATTATACTTACTCCACTCGGAGTTCCGTCTCGTATGAACCTAGGTCAGGTCCTCGAAATGCATCTCGGTTATGCTGCGCATACACTTGGTTATCAAGCAATAGTGCCTCCGTTCTCATCTGCATCAGTTCCAGAGATCAAGGCCGAGCTTGTAAAAGCAGGAATGCCAGAGAGTGGTAAAGTCACTCTATACGACGGACGCACCGGAGATGCTTTTGACCAAGATGTAGCTATCGGTTACATGTACATGCTCAAGCTTCACCACATGGTGGAAGACAAACTTCACATGCGTTCTATCGGACCATACTCTCTCATCACACAGCAACCACTTGGAGGTAAAGCTCAAGGTGGAGGACAGAGATTTGGAGAAATGGAGGTCTGGGCACTTGAAGGTCATGGTGCCGCATATGCTCTACGTGAAATGCTTACAATAAAGTCTGATGACATCATGGGTCGTTCACAGACATTTGACGCAATTATCAAAGGTCAAACAATAGGGGAGCCAAATGTTCCTGCATCGTTCAATGTACTCCTAAACTACCTACGAGGTCTTGCTCTCGATGTAGATCTTAAGAATCAAGCGGAATAATTAGCAACCTAATATATAAAATATATGAAAACAATTGATACAACTGACTTTGATTCAATAACACTAAAACTCGCAAGTCCTGAAAGGATACAAGAGTGGTCATATGGTGAGGTTACCAAACCCGAGACCATCAACTACCGAACTGGTCGCTCTGAGCGCTCAGGTCTATTCGACGAGCGTATATTCGGTCCAGAAAAGGACTATGAATGTTACTGTGGTAAATACCGACGTATCCGTTACAAGGATATAGTTTGTGAAAAATGTGGAGTCGAGGTCACTCGCTCTATCGTTCGTCGTGATCGTATGGGTCACATAGAGCTAGCAAGCCCTGTGGCACACATATGGTTCCTACGTGGTGTGCCATCTCGTATGTCTATACTCCTAAACATTCCAGTTAGTGACCTAGAGAAAGTCATATACTTTGCTGGTTATATCATCACAAATGTTCATGCTACTGAAAAAGAAGGCATAATCAAGAACCTAGAAAGTGAATTTAAGTCTAAAGTCAAAAGTGCTGCAAGTGATGAAGAGAAAGAAAAGCTCAAGGAACTACTCACAAACACAAAGCGTGAGATCAACGACATAGTCCCAGGCAAAGTTCTAAATGAGATAGCATATCACCACTTTGGACTCAAGTACGGTTCATGCTTTGAAGCAAGTATCGGTGCTGAAGCAATATTTACACTTTTCAAGAATCTAAACCTTGAGAAGCTCAAAGCTGAGACACTAGCACTTATACCAAAAGCATCAAGCATCGACAAAGAAAAGCTAGAGAAGCGTATGTCACTTATACGCTCTATGTTACATTCTGGTATTCGTCCTGAGTGGATGTTCCTTACCGTCATCCCAGTCATACCTCCAGCACTTCGTCCGATGGTGGCTCTTGATGGTGGACGACATGCGACAAGTGATCTAAACGACCTTTACCGCCGTGTTATCAACCGTAACAACCGTTTGAAAAAGTTGAAAGAAATCGGTGCACCAGATGTGATCCTCCGCAACGAAAAACGTATCCTCCAAGAAGCAGTCGATGCATTGATAGACAACTCTATCGCCAAGCAGAACGACTCTCAGGCTATTTCCCAGAGTCAGAAGCGTGCACTCAAGTCACTGTCAGACAACCTTAAATCAAAACAAGGATTGTTCCGTCAGAACCTTCTTGGTAAACGTGTGGACTACTCTGGACGTTCTGTTATCGTTGTTGGTCCTCAGCTTAAACTCAACCAATGTGGACTTCCAAAGCACATGGCTCTTGAGCTTTTCCGACCATTCGTTATATCAAAAGTCCTAGAGACAGAACTTGCTTTCAACATCCGTGGAGCAAACCGCTTGATCGAAGAAGGTGTTCCAGAAGTTTGGGCAATACTCGAAGAAGTTATCCGTGGTAAGTACGTACTTCTAAACCGTGCGCCTACACTTCACCGCCTAGGTATCCAAGCTTTCAACCCTATACTAATCGAAGGTAATGCTATCCAAGTCCATCCACTAGTCTGTACTGGATTCAACGCTGACTTCGACGGAGACCAAATGGCTGTATATGTACCACTCTCTGACATGGCTCAAACTGAAGCAAAGGAATACATGGCATCAAACAAGAACTTGCTCAAGCCACAAGACGGAGCACCTATCGTGATGCCGAAAATGGACATGATCCTTGGATGTTACTGGATGACAAAGTCAGTAGATGGTGAGCGAGGTGAAGGTATGGCATTTGCAAACCCAAACCAAGCGATCACTGCGTTCGACCTTGGAGTCATTACATTCCGTGCCAAGATCAAAGTTCTAGGTAGTACAAAAGCTCGCTATACCAAGTTTGATGGTAAACCATTTGAAACTACAGTTGGACGACTTTTCTTCAACAGTATTTTCCCAGATGATTTCCCATACATGAACGAAGAGATAACTATCAAGCGTATGTCACTACTTGTGGATGAACTCATCATGCACTACGGTATCGACGCTACACCATCTGTTCTAGACAAGATAAAGCAATTTGGTTTCCAATATGCGACTTATTCAGGTGTAACTTGGGGTATCGACAACGTCCGAGTTCCAGAAGGTAAAGGTGCTATCGTAGCTAAAGGACGAAAACAAGAAGAGGTGGTCCGTGACCAGTTTGCAGAAGGCCTACTATCTGAAGACGAGCAGTATCAGAAAGTTATAGAAATCTGGGAAAATACTAAAAAGGAAATTGAAAAGATAATCCCAGAGACTCTAGACGTCCGTGGCTCTACTTATGACTTGATCACATCAGGTGCCCGAGGAAACATGGGTTCACTTGTGCAGATGTGTGGAATGAAAGGTTTGATCGTGAACACATCAGGTGCCACTCTCGACTTCCCGATCATCCCTTCATATATCGAAGGTCTTTCACCTCTCGAATACTTCATTACAACTCACGGTTCTCGTAAGGGTGCTGCCGATACTGCGCTAAACACTGCAAAGGCGGGTTACCTTACACGCCGTCTCGTAGATGTGGCTCAGGATGTAGTAGTCACAGAAGATGACTGTGGTACTAAAAACGGTAAGACAATCAAAGCTGTTGAAGGTGCATTTGCCAAATACATACATGGCCGAGTTCTGCTTGCTGATATAAAGGATACTGAGGGTAAGGTGCTATTTAAAAAAGGTTCACTCATAATGAAAGAAGACAGTCGTGCTCTCGAGAAGGCTGGTGTTAAAGAAGCCTATGTCCGCACACCACTTTCATGTGAGACAACTCACGGCATCTGCCGAACATGTTATGGCCTCGACCTTGGACGTAACTGCATGATAGAGATAGGTCAGGCTGTAGGAATCATCGCTGCTCAAGCGATCGGAGAGCCAGGTACACAGCTCACACTACGTACTTTCCACGCCGGAGGAGTTGCTACTGTCGACATCACTACAGGTTTGCCTCGTGTCGAAGAAATCTTTGAACGACGTATTCCAAAGAACCCAGCTATTGTGTCTGAGACAGACGGTGAAGTTCTTGAAATTACAGACAACGGTAAAGAAAAGGTAATCAAAGTCCTGTCTGACTCAAAGGGTGACAACAAGACGAATGAAATGGAGTACACTGTAGCATTTCGTCGTCAACCTCTTGTCAAAGCAGGTGATAAGATAAAGAAAGGAGACCTCCTAACAGACGGTTCAGCTGATATCAATGAGATCGTCAAATATGGTGGTAAGGAAACAGCTGAAGAATATATTGTTGATGAAATCAACAAGGTTTATGACCTTCAGAGTGCATCTATATCTCGAAAACACATTGAGATAATAATCCGCCAAATGTTCTCACGTAAGAGAATCAAAGATGCCGGCGACACTACATTCTCACCAGGAGAGATAGTTGAAGCTATTGAATTGATAGAAGAAAACAACCGTGTAGAGAAAGAAGATAATGGAAAGAAAGCCGAGGCTACAACTATAGTTTTGGGTATTACTGAAGTTTCGCTTACAACAAAGAGCTGGCTCTCTGCTGCTTCATTCCAGAACACTAACCGAGTCCTTATAAACAACGCAATCCGTGGTGGAGTAGACAACCTACGTGGGCTTAAAGAAAATGTTATTATCGGTAACCTTATTCCAGCTGGAACAGGATTTGGTGCTAAGCGTGTAGCAAAAGTAAAAGAGCCTCTTGTTGAGAAAACAGACGAATAGTATTAACTAATGTATTACAGGGGATTACTATGAACTCACCTGTCGATAAAATCAAAGAACGGCTTTCTATCGTTGATGTTATTTCCTCGTACCTACAAGTCAATGAATCTGGTAAAAACTACAAGGCCAGGTGTCCATTTCATAACGAGAAGACACCTTCATTCTTCATATCTCCTGACCGAGGCACATACTATTGTTTTGGATGTGGAGTAAAAGGCGACATCTTTTCTTTTGTACAACAATTCGAAGGCACTGATTTCCTTGGTTCTCTAAAGTTGCTGGCCGAACGCTCTGGTGTCGAACTCTCTTCGTACAATAGAGGCGATTCAAAAGACGAGAAAGAGCTTTGGTACGAGATAATGGAAGAAGCCACGAAGTTTTTTGAACTAAATTTTCAAAGCACACCAGAAGCTCGTGCATACCTAAGAGACCGTGGTCTGTCAGATCAGACCATAGAGTCATTCCGCATAGGGTATGCCAAAGATGCCTGGAGGTCTGTTTCTGACTACCTACTTGCTAAAGGATATAAGTCTAGCGACTTAGAAATTGTTGGCTTGATCAAGAAATCAGAAAAGGGAATATATGATCGTTTCCGTAGTCGAGTGATGTTCCCTATAAGCGACTCGAGCGGTCGTGTGATCGCTTTCTCGGGTCGTATCTTTGGTAAACAAGATACTGAGGAGGCAAAATACTTAAACAGTCCTGACACCCCACTCTACAACAAATCCAATGTGTTGTTTGGTATAGACAAGGCGAAATTATCAATCAGGTCTCGCGGCTACAGTATCGTGGTAGAGGGGCAAATGGACCTAATACTTTCGCACCAAGCGCTCTTCTCAAACACTGTTGCTGTTTCGGGCACAGCTCTAGCTGACTCTCTAAATGATAGCGAATCAAAGATAAACAACTTGGGGCTCATACGCCGGCTTTCTCCCAATGTCATATTTGCTTATGATGGTGACGAAGCAGGTATCAGGGCTGCTGGACGCTCTGCGATGATTGCTTTGTCGCTGGATATGCAGGTCAAAGTCGCTATCTTGCCCGAAGGTAAAGATCCCGCAGATATAATTCTAGAGAACCCTGAATCATGGAAGGAGATAATAAAGAATTCAGTAAACATCGTGAGTTTCCATATAGATCGTATATGTAAAAGTACGACAGATATCCGTATTCGTGGACGTAAAGTTAGAGAAGTCGTGTTTCCATTCCTCTCTATGGTTTCTGGCTCTATCGAGAGGTCAGCATATGTCCACGAGATCTACTCCAAGACTGGAATCCCAGAGAGTGCAATCATAGAAGATTTTGATAAATATGAAAAGACACATGGACTACCTGCACCATCTACACCTCGCTCTATCGATAAGAAAGTGGACATGGGTTCACGTAAGGATGCATTGGAGAGAAAGTTGTTCGGTATTATTTTTTGGGCAGAACAAAAGACTGAGCAGTTTCCAAAAGTAAAAGAAAAGTACACTCTCTTTGAGAAAGAAATCGGTCAACCCATTGTCGACAAGTTACGCAGGCAACACGAGCCATTCTCCGACACTCTCGCTCTAGAAGCTGAAATGTGGTATGGTACAAAGAATGATACTCTCACTCGAGACTTGGAGGAATTGATGCTAAACCTTGAAGAAGAGATTTTAATAGAAAGAGCATCTGAAATCCTCGAAGATATAAATCAGAAAGAAAGAACCGGTGACAAAGACATGCTCAAACCCGCCCTTGAAGATTATCAGAAAGTAGTTGGTCGCATAGAAGCAATTAAAAATAGTAGATCTCAATAATTCTTATGGCAAAAAAAGTAAAACAAAAGGCAAAAAAAGTTATTAAAAAGAAGGTCCTCAAAAAGAAGACCTTAAAGAAAGCAGTAAAGAAGCCAATCAAAAAGAAAGTTGTTAAAAAGCAGACTAAAAAGGTTGCTACCAAGAAACCTGCTATAAAGAAAGCTGTTAAAAAGCCATTACCTAAAGCAAAAGGTGCCAAACAAACTGCTATTGAGAAGAAGCTACACGACCTCGAAGAGAAGTCACTACAAATGATAGAAAAGGGTAAGAAGAGGGGATTTGTCACTTATGACGAGATCATCAAGGTTTTTCCTGATATCGAGAACAATATACTTTTCCTAGATCAGTTGTACGAAAAGTTATCTGTAGCTGGAATAGATGTTCTCGAAGGAGGCAACCTGCTTGATATGGATGGTGATACAGAGAAGCAAGCTCTCAAATACAGTAAGGATGCCCAAGCCTATGACTCTATCCAAATGTATCTAAAAGAGATAGGTCAGTATCCACTTATCGCAGCAAGTGATGAGAAGGATCTGGCTCGACGCATAGAGAAGGGTGACCTTGAAGCTAAAAACCTCCTTGCTCGTGCGAACCTCCGCCTTGTGGTATCTATCGCCAAGAAGTACGTAGGTCGTAGCTCTGACCTGACACTTCTAGACCTTATCCAAGAAGGTAACTTGGGTCTGTTTAAAGCAGTCGAGAAGTTCGACTGGACTAAAGGATACAAGTTCTCTACATATGCGACATGGTGGATTCGTCAGTCCATAACCCGTGCACTTGCCGACCAGTCACGAACTATCCGTATCCCAGTTCACATGGTTGAGACAATTTCAAAATACAAACAAGTAGTTCGCAGACTTTCCCAAGACCTAGGACGTGAGCCACTAGTAGAAGAGATAGCTACAGAGATGAATCTCGAAGTTGAGAAGATCCACATCATAGAGCAAATCAACCAAGAGACAGTATCGCTCGAGCAGCCAATAGGAGACGATGACGAGAAGTCTACTCGTGGTGAGTTCATTCCTGATGACAAGATTCTCCGCCCAGACCAGGACGCATCACGACGCATACTCTCAGACCAGATCAAAGAAGTGCTCGATACTCTTTCCCCAAAGGAGCGCAAGATCCTCGAGCTTCGCTATGGGCTAAACGACGGCATCCAGCACACACTCGAAGAAGTGGGAACTGAGTTCGGCGTCACTCGCGAACGTATCCGCCAAATCGAAGCTAAAGTTCATGAAAAGCTACGCAGTAATGAAAAGATAGCTCGACTAAAGAATTATTTTGACTAATTTAAAAATCCTCCAAGTTTGGAGGATTTTTAAATTAGTTATTTATAGTAGGTCTGATCTGGATTCGTTTCCTGTTTTCAGTAGTCCAAAGAGGAGATCGCTGTACTTCCAAAATGCATCGTCGCCTTTGATTTCACCCACACATTCTGCGGCTACTAGTCGCTCAACTGAGTTCTGGTGGAGAGGGTAGTGACGGTAAATCCATTTAATATTTCCTTCTGATTCTTTGACGATTCTCTCTAGGGTTGGGTGGAATTGTTTACAGAAAGGACACTCGTAGTCAGAGTACTCTATGATAGTCACTTTTGCATTCGGATTACCTAGTACATGATCACCCTCCTCGGATGCTACCACTTTACCTGTGTATGGCCTTGTCACTTTTCCTGCTATGACCTCATCTGCTGTTTTCTTTACATTTTCGTATGATTCAGCTCCTAGTATCTCAGTAGCAAAACCGTCTGGGCCTAAAACTATACTATAAGGTGTCCCTCGCCTGTCTCTAGGTATATGACTCATGGCTTTGTCTACACTAGCGGTTACTTTTGCAACCAAAGCCTGAGTATCAGTTTTGTCTATGCACGCAGTGAGTGCTTGCTTTGATACACCAACTTGCTCTGATAAAGTCTTTTCTTTTGCGGGCATTGCACCACCACCTTTACTGGCTATTATTCCAACCATTATAAGGAACCCTGCTACTATGATAGCAATAGGTGTTGAGATTTTTTGATTTGTATTTTCCATGCACCAATTATATCATATGACTACACTTGCATACTATATCCTTGTGTATGCTATAATTAATGTGTTAAACAAAGGTCTCTTATTAATTAATAGTTAAAGAATTGCTATATGTCATGTAATTGTAAAGGTAAGTGTGGTATCGCAAAGATTGCTTGGGTTTTAGTTCTAGTTGGAGGTATAAACTGGGGTCTGGTAGGGGTAGGGATGCTTATGGGTTCTGATCTGAATGCTGTAGGTCTTATCCTAGGCTCAGGTACTCTAGCAGCTGTTGTATACTTGCTAGTAGGTATATCAACCCTTGTTAGTATCTTTGGTTGCCCTTGTAAGAAGTGCAAAGATGGATGTAAAGACTGCCAAGTTTCTGCTCCAACATCAACTTCTAGTATGTAATACTTTGGTTTTAAAACACCCCCCACCAATACTGGTGGGGGGTGTTTTACGTTGAATAATATGGCTAATTGTGTTATAATGGCAGAACTATATGGACTTATTCTATACCATAGTTTTCTATATTTTGGCCTTCTGCTCTGTCTATGTGCAGGTATTTTTTTTGGTTACATTTTTTGAAAAAAGACGATCTATAGTTAAGCATCCTGATAATCTAGATTTGGAAAATTATCCTACTGTTACCATTGCTATACCATGTTACAACGAAGAAAAAACCGTACGCAAAACGGTAGAGTCTTTGCTCTCTCTTGATTATCCAAAGGACAAGCTTTCGATTTTTCTGATAGATGATGGTAGTACTGATCGCACTTGGGAAGTATTTAAAACATTTGAAGGAACTGACTGTATTTCAATATTTCAAAAAGAAAACGGAGGGAAACATACATGCCTTAATCTTGCTTTATCGAAATGCACTTCTGAGTTTTTTGGTTGTTTAGATTCTGACTCAATTGTCCACAACCAAGCATTAAAACGCATTATGAAAATGTTTGAAAATGATAATAAGGCTATGGCTATAGTTCCTTCAATCATTGTATTGAATCCTCAGAACTTACTACAAAGTGCTCAGAAAGCTGAGTACGAGATGGCTATATATATAAAGAAAATGCTTGGTTTTATGGGTGGAATACACGTGACACCTGGCCCACTATCTATATTTAAAAAGAAAGTTTTTGATGATCTGGGTCCATACAGGAAAGCACATAACACCGAAGATCAGGAGATTGCTCTAAGAATGCAGGAACATGGGTACAAGATAGACCATTGTCCTGATGCTTACGTTTACACAATTACACCAAACTCATTTATAAAACTTCATAAACAACGTCTAAGATGGGTATATGGATTTATAAAAAATATGATCGACTATCGACGACTGATATTCCGCAGAAAATACGGCACAGTGGCTTTCTTTACGATACCGTCCGGTATTATCTCTATAGTATCTGTCATATTTATATTTTCCACACTTGCTTACAATCTATTCCAGTTTATCTATCAAAAGATTGTACAGTTTAATACTGTTGGTATTGCAGGTAACTACTCATTTAAGTTTGATTGGTTCTTTTTCAATACCAAGACTATATTCTTTTTCTCAGTGATACTTTATGTGCTACTTCTAACAGCAATGGTAATAGGAAGAAAGATGGTTAATGAGAAAAGAGCACTTTCGATCAATGTCTTATATTTTATGATTATTTATAGTATAATAGCTCCATTCTGGTTATTTAGGGCTATTTTTAATTCAATTATATCAAAAGAGTCGAATTGGACATTAGAACGTTTACCATCAAATACATAAAATGCAAGAACATAAAACAAACTACTCGAAAATAATACTGGTGTTTTTTATAACAATTATTTTATTTGCTGTTGCTTTTGGGTCGTCTTCTTATTTTAACACCAAGAAAATTGACCAACTCAGAGCAATAGAAGATAAGATATCGTTAGATTTGATGTCTTCTGAGACACAGTTCTCTCTTCTTCAAGAGTTATCATGTAAGGATGTCTCTACAACAGTACTTTCTTCTGAGTTGAATTCACTCGCAGATAAGATAACTTACAGCGAGAATAATATAGGTATTGCCAATGAGAATGTCATTAACCTAAGGAAGTCATATTCTCTGCTCCAAATTAAAGACTACCTATTAATGAAAAAAATTACAGATCGTTGTGGGGAGAAATCTATATTCATACTTTACTTCTACAACAACGACAATTGCGATGATTGTACCAAGCAAGGCTATGTGCTCACTAGTCTGCGTGAGAAGTACCCAAATCTACGTGTATACTCTTTTGATTACAACCTCGATCTGTCAGCTATAAAGGCCATGATATCAATTTACAAGGTTCCCAATGAAGTTCCTGCCCTTGTTATAAATGGCAAAGCCTACTCTGGATATCAAAGTATTGAAGACATCGAGAAAACATTCCCACAACTCCAAACCATAAAGAAAAAAGAAGAACCAAAAGTGGCACCTAAAATAAAGACTACAACTACGACCATAAAAGAGGGAACTACTCCTGCTGTTAATCAATAGATAGATAAAAATAAAAGAGCCGCTTCTCAGACTCGGTCACATATAATTTTCTACTGAAAATTTATGCGACCCCGACTCGCGCCGCCGCGCTCCGTCTTTCGAGTCTTTCGTGCCCGTACAAAAATAGACCCTCAAAAGAGGATCTATTTTTGTATTGAGCCGCTTCTCAGACTCGAACTGAGGACCTTCGCTTTACAAAAGCGTTGCTCTA
>CAZMZT010000002.1:0-72315 GCA_964571085.1 uncultured Candidatus Saccharibacteria bacterium
AGTTCCACCCAGAATTCAAAGCCCGACCTCTCTCACCACACCCACTATTTACTGCCTTTATCAAAGCTTGTATAAAGAAGAAATAAAAATAAACCACTCATGTATGAGTGGTTTATTTTTATTAGTTATTATTTGAGTGCATCTCTTGCGTCGCGCATCCTACTCTCAGCTATTATCTTTAGTATCTGGTCCTCGTCATCTGTGATTGTATACAAGCTCTGATCTTCAGGAGAGATTGTCTGGAACTTATCTACTAGTATGTCTTTGATTAACTTTTCCATAGGAGTCCAGAATTCAACTCCGAACAGTATTACTGGTATCTTGCCGATCTTGCCTGTCTGCTGGAGAGTCAGCATTTCAAAAAGTTCGTTGAATGTACCAAACCCACCTGGGCAGAATATACAAACTTCGGTTGTATAGGAGAGCGACACTTGTCTAGTAAAAAAGAAATAAAAAGGTATTTCTTCTGTTATGTATGGGTTGGTCTTCTGTTCGTGGGGGAGTCTGATAGTCAGACCTATAGACTTGCCACCTGCATCATGAGCTCCACGGTTTGCAGCCTCCATGATGCCACCACCTCCTCCTGAGAGGATAGCGTATCCTAGCTCTTTAGATATGCGGTAGGCGAGGTTGCGGGCACTCTTGTATGCAGAGTGGTCTTCCTCGAATCGTGCTGAGCCATAGAAAGTGACTGAAGGTGTGAGTTCGCTGATAATCTCGATACCCTGACGGAACTCCTCTTGTATCATGCAGAGCTTGGTCTCCTGCTCGTTGTCGCCTGAGAGCGTGACACAACCGCTTTTAATGTCCTCTATTGTTAAATGCTTTGGTCTATATACTTCTTTGTTTGAATCCATAGGTATGATTGTACAGGAATTTGGGAGGGTTTTCAAATTATAGGTCCAGCCTGTAAGAATGACTTTTATTTAAACAAATCTAAGTATTTTTCATATCCCTCCCTCTTCATATCCTCTTTAGGTATAAACAAGAGTGATGCGGAGTTGGTGCAGAATCTACGCCCACCTTCTTCTACTGGTCCGTCATTAAACACATGCCCCACATGCCCTGCGTCGCTACGTACTTCTGTGCGTGTTGTGGACAGAGAGTTGTCTTCATGGAGTGTTACAGAATCATCATCAATAGTTCTCCAGAAGCTTGGCCATCCAGTGCCCGAATCGTATTTATGAGTACTAGAGAAGAGCGGCTTCTTTGTAACTATATCTACGTATATACCTTCTGCTTTGTTGTCCCAGTATTTATTCTTGAATGGTGACTCTGTGCCGTTCTCAGCTACTACATGGTAGGCTAGGGGATCTAGATTTTTTAGTAACTCCGCGATCTCTTCTTCTGTATAGTCGTAGTCACTTTTCTTAGATGTTTCATTTTTTACAACTTTTTCTTGTTCAGATTGTAAAAATTTTATCGCAGCATCCTTTGCCCATGTTTCTTCGACAAACCCGGCTCTGCCTGAACCTTTTTTATACCTTTCGTAGTGGTCCTTTGCTTTTTTATAGTAGTCTTGGTGGTATTCTTCTGCTTCAAAGAAGTTTATAAAAGCTAATACCTCAGTTGCTACTGGTTTGTCGAAAAGCTTGCTTTCTCCTAATCTCTTTTTAGAATCAAGAGCAAGGGCTCTCTGCTCGTCATCATGATAAAAAATAGCTGTGGTGTATTGGAATCCTTTGTCTGCGAACTGTCCTTCAGTATTTGTGGGGTCAATGTGTGACCAATACACATCTAGTATTTCTTCAGTTGATACTATGTCTGGGTCGTAAGTCACCTGGACTGCCTCGCGATGTGCTGTGCCACCTTTCGAGACTTCTAGATATGAAGCATCTTCCTTCTTTCCGCCTGCATATCCTGAAACTGCGCCTATTACTCCAGGGTGTTCTTGGAAGTATGCTTCTGTGCACCAGAAGCAACCACCAGCTAGGGTGATCGTCTTGTACTCTTGATTCATCAGAGCTCCTTCTTTAGTTGAAGACCCACCTTTTACTTCCTTGGGGGCAAATTGCTCTATCAGCTTGTCCTCAATCTTTATAGTTGCTCCGTAGCCTCCATCGAGTATCGATGTCTCTATCTTTTTGTCATAGCCTGTGAGTATAAGTATGCCTACTATAATAATAAGGGCTCCAAATACCTGCTTTATCCTACCTGTTGTTTGCATGTGAGCACTTACTTTGTTTACAAGCTTCTGACCAAAGTATGCAACTAGAAGGAGTGCTAATGCTAACCCAAGTGTAAACCCAAGCAAGTACACTAACCCAGTTATAAAGCTAGCAGGTAGTGTGGTCGCGATAATAAAAAGATATGTTGGAGAACATGTTGTAAACACTGGGCCGAGCGCAAGACCTATGAGCATGTCACCTTTGTAACTCTTTTTCTGATAACCAGATCCTACAGCCTTGTTACTTAGTATGCTAAGTTTTTGTACAAATGGAACTTTGGTCCAAAGTAAAGGGAACACTATAGCAAGTCCAACTAGGATGATAACTGTACCAGAGAAACTAGTCCAGAATACTTGGGGGATAGATATGAATACTGTAGTTGCTTTGAGTAATAGGGTAAACAAGATCACAGATACAGACAGAGACCCGATAACTACCATTGCTCGCTTTGATACCTTCCTTTTGTCATTTTCTTCAGAAGCACCTATGACAATAGGCAGTAGTGGTAGTATGCAAGGTGCTACTACTGTAAATACTCCAGCTAAAATTGCTATCAGGAAGAAGACCATATTACTGTATTTGGGCTAGAATGCTATCTAAACTTGATCCACCGCTCCACTTCTTGATCATGTTGCCATCTTTATCGACTTGCACAAGTGTGTGCTGGTATGTGACACCGTACTTTTTCTTTAACTCTGTTTCCTTGTCATAATCAGTTTTCAGTATAGTCACTCCTTCTGGGATAGATTTAAGGTTAGCTTCGATACTTGAATTAAGTCCACGGCATGATGGGCACCATGAAGCATGGAAGAATAGTACTACGTCACCATTCTCTGCCTTTGCTATCTTTGTAGCGCTGTATGCCTCGTATGAACCGGCGACCATCATAGTTTCGTCCCTCTCTTCCATATTGGCCCCATCTTTTTGCATCATGGCGTCCTTTTCTTCCATTGCCTTCTTTTCCATCATCATTTTTTCATCGGCCATCTTTTTGTTGTCCATAGCACTATCTACAGCCACCTCACTCTTGTTATTCATAGATGCATATACACCTCCAATGATAACCAACAATGCGATGATACCAACTATAACACCTGTGTTTTTCTTCATAATATATTTTTACTTACTTATATACCTACTAGTATAATTGAAACAAAACTAGATGTAAAGTAAACTTTACATCTAGTTTGTGGACAACCGCTGTAAGCGAGCGGTAGTCGCATGACTGCAACCGCTGTAACTCCGAGATCTATAGGTTCTTGTCGCTCCAGTGCCTGGTGGCTATTTTTACCATTACCATAGTTATAAGTGCGACAACAAGCCAAGGGTCCACAGTGTGGGTGTATCCTTGGATTACAATACCAAGCATCAGCACTCCAGAACCAGCAAGGAATGCATTCCTACCTGCTAGGGACTTGTGCTGTTCGTCTCTTTCGTCAACTGACTTTTCCCGAAGTATAAAGCTTGCAAACACTCCAAATACAACCAAAGCAGTGGCGAGCATACACATGACCATCATATCTGGCATCCAAAAGTGGAAAGGGTTCAGTAGTAGTATCGCTATCGCTACCAAAGCCACTGTTGCTATAGTTTCTCTAAGATTATTTTTCATAAGATATTTTAAATATTTTCTCGACAGGAACCTTGAAGAAGCCTGCGATTTTTAATGCTAGTAATATCGACGGGGTATAGTTGCCTTTCTCCAAAGCAATGATAGTTTGGCGACTTACATTTACTTTAGAAGCGAGGTCTTCTTGGGTTACACCCGCATCTGATCTGTATTTACTTACTTCGTTTTTTATTTTCTCTGTCATATATTGTGTTGCCTCGATTATACATACAGAGAACAACAATGTAAACCTATCTTTACTTTAGTATAGTCACAAACTGGTTTGCCTGCGCGTATCTACCCTTAGATCACTGGCATTATTCTTGTCATTAACTAGTTATGCTACTTTTATCTTTTTTAGCACTCCCTTTCTTTTGACTATGTTTTTGTAGTCCCATCGGATGTCTTTTGCTTTCTTTAGCCAGCGTTTGAGGTCCTTTAACTTTATTTGTGACACTTCGGTGTATCTGACTTCAGATGCCTTGAAGCTACCTTCGTTCTGCAATCCTTCCTCCTTAAAGGACTGCCCACTCCAGAAGAGTAGTCGTACAGAGTCCTTTAGTTTGTCGTAGCCGACAACAGGGTTGCCATCTAGGAACCAGACAGGATTCCGGTGCCAGATCTTGTTCTCGGCCTTAGGAAGTGCTTTGTCTATCTCACTAGCAAGTAGGGTACATATCTTCTTGTCTTCTTTTGATAAGGCAGAGTTATATGATTTTATTTCTTTTGAGATCATAGAGGTATTATAACATCATTTAAATAGCCTCCTCTAGTGTAGTTATTCTGGTGGTTTTTCTATGGTTTTATGGTAATATATCGAGGTTATTGCCGATTCGTCTAATGGTAGGACACATCCCTCTGGAGGATGGTATTGGGGTTCGAGTCCCTGATCGGCAGCCAACTTGAGCTAGCTCAAAGATAGCTAGTAAAAGATAACTATACTGTAAATTGCATACCTGCTGAGAGCAGTATTCAGAACAAAAAGCACTTCCGATACGGAGGTGTTTTTTGTTGTTTTATATTACAACAAAGTATGCTATAATCTTTTTATGAAAGATGATGCCAAAAAGTTGGGAGAAAATCTCAAAAAACTTAGGATCAAAAAAGATATTAGCCAAATAGAACTCGCCAGAATATTAGGCGTTGATCGATCTTTTGTGAGCAATATCGAAAACGGAAAGAATAATCCGACTCTTTCAACCATTACTAGCTTAGCCAAGGCGTTAGGTGTTTCAACTAACGAACTTTTAAAATAATATGTCGTCATCAATAACAAACACCGGTGATAATACGCTTTCGTCAAACTTAAAGAGCATTTTGCCTAATTGTGACAAGGTAGATGCTTTGGTTGGATATTTTTACTTTTCTGGTTTTCGAGATTTACATCATGAGCTAAAAGACAAGCAGATCAGAATTTTAGTAGGAATGGATATCGATAAGAAAATACTTGATAGAGTTTCCACTCTTAAGGATTTAAATTTGGATTCATATACAACTGACACAAAGACATCTTCTCGATCTATTGCAAAAGATGACTATATAGAAAACTTTTCAAGAATTTTCAACGATACTGATTTTTTCGATAATGATGAATCACAGCAAGCTTTTGAGATTTTTTTAGACAAAATTAAGGATGGAAGTTTGCAAATCAAAAAGACTGCACAAGCAAATCACTCAAAGTTCTATATTTTGCATAATAAACCTGAATTCTCAACAAATGGAATCACACCAGGAATTGTTATTGAGGGTTCAAGTAATCTAACTTTTTCAGGATTAAAAGGACAAGGAGAACACAACCGTATTTTAATGGAAAAACATTATTACGAGGATGATGTTAAACGTTTTGAATCTGTATGGGCTGATCCAGATAACATAGTTATTACTGATCTTGATTCAGCAGAGACATTCATAAAAGAAGTAAAAGAAAAGATTTGGCTGTATGCTTTACCAAACCCACTCTTGATGTACTACAAAGTGCTCAATGAATATTTTGCTGTAACTGAAATCGAAAACATGAAAACCCCAAAGCATATCACTGGGGGTAAATTTTCTGATCTTAAATACCAAAAGGATGCAATTAATTTAGGGATAGATCGTATTAAGAAATTTGGCGGTGTGATTATTGCCGACGTGGTGGGTCTAGGAAAAAGTATTATTGCTTCTGCAATTGCTCACAACCTGGGCTATAAGACTATCATTATTGCACCCCCTCACCTTGAAAGTCAGTGGAAAGATTACACAGCAGAGTTTGATTTTAAGGGTCACATCTATTCAACTGGAAAAATTGAAGAAGCATTACAACGACACGGTAATGATGAAAGTAAGCTTTTGATAATTCTTGATGAAGCACACAAGCACCGAAATGAGGATACTGATAACTATAAGGTTTTACACAGACTTTGTGCTGGTAACTATGTAATGGCATTGTCTGCCACTCCTTTCAATAATGATCCAAAAGATATTTACGCACTAATTAAATTATTTAGTACCCCAGGACAATCAACTATTAGAACAGTTGAAAATCTAAGTATGTCTTTCCATATGCTTTTCAAGCGATATAAAGCAGTTCGAAGAGATCTACGAAAGAACACAAAAGATGAGGGTGATAATTCTGAAATTAAAATCGAACTACATTCAATCGCAGATGAATTGAGAAAAATGATTGAACCTTTGATTATTCGAAGATCTCGTCTTGATCTTGAAGAAATAGAAGAATATAAGGATGACTTAAAGGCTCAAGGTGTTGCTTTTGCAAAAGTGAAAGATCCACAGCTTTTGGAATATGATCTTGGTGACATGTTTGATATTTACGTTAAGACTCTTGAAAAAATTGCTCCAGAAGATAGAAGCACTAGTTTTATTGGTGCTAGATATAAACCAGCTTCATATATAAATCAAGGATCAAAATTCCTTGAAAAACTTATTGAACAAGACGACGAAGACGGTATGTCTGCCGAAGAAAAACTTCAAAGAATTACACAAGCTCAAAGCAACCTTGCTCGATTCATGAGAAGACTTCTTGTTCGTCGTTTTGAAAGTTCTGTTGGTGCTTTTAAATTATCATTAAGAAATATGATCACTTCTTCTGAAGCGATGCTTGATTGGTATGAGAATCGACAGGAAGTTCCAATATTTAAAAAAGGTGTCTTGCCTGATTCTGAATATTTAAGTGAACTAGATGAAAAAGAATTAGAAGATACATTAAATAAACTTGAAGATAAGGGTCTTATTAGAATTCCACTAAGCGAATTACAACCACAATTTGGTGACCACTTGAAACACGATATTGCTCTCCTCAAAGAGATTGATTCTGAATGGTCTGATAAAAATAGTGATCCAAAGTTTGAATTCTTTAAACAAAAGATTTCTCAATCATTAGCAGAAAATCCAAACAGAAAAATTGTCGTGTTTACAGAATTTTCTGATACTGCAAACTATGTATTCCAAAAACTACAAAAAGACGGCTTTGATCGTGTATTTAAGTATAGTTCAGAAGATGCTTCAGATGAAAATAAGAGAATAATTAGATCAAACTTTGATGCAGGTCTTGAAGAATCAAAACAATCAAATGACTTCGATATTATTATTGCTACAGATGCAATTTCTGAAGGGTTCAACTTACACCGAGCAGGAGCAATCATCAACTATGATATTCCATACAACCCAACTCGTGTAATTCAACGTGTAGGACGTATTAACCGTATCAACAGAAAAGTCTTTGACGAATTGTATATTTACAACTTTTTCCCAACACTTACTGGTGAATTAGAAACAAGAACAAAGGCAATCTCAACTTTGAAAATGGATCTTATCCATACTCTTTTAGGTGAAGATACAAAGACTCTTACATCAGAAGAAGATTTGAAAAACTATTTTGCAAAACAGTACAAGGAAGAAAATAGTAAAAATGAAAGTCTATCCTGGGACGCACCATATCGAAATGCTTGGCTCAAGATTAAAGATGACAAGAAAATAATGGAGCAAATATCTCGAATTCCACACCGTTCAAGAATTGCTCGAAAAACAAAAGATATCAGTGGCGTAGTCGCTTTTGCAAAGAAAAGTGGAAACTATGTATTTGCTTTTGGAAAGACACCTGAAACTGTCGAAATCGTATCTCCTCAAGTAGCTCTTCCTTTGTTTAATCAAGTAATTGACTCAGAAGAATCACTACAAACAACAGTAAACTTTGATCCTATTTATAGAATGGCAAAGGAACATATATTCAAAGACAATACAAAGGCCTCTGTTGATGGTGGTCGAAAACAAGATGCACTTAATCGAGTTAAGTTGCTTGGTGAATTATATCCTCAAGCAAAAGATCTTTGTTTGGACATAATAAGAGCAATAAAAGATCTTGACGCTCTTCCAAATGGTGTGCTTAAGGAGATTGTAGAACTTCGTATTGATAAAACTAATCCAGAAAAAGCATATCTTGAACTCAAAGAACTTATTCCAAGCAAGTATATTGAAAGTATCTTTGAAACAGCAGATCGAGCTAATGATGACGGTAAACTCATTGTTCTGTCTGAAGAATTAATCGCACTATGAAATTAAACGAAAAATACAATCCAGAATCTTTTGTTAATTTCATTCAAGATTTTCTTCCTGAAGATTTTAAATTAAGAGAAGAAGATATTGTAATTAACAAAGATAGATATAAAGAGATAACCAAAGCAAAGATTTTGGGTTTTTGTGAATCACTTGATTTGCATGTTTTGGAAATGGATCATACTCATGATAAAGATCCACGAGTAGCTATTGCGACGGATGCTTTTAAAATTTTGGCAGATCACTGGATCCACAGGGCTTTAGTTATTTTCAAGAGTAATGATTCTGATAATTATCGCTTTTCGTACCTCACGATAACTCTAGATCTCAATGATAAAAATAAAGTTATTAAAAAATACTCTAATGCACGACGGTACTCTTTTTATCTAGGAAGTAGTGCAAAAGTAAGAACTCCAGAACAGCAACTTATTAAGAAAGGAAAGATTAAAGATGTAGATGACTTACTCAACCGTTTCTCCGTTGAGGTTGTAAACAAGCAATTTTATCTAGAAGTTGCAAAATTCTTTGATGAGCTTGTTTCTATAGAAGATCAAAATCTTATTCTTCCTGGAGTGTCTGAGACAGATATAAATACTCGCAAGAGCTTTGCTGTTCGCCTTATTGGACGAGCAATGTTTTGTTGGTTCTTAAAGCAAAAGAAGTCAGATAACGGTCAGCTTGTTCCCGATGAAATCTTATCTTCAAAAGTTGTGTCAGATAATTATTATCATAATGTACTGGAACCTCTGTTCTTTGGAGTTTTGAATACTAGTATTGATGCTCGTGATATACGAACTGAACTTTTTGATAAAGTACCATACCTAAACGGTGGTCTCTTTAATCCTCAAACTGATGATTATTATGAACTCGACCGTGGTACATTTGCTTCGAAATATATCAATACCCTCAAAATAAGTGATAAATGGTTTAAAGAATTTTTTGAGCTTCTTGAAACATACAATTTTACTATTGATGAAAACACGGTATTTGATCAAGAGCTTTCAGTTGATCCTGAAATGCTTGGTCGTATTTTTGAAAATCTCTTGGCTGAAATTAACCCAGAAACTGGAAGCAGTGAACGAAAGCGAACAGGAAGTTTTTATACTCCAAGACAGATTGTTGAATATATGGTTGATCAGTCTTTGATTGAATACTTTAAAACCAAAACAGATATTGAAGACAAGAAACTAAACGCCCTGGTTAGTTACGATTTAACTGACGATACTGAGTATCCTCTAGAACAAAAAGAAAAAGAGCAAATTATTAACGCGATAGAATCACTTAAAATCCTTGATCCTGCTTGTGGGTCAGGAGCATATCCTATCGGAGCACTTCAAAAGATTGTTTATATTCTGCAACAAGTAGATCCAGAGTGTACTCTTTGGCTTGATAAGAAACTTCAAGGTGTTCCTGATTTATACAAACAAAAGATAATCAACGAAGTAAAGCAAAACCCATTTGATTACACACGAAAACTGGATGTAATAAAAAACTCTATCTTTGGAGTAGATATTCAACCAATTGCGGTAGATGTATCTCGTCTGCGATGCTTTTTGACCTTGGTTGTTGAATCTGAAATTGATGATAATAAACCAAATCGTGGGATAGAACCACTTCCAAACTTGGACTTTAAATTCGTATGTGCGAATAGTTTAGTTCCTGCCCCAGAACAAGAAAAAACACAAGATCATTCATTATTTGGTGATGAGTTTCAAGATAAACTTTCGGTTGCTGTTGATGCCTACTTTTCTTCTTCAGGTGAAAATAAAAGAAATGCGAATAATGAAATCCATAAACTGATTGATAATAAAGTTAGGGAAAAATTAGCTCATCTAACTGGTCTTGTTTCTTATAATGGAGATAAAAAAATGGAAGATATTCTAGCAAAAATGAATAAGAAGCAAATTGATAAGCATTCTAGAATATTAATCTTGTGGTCTAGTTATAAAAATATCTTCACAAATAAACCAGTGGATTTCTTTGACCCTCATTATTTTTTTCCTAGTGTTAAAAATGGATTCGATATTATTATTGCTAATCCACCATACGTAAGTATTAATCAAATATCAAAAAACAAAGATTCCTTTACCTCTTACCTAAAAAGTGGAGATGCATCTTTGGGTAATTATTTAGGCATAAATTTACACAGCACTCCGATGTCTAGAAAAAAATATCCGCCGAAGCCTAATTTATACGCATTCTTTTTTGTAATGGCAAAAAAATTATGCACTAGTAATGGGATAATATCTTTCATTGTCCCGAAAGGGGTTCTAACAGCTAAAGATTTAGATACACTCAGATATTTATTCTTATCTAAAATGCAGCTTTTCTTACTTACTTCATTCAAAGAGGGTGTATTTAATCATAGTGAGACATCTAGTGGAAAGATTGCCACAAGTAGTTTGTTGGTTTTTTTAAAAAATACGACTATCGATAGCAACCATAAAATCAATATATCGAATGTAACAATTGGAGAATTGGGCAACGATGTATCTTCAAAAATTGACTCCAATATCCTTTTAGAGAATATAGATAATTGGAATTTAATATCAATGTCTGCTGAACAGTTATCTATACTAGCAAAATATAATAAAGGTAAGGATTTAAGTATTTATTATAATCATGAATCGGAAAGAGAGTCGATTCATAAATTTTATTTTGATGTAGGTTTTACCCTAGATAAAAATAAAATAATCAAGGAGGAACCAATAAATCATTCTGAATACTATAGACTTTTTGAGTTTAAGGGAATTAAAACATACCGTCTTGAAACTAAAGATTATTATCCAAAAAATAAAAATTATATTGCACTTACTAAAAATAGCCAAGGTTATATAGTTCTAGATCAACAATATAAAATTATTTGGAGTGTTAAGAACCCATCTGCTTTTGGTTTTACGGATGAAGAAGTTATATTTCCAATGGGTAAAGCCGCTATAATTGCTAGTAATGATAAAAATGAAATATTATTTTTACTTTCTATTTTAAATTCTAAAATTACTTGGTTTATTTTAACCATATTATTAAAACACGAGGGCGAAAAAGATATGCTAGTTCCAATTTCGTCAATAAAAAATTATATTAGAATACCAGATATTAAAAAAGAGCAAAAAAATGAAATTATAAAAATTTCTAATGAAATTACACAGTATAAAATAAAAAATGATGAAAAGATGTCTGTAGAGCTTGAGAAAAAGATAGACGATTTGATATTAGATTATTTTGGTTATACTGAAGCTGAAAAAGAAATTATAAGAAGCTCTAACTAAGAGATATTATTTTATTCTTCAATATAATTTTACTCTTAAAACAAGTTAGCAATTCTCGCTTCTCTTCAACTAATCCGTCTTTTAAAATAAATTTGGCGTAGTCTCTGATGTCTACGTCTTTTATTTGTATCTGTTGTTTCGTATTCAAGACAGATTGATTAAATCTTTTTATTCTTTCCACCTCATATTTAATCTTTTCTCTCATGCCAATCTCATTGATATTTACTTGATCAATAAGCTTTTCGAATTGCTGTATTAGTTCGATTTCGTTTATATAACCACACTTACAGTTCTTATCTTTCGATCTGGTGCATCCATAGTAGATGTGTCTATTTACTGATCCGTCTTTTAGCTTTTTAAACTTTTCATCTGCACATATACCAGATCCACAAAGCCCACAGGTCATCATTTTTGTAAAAGCAAATTCTTTTGGTTCTTGAGTTCGTAATGCTTGGCTTTTAACTTGTTCTTGAACCAATTCAAAAAGTTCTTTATTGATTATTGGTTCATGTCTACCTGTATAAAAGTTTCCGCTTTTTCGTGGATATTCAAAAACTCCATAATAAAATGGATTTTGAAGTATGAGATAAATATTACTAAGGGTGAGACCCTTGTTTCCACTTCTAGTTTTAAAATTCAGATCAAATTTAAGCCAGTGAAAAAGCTTTCTACCAGACCACTTTTCGTAGGCTACTTTTTCAAACATTTGTTTTACTATTGGTGCTCGTTCTGGATCTATGACTACTTCGCATTTTTTGTCCATTCGCTTTTCATTGAGATACCCAACAACAGCAGGACCTGGGCGAAGTCCCATTTCACATCTTGTTCGCAATCCTCGTTTTACGTTAATACTTTTATTATCGTTCTCGAGTTTAGCTTGTGAACATAGAATCATCAAAAGAAATTTCTCGTTTGGAGAATTTTTGAAATGTTGCCCATATGTTCTAATCTCAAGAATTTTTGTCTCGTCCATAAGATCAACTACTGAACCAAGATCACCAGCGTTTCTTGATAGACGATCTGGTGCCCAAGTCAGTATTCCGTTATATCTACCTCGACGTATATCCTCCAAGACTTCTCTAAATACTGGTCGTTGTCCAGATTCTTTAGCTGAATGAGATTCACGCCTAATATCTACGACGGTTAAGCCGTCACGATCGGCTATTGCAAGCATTTCTTTAACCTGGGATTCGATAGACAGGGCTTGCTTTTCGTCTGATTCGGTTGATTTTCGAGCATACAGGACATACCGAATCTTGGTTTTTGGTACCTCTGTTCTAACCCCCAAATTGCTTATATATTGCGTCTCCATATTATATTAATGACGCAACTTGAGCGTTTTGCTAAGTCTATGCAGAACTAGTGAAATATTGCATACTCGCGACTACTTTTTTTGATCCATATCTACATAATCTCTAAAGTACAGAGGTTCATCATCTCCCATCCAGTACATAAGCCATGTAGATTCTCCAGAGTGTTTATCCATCGTTGAGTTAATCAAGAGAGAAAATGCGTCTGCTAAGTCGTCATGTTTTTCTACTCCAAATCCAACAAGTTGCTCGATAAGTCTTTCACACCCTTGTCTCGGGAATAAAATTTTTGCTGATTTTATTGCAGTTGAAGTAAGGGCAAGTCGTGTCCGCTTGTCTCCTTTGGGTTTGATTGCAGTTGCCTTAACTCCATGATGTTCAAGCATTTGCGGTAAAGCTTCCTGATATGCCACGCTTTCAACAAATAACTCATCAGAACTTCTTGTAAGTAAAGTATTGCGAATATCTTTCATGAGATCCACCTGTGCAGGAAAATTAAGTTTCTTTGCAATAGGGTTAGGTAGGATGTAGATTCGCAATTTTTCACGGCGTGAATATATGTGAGCGAATACCACGGCAGTATCATCGGCAGTTTCTGACGCTGATATAGCAAGATCAACTCCTGCATAAGTACCACGATATCCTCGATGTTTTTCTCCTGGTAGTTCGTCATAAAATTGAATCCATTCAGGGTAAATAACCTGATCGTCACTTGGAATGATGCGGAGTAAGTATTCCCGTTGCCATGAAATTTCACTAGTAACTTTTAGTTTCTCGTCTTCTAGATCTTTTTCTGTTGCATATTTTCCAGACCACAAGCACACACCATTTCTATCAATCAATGGATACTCTTTGAATATTCCTTTTGCTTTACCTTTAGCAATCTCGTCTTTGATACGCATTAAGAGCGAGTCCTCATGAAGTAAGTTTCCAACAATAATTAGTCGAGTATTTCTATCTCCAGCAGGGATAACTTCACCACGGAGCCAGTTATAGGTCTTTTCTCGACCCTCACGAGTTTTAGCTGATTGCACATCTTCAACATCGTCACAGATTATTAAGTCTGGGCGGTGTTCATTGTGGCGAATACCACGAATACTTTGCTCTGCAGAAGCCACGGTGATTCTTGCTCCATGCTTTTTGAATACAAGAGAGAATGAACCCCATTCATCACTCTCTTCTTGGAATGGTCCAAGATCCTTTTTGAGAACATCGTTACCCTCAAGTTCTGTGCGGATATTCATCATGTGTTGTTTTGCCTGTGCTCGTGTTTGGCAGAAAATGATACAGAATTTCTTTTGTTGTTTTCCAAGGATTGCCCAGATTGGGTAAGCAGTCGTCACCATTGTTGATTTTCCAGAACCTCGAAATGCGACCACATACAAGTTTTCAGTAGTGCTTTTTTCTAGGTTATGAATAATCTCTTTTTGAAAGTCTGCTGTTTCGTACTTCACATAGTGTGCATAGTAGAAGTGGAAGAAATACAAGAAACTGTCTTTTGTAATCGATGTTCGCACTGAACGATCTTTTATCATCGTATTAACCAGTGCTTTTGGAATTATTTTAGTCATAATTATTTTTTACGATTAATGTTTTTAATAGATTTCGACTTGGTAATTTTTGCTAGCTTGAGAGCTTGCTTTACAATTTTTGCCTGTGAGGGTGTCAGCTCCTCATTGTCGTCTTTAGTGGTAATCTCAAGTTTGTTTTTGTAATTATCATTTCGATGACGAAGCCAGAAACTAATCGCAGGATAGTTTTTCTCTTTGATAAGGGTCAGCAGTTGGCTTTCACTCATGTCATTTACCAATGCGACACCCTCAGAAAGTGCAATATCCATTTTCTTGAGAAAATCTTTGTCTTCTTTTCGCCACCGATAGATACTGTTTCGAGATAATCCTGTCTTCTCACATGCAACCTGAACAATTGGTACTTTTCTCAATTCTTCTAAGAACTGATCCTGAAATTTATTCTTTTTCATAGAAGTTATTAATTACTTGAGCTTTGTGACCAGTCAGCTTTTCATATCGACGAATTGCTAAATCACAAAACACAGGTTCTATCTCTAGGGAATAGACCTTTCGACCTAATTGTTCCGCACAGATCATGGTGCTAGCAGATCCAGAGAAGGCGTCAAAAATGATGTCTCCTGGCTTGGTGCAACGCATAATAAACTTATGGTGCAGTTCAGGATTTTTACTTGTCGCATGTTCCATTTGATTTGCAGGTAATCGTTTAGTTGCCCAAATGTTCGAGATATCTTCCAGAAGTTGATTACCAGTTCCATAATCTTTGTTTTGAACTTCATTGAGATTCTTTACCAAATCAGAAATATACGGAGACCCCGTTGTTCCATATACGCAATATTCAAGGCATTTATTAAACGCTACGGCAGGTGTCGGCGAAGCATTGTTTTTAATCCAGACATTGAGCCGTCTGTTTTTAACTCCATGTTCCATATAGAGTGTTTGAAATACCCACACCCACGCTTCATCGCACCAGAAAGCCACATGTGCATCTTTCGTCGATATAGCGAGTGAAGATTTAAGAACCTTGCGGATAAATTCTTTGTATTCTTCAGGTGATTGATTATCGTCAAATGTACCTCCGTAGTTGGATTTATTACCAACCCCTTTGTCATAGGAGAGCCCGATATTAAAAGGTGGGTCATTGTATATGGCGGTAGCTTTATCATTTCCAAATAGCTTAGTAACCGCATTCATATCGGTTGAACTAGCACACAATAACTTGTGACCACCCATAACAATAAGATCACCAGGCTTTGTTTGTGGTGTTTTGATTTTCTTTAATTCTTTTTCAACATCGAATTTGTCATCCTTGGTATCTTTTTCTTCGTCCCAAAACTTAACTAATTCTTTTTCGTTGAATCCAGCGAACTGCAAAAGCTCCAGGTCAAAAGACTTAAGCTTTTCAAAATCCCATTCGCCATCGTTGATATTGCTTTCAATAGCAATCTTGCGACGCTCGTCATCTGATAGTTTGCGATCAGGAATTAATACGTTTACCTGCCTGATACCAAGCTGTATCAAAGCAGTTTTTCTTTGATTGCCTGAAATAATCGTATTGTCCGTATCAATAACGATTACACTATGAAAACCACTTTGAATGATTTTCTCTTTTAATTTTTCCATAGCGACCCGTGAGATTTTTCTTGGGTTTTCTTTCCAAGGGAGTAGGTCTTTGACCTCTCGAACTCCTGTTGTCCATGAAAGTTTTTTATTCATAGAGTTTTTATTTGATTACTTATAAATTTGTAGATGACTAATCTACTAACTCTATGAAATCAAAAAGGTACATGGTCATGTAATTGTCATAAAATTGAGTTGCATAAAGAAAAAACGCCTATTTAAAGGCGATTTTTCAAAGTTATCCACTCAACTTGGTGTCAACTTAGGAATTATTCTTTTTCTATGTGGATTTTTGGATTGATACGATACCCAGATCCTTTCTTTCCTTGAATAAGTTTTGTCTTCTTTGGGAGTCTCAAAGTATTTATTGCGTAATCATTAAAAGTCTGCACCATTTTTGCTACCGCTTGTGATGAAGGGCAGGATAGTATTCTCTGTAGGTCTTTTGTTTGTACATATGCATCTCGATCAAGTAGTGTTTCAAGTAATTTCTTTCTTTTTCCATTTTCAGTAAGGTCATATGAAAATAGTTTGTCGCCCAAGTGTCTGTCGAGCGATCCATTATCTCTATCGTAGATAATCACATTACTGTCTTGGCTTGAAGATAGAAGTCGCTTGTGATTTTTATTTAATTCTTGAAGTTCTTCTAAGATGTCATATTCAACAGGGCGACGGAATACTATTTCAGGATATTCTACTGGTTCAAAAAGTTTTACTTGTTCACGGACTCGATTCATTTGCTCAATAATCGGCTGAGCGACTTTTCTTACATTCTCAATCATTTCTGCATGCCTTTTGCCTAATTCTCGAAACTGAGAAATCTGCCCCTCGCTTAAAGTAGGGGGATGTATTTTTGCCACTAGTTCACCAACGGTTATTGGTTTTTTCTGCTCATCTGCCATGTAGTTATGATAGCAAATACTTGCTTTTTTGTATAGAGTAATTTATACTATTTATACCATGACTAATAACCTTAGTGACAAAGATAAAAAAGCGTTTGCCCTTATCCGTAACAAGATTGTTCATTATGGCAAAAGCCCTACGCTTAGTGAGATTAATGAGGTTACAGGTGGAGCTTCTCCACGATCTGCGAGCCTTGTAATTAATCGATTAATTGACGCAGGACTTATAAAGAAAATCGGACGACAACTTATCCTTACTGGATCGCAGAAAACAGCTTCAATAAGTACTATTGATGTTCCTTTGGTTGGTGCTGTGACTTGTGGTACTCCTGTTCTTGCCGAAGAAAATATCCAAGCCTTAATTCCTGTATCAACAGGACTAGCTAAAAAGGGTTCAAAATATTTTCTTTTGCGTGCAATTGGAGACTCGATGAATCTTGCAGGAATTAATAGCGGTGATCTGCTTCTGATTCGACAGCAAGACACAGCAGAAGACAATGACAAAGTTGTTGCTCTAATAAATGACGAAGCAACCGTCAAAGTGTTCAAGAAAGCAAATGGTGCTGTTGTACTTCAACCGAAATCAACAAACAAAGACCATAAGCCGATTATATTAACAGATAACTGCATCATACAAGGAGTAGTCGTTGCTGTGCTTCCTGGTGATCTATATTAAATTTATGTCTTATAAAAATAAAACATACGTAGCTTTTGATGGAGATAATGATATGAAATATTATCGTTTAATGACTGCATGGAAAGAACATGATCATATAGAATTTGATTTTTTAAATGCTCATGATTTAAATAGCGCAAGAGATACAAGTACCGAAGAATCAATAAAATCACAACTTAGAATACGAATGGCAAATTCAAAGCAAATGCTTTTATTAGTTGGAGATAATACAAAATATTTAAGAAAGTTTTTGCCTTGGGAGATAGAACTTGCAAGAAAGAAGGATATACCAATTATTATTGTTAATTTAAATAACAAAAAAGGTTACGACGACAATCTTTGTCCATCAGCTATTAAAGATTGGAAATATACAATTTCAGTACCTTTTAAACTAAAGGCAATACAATATGCTTTGGATCATTTTCCAGACAACTATCATAAATGGAAAAACCACCCTGATTATCAAGACCACAGGTATATCTATACAGATTCAACCTATAACCAACTAGGCATATGATGAATAGTATTTTTTCAAAAAGAATGGCAATTAAATTAAGTGTTAATTTTTTTGTCTCACTAGGTGTAATAAGTTCGATAATTCAAATTATTACTTCAAGTTATCCAGACCTTATTTCTAATTATAAATGGAAAGGATGGTTCCTGTCTGTTTTTATTTGTTTGGTCTTTGCTTTTATTAGAGCATGGCCAAAGAGAAGTTTCTCTGAAACTTTTTCAAATCCTGACGTTAGAATTGGCATTAAGATTGGAAATATATTTGATCAATCTGGTCATCTTGTTATTGGTTTTAGCGACACTTTCGATACAGAAATTGGTGATGTAGTAAGTAAAGATAGTATGCAAGGTCAGTTTTTAATTTCTATGTATGAAAATAATCAAAATAAACTTGATACTGATCTTGATGCATTACTTAAGAATGAGGAATCTGAAGAAGATACTACAAAGACGCGTGGTAAAAACAAGAGATATAAGATTGGTACAGTTGTAGCATTGTCTGGTTTAAATAGAAAATTCTTTTGCTGTGCATATAGTCGTATGGGATCTGATCTTAAGGCAACATCTGACATAAATAACTTGTGGTCTTCATTACAAAATCTCTGGACTAAAATAAGAGTAGAGGGAGAGCAAAAAACTATAGTGATGCCAGTTATTGGCACTAACTTAGCTAGAATTCCTGGTATCTCATTTAAATTGCCAATAAATCTTATTCTTCTTTCATTTATTATTAATTCAAGAGTGGAACCAATATCGAAAGAGTTAGTACTTATTATACGTGAAGAAGATAAGGAGAAAGTTAATTTATTGGAAATTCAAGATTTTCTAAAATCTCTTCATAACTAATCTTATGGCTTACAGAAGTGGAACATACATAGCTTTTCATGCAGACGGAGAAAGTAATCCAACTGCCTCTGATATGAAATACTACAACACATTAAAAATGTGGAAAGTTAGAGATGATGACTTTAGTTTTGTTAATAGTCACGAGAAAACAGGAGCTGTAAGAGACTCAAGTAAAAAAGATACTCTACGGAGATCTTTAATATCGAGAATGAATAATTCTAAAAACCTATTATTAATAATAGGCTCAACAACAAAAAATGATACAGACTGGGTTCCTTTCGAAATTAATTACGCTGTAGAAACTTGTAATATTCCAATTATAGTTGCCTATACGGGGTACAATAAAATAATGGCTCCGTCTGAGCTTTCTCATTTGTGGCCAGCCGAATTGGCTAAGGCAATTAAAAACAAAACAGTCGGTATTATTCATGTTCCGTTTAAAAAAGAACCCATAGCAGATGCAATCTCTCAATTTGATATGAATAATCATCCTAAAACATCCCTTAATTATTACACTGCAGAAACTTATATTAATTGGGGTTTATAAATAAAATTACACTAATCTGTAACTTTTATACTCAAACCTGTGTCACTTTTGTCACTTTTTATGAACAAGGAAGATAAAAGAAATCCTAAAAATTGGACTAAAGAAGAGACCGATAGAGTGGTCGCAGTATTTCAATGGCTATTGGAGCAAGATAAAAAGCAGAATCCAGATCGGTATAAAAAACCTACTGCTCAAAGACCGTCGAAATGATAGAATAAACTTATTAAAAATGTCCTTACGGGGCTTGACCCACCACGGTTCTGGCTCAAGGACGCCAGCAAACTTGAGCTAGCACGAGATGCTTATAAATTGAGCTTTCGAATTAGCAAAAGATCTATACAGTTATTGAAGAAGCCGTAGGCTAATCCAGACAAAAAACACTTTCAAAAATGAAAGTGTTTTTTGTTGTTGACTTCTAAAACCATATACCCTATACTATAGGGTATATGGTAAAACAAACACACAATCATGTTCACAAGCACGGTGAGCCAAACACAAAGGCTCGCAAAGTTATTAATATGGCAATAGGAAGTGTTGCTAAGATTCCTGAGATGGTCGATGATGGACGATACTGCCCTGAAATTATTCAGCAAATTGATAGTGTCGTAGGTCTTTTACATAGTGCACGAAAAGAATTACTAAAGGGTCACTTAGAGTCTTGCCTTGCTGAAAGATTAAAGACCGACAAGGAGGGTTCAATCAAAGAATTGCTAAAAATCTACAACATGCAGTAGATTTTTAGTGTTTTATTATTAAATTTATATAAAAAATTATGTCTAAAATTTCAACAACATTAGCAATTTCTCTTATGGTAGTAACAAGTGTTTTGGGGTGGGTTGCTGGGTATGCCAGTACTGCTGACTATAAAATGAGTATGTACGACAAAACAACTATGGATTTTGGTCGTCCAGATCGAACACTCGACCTTCGTTATATTAATGCAATGATTGCTCATCACAGAGGAGCTATGCTCTTGGCTACACAAGCAGGTACACAGACACAGCGACAAGAGATGAAAGATCTCTCTGCAATGATTCTTCGCGATGAACCAAAAGCAATTGATGAGCTATACACATGGAAAAAAGACTGGTATGGAGATACAAAACAAGTAAAGGACCCAATCGTTTCTAATCTTGGAACGTATGATGAGAAATTTGATCTTCGCTTTCTTAATGCACTTATCGCACACCATGAAGCTGGATTGCTCATGACAAAAGAAATAAAGACCAAGTCTAGTAGAACTGAAATTTTAAATAATGCGGATGCAGTTGATACATTCCTTACAACAACACTTAAACTCTTCAAAGACTGGAGAACACAGTGGTATAACATCTAATATAAAATCCCTATATGACAAATAAAACACTAAAAATTAAAGGGATGCATTGTGCAAGTTGTGCAACTATTATCACCAACAAGGTTTCTAAACTTGGAGGTGTAGATGCTGTTAGCGTTAATTTTGCGACGGAAAAAGCAAATGTGTCTTTTGATGATGCTGTTGTTTCTATCCATCAAATGAATAATGAGGTTGAAAAATTAGGGTACACATTTATTGATGAAACGAGTTCACATCCTATGGAAGACCACAGTATGCATACTGGAATCAACGAATCAAAAGACGAAAAAATGAAAGAGCTTCTTGTTATGAAGACAAAAACTCAGTTTGTACTACCGATTGCTCTTCTTGTCTTTATTTTGATGATGTGGGATATAGGAGCAAAATTATTTACTTCAGTTCCAAATCTTCCGTTACCGATGTCCATTTTCAACACCATCTCTATGGTACTTGCTAGTGTTGTATTGTTTTGGATTGGACAACCCTTTTTACAAGGAGTAGTAAAATTTGCTAAATATCGTGTTGCTAATATGGATACTCTCATTGGTATTGGAACATTTGTTGCATACCTTTACAGTATCTGTATCACGTTATTCCCTTTAATGAGGGTAGCTTTAAAACTTCCTGAGACCACTTACTTTGATGTCACTATCGTAGTAATTGGTTTCGTGATGTTAGGTAAATACCTCGAAGCACGATCAAAACTTCGTACAGGTGAAGCGATAGAAAAACTTCTCGGACTCCAAGCAAAAACTGCATTACTATGGCGTAATGGTACTGAAGTAGAAGTACCAGTCAGTGAAGTGCAGATTGGAGATATTATTATCGTAAAACCAGGATCAAAGATTCCTGTAGACGGAATTATTGTGGAAGGATATTCATCTATTGATGAGTCAATGATTACTGGTGAACCAATTCCTGTTGATAAAAAAACTGATGATTTTGTTGTTGGAGCAACAATCAATAAGCAAGGAAATTTCAAATTCAAAGCTACAAAAATTGGATCCGACACTGTGCTCGCTCAAATCATAAAGATGGTTGAGGATGCTCAAGGATCAAAAGCTCCCATACAAGCAATGGCTGACAAAATTTCTAGCGTGTTTGTGCCAATCGTACTTGGCATAGCGGTACTCACTCTACTCCTTTGGCTTACCGTAGGTACATCAGCTCTCGGTTTCTCAACAGCACTTTCTTATGGAATTCTTTCTTTTGTAGGAGTTCTTGTTATCGCATGTCCATGTGCATTAGGACTCGCCACACCTACAGCTATTATTGTCGGGGTAGGAAAAGGAGCAGAACACGGAATCCTCATTCGCAATGCTGAAACCCTCGAAAAACTTAGCCATGTAGATACTGTCGTTCTTGATAAGACAGGAACGATCACAAAAGGAAAACCTGAAGTAACCGATATTATTTCTCTTGATACTGCATGGACAGAAACAGATATACTACGAGCAAGTGCTAGTGTAGAAAAGCTTTCTGAACACCCTCTCGCAGATGCTGTTGTCGTTAAGGCAACCGAACAAAACATACTTCTTGAAACGGTTACAAATTTCCAAGCACTCGAAGGTGTCGGAGTAGAAGGAATGATTGGTAATAAGCACATAGTAATCCATAAGCCATCGAAAAGTGGCACTGTTACAGATAATATTAAAGAACTACAAGAACAAGGTAAGACAGTTGTTATTATAGAAGTTGGTAAAAAACAGATCGGTCTTATCGCACTATCAGATACTCTAAAAGAAGAGTCAAAAGAAGCTGTAGCAAAACTTCATACAAGAAATATTAAAGTAATAATGCTCACAGGAGATAACTATTTGGCAGCAAGCTATATAGCGAAACTTGCGGGCATTGATGCTGTTATTGCAGAAGTAATACCTCAAGAAAAAGCTGGAAAGATAAAAGAATTACAAGATGGTGGTGCGATTGTTGCAATGGTTGGCGATGGTATTAATGATGCCCCTGCTCTTGTACAGGCCGATGTCGGTATTGCTATGGGTACAGGTACAGATGTGGCAATAGAATCAGCAGGTATCACGCTCCTCGGAGGAGACGTTTCAAAGATTGCACAAGCGATCAAGTTATCAAAAATGACAATGCGAGGTATAAAGCAAAATCTTTTCTGGGCTTTTATATTCAATGTGGTAGGCATTCCTCTTGCTGCAGGACTCTTTTACCCAGCATTTGGATGGTTGTTAAATCCAGCGTTTGCAGGACTCGCTATGGCATTCTCAAGTGTCTCTGTAGTATCGAACTCATTAAGAATTAAGGCAAAGAAATTATAATATGAAAAATTACATACTACATGTTTCTGGAACTCATTGTGCGTCATGCAAAATACTAATTGAAGATATTCTTGTTGATCAAGATATTGTCAAAGGTGTTAATGTAAATCTAAAAAATGAAATTGTCCATATTGATACTGATAGCAATAGTAGCCCAGAGGAGATAGCGTCATTACTTACTGAAAAAATTAAATCGCACGGATACACTCTTTCTGTTGAGAAAATAATCAAAGAAAAACAATCTGATGACATTATTTGGAAAGCAATACCAATTGGTCTTGTGTTCTTGATATTATTCTTCATTCTTCAAAAATCAGGTATTTTGAATCTCGGCATTGGTGGAAAAACTACACCTGCTACAAGTTTTATTATCGGGATCGTAGCTTCAGTTTCGAGTTGTCTTGCAATCGTAGGAGGTCTTGTGTTATCACTCTCAGCAAAAATATCACAAGATAATGTGAGTGATACAAAAACTTTTGCACTTTTCCATATTGGAAGAATCGGGAGCTTCGCACTACTCGGCGGAGTACTAGGACTAGTCGGGAATGCTATCGGTATTAGTTTTACATTTACTGCAATTTTAGGAATTATTGCTTCTCTTGTTATGCTATTTCTCGGATTAAATTTAGTCGGTGTATTCGAAAAAAATAAAATTACATTACCTTCAGGAATCTTCAACTTTTTTCGCAAAATTGAACATAAAACTTTTACACCTCTGATAATTGGTTTTGGTACATTCTTCTTACCTTGTGGTTTTACTCAATCAATGCAAGTAGTTGCACTCTCTAGTGGATCATTTATCTCTGGAATGATGATTATGCTTGCATTTGCTCTTGGGACTCTTCCTGTTCTCTTACTCTTATCATTTGGTGGAGCTTCACTTGCTCACGGGAAGCATGCACCACTATTCTTTAAGTCAGCAGGTGTCGTAGTGATCGGTCTTGGGATCTTCGCATTGCTCGCTGGTCTTGTAGGTGTCGGTATTATTAACCCTTTGTTTAATATATAATTATCATATGAATAAAACTGTCTCAATTATTATCATTAGTGCACTTCTTATAGGTATAGGAATCGTTGTTTTGGGTGGGGCATCAAAGGGTGGATCAGAAAGTGCTACAGGAGTGCAAAACAGCGAAATAAGAGACGGTGTACAGTACATAACCATAGATGCCAAAGCAGGATATTCTCCCAGGGTATCTATGGCAAAAGCAGGTATCCCTACAAAGTTAATAGTAAAAACCAATGGTACTTACGACTGCTCTGCTTCTTTGGTTATTAAATCATTAAACTATCAAAAAATTCTTTCTCAGACAGGAGAAGAAATTATCGATATTGGGACACCGGTAGCAGGAACTCCGTTGAGAGGGGTCTGTGGTATGGGAATGTATAACTTCCTTATTAACTTTAGTTAAGGTATATACATTTTTCTTTAAGTACTATTTTACTTTTAAAACAAGTTAGTAACCCCCGCTTTTCTTCAATAGAACCATCTTTCAAAATAAATTTAGCATAGTTACGAATATCAATATCGTTTACTTGTATTTCTTGTTTGATGCCAAGAACCGACTGTTGAAACTTCTTTATTCTCTGAACCTCTTCCTTAATCTTATCTTTCATTCCTATCTCATTAATACTTATCTGATTGAGTAGTTTTTCAAATTGTTCTATAAGTTCAACCTCGTTGATATAGCCACATTTACAATCTTTGTCTTTGGCTTTCGTACATCCATAGTAGATATGACGATTAACAGATCCGTCTTTAAGCTTCTTAAACTTCTCATCAGCACATATACCAGAACCACATAGACCACAAATCATCATTCTGGTAAAAGCAAATTCTTTAGGTTCTTGCGTTCTTAATACTTGGCTTAAAAAGACCAATAGTCAAGAAGACCTTGTTTATTTTATAGAAAAAATAAAATCCGAGTTTACTAATCTTGATTTTCTTGCACGTATATTATTGGCTAACCCAAACGAGTTATTTATTAAATCTTTAGCAAATGCAATTTTGAGTACAAAATTAGAAGAAGAGGGTAAAATAACAAATTTGAAAGTTCCTGAAGTAGAGACTGTTGTTAGAAATATAAATGTAATTCATATTGATTTTTCTGGTATTGACCTTAAAGAGAGAGGTACAGATGAAGGGCCACTAGCAGTAAAGGATAATTCAGAGTTCTAGTTTGTTTAAGTGCTCAAAGACCATCAAAAAGTTAAGATAAAATTGTTAAAGATAACCTTACTGGACTTGCCCGACCACGGCTCTTGCTCAAAGACGCCAGCCAGGAACAGGGTGAGGAATATCTAAGGCTTAATCCAGAGAAGACATGAGAATGATAGTCCTCACATTAACCAGTGCCACTTTTATCGTATTTTATAAAATCTATTTAATAATCTATAATAGACATTATGAATTTATTGGAAAATCTATTATTTTCGCTTATTACAGGTATTATCTCAAGTATCATTGTAGTTATATATTTTGAATATCAGCAGAATAAAAAGCATAAACTCTCGCATGCACATATTTTACATAAATTTATCAGTCAAATGTTCGGCATCCTAACAGTTATCAGGGTTTCTGCCGATTTGCCATATCCAAGAGGCAACAATCAGAATGAGATACTAGTAAAACTAGAGGAAATATTGGGTCGAAAGAACCCAAGTGTACTTATGGGAAGAATACCTAATTTGGGTGGAGATAAACATAAGTACATTTATGAACAGCTCCTTATGGCTCGGCAGTCATTATCGATGCTTTTTTCTGATTCAATTGCACACAAAACCATTGACGGAAAAATTTCTGCTTCTATAGCCGAGGCTCAAGTTTGGGTTGAAGCAGTCCTTTCTAACTACCAGTTATTTCCAGAAATTTTAAATAATCAGGCTGATACTTTAATGATAACGAGTTGGACTACTAGTATATTTAATCTTACGGAAAATACCTTTGGGATACTCACTAATACATTAGCTAGAAAGGAGGTTCCAGATGAAATGTTACGTTGGGGTACTCGTGGATAGTATGTCTGAGAAGGTTTGAAATGGTATAATAAAAGTGTTAGTAATAACCTTACTCTACTTGACCGACCACGACTCTTGCTCAAAGACACCAGCCAAGTCGTGCTAAATCGAGATTCGTCGAAACCCCATTGGTTGCATTGTTTATAGTATAATTAAAAAATGAAAGTCATAAAAAAATCAAATGAAACTTTTGTTCGTGGAGATGCTCACGGAGGGAGTGGTGGTAGAAAGTTGTTAGTAGCTGACAACGAAATGAAAAATGTACAAGGTATGACATATGGTTTTTTGCCTGCAGGTTCAAAGTTTGCTTGGCATAATCATGACAAATTGAATGAGGTTATGTATGTAATAAAAGGAAAAGGAACAGTTCGCGATGAAGATGATACATACTCTTACTCTGCAGGAGATTTATTTATATTTCCAGAAGAAGTTTTTCACGAAATTGAAAATACATCGGAAGAAGAGAACGAATATATTTTTGTGCGAGTTTACAAATAAAATATAATGACCAAACAAAAATTATCCTCAAAACAGTTTCTCTTGATAGTAAATGGACCATCTTGTGGTGGTAAATCTTCTGTTTCAAATATTATATTTGAGAAATACGGAGGAATATTCAATGCAAACAGCGATCGTATCAAGTGGCTGATATCTGACTATGAAGCTACCACTCACAGGAATATTGTTCACAAGATGACTCTCGAGCTTATAAAGGTTGCCTTAAAAGAAGGTCTATCAATACTTAAAGAAGGTGGTTTATTTAATCCAGAAGAAGTTGTGCAGATTGCAAAAGATCACGACATACCTCTCTTTATTGCAAATATTTCTGCTCCAAAGGAAGTCCTGGATCAACGATTCCTAGAGAGGATAGAAGCCAAGAAAAATGGAGCCAAGATTTCAAACGTAGACCCAGAACGCTTCAATGAGCTTTTTGAGATGTATCTGGATACCAAGATGGATTCTCCTCTTGAGTTTGACTCCTCTGTACAAACACCTGAACAAATATCCACTGCTATAACTGATTACATCCAAACACATATTTAGTTTATTATATAGTTTTTACTATTTTAAGTAATAACCCTCATGAAAACTTTCTCTAGTGTACAAGAATACATAAAAGACGTTCCGAAAGAATTCCTCCCAAAGGTAAAAGAAATGAGAGCTTTGGCAAAGAAGTTTGTTCCCAAAGGCAAGGAGAGTATAAAGTACGGCATACCCACTATAGAGCTAGATGGGGAGAACTTCATACATTTTGCCGGGATGAAAGGCCATCTAGGGTTCTATCCAGCACCATCTGGGGTGAAGGCTTTTGAAAGCGAGCTCAAGAAGAAAGGTATCAGCTATTCCAAAGGTTGCATCAGGTTCCCTTATGACCAGCCACTCCCAGTACCTCTAATCACCAAGATTATAAAGTTTCGCCTAAAGGAAAACCTTGGTAAAATAAAGAATAAGTAAATTATAAGAATAATATATAAACATATGAAAGAAAAAATGCATTTCGAGATGGAGATCTACGCTCCTGTACAGAAAGTATGGGACACAATGCTAGAAAAGGAGTCATACAAAGAGTGGACTACTGCTTTTGACCCGACTTCATCCTACGAAGGTTCATGGGAGAAGGGGAGCAAGATGAAGTTCATATCTACTACCAATGGCGACGGCATGATATCTGAAATAGCAGAGAACATTCCTTACAAGTTTATCTCTATCAAGCATTTAGGCGAAATAAAGGGTGGAGTAGAAGACACCACCAGCGACAAAGTCAAAACATGGACCCCAGCCTATGAGAACTATACATTTGCCGACAAAGGTATGGGGACGCTACTTGCTGTAGATATGGAGTCGCCATCTACTCCAGAATCCAAAGCTATGAAAGAAATGTTTGAAGACATGTGGCCCAAAGCACTCCTTAGGCTAAAGGAAATCTGCGAGAGGTAGAAAACTCAGGCAAAAGATTATAGCTCGCCATAAAAAGGCTCTGACATAGATTTGATGTCAGAGCCTTTTTATGGTAGTTTTATGGAAACATCATCATTAACCCTAAAATCAATGCTTATGACAAAGAAGGTTTTTGTCCCTAGGATGAATGGGCTAAGTGATGCCCAGATAGATAATGAACTAGATCGTATAAAAGAGACCTACAAATTCCTAACACCAAAGGATATGGAATGGATAAAGCAATATAGCGAACCCTATTCAGATCACGAAGGAGTTATCCTTACAGAAGGCGGGACATATCCTGTCTATCCTTCATTTGATATGAATCGCACATCTTTTCTCAGAAATAATCGCGGTGGGGAGGTCTGGAAATTTGAATCCGAAAAATGAATGACTGCTTTCATACCATGAAGGCAGTCATTTTAATACCAATCTGATATAATAATTTTATGCAAAAATCCGTACACAATGCACCCCCAATACTTTACCGGCTCTCAGCTGACCTCATATTTATCTTTCACTTCACAGTGGTGATGATCATACTCTTTGGCTGGCTTGTTCCTGCTATATGGCCACTGTATATGTTCACACTTGTCGTGTCTCTTGTCTCTGACGTTGTGTTTGGCTACTGCCTACTGAGCAAATGGGAGTTTGTTCTACGTAAAAAGTTCAACCCAAGCATAGACTACCACTACGACTTTACTACTTACTATACATACCGACTGACCAACCGCACCATACGCGACAGCTTTATGAAAACTGCTGCGATTACTTTTATATCGCTTTCAATCTTGATCAGCATTGTGTTTCGTTTTTTGGTATAATGTAAATAGTAAAATATTTACCCTTAATTTATTAAATCATATGTCAAAAGTAACAATTGGTGCGCTAGTAGCTATAGTATTAATAGTCGGTGGGTACCTTGCCTTTAAAGGCAACAAAGAAGTAGACACAATCAACATCTACAACAGTGAGGGTACTGAGGTAAAGAACGATAGTGGCAAGAAGATGGCCTTCTCGCAGTTTATCAAGAATCCAGGTGGTTCATACAAATGCGAGGTCAAGCAAGTGATTAGTGATTTTGATACTAGTGGCACAGTTTATGTAAGTAACGGCAAGATAAAGGGTGACTACACTACAATAGCCGAAGGCAAAACAATGAAGACTTCATTCATCATGCGTGACGGGTATTCATATATGTGGGGAGACATGATGATGGGCTCAGGATTCAAAGTAAAGATTCCTGATATCACTACTGCTACAAATACCAATCTGGACACATCAGGAACATACACTTGGAATGCAGAGCAGATAGGTGACTATGATTGTCAGCCATGGGTGGCCAGTGAGGCCATGTTTAGCTTGCCAGCTAAAGTTGTATTTAAAGACCTGAGTCAAAATGAAGTCAGTATACTGCCTCCGCCTCAGATAGATGTTGCTGGTGTTTGTACAAACACTGGGGGTACATGGTCTGCAGAGTACCGAGAATGTAACGGTATAAACGAGAACATTTGTAAAGCAATAGGAGGCACGTACAACGGATGTGCCTCAGCATGCCGACATGACCCAAAGGCAGAGATGTGCACAATGCAATGTGTCCAGATATGTACGCTTAAATAGAATTATTCAAAAGTATGAAGAAGAATTTCGATCCCGAGTTCAAGCCTGACCTGACACCCAAGCAGATGCTTGCGCTCGGGGTTTTCGATGGTTGGTATGTCGACAACGACTATATAAAAGAATTCCCAAAGGATTGGTTTACTCGAGCAAAACTTTCGAAAACTAACGGGCCTGATGTAAACCTTAACTTCTTTAAAGTTCATGCTAGTCAGCCACTCTCAGTGTGGCAGAAGAAGGGCTGGATACACAAGGACGACCCTAGAGGGTGGTTTCAGTGGTACTGCAGGTACTACATGGGTCGCAGGCACCAGGATGATGCTAGACAGATAAAGAGGTGGAAGGCTATGAGCCGACATGTGGCCCAGGTATCAAACAATTGCCGAGCAGGGGACATAAACTGCCGTCCCCGCCAGCGCCAAGCCCTACTCCACTGGGCTTATGATAGTAGGAAGATATAAACTGTTGACAGGAACTATAGATAGGTGTAATAATTAAGATTCAAGACAATTGAATTGTTATTTGAAAAATGTAAGGCCCAATCGATATATTTACAATCTAACGATATGCAACCTGACTATTGCAGGTCTATATGTATCCGTTATTTCCAATAAATATAGTGCTTTACCAAATAGTAAAATAGCTTTTCTATTTTTTTAATTCTTAAATTTTAAGACATGAAAAAGATCTTTGTTGCACTCATTCCGATTTTTGCGATTTTTATTGTAGCCACAGCATTTGCCGCTCCGCCTGACGTTGGAAAGCAGAAGAATGACCAGGTTACACTGGCGACACAGCCGCAGGAAGATATGTGCATCGCCACGACTGATGCCACATTACTGCCCGGTTTTACAGAAGCTGTTTCCGGTATTAATGATGTTAAGAAAGCTGCTTACCCCAATCTGCCCGGAGGTGCTGTTTTTACTGACAACATTGAACTGGCTTCAAATGCAATCAACAACACTACAGCGGTAAAAAAAGAAGCTAAAAAATATGATGCCAGCCTTTGCCAGGATTCAGGAGTGTATATTGGGAATCAACAAAACAGTTCTGATAACAATCTGATCAACCGGAATAATGATGTAGCTGCCCCCAAAGACACGGAACCCGTGCAAACTGAATAAGAAAAAAGAAAAGAACACAAATGCAGATAAGGTTCAGATTCGCTCTGAACCTTATTTTTTATTTACAAATACGTTATAATACTCTCATGCTTTTCCAAATCTTACACATACGAAAACAAGTCCGCGAACTCAAAGAAGACCCAGGCAAGTTTGCCGGAGGCCAGGCAGGGGAGGTGCTGATGGGTATAGTCATACTACCTATTATTATCCTTGTGCTAGGACTTGTGTTCCTGTTCGTACTTGCTTTTACCGAGCTCCTCGGAGGGCCTTATCTCTTTTTTAAAATTATATTTTTTATAGGGCTTTTTGTTAGTGTTGGCATAGCGTCACTTTTATACTCTGTAGCATCACTTGTGAAGCGTGTTACGAAAAATGCAGTAAACAAAACAGTAGAGACTATCTCTATCAAGCCTGATGAAGTAAAGAAGTAGCTTACTCTCCAAGCACCTTATCTACAAAAATGCTATAATAATAGTATCGAAAGGTCGGACTATCTATCGAGAGGACGCCTTATTAAATAATCTCTAAAATATAATATATGAATAAAAATACAGTCATTGGATTGTTGGTTTTGATCGTTGTCCTTGGAGGAGGGTATTACCTTTTAAACAATAAAGGTATAAAGGACGATTCAACTAATACACCAATCAATGATGGAACTGGAGCCCCAGTCACACCATCTACACCTAGCGCTCCATCTGTCGAGACAGTAAAGAGCAACTCAACATCGAATTCTACAGCATCTATAACTGGATTAATAAATCCAAATGGAGCATCTACAAATTATTGGTTTGAATATGGAGAGGGAACTTCTATTGGCAAGAAGACAGCAGAACAAGTGCTAGGAGCAGGGTACTCAGCTACACCAGCTCCTGGGTTTATAAATGGTCTAAGTGCTAACACAGTTTATTCTTATCGCTTAAGCGCCAAGAATAGCTTTGGGGTTGTAAACGGAGCTGTTTATACTCTACAGACCAACAACACACCACCAGCAAAGACATCACCACCAACAACTCAGACAAATAACGCAGTGGATATAGAGCGTATGACTGCTACTCTGAAGGGTCAGGTGAATCCAAACGGTTCAGCTACTAGCTACTGGTTTGAATACGGCAATGATAAGGACTTTGGTCATGTCACTACATACCAGACTACAAACGCAGGGTCTTCGTTTATGGTTGTTTCTGGCAACATAACAAGCCTCTCACCACTTACGAAGTACTACTTTCGTTTAAATGGTCAGAACCAGTTTGGAACTGTAAATGGTGCAACTATGACATTTACAACTGATGGCCCAGCTGCTTTCAGTAAACCAACAGTTTCGTCACCTACTTCTAGTGCAGTAAATTCTTCTAGTGCGATGCTAGGAGGACGGATCAATGCAAACGGAGCAGATACTACTTACTGGTTTGAGTATAGTACTGATTCATTGCTTGGGAATCTGATTGGCAGTGGTACAACCAAGAAAACAGTCACAGGCATGAATACACAGACTATCCAGACAAAGGTAGATGGACTGAATTCAGGGACAAAGTATTTCTATCGTCTAGTAGGCAAGAGCGAGTACGGCACAGTTTATAGTGACTCTGCTTCTTTTACAACAAAAAAGTAGACATACGAAGCCTTAGTAAAAGCCCCACAGTTGGGGCTTTTACTATCTATCAGGTATAAAAAATGGCTGTGTTGCTTTCTGCAACACAGCCAGTGTTTTTTGAGGATAATCACTTGTCCTCACTTTCAAAAATAAAATTAAGGCTAAAGTTCAAGCCTATGGGAGGGTTGTGGGAGTATTTACCATATTGGTAAACTCCGAATTGGTCATTGTAAGAATACTTTTGACCCTCAGTCCTGATGTTTGGTCCGACAAAGAATATTGCCGGTCCAAATTTTAAGCATAAACCTCCTATCAGATTGCTCCTCCTATCAGATTGCCTACTCTGTTGGAAATTTACACCTGGTACCTGCCTCTCATTGTTTCCCATTATTTCCATTCCATAGATAGCCTTAAGGCCTATGGTTTTGTTGAAAAAGTAGAGTATCTCCACTTCTCCAAGGAGCATGTTTTTTGCCCAATCATTTGAATTTTTAGGCGGTAACATGAGGAAGGTTAGATCTCCACCAATGTGGACAGAATTTACGAAATTCATGTGAGCAGTTGCCCCATAGAAAATCGAACTTGTCTTAGGGACACTCCCATGATTAGGGATGATACCTATAGTAGGACCACCACCAAAGGCTACTTTAGATTCTTTGGAAAGATGTTTGATCTTTCCAATACCTAAAGAAACAATAGTGTATTGTTCCAATGGATGGCCGCTTTTGTGGCCCAACGGTTGCACCCTGAGTGCATGGTAAGCGAGGCCTAATTTGTTGCCTCCATATACTCCCTGTATCTTCCCATAGAGGTTCTTCTCAGAACCTCCTGAGTAATCCTTACCGGTATTCATACCAACAGTAACTATTGTGAAGTACTCGGGGGTTTTTCCTTGTGATTGTGCTTTATGCACAAAAAAAGCCATAAAGGCCAAAGCTAACATTTTTCTCATGAGTGGTTTTTTATTTGTGATTTAAAAATTTGTACAGTTTATTGTATATTTAATAACATTTCCAAGGCTAAAAGTCAAGCAAAACCCTCCCCTAGGCTTGACCTAGGGGAGGGTTTTGGGGCTCTATAGATTATTTGTTGTTTGCGAAGTCCTCGGCTGTGGCTGTGTAGGTAGTTGGCTTCTTGATCCTTTTCTTCAGCTCTGCTAGTAGCTCGTCTGATTGTGTGGTCATTGTTGTTCCAAAGTAATTCTGCACCTCTCCTGTTGTTAGCTCGATGCATTCCCCAGTTGGTTTACCCATTTTATCTACAAGACGTAATAGTACTTTGTGTTCGGATTTACTTGTATTAAGGTTTCCGGCATCTGTTATGGATTTTGTATCTCGCACGGCGGCACACAAGAATCCAATCAAATGCCTGTTGGTACCCCATATTGATTCACCCCATTCTGCGTATGCAGAGTACGGGTCAGCTTCTTTCGATTTAGTTTCTTCTGGTTCAGTATATACGATGTCTACTGCTGGTGGAGTATAATACTTGCGGTATTTTTCTGCATCTGATATGTACCCTTTTCCTACTAACTCTTCAGGAGAGTACTTACCACTCTTAAGTGTATTTATGAGCCACTTTTCATATTCTGCTCCTCCTTTGCCGTCACCTGACTTAGCAGGTTTCAATTCTTCACCAGGAGCTACTTTCTTATAATATGTTTTCTTTCCATCAACATGAGACTTTACATATCCTGGTGGGACTTGTTTTACTTTCTTGCCTCCTTCTCCTGGGTCAGTGTTTATATACTCGGTAGTATTTTTATTACTAGAGAATTCTTTCTCTGCACTATTGTTGATTGTCGCGTTCGCTGCTCCTGCTAGAGTTATGAATCCGAGTGTCATGAATAGTTTATCTTTTGCGTCTTTCAAGGACTCAACTGCATCTTTCAAGGACTTAACTATACCTTTCTTTTCTTGTTTCACTACCGTAGCAGTATTCTCGTTTTCTGTGAATGGGATTTCTTGTGCCACCCACACTGGTTTCTCTGGAGGGTAGGAACTGAGTAGATCTTCTCGGACTTCTTTTAATTTACCTTCTTCAGTTACCTTCAACGAGTTGCCAGGTCTAACTGCATCTTTATTTGATTCTCCAGTTTGAGAATTCAAGAATTCGTTAACTTTTTCTGTGTTTTTACCAACACTTTTTTTGTTTTCTTTGGCCTCGCCGTCTGGGCGACCCAACTGCATCTTGATTTTATCTGGCATAGTTTCGATACGATTTATGGTTAATTGTTCTTACATTATACCAAATCACAATACAGTTGTCATAACCTTGTTTCTTTTGACTTCAAAACCTAGTATACTTGTCTCCATATGAAAATACTTCGCAATATAGGCGCGAGTGGTCCGATACTGATAGTAACAGCAGCAGTCCTATGGGCTCTCGACGGGGTTATACGTAGGCACCTTTACTCGCTCCCACCTATAACCATCATATTCTTTGAGCATTTGGTGGGCCTGATCATCATACTGCCTTTTGTATGGAAGAACTTCGTAAAGGAAAGGCCCGGCAAGCGCGAATTCCTACTACTCTTACTAGTCGCAGTGCTCAGTGGTCTACTAGGCACACTATGGTTCACAACAGCACTTTTGAAAGTCCACTTTATATCTTTCTCTGTTGTATTCTTGCTCCAGAAGCTCCAGCCGATATTTGCGATAGCATCTGCCTCCATATTCCTCAAAGAAAAGTTTGATCATCGTTATACCAGGTGGGCACTGCTTGCACTGGTGTCGGCATACTTTGTGACCTTCCCTAACGGTCATGTGAATCTAAGTACTGGCGAGGGGACAGCCATAGCAGCCCTCTATGCACTTGGGGCGGCTTTCGCTTGGGGTACATCGACTACATTCTCAAAGATGATACTCAACAAAGTTTCATACAAAGTCAGTACATTCTATAGGTTCCTTATCACTACAGTTATTGCGTTTATTCTAATCCTAGTCTCTGGTTACTTGCCATCACTAGGAACTCCGACACTTCCGCAGTTTGGGCTCTTTGCACTGATAGCAGTGTCTACTGGAGTAGTTGCACTTATGATTTACTATAAAGGTCTCTCAAAAACTCCAGTTCACATAACTACTATGCTCGAGCTTACATTCCCATTCATAGCAATATTTATAGATATGACTTTGTACAACACAACCCTATCAGTTTCTCAGCTGATCTTTGCTGTGGTACTTTCTTTTGCAATTTATAAGATAGCAAAACTTCAATCCAATGCTGTTGTCATCAAAACAAATTAGAGGCCAAGGGCGGGGACACAAAGTAGGGTTCCCAACTATAAACCTAGTTGTACCAAAAGACCTTTCTTTAGATGAAGGCATCTATGCTGTCTGGGTAGTTATAGATGGGCGCACTTATAAAGGAGCGCTTCACTATGGAGCCATACCGACTTTCCAATTGAAAGACAAGACTATGGAAGTCCACCTCATCGACATCACGGACGACACAGTTCCAGTAACAGAAGATAAAGTTATCGAGATAGATGTAGTAGAACCTATACGAGGAGTTAGGAAGTTTGATGATGCAGAATCCCTCGCTATACAGATAGCAATCGATATCAAAAACGTCAATGCTATTTTAAAGTAGACATTTTCCGCTTTCTATTTATGTGAAAATGCGGTAGTATGTGACCCATATGTCGCACGGCGAAGCAGTAGTAAGATTTGAAAAAGTCTCATTTGAATACGGACACAACAAGCCCATCCTAGATGCGGTGGATTTTGTGATCAAGCGTGGTATGAAAGTCACAATCATGGGACAGAACGGTGCTGGCAAAAGCACGCTGTTCTCACTCATTACCCGCGCTAATCCACCTGAGAGTGGCAACATCCACCTAGCTCAGCGTGCGACTGTAGCACTTTCTCGCCAAGTCATACCTCGCGACGAACTCGAGCTCACAGTCAGAGAGTTCTTCGAAAAGTGCTTTAAGGAAAAGGTTTATGACATAGACCCACGCATCGATGATGTGCTCGAAGTTGTAAACCTTAAAGGCCATGAAGAAGTCCATGATCGTATCGTAAAGTCTTTCTCTGGTGGTCAGCAGGCACGCCTACTACTCGCGTCTGCTCTAATCCAAGAACCCGACATACTACTCCTCGATGAGCCGACCAACAACCTCGACAAAGCAGGTATTGCACACCTTACAGACTTCCTTGTGAAGTACAAGAAGACAGTGGTAGTCATATCGCACGATGCGGAGTTCCTCAATGCATTTACAGACGCGGTCCTATACCTAGATGTCTATACCAAGAAGATCGAGCAGTATGTCGGTAACTATACAGATGTACGAAGTCAGATAACAGCACGTATGGAGCGCGAGAACCGCAAGAACGCACTACTCTCAAAAGAAATCCAAGCCAAGAAAGACCAAGCAAATGCTTTCGCCATGAAAGGAGGCAACCTGCGTGCTGTGGCCAAGCGCATGCGTGACCTCGCAGAAGAACTCGAAGAAGAGAAGGTAGATGTCAGAAAAGAAGACAAGACTATCCGCCCTTTCACCATCCCATTCCAAGGCGATCTAATAGGTGACATACTCAAACTCACTTCGATATCAGTACTCAAAAAAGGTAAACCAACCAAGAAGAAAGTGAGTGTCGCACTTCGCAAGAACAAGCATTTACTACTATCCGGTCCCAATGGCATAGGCAAGAGCACTCTGCTTGAGTCTATAGCTCGAGGTGAAGTAGAGGGTACAGAGATACTGAAAGGCACTCGCATAGGTTACTATCGTCAGGACTTCTCGACTCTAAACTTTGAAGACACAGTTTTCGAATCTCTTGCCAACATTAGTCGCTCTGTTGTCGGTCGTGTAGATGAAGAACGAATTCGTGCAGTTGCTGCTTCTTTCCTAATAGTAGGCGACATGGTGCACACTCGTATTGGCAGTCTATCAGAAGGTCAGAAGGGCTTGGTTGCCTTTGCAAGCTTGGTGCTACTTCGCCCAGGTCTACTCATACTAGATGAACCGACCAACCATATAAATTTCCGCCATCTACCAGTTATCGCAAAAGCGCTTGATGAATACGAAGGAGCTATGATACTGGTGTCTCACGTAGCTGACTTTGTTCACCAGATTCGTATTGATGATACTCTAGACCTAGAGAAGTAATTTCTTTGTGCAAGGCCTATTGATGTAGTATATTTATATTTATGGATAACAGTCGCCACGAGAAAGAACTAGTCTTTGCTCAAATACTCTACTTATATATCATCCCTACATTGCTCCTATACTATGGAGTCATCCCTGGTCAGTTTAGGATCCTTATGCTTTTTACTGTGTCGCTACTTATGTATGGAATCATAAAGCGATCTCATTGGACTTATGCTGATCTAGGCATCACAAAAAACTTCCTCAAAGACATAGCACCTTATACAATTTTTACACTGGTTGGAGTCGGGTTTATCCTATGGCTTTCTCAGATAACTTCTATGCACCTGAAGTTTTCTTATCAATGGTGGTCTGATATGAAGTTCCTCTTACTATTCATACCTATTAGCGTACTACAGGAAGTAGTATTTCGAGGGATACTCATGAGGCTACTTCGTCATGCATTTAAAAACACAGCTTTTATCATAGTCCTCAATGCGTCTTTGTTTGCATTGATACATGTTATATACGACAACTCAATTTTCATACTACCGATGACATTTATCGGAGGGATAGGCTTTGCTTGGATATACTACAAATACCCCAACCTCATACTCGTGTCTATCTCACATACTATATTAAACTTTACGGCCATGGCCTTAGGATTCTTTGTTGTCCGATAATCTAGTATAATAGTATCGTATGCGTGATACTGGATTAACAAAAAGGAAAATAAAAGCAATGCTCAGGGACCCTATAGTTAGGACTGTATTGGTTAGTGCTTCTACTATAATCATTACCTTGGGTTTAATATTTGCTGTAGTCTGGCACTATCGTGAACCTATACTCAAAATCTTGGCTTCCAAGTACTCGTCTGTGACCAAACCGATCGAATCGAACTTGGTGTATGAACCAATAACAGAACAAGAAGAGATCGCACAAACTACTGCCGTAGTAGAAGAACCAGAAGTTGCTGTGGTAATAGATCCAGAACAAAGTGTTGTCGACATCGTTAGGAAAGCCAAGCCTGCAGTGGTGTCTATTGTTGTTAGCAAGATGGTCCCTATATATGGGGTTTCTTATCAGCAAATTCCTGGGACTCTTTTTAAAACTCCGGTATATACAGAGAGTGGTAAAGAAAAGAAACAAACAGGTAGTGGGTCAGGATTCTTTATCTCATCAGATGGGTTGATAGTTACTAATAGGCATGTAGTATCTGAGAAGGATGCTATCTACGATATCATTCTTAACAACGGCAAGACTTATACGGGTACAGTACTTGCTCGTGATACAGTCCTTGATTTTGCTTTGATAAAGATTGAAGGGAAGGGGTTCTCTTACTTGGAGTTAGGTGACTCTGACTCTATAGAAGTTGGAGAGAGTGTCATAGCCATAGGTAACACCCTAGGGAAGTACGACAATACTGTGTCTACCGGGATAGTCTCTGGTCTCTCTCGTTCACTCACGGCTTCAAATAAATCAGGTGGCACAGAAAGACTCGACAAAGTTATACAGACAGATGCCGCTATAAATCCAGGTAACTCTGGGGGTCCACTGATAAACTTGAAGGGTAAAGTCATAGGTATCAATGTTGCTGTAGTTGAGGGCTCTTCAAATGTAGGGTTCGCACTTCCTTCAAACAGTGTAAAGAGCTCTATAAGTTCTGTGAAGAGTACTGGGAAAATTATCAGACCGTATGTAGGGGTAAGGTATATTCCTATCACAACGGAGTTGAAATCCAAGAACAACCTTTTGGTTGACTATGGCATCTGGGTAAAGCAAGGGAGTAGTGCGGGAGACCTAGCTGTTGTGCCTGGGTCTCCAGCTGAGAAAGCAGGTATCAAAGAAGGTGACATCATCCTTACTGTAGATGGACAGGCAATCAACGAAGACCAGAGCTTTTCTTTCCTTATCAACCAGAAGAAAGTGGGTAATACTGTAGTACTCCGAGCCTTGTCAAACAACACTGAGAAGACATTTGCTGTAAAGCTGGAAGCGTCCCCAGAGAGCCTATAAGCTCGCATATTTTTAGTAAACGGAATATAATCACTTTATGTCAGAAACTAATCATGAATCATACCAGAGACCTTCATGGGATGAATACTTTATCCAAATGGCTGATTTAGTAGGTACTAGAGGCACTTGCGATAGAGGTAGAGCAGGTGCGGTTATTGCAAAAGATAAACGCATACTCTCTGCTGGTTATGCAGGTTCGCCTGTAGGACTTCCACATTGTGATGAAGTAGGCCATGAAATGCATACGGTTACAAACGAAGATGGGACTACTTCACGCCACTGTATACGTACTGCACATGCAGAGCAGAATGCAATTGCGAATGCTGCTCGTGTTGGTGTTGGTGTCGAAGGTGCTACTCTATACTGTAAAATGCTTCCATGTTACATTTGCGCTAAAATGATTATAAATGCAGGAATAAAGAGAGTTGTCGCTTTGAAAGATTATCACGCCACAAAAAGGTCTAAGGAAATTTTTAGTGATGCTGGTATTGAATTGGTTATTATTAACAATGAAGTTGAATCTTATAAAGACCAGTAATATATGGTAAATCTAAAAGAATTACAAAAGGAAGTAATGAGGAATAAACTAGAGAAGGGCTTCAACACGACCGATGTGGCGCTTGAGTTTTGTCGTGCTCATGAGGAGCTCTCAGAAGCATTTTCGAAGTTCAACAAAAACCAAGATGGAGTTGCTGAAGAGTTTGCCGATGTGGCTGTGTTCTTGCTAGGTATGTGTGAGATACTCGGATACGACCTAGAAGATGAACTAATACGTAAGATTGAAATAAACAAAAACCGTAAATATAAAAAGATGAAGTCCCCAGACGGCAAAGACATATTTATAAGAGAGAAGTCAGACATAGATCCATAAAAAATCCGCTTAGCATTAAGCGGATTTTTTGTATTCTACAAATGAGTAGGGGATCTTGTTCGTGTCATCTTCTGCGTGGTCTTCTCTAGAAACTTCCTTCCAGATATCCTTATCTATTTCTGGGAATAGTGTGTCACCTTCAAAGTCTTGGTGAACTTCGGTGATGTAGAGTTTCTGGGCTTTATCGATAGCCTGCTTATATATTTCTCCGCCACCTATTACAAAGGCCTCTACTTCGTCCTGGTTCTCTTCAAACTCTTTGCCGTGCTCAAGTGTGATGAGCCGGATAGCTTCCTCGAGTGAGTTCACTACATCGATTCCATCCTTCATATAGCTTGCATCTCGAGTGATTACTATGTTCTTGCGGTTAGGAAGTGGGCGACCGATGCTCTCATAAGTCTTCCTACCCATGATGACTGTATGACCGCTAGTAGTAGTCCGGAAGTGCTTCATGTCTGTAGGCAAATCCCAGAGCAGAGTATTACCTCCACCTATGACTCTATTCTTTGCGACTGCAGATATAAGAGAGAGAATCATAATTATACGGCTATAGGCGCCTTTATAGAGTCGTGAGGGTTGTAATCGACAAGTTCAAAGTCTTCGATAGTAAAGTCTTCTACATTTTTCTTATCTCCATTTATCTTCATGGTTGGCATTGGGCGTATATCATCCTTGCGAGAAAGCTGGAGATCTGCTTGCTCTAGGTGATTGAGGTAAAGATGTGTGTCACCACCAGTCCATACAAATTCTCCTGGCTGGAGTCCCGTCACTTGTGCGATTATCATTGTTAGAAGTGCATAAGAAGCGATGTTGAATGGTACTCCTAAGAATGTATCACAACTCCGCTGATATAGCTGGCATGAAAGTTTGCCATCAGCAACATAGAACTGGAAAAGACAGTGGCAAGGTGGAAGCCCAGCCTTAGCCATCTCGTCTATATCTGCTACATTCCAAGCGGACACTATAAGCCTACGAGAATCTGGAGAACTTTTTATCTGTTCGATTACATTTTTGAGCTGGTCGATATGCTCTCCATTCGGAGCTGGCCAATTACGCCATTGGTATCCATATATAGGACCCAGGTTTCCATAATCTTTTGCAAAAGATTCATCTGTTTTTATCCTCTCAACAAATTCTTTTATCCCAGTATTCCATTCATCGCTACCAGTTTTTGGTACATGTATATTGTTTCTTATTAAATAAGATTTATAAGGCCACTCATCCCAAATGTGAACATTGTTGTCAGCAAGGTATTTTAGATTTGTATCTCCACGGAGGAACCAGATCAGCTCGTGGATTATGGACTTGATAGGTAGCTTTTTAGTAGTAAGAAGAGGGAACCCTTTAGACAAGTCAAAACGCATTTGATGGCCTAGCAATGAAAGTGTACCAGTCCCAGTACGGTCAGTCTTTTTCACACCTTCGCGCTTTATACGCTCTATAAGGTCGAGATAAATAAGGTCTACATGTTCTTCTTTCATGACATCATTATACTCCCTTTTTCTTAAATTAAAAATTTGTAGAAAAAGCAGTCCTCGTGAGGGTAGTTTTTGATTTCTTGTTCAACATGCTAAAATCGTAGTATATGTATATCAAACTACAAGACGAAGAAATATTAAAAGCAATTGAAGGTGAGGCACTTCGTGAGGAAGATGGACTTGAATTGATACCTTCTGAGAACTACGTGTCCATGGCTGTTCGTGAGGCCAATGGCTCTGTTTTTACAAACAAGTACTCTGAAGGCTACCCAGGCCGTCGCTACTATGGCGGACAGGACTTCACAGACGTAGTTGAGCGCCTAGCTATTGAGCGTGCATGCAAGCTATTTGATGCCAAGTATGCCAACGTCCAGCCACACTCTGGTGCACCAGCCAACCTCGCTGTATATTCTGCACTACTTGAACCAGGGGACACAGTGCTAGGCATGGACCTCTCTCACGGAGGCCACCTTACTCATGGACACCCTATGACTCTACCTGCTAAAATCTACAACTTCGTCACTTACAAAATGAAAGACCCAGAGACTGGTGAGATAGACTACGAAGCCCTCCGCCAAGTAGCACTCGAGAAGAAGCCGAAAATAATTCTTGCAGGGTTCTCTGCATATCCACGTTCACTCGACTATCAGAAGTTTGTCGACATTGCGAAGGAAGTCGGCGCAATAACTATGGCTGACATGGCGCACATTGCTGGGCTCATCGCTGCAAAAGTTCTACCAAACCCGTTCGACTTTGGGTTCGACATCATTACTACTACAACCCACAAGACTCTCCGTGGTCCACGCGGTGGGATGATACTCACTCGTGAGAGCGAGGAGATAGCCAAGAAGATCGACAAAGCCATCTTCCCAGGCATCCAAGGTGGCCCACACATGCACACTATCGCTGCGAAAGCTGTGGCATTTGGTGAAGCCCTCCGCCCTGAGTTTAAAGTTTATGCCGAGCAAGTTCTCAAGAATGCGAAAGCAATGGAGAAAGTATTGAAAGACGAAAGTGTGCGAATGATCGGAGGAGGGACAGATAACCACTTGATACTCGCCGACGTGTTCGGTTCGCTCGGAGTCACAGGTAAAGAAGCTCAGACAGTGCTAGATGAAGTAGGCATCACTCTCAACATGAACTCCATCGCTGGTGACACTCGTAAACCTCTAGACCCATCTGGCATTCGCTTCGGCACCCCAGCCATAACTACCCGAGGATTTAAAGAAGATGACTGTGCAGAAGTTGCCAAGCTACTGATCGAAACCCTTCGCAACAAAGACAACGCAGACAAGAAAACTGAGATAAAATCCAAAGTAAAAGCCCTCGCCCACAAACATCCGATTCCTAAGAGTTTTATAGCATAATATGCAATTCAAGCCAGACAAACCAGCTAGCAATATAGAGAAGCAGAGCATTTGGAATGAATGGTCAAAAAAAGTCGAAAAAGTTACGGATGGCATAGGTTACCCAATAGATCCAGGTATTAAAGACTCGGTGGTTGCTTTAAATGTTTTTGGTATTAAAACTGACGGTTCATGTGAAGGGCATCTAGATAGAGGACTGCCATATCCATGGATAGATGTTCCAGTTATCTCTGATGAGTTGCGGGAAGAATTTTCAATAGCTCAAGAAAATATAGCCAAGAAAAAGTATTCTAACGAAGAAGAATTTAAAAAAGATGACCCCATAATGTATCAAAAAATGATGGAAATAAGAGCAAAACACCAAGAAGAAAGGAATAGAGTTAAAAGCAAGATTGATATACTTCTAAGTGAGTTCTATAATGAGCATACCCCTCATTCTACCGAATCCCAGATAATTCCTCATTATTCTCCAATGGGGTTTAGGGTCGAATTATATGGTAGCCGAGGATTGGGTTTAGGGAATTGGAAAAAGTATGATGATAAAATTGGAAAATTATCACTTAAAGAAAAAGAAGTGTATCTAAAAAATAATCAAAGCGAGATGAAAGCTTTTACGGGATTTTTAAAAAATAAATTCTTGAATGAAAAATAATATGCCATTATTTAATGAAGGAAAAATGAATACACCAGAGTGGACACCAAGGATTATTGAAACAGAGGGTGATTTTTGGGATGTTTTATATGATGCAAAGAACCAATTTTCTCAGATGCAATTTGCTGTGCACTTAAATACAAACAACGAAGAAGATATAATAAAGCAAAACAACGAATTTACATATCTAAATTTTATTGACTACATAAAAACGCGCAATGAAACTCTATCTGAAAAAATTAAAAATCACAAAGGAGTGCAGGAAATGATAAAGGTCTATGATGGATTAATAGAAAGAGCTAGAAATGCTGACTCAAAAGAAAAGATGATGCAAATCGTGAAAGACAAAACAGACTTTATAAAGAAGTACGATCTAGGGTTAGATAATTAACATGCCACATATCCATGAAAAAATTGATTTTACGGTAGAAGTATTCATTGTTTACAAAGACAAGGTCTTACTTCGTATGCATGATAAGTATGGTATCTGGTGCTCCGTAGGTGGGCATATAGAACTTGATGAAGATCCAATACAGGCTGCATATAGGGAAGTAAAGGAAGAAGTGGGTTTGGATGTAACTCTTGTAGGCAAGGATATACCTATACTTGAAAACGATAAGAATTTTGAAATCTTGATGCCACCGCAGTACTTTGGTCGCCATCGTGTCAGTGACACTCACGAGCACCTTGTGTCTGTTTACTTTGCTAGAGCTACTACTGACCAAGTTGCAGATTCAGAAAGCGAACATGAAAGGAGTGAGACACGTTGGGTGACAATGGAGGAACTCGACACCATGGATCTAGTTCCCAATATTAAATTCTATGCACAGGAAGCATTAAAGGAATTAGGAACCAAATAATTATGAAGATATATTTTGCAGCATCAATACGAGGAGGTAGGGATGATCAAGGTCTATACCTTGAGATTGTTAGCTTGCTCAAGGATTATGGCGAAGTACTCACGGAGCATATTGCTGATGTGAAAATATCTCAAATGGGGGAGTCGGAAGCCAACGATTTTATATATGAAAGGGATATGGGCTGGCTCAAGGAGTCTGACATAGTGGTGGCTGAAGTTACCACTCCTTCACTTGGTGTTGGCTACGAGCTTGGGATTGCCGAGACATTGAAAAAGAAAGTCTTGTGTCTGTATCGCGAAAGCCCAGAGAGGTCATTGTCTGCTATGGTGCGAGGTAACAGTGCTTTCCAGGTGGAGAACTACAAGGAACTTGAAGATTTGAAAGAAATTTTTGATAAACTTTTAAAATAATATGAAGAAGAAAAAGGGTAAATTCATAGTTATAGATGGCACAGATGGGAGTGGCAAGGCTACTCAGGTGGATTTGCTGACCAAGAAGCTCAGGAAGGATGGCTACACTATCAAGAACGTCGACTTTCCAGAATACTACAAGAACTTTTTCGGCAAATTCATCGGCCACTGCCTTTCCGAGCAGTACTACAACTTTGTAAAAGTGCATCCGAAAATTGCCTCAGTACTTTACGCGGGGGATAGGTTTGAGTCCAAGGAGCAGATCGAAAAGTGGCTTGCGAGTGGCTACGTAGTACTTGCGAACAGGTATGTGAGTGCAAACCAGATCCACCAAGGAGGCAAGATCAAGAACGCCAAGAAGCGCGCTGACTTTATAAAGTGGCTCGACGAGATGGAGTACAAAGTTTTCAAGATTCCTAGACCAGATGTGGTCTTCTACTTGGACCTACCTATTTCAATATCAAAAAAGCTCATGAAGGAGAGGAACAAGAATTCATCGCGTTCATATCTGGGTACCAAGAAAGACGCACACGAGAAAGACACAGAGTTCCTCGAGAATTCTCGCAAGAGCGCTCTCTGGCTTACTAAAACTCAAAGTTACTACAAGAAGGTGGACTGTGCAATAAAGAACTCAATTCGTAGTAGGGAAGATATACACGAGGAGATTTATAGGAAGGTAAAAGGGTTACTAAAAAAATAAAAGGCATTATCTTTACGACAATGCCCTCCTCTTTCTGTTTAATTTTCTAGTTAATCTTTTTCGGGAGATTTTCCATCCCCCCTACGTTTTTTGGTTTGGCCCACATTTTTCGGGCGCTTAGTACTGTTTGATTTGAAAACAGGTTTTACTCCCTGTCTGCGACGAGAGCCATTATTATTTTCTTTGAGCCTCTTTGGGCTTCCCATTCTGTCCATTGGTTTTAGTATTGGTGACTGCAAAAGACAAATCATTATCTTCTCTAGTCACCAATAAAACCTTTTCTATATTATATCATTTTTTAGTACTCATGTCAAACAATAAACTCACCAATAAAATTATGGTATATTTACTAAGTATGATGATCCCAATAGTAAATGATCAAGACGAAGTTATAGGAGAAGAAGAAAGGTCTATTGTTCATGAAAAAGGTATAAAGCATAGGGAAATCCACGTTTGGTTGGTGACTTCTAATAAAGAGTTCATATTCCAAAAGAGAGGTTTGCAACAAGATACATGGCCTGGATTCCTGGATGTAACAGTTGGTGGGCATTTAGATACTGCTTCTGAAACATATCAAGAGGCCGCAGAGAGAGAGCTTTTTGAAGAGACAGGGGTCAAAGCTACAGTTCAATTTATAATGAAGGGATATTCAGAAAGATATGATCCAAATACAAAAAGCCAGAACAATGCATTTCGCACAACTTTTGCAGTTAAATTTGAAGGAAGTATAGAAGACTTAAAAGTTGAAGATATAGCAGGTCTTGGGTTTGTTAAATTTTCTATCAATGATTTGCATAATATGAAAGAGGAAGAAAAAGAAAAGTTCATCCCTAGGTTTCTTGAAGAATCATATTTTGATGTATACGAAAAGATTATAAATACTTTATTCTAAATGAAAATCAAAGTTAAAAAACTAAAAGAAGGTGCAAAGTTGCCGACATACGCCCACCCAGGGGACATAGGGCTAGATCTGTACGCAATGGAAGACAAAGTACTAGCACCTATGGAGCACTACCGATTCTGGCATGGGTTTGCGCTCGAGTTCCCAGAAGGTTATGGTGCTATAATAATGGACAAGGGTAGTATATCTAAAGCAGGGTTACACCACATGGGTGGAGTGTACGATGCTGGATATAGAGGTGAATACAACACTCTGCTTGTAAACTTGGGTACTGAGCCCTATGCCTTTGAGAAGGGTGACAAAGTATCTCAGCTAGTAGTAATGCCAATAGTGATAGCCGAACTTGAAGAGACAGATACACTGAGCGATTCATCGAGAGGTGAAGGTATGTTTGGGAGTACAGGGAAAAAGTAATATGGATATTAAAGAAAAAATAGAGAATTTAATAAAAGATGCACTAAAAAATCTCAGCATAGAAGCTGAGGACATTGTCCTCGAGCATCCAGCGGACATAAAGAATGGTGATTATTCTACAAACGTCGCTCTTGCTTGCGCGAAGGTTGCGAAAGTTAACCCGCGAGAACTCGCCGACAAGATAAAGGCAGAACTCGAGAAGGACTTGCCAGAAGATATTTCTAAAGTTGAAGTCGCAGGAGCAGGGTTTATCAACTTCTACTTGTCTCGAGAATTTTTTGCAAATGCTACGAAAGATATTCTCAAGCAAGGCGACAACTGGGGTAAAAATGATTTGCTTGCGGGTAAGAAAGTCATGGTTGAGTATACTCAGCCGAACCCTTTCAAGCCGTTCCATATAGGTCACCTTATGAGTAACGCTATCGGTGAATCAATATCTCGCGTAGTAGAGTTCTCCGGTGCCAACACCATCCGCGCCAACTATCAGGGCGATGTAGGTCCACATGTGGCCAAAGCTATCTGGGGGATAATGAACTCAGGCGAGGTGTATGAAGACCAAGGTGCACTATGGGTAGGTCAGCAATACGCCAAGGGTTCTGATGCATATGACAACGATGAAGAAAAGAAGAAAGAAATCGATGCGATAAACAAGAAAGTATATGACAAGAGCGATGAAGATATAAATAAAATATATGAATGGGGGAGGAAAGTCACCCTCGATGCATTTGAGGAGATCTATAAAACTCTTGGCACAAAGTTCGACTACTATTTCTTTGAGTCAGAAATGGCTCCAATAGGTGAGAAGATTGTCCGAGAGAACCTTGGCAAAGTATTTGAAGAGTCCGACGGCGCAATAGTGTTCCATGCGGACAAATACGACCCCAAGCTCCACACTCGAGTATTCATAACTTCTATGGGCATACCTCTGTATGAGACTAAAGAAGTTGGCCTCATAGTCACAAAGTTTGAGAAAGAGAATCCAGATATATCTATTATCACTACTGCTATCGAGCAGGGTGAATATATGAAGGTAGTGCAGAAAGCAGTGTCTCTCATCCACCCTGACTATGAATCGAGGATGAAGCACGTGACTCACGGCATGATGCGCCTAGCTACTGGCAAGATGTCTTCTCGTAAAGGTAATGTGGTCACTGGAGAATCTTTGCTGACTGATTCTATGGATGTTGTCCGCGAGAAAGTAGCCGATAGAGAGTTGTCTGAAGAAGAAAAGGAAACAATTTCTAGGGTTGTCGGTGTGTCTGCACTCAAGTACTCTATACTTCGTTCATCTATTGGTTCAGACATTGTTTATGACTTCGACAAGTCTATATCATTTGAAGGTGACTCTGGTCCATATCTGCAATACACTGCAGTGCGTGCAAACTCTATACACAAGAAAGCCGAGGCAGAAGGAATATGTGTAGCATATAAAGATACACCAAGCGAGGTATCCAACCTTGAGCGATCATTGTATCAATTCCCTGAAGTCGTCGAGCGTGCGTACCTGTCACTAGAGCCTCACCACATCGCTACTTACCTGACAGAGCTCGCAAGCGCGTTCAATGCTTTCTATGCCAATACTCAGATAGTAAATAAATCTGATCCATATGCACCATACCGCGTAGCACTTGTAGAAGCTTTCTATCAGACTATGAAGAATGGCCTTTACCTTCTGGGTATCAAAACTCCAGAGAAGATGTAAAAAACCGCCTGCAATGCTAAGATTGCTGGCGGTAAAATTGAGCACATAATGTGTTTAGGTTGACTACAACAAGTAGATACTAATACGCCGGAAGGCATGGCATATTAATTTGTAATCATTTTTATGTAGGATTCCCTGCAATTAGCCCAGACACACTGGAGAAGGTTCAATTTGAACTTTATATTACTTATTTATATTACAATTGCAAGTTTTGCAATAAGGTAATTTTTATAGTATCTTATATATATGCATTGAAGAGGCTATCACCTCGGAGCATTGGGAAGAAACCACACGGTGGGAGTAGAGCCCTATAAAATGAGAAGTAAGCAAGGTGGTACCACGAGAGAAACTCGTCCTTGTATAGCAATTTTTATTGTTATACGAGGACGAGTTTTTTAGTTATAAAATTATGGAAAATAATACAAAAGGTAATAAATCAGAAGCAGCACTCCGCGAAGAGGGTGTTTTGGAGTTTTGGAAGGATAATGATATCTTCTCAGAGACTTTAAATCAATCTGAAGGCAAGGAAGAATTTGTCTTCTATGAAGGCCCTCCTACTGCTAACGGAAAGCCAGGTATCCACCATTTAGAAGCCCGAGCATTCAAAGACGCTATCCCTCGATACAAGACTATGAGAGGCTACCATGTTCGTCGCAAAGGGGGCTGGGATACTCATGGGTTGCCAGTAGAACTTCAAGTAGAAAAAAAATTAGGCCTTGATTCCAAGAAAGCTATAGAAGAATACGGAATCGCAGAGTTCAACAAACAATGTAAAGAAAGCGTATGGGAATATTTAGATATATGGAATAAATTTACCAAGCGCATAGGATACTGGGTAGACCAAGAGAATCCATATGTGACTTACCATAACAACTACATAGAATCTGTATGGAATGTATTGAAACAAGTTGAAGATAAAAAACTTCTATATAAAGATTACAAAGTCGTACCTTGGTGTTCTCGTTGTGGTACCGCTCTTTCTTCGCATGAGCTTGCGCAAGGGTATGAAGATGTTAAAGATTTGTCAGTCTATGCGAAGTTCCCAATAGTTGGTTTTGATAAAGCGTATTTTATTGCTTGGACTACAACTCCGTGGACATTAGCAGGTAACGTGGGGTTGGCTGTAGGACCTGATATAGATTATGTCGAAGCAAAAGTTGGAGACGAGATATTGGTTCTAGCGAAAGAACTTCTCAGTAAGGTCACTGAACCATATGAAATAATTGCAGAGCATAAAGGTATTGAGATGGTGGGCATGGAGTACGAACCACTTTATCCATATTTGAAAGATGCTCTACTTGTAAAGGGTGAAGATGTGAGTAAAGCGTTTAAAGTTTACGAAGCTTCATTTGTTACTACAACTGACGGTACTGGAATAGTGCATACAGCAGTTATGTATGGGCAAGAAGACTTTGATCTGGGTACAAAAGTTGGTTTACCAAAGTTCCACACAGTCGACGACACTGGGCACTTCATCAAAGGCACAGGGTTCCTAGAAGGAAGGTTCGTAAAAGATGAAGATGTGGCTGTGGATATCATTAAAGACCTTGCACATAGAGGACTACTCTTCAAGAAAGAAAAGTATGAACATTCATACCCACACTGCTGGCGATGTAAAACTCCACTTATCTACTATGCACGCGATTCTTGGTATATTCGCATGTCAGATGCAAAGATAAAGAGTCAGTTGATAGAAGAGAATAAAACTATAAACTGGGAGCCAATGCACACTCGAGATGGGCGTTTTGGTGAGTGGCTCAAAGACATCAAAGACTGGGCAATATCACGTGAGCGTTATTGGGGTACACCACTACCTATCTGGCAGAAGGCCGACGGCAGTCGTATGGTGATAGATTCAATAGATACTCTTAAAAAGCATGTAAAGAAAAGTGGCAACAATTACTTTGTAATGCGACATGGTGGTACTGAAGGCAACCTCAAGGAACTAGTCAGCTATAAAGATCAAGAGAATGACAATCTAACTAGAGAAGGTGAAGCTCAAGTCCGACAGTCTGCAGAGAAATTGAAAGATAGCAAAATAGACCTAATCATATACTCTCCGTTTGTTCGTACCACTGAGACTGCTTCTATAGTGCGTGAAGTTTTAGGTTTAGATAAGGACCAGATGATCTCTGACCAAAGACTTATAGAAGTAGCTCCAGGAGAATTTGATGGAAAGAACTGGAATGAATATCATGAACATTTGTATAATATGGAGCACGGATGGTTTGAAAGGAAAATCCCTGGAGGTGAATCGCTCCAAGATGTTACAGAGAGGACTGGAGCTGTGCTGTATGACCTTGAGGACAAGTACTCTGATAAAAATATTTTGATAATTACTCATGGCGGCCCAGCATGGACTATGTATGTAGCGGCTGGTCTGTATGAGAAGCGTAATACTGAATATAAGAAAGCAGACACCCATGTATTCGTCAAAGAATTCCAGAGGTTCGACAATGCAGAGGTTCGTAGTCTACCTTTTGTTCCATTGCCACACAACAAATTTAATATTGTAGATTTACACAGACCTTATATTGATGAAGTTGAGCTTATGGATGAAGAAGGTAGTTCGATGATTCGCGTGAAAGAAGTAATGGATGTATGGTTCGACTCTGGCGCTATGCCTTTTGCCCAAGATCATTATCCATTTGAAAATAAGGAGTGGGTAGATGGCAAAGGATTCCCAGCGGACTATATTTCAGAAGCGATCGACCAGACTCGTGGATGGTTCTATACATTGCATGCTGTAGGGGTCCTGATGGGGCGTGGCAAAGCCTACAAGAACGTCATCTGCCTTGGGCACATCCTTGATGATAAAGGGAAGAAGATGTCCAAATCGCAGGGCAACATTGTAGACCCATGGCTCATGATAGAGAAGTACGGCGTAGACACTCTTCGTATGTGGATGTATTCAGTCAACCAACCAGGTGAATCCAAGAACTTCGACGAGAAGACCGTAGCTCTACTTCATCAGCAGGTATTTAAACTTCTATACAATGTGCTGGCTTTCTATGAACTCTACAGAGATAAAGATTTAGAGGGTGATGAATACAAAGAGTCAGGCAACATCCTCGATCAGTGGATAGTGGTAAGACTTACTGAACTCACTGACCTTGCAACCAAGAACCTGGATAATTATAAACTTCTTGAACCTACACGCGCGATACGTGAATTCATAGACGACCTCTCTACTTGGTACCTTCGTCGTTCACGCGACAGAATAAAGGAAGCAAATACGAAAGATAGTAAAGAAGCAAAGCAGACTCTATACTTTGTATTGAAGAACTTAGCTAAACTTATGGCCCCACTTGCGCCGTTTACTGCTGAAGATATCTGGCAAAAGTTAAGGAATGATAAAGACGAAGATAGTGTGCATCTAAGCAAATGGCCTGTGGGGGGAGATGTTAGCTTGAAAATTTTAGAGAAAATGGAAACAGCCCGATCTATAATTACCCAAGGATTAGAACTTCGCCAGAAATCAGGAATCAAAATTCGACAACCGCTCCAGTCGCTTTCTTTTGAAGCAATCGAACTGGAACAGTACTACGGCATTATCAAGGACGAATTAAACGTAAAACAAATTATTTCAGGTATCCTTGCTCTTGATACAGAAATTACTCCAGAACTTAAACAAGAAGGCCAGTATCGCGAGGTTGTTCGTGCTGTTCAAGACATGCGTAAAGCGGAGGGACTCAGCCCGAGTGATGTGGTAGTGCTTGAAGTTGCAACCAATACTGATGGCCAAGAAATAATAAATAAATTTAAAGCTGAATTGATAAAAATCGTCGGTGCAAGCGAAGTGAAAATTGCTGAGAATGAGGGAACTGAAGTAAAGATTGATGAGTTAGTATTTAGAATAAATATCATAAAATGATAAAAGTTAATCAAACAGCATTTGGTGTGGTAACCGCTATCAAAGAAGATGGCGAATATAAATTCTTGTTATTGTTACAAAGTAGAAAATACCAAAACTGGAGTTTTCCTAAGGGTAAGACTGAAGAAGGGGAAACTGATCCTCTCTCAATCGCTATGCGTGAGCTGGGCGAGGAGACGGGTATTACAGAAATCGAGATTCTAGACTTCCCACTAATAGAAGAAGAGTACGAGTTGGTACGGAAAGATAAGATTTTCTCTAGGACTAATAAGTACTTCTTAGGAATAGTAAAAAGTAAATCTGTGACAGTACAAGAAGGAGAAATTTTCGACTATAAGTGGGCAACTTATGATGAAGCATTTGAAACCGCTGTTTTTCAAAGAGAAACTCGATTGAAAGTTCTAAAGGAAGCCAAAGAATACCTAGATGAATATGATTCAAAAAATGTGGTAAAATAGATTCATGAAGACTATTCTAGTAGATGCAGTATATTGCTTTGTTGTTAAAGACGAAGGCAAATTTGGCATATTTGACCAAATGCATGATTTACTTGAAAAATATCCTAACAATAAAATAATTCTTACCAATGCAAGTGACGATAAATTTGAAGAGTATGGTTTTCACAACATGCCTTATGAAGTATTTACACTAAAGCATAATCCAGAAAAAACAGATCCAGAATACTTTATAAAATTATTGAATCATTTAAACCTGGGTGCAAAAGATGTTGTATACTTTGAACATAACATTGAGGCAGTTAAGAGCGCTCAATCGGTCGGCATAATTTCATATTTTTATGATGAAAACAAAAGAGACCTAATAAGATTAGAGACTTTTCTTGCTAAAAATTTGTAATATAATATGCACCACATTTACCACACACATGGATTTGTACTGAGCTCTCGCAATAGTGGCGAGGCGAACAAAATGCTCACTATATATACTCGCGAGATGGGGTTGGTGCGGTGTGCAGTCCAAGGTGTGCGACTACACAAGTCCAAACTTCGCTTTGCTATTCAAGACTTCTCTTATGCCAATGTGGACCTGGTGCGGGGTAGGGATGTATGGCGGGTAACTTCAGCTACCAACATCACTTCGTTCCCATACGCACGTGCCGAAAGAGAGTCACTCCTACTCATCGCTCGCATTAGCAAGCTCATCGAGAGGCTCTGCGATGGTGAAGAAGCCAACGAGAGAATATTCGACGACTTTATCCAAGCTCTCTACCTCCTCGATGACCCAGAACTTGTGCCCGGGACTCGTACAGCACTAGAGCTCCACCTAGTTCTGCGGATTATGAATACACTAGGATACATTGGTGATTCTGAAGTTCTGGCTCAATACCTCTCAGTACCGTTTGATGGAGTGCAGACAGAAAGCTTGCTCAAGGAAAGGCAGTCTATAATATCGCATATAAACAAGGCTCTAAACGAAAGCCAGCTTTAAAATAAGGTCTACTATGCTATAATAAGGTTTACAATGCCTGACGATAAACATAAAATCGAAGATATAAAGCGACGACTCTATGACCGCGAAGACACTGTATCGGGCAGACCGCATGTAGGTGTGCTCCACCCTATAGACCACAAAGTAGACACAGCATGGAAGAGCGACACACCACCAGTTAGCAACAATAATTCATTCTCACTAGACAGCAATATGAAGAAACCACCTACATCATTCTTTAAAAAGTTCTTTATTGGAGCGATCGTTTTCTTTTTCTGCTCACTTATGTTTGCTGGGTACATGTTCTATAGTGGTGGCGTATCAGTATCAAGTGAGAACATAGATATCATTGTTCTCGGCAATGCATTTACTAAAGGAGGCGAAGAACTTCCACTCCAGATCGAGATAATAAACCGCAACAAAGCCAAGCTTGAACTTGCAAACCTTGTTATATCCTATCCTCGAGGTGCCAGTGATAGTACCGCAGACATGATTCGACTCCCTCGTGAATCTATAGGCACAATAAATGCTGGTGACACTATTACTCGCAATGCAAGTGTGTCGCTCTTTGGTGATGAGAAGTCTATCCGTAATGTAAAGATAAGTTTGGAGTACCATCCCGAAGGTTCGAATGCTATATTTACCAAAGATGTTATATACCCAGTGACCATAAGTTCTGCGCCACTCTCACTACTACTTGATGCACCTGACCAAGTCACATCTGATCAACTTACGACAATCAAGGTCACTGCATCTTTGAACACTTCACTTCCAGAAGGCGCCACCATGCTCCAAGTTGCATATCCAAATGGATTCGTGTTTGATAGCGCTGTTCCTACGCCAAGTGTTGGCAACTCTGTTTGGAATCTATCAGAACTTACTACTACCAACCCTGTGTCTATAGAAGTTAAAGGCCGAATAATAGGCCAAGATGGGGAAGACAAGGTTTTTCATGTGTATGCCGGAACTACTAGTCCAACAGATCAATCCAAGGTAAATGTAGTCTACAACTCACTACTACATAGTATGAAGATAGCCAAGCCGTTCCTAGAAGCTCGAATACTAGTAAACAACCAAGACCTCACTACATATACTGCAAGTAGCAGTGAGACCATCCAAGGCGAAGTGTCATGGACCAACAACCTTCCGTCACGGATTACTGATGGGCAGATCATAGTCACACTCTCAGGCAATGCTCTAGATAAAAGCAGTGTAAATCCACTCGAAGGATTCTATGACTCAGCCAACAATCAGATAATCTGGGACAAGAACACGATATCTGACTTTGCAAGCATCGAGCCAGGAGCAAGCGGAACTGTCAGCTTCAACTTCAAGTCCATCTCGCTCTTGGGCCCTTCGGTCACTATCAAAGACCCACAGATAGCGCTCGATGTCAGTATCCGTGGCAGGCAACCATCACTAGGCTCTACATATACTGATGTCAACAACTTTGCGAAGAAGGTGGTAAAGATACTCTCTGACTTCCAGATAGCGTCATCGGGTTCATATGCTTCTGGGGCACTTCCACCAAAAGCAGAAACAGAAACCAAGTACACCATAACTTGGACACTCTCCAACTCTGCAAACAACATTACTTCTGCGCAAGCACGCTCTGTACTACCTATATATGTAAAGTGGGGAGGTGTGTCTGGTGCAGGTGAAGATGTGAAGTACAACGAAGTCACTCGTGAAGTAGTATGGAACATCGGCTCTGTAAGACCAAACACAGGGTTCGGATCCAACCGAGAAGCATCATTCAACTTACTACTCAAGCCTTCGACTTCTCAGATAGGGAGCGTACCTCAGCTCATGAAAGACACATTCCTCACTGGTACAGATGCGTTTACAGGAACTCCTGTGAAGAGTAAGCGTGGACCTATCACAACATTATTATCCAATGACCCGAGTTTCCAATCTGGAAACGAACGTGTTATACAGTAGAGAGTATATGGAAAAACAAGACAATAAAATGGAAAAGATAATATCATTAGCCAAGCGCCGGGGCTTTGTATACCAAGGCTCTGAGATCTATGGCGGGCTTGCAGGTACTTGGGACTACGGTCCTCTAGGAGTAGCTATCAAGAACAACATCAAGGATGCATGGCGCAAGAAGTTCGTATCATCTCGCGATGATATGTACGAAGTAGATGCTGCTATACTGATGAACTCTAAAGTCTGGGAGGCATCTGGCCACGTGGCTGGATTCTCGGATCCACTGGTTGAATGCAGTAAATGTAAACGTCGTTTCCGCGCTGATCAACTTGATGATCCAAAGGTTTGTCCTGACTGTAAAGGTACACTCGGTGAAGCACGCCAGTTCAACATGATGTTCGCCACTCAGATTGGTGCGATGGAGGATTCATCAGCGACTGTGTACTTGCGACCTGAAACTGCCCAAGGAGTATTTGTAAACTTCAAAAACATTGTAGACTCCTTCCATCCAAAGCTTCCTTTTGGAATAGCACAGATAGGTAAAGCATTCCGCAATGAGATAACTCCTCGCGACTTTGTGTTCCGAGTACGTGAACTGGAGCAGATGGAAGTAGAGTACTTTATACGTCCAGAGGATTGGGAGAAGCATTTCCTCTACTGGCGTGACTCTGTTGTAGAATTTGTTGAGCAACTTGGACTTGATATGGCGCTCCTTCACGAAGTAGAAGTAGGGGACGGTGACCGCGCTCACTATTCCAAACGCACTATCGACTTTGAGTTTGACTTCCCGTTTGGACAGAAAGAACTCTTGGGCCTCGCATACCGCGGTAGCTTTGACTTAGATAATCACAAGCTAGACTACATAGATGAAGAAGCCAAAGAAAAGATAGTGCCTCATGTTATCGAGCCATCTATGGGAGTGGACCGCATGATGCTCGCACTTATGGTGTCTGCATATAGAGAGGATGAGCAGAATGGAGATACGAGGAGCTACCTTGCCTTCAAGCCTTCAGTTGCACCTGTTATCTGTGCAGTGTCACCACTTCTAAAGAACAAACCAGAACTCGTAGAGAAAGCTCGCATCGTATACGGCGAGCTCAAAGCGGAGTTCGGCCGAGTCATGTGGGACGACAATGGCAACATAGGCAAACGCTACCGCAGACAAGACGAGATAGGCACACCATACTGCATTGTCATAGACTTCGATACACTAACAGATGACGCAGTGACTATCCGCGATCGAGACACAGGAGTCCAAGAGCGTATCAGTGTTTCAAAAATTGTTGAATATATAAAGGATAAACTAAATTAATATGCAGAAAGGAATTGATTATGTAGGTATTACTGTCTCATACTTATGTCATGATGGGCAGGGTAACTTTGTTATGAATAAGCGCAGCACTAATTGTCGTGATGAGCATGGAGCTTGGGATTTTGGTGGTGGTGGTGTAGATTTTGGCGACACAATTGAGCAGACTCTTTTAAAAGAAGTAAAAGAAGAATATTGTGTAGAACCTTCTTCTTATGAATTCATGGGATATTTTGACATATTTCGTACTCATAATAATAAGAAGACCCACTGGCTATCAATGATTTTTTTGGTAGAAGTAAATAGAGATGAATTACAAAATGGTGAGCCACATAAATTTGAAGAAATTAAATGGGTAAGATTGGATAGTTTACCCACTCCACTTCATACTGCATGGCAGTATGTTCTACCAAAGATTATAGATAAACTACCAAAGTAAAGATTTTGACAAGTATCCTAGTATCTAGTATTGTGAACAAAAAACTAGATAACTATGCCAAGATACCTCCTTACCTTTACAGGACCGAGAGGTGCTGGCAAGGATACAGCACTTGGAAAAGTGTTGGAAGAATACCCTAGAATTCACAGGATTGTCCCGTGCACTACAAGATCGCCTCGCATTGGAGAAGTTAATGGAATACATCAGTATTTTATTTCAGAACAAGTTTTTGCTGAAAAAGAAAGGAATTGCGAATTTGTTTTTGTTAATCCAATGAATGATAGTGGCTACCGCTCAGGAACATTAAAATCAGAACTCCTACATGATATATGTGCTGTAGATATAACAGCATATGGAGCAAATATCATGCGTGACTACGTTCTTTTAAATGGAGGTTCTGTTCTTTCGTTTTTCATTTATGCAGGCTATCGTACTCGTTATAAAAGAATAAGAAAAAGGCAACCTGATAAAACTCCACTTGAAGTTAAGCAAATGATGATAGGTGATCCTACAATACCTAATCCAGAATCTCACCCTGATTGGTATAAAAAGATTCACAATCCAAATAAGGGATTGGAACAGGCTTTGAATAATGTTTATTCATATATTGATGAATTTTTAAAATAATCTCCTGTTTAGTAGGAAGAGCTGATTTATCAGCTCTTTTTTATGTCATACTTTTATGTGATATATTGAATATATGACCAAACCAATAAAGAAAACATTAAAGAACGGCTTGCGGGTTATAACAGTGCCAATGAAAGACAACCCGACAGTCACAGTGCTTGTGCTTGTAGGTACAGGGAGCGACTATGAGGAGAAGAAGGTGAATGGCATCTCGCACTTCCTCGAGCACATGTGCTTCAAAGGTACAATCAAAAGGCCAAATGCACAGGCTATATCGAACGAGCTTGATGCACTCGGTTGCCAATACAACGCCTTCACAGATCATGAAATGACTGGCTACTATGCTAAAAGTGATGCCAAGAATTTCAAGAAGGTTTTTGATGTAGTTTCAGATATTTACTTGAACTCTACATTCCCAGAGGCAGAGATAGAGAAGGAGAAAGGTGTGATAGTAGAGGAGATAAACATGTACGAGGACATGCCAGCACGCCACGCCGTAGACCTATTCCAAGAAGTCCTGTATGGTGACCAGCCAGCAGGCAGAAACATTGCTGGCACCAAAGATCGCGTGCGTGCCATGACTCGCAATGACTTTGTAAAGTACAAGAAAGAACACTACGTGGCCAAAGGTACAGTAATAGTCGTCTGTGGAAGTGTCACAAAAGCAGAAGTAGACAAAGAAGTCGCCAAGCATTTCTCGAATGTCCCGACAGGTCAGAAAGGCAATAAAGTAAAAACAAAGGACGCCCAGACAAAGCCAAAAGCATTTGTGAAATATAAAGATACAGATCAGACCCACTTTGTGCTAGGAGTGCGTTCGTTCCCACTGTTCGACAAACGCAACTATCAGTTACTTTTATTAGGCGCAGTACTGGGCGCAGGGATGAGTTCACGGTTGTTTATAAAACTACGTGATGAGATGGGTGTGGCTTACTATGTGCGTGCTTACAACGATGCGTCTATTGACCATGGAAGCTTTCAAATATCTGCTGGTGTCAACAACGCTCGCACAGAAGAAGTTATAAAAGAAATATTGAAAGAATGCACTAGACTTGTGAAGGAAAAGGTCACTGACCGCGAACTGACAAAAGTTAAATCATTCTTGGTGGGGAACATGAAGCTGTCGCTTGAAGCCACAGATGATGTTGCCAATTTTTACGGTACCCAGGAACTCATGCGTAGGGATGTCAAAACTCTCGACGAGAAGATAAAAGCAATTATGAAGGTAACTCCAGCTGAAATCCAGAAAATGGCTCAAACAATATTTAAAAACAAGAACCTAAATCTCGCTCTCATAGGCCCATACAAAGAAAGCAGTAAATTACAGAAAATTCTAACATTTTAGGTACAGACTAGCAGATTGTGGTAAAATACTCATATGGAGCAAACTCCACAAACTACCAAGATATCAATATCCACAGGAACAATAATCCGCGTCATACTCCTAGGGGTGGTGTTCTTTGCGCTTGTTAAACTCACAAGCATCATACTCATCATACTTACATCTATAGTCATAGCTTCCTTTATAGAAGGAGCTGTCAAAAGGATGAAGCCATATATAAAGAACCGCACGCTTTCTGTTTTCCTAATATATCTAACATCTATAGCTGCTATCTTCGGTCTATCTTATGTTTTTATTCCTGTGTTTATAGGCGAAATGTCTACATTGGTAGCACAACTTGGTAAGTACATACCAGACGGAAGCTTACTGAACACATTCCAAAAAGACACTATACTAGGAGCTAAGGGAGTGATATCGACAATCTCACAGAATGGCACACTTCCTGATGTTATAGATAGCACTAAGGATTTTGCAACAACTCTATCAGGAGGATTCTTCAATATCTTTGGTCAGGCATTTGGTGGGGCTCTCAACCTGATCCTTATTATGGTGGTGTCGTTCTATCTATCAGTAACCGAGCGTGGGATAGAAAGCTTCCTTCGTATTGTCACTCCATCGACTCATGAAGAATATGTCATAAGCCTATGGCAGAGGACTGAGCGCAAGATAGGGCTATGGATGCAGGGCCAGATGCTCATGGGTGTGATCATAGGTATGCTTACATATCTCGGCCTTACTATCATAGGGGTCAAGTATTCTCTTGTCCTGGCTTTGCTTGTGGTTGTCGCAGAGCTCATACCTTTCGGACTTATACTCGCTGCTGTACCTGGAGTTATATTTGCTTATATTGATGGTGGGGTTACTCTATCTGCTATGACACTTGCTCTTTACTTCATACTCGGACAGTTTGAGACTTACTTGATATATCCTTTGATAGTTAAGAAGGCGACAGGAGTGTCACCGCTTGTAGTGATCATATCGCTCCTGGTTGGAGCCGAGCTAGCTGGATTGTGGGGTGTTATACTAGCTATTCCGTCTGCAGTTTGCTTGCTTGAATTCCTCGATGACTTAGAAAAGAAAAAGATTCTAGCAAAAGCAATTTAATATGCCTAAACCGTTCTACATTACAACTACGCTTCCTTATGTAAATGCACCACTACACATGGGGCATGCGCTAGAGTTTGTTCGTGCTGACACTATTGCCCGCTACAAGAAGCTTGTGGGCTATGATGTATTCTTCAATACTGGTACTGATGAGCACGGTATAAAGATATACGAAAAGGCACAAGAGCAAGGCCTGGATGTGCAGTCATTTGTTGATCAAGGATTTGCAACATTTAAAGATAGTTTGTCTATGTTTGGAATAGATACAAGTATTTTGCACTATATTCGAACTACAGATAAGAATCATGAAAAATCCGCACAAGAATTTTGGAAGAAGGTTCGAGACAATGGATATATTTATAAAAAACTTTATCAGGCAAAGTACTGCGTAGGGTGCGAGAGTGAAAAGACAGATTCAGAACTCAATGATAAAGGCGAGTGCCCAGACCACCCTGGGATACCTCTTAAACTTATCGAAGAAGAGAATTACTTCTTCAAGTATAGTGATTTTGGAGAAAAGCTGCTCGACTTCTATGAAAAGAATCCGACATTCGTGATCCCTGAATTTAGATTCAATGAGATGAAAGCCTTTGTATCTCGTGGGTTGCAAGACTTTTCTATATCACGACTAAAAACCAAAATGCCGTGGGGGATAGAAGTGCCAGGGGACCCTGACCATGTCATGTATGTATGGTTTGATGCATTGACCAACTATATAAACACCCTCGGCTGGCCAGATGAAAGTGGGGATTTTGAGAAGTATTGGGTGAACGGTACGCCGACACAATACTGTGGCAAGGACAACACTCGGTTCCAGAGTGCTATGTGGCAAGCAATGCTTATGGCAGGAGGGGTACCAAACTCACACCAGATAGTAGTAAATGGTTTTATAACCGGTGATGGAGGAGTAAAAATGTCCAAAACTCTAGGTAACGTAGTAGACCCTCGCGATATTGTAAACGAGTATGGTACAGATGCACTCCGATACTTCTTGCTTCGAGAGGTGTCTTCGTTTGAAGATTCTCCGTTTACGATTGAAAGATTTAAAGATTCTTACAACTCAGGCCTTGCGAATGGGATAGGGAATCTTTCAAGTCGGATATTAACACTTTCTGAAAAGTATTTAGATAAATGTCCTGAAATCCCAGAAATGTCTATTCCACAAGAGTTCTTTGATATACTAGAAACTTTTGATATTAAAAAAGCAACAGATTATGTTTGGTCAGAGATTGAGAAACTTGATAAGTTTATACAAGAAACTGAACCATTTAAGGTTGTAAAGATTGATGAGGTAAAGGGGAAGGAGCTTATAACACAAATGGTGTTGAGGCTATATACTATTGCTCGTATGTTAAATCCTGTAATACCTGAAACTAATATAAAATTAAAATCACTTATAAAAGCAAATAAAAAGCCTGAAGCTCCATTGTTTGCAAGAAAAGACTAATGCCAAAATATATCGATATACATTCTCATGTAAATTTCAAAGCATTCGATGAAGATCGTGATGAGGTTATTAAAAGTGCCCTGGAGAACGATACTTGGGTTATCAATGTAGGCACACAAATCGATACCTCAAAGAAAGCAGTAGAAATGGCAAACCAATATAAGGAAGGAGTGTACGCTATCATCGGCCTCCATCCGATACATACAGGTGCTTCGTACCACGACGAGAAGGAGCTTGGAGAAGGTGGCAAAGAGTTTACATCTCGTGGAGAGAACTTTGATAAAGATGCATACCGAGAACTTCTAAAAGACCCAAAAGTTGTCGGCATAGGGGAGTGTGGGCTTGATTACTTTAGGCTCACAGAGGAATCTGTAGAGAAGCAAAAGAATGACTTCATAGCGCAGATAGAGCTTGCCAATGAGTTTAACAAACCTTTGATGCTCCATATACGCAACAACCCTGAGGACAAGTCTCACAATGCATATGCTGACGCTATTGAGATACTGAAAGCTTGCTCAAAGGTAAAAGGAGACGTGCATTTCTTTGCAGGAAGTGTTGAGGATGCCAAGGCATTTGTAGACTTCGGTTTTACTCTCTCATTTACAGGAGTTATCACTTTCGCTAGTAGTTATGATGAAGTTATAAAAGCCACACCACTTGATATGATAATGTCCGAGACTGATTCACCATACGTGACCCCAGCTCCTCATAGAGGCAAGCGCAACGAACCTGTCTATGTGTCTGAAGTAGTCAAAAAAATAGCTGAAATCAAGGGTTTACCAGAGGTAGAGGTAGCTCAAGCAATCTTAGCTAACGCCAAGCGAGTTTTTGACATGTAGGCTTATTTCTGCTAATATAACTCCACGTCTTACTTGTCCCGGCACTGAATCCGGTACACACAGGTCCATAGTAAAACGGTATTAAAAGTAACAATTATCGCGTTTTACGCGACTTAAACAATGGCAAAAGAGAATATAGAGGTAGAAGGCGATGCTAAAGAAGCAAAGCAAAGTGTTTATGAGGTTGGCTACATAATGGTGCCAACAATAGCAGAGGAGAACCTAGGTGGGGAAGTCACAGCATTCAAGGATGCATTGGGAGAGCAGGGAGTGTCTTTTATCTCTGATGAATACCCAAAGATGATGGAACTAGCGTATGAGATGTCACGCTCCATTCAAAACAAGAAGCAGAAGTTCTCTTATGGATACTTCGGTTGGGTTAAATTTGAGTGTACAACAGCTCAAGCAAAAGTTATCAAAGAATGGCTCGACAAGAACGAGACACTTGTCCGTTATCTTATGATCAAGACAGTTCGTGAGAGCACTATGTCTAGTAAGCGTCCATACGGCAAGACTGATGGAGCAAAGCGCCGAACTAGAAGTGTAGAGGAAACAGGCCCAATCAATGAGGAAACTATTGATAAAGAAATAGATGCACTTGTAGTATAATAGTGGTATTAGTAATATAACTAACTATTAAACATATGTATCTAAACAAAGCATTAATTATAGGGAACCTTACTCGCGACCCAGAGCTCAAGGCTATCCCGTCTGGGATCAAGGTTTGCAGTTTCTCTGTCGCTACCAATCGCGTCTGGAAAGACAAGAATGGTGCCAAGCAAGAAGCCGCTGACTACCACAATGTTGTAGTATTTGGTCGCCAAGCAGAGACAGTTGCTCAGTATATGAAGAAGGGTTCTCAGGTCATGGTAGAGGGTCGTATGCAGACACGAAGTTGGGATGATGCAGGAACTGGTACCAAGAAGTACCGTACTGAGATAATCGCTGACCGAGTACAGTTCGGAGGTGGAGCACCATCTGGCGGATCAAAATCATCACCTGCAGGTACAGCTCCAAAGGAAGAAGATGATTCACTCGACACTATCGAGTACCCAGATGAGCAGATCAATGCCGAAGACATCCCGTTTTAAAATTATTAATTAGAAATTATCAAACATGAAACAAGATTACTTTTCATCAAACAACATAAAGCATATCGACTACAAGGATGTAGAACTTCTACGAAGGTTCCTATCCCCAAGTGCTCGAATGCTGGCTCGACGCCGTACAGACGTTACAGCCAAGAACCAGCGCAAGCTAGCAGAAGCTATCAAACGCGCTCGATTCATGGGACTACTACCATATATAGCTAAATAACAATAATAAAAATACCCTTCGATTAGTTGGGTATTTTTATTTTAAAATTAAAGCTGTATAATAAGCATATGTATAAAAAAGGCTTTACCTTGTTAGAATTACTCATTGTCGTTTCTATTATAGGCATTTTGGCTGCCTTGATTTTGGCAAGTATCAATAATTCTAGAGGTAGAGCAAGAGATACAGCCATAAAACAGTCAGTCCTTGAAATGAAGAAGTTGCTAGAACTAGAGTTCCTTAATTCTGGGACTTATACCAATTTATTTACTGCAGTTACATGGCTACCATTTTACGGGACCTGTAGCACTCAATTTTCTGGTAATTATGCAACAAATGCAAGGTCAATCTGTAATGACATAATAAGGAATTCTGAAGCTAATTCATGGGCTGATGTTAGATTAAACATAAATTCAGGCCCTGTAACAAACTCTTATTCTATAGAAGCTTGGCTCCCAAATAAACAAGTTTACTTATGTGCTGGTAGTAACGGTCAGACTTCTGAGTCAACTACCGCATCCCAAGCTCAAGGAGGTTTCACTAACATGGCACCTGGTTGCCACACTCAAAATCCTTGGTAAAGTTTACCAAGGATTTTTATTTTAGGTTTAGTGATTTTAATAGTTCGTCGAGTTCTTTGCCTTTTATTTCTTCAAATGCCCCTAATGGGATTTTATTGAGCTCGATGTTCATTATGCGGATACGTTTGAGGTCTACTACGTTGTGGTGAAGGGCCTCTGACATCCGACGGATCTGACGCTTCTTGCCTTCTGTGAGGATGATGTGGAATACATTGCTACTCTTTCTCCAGACTTTACATTTCTTACTGATGAAGCCATCAAACTTCACACCCGCACCCATCTTGGTAACAAATGCATCATTGAATGCTGGATCAACTTTGACCACGTATTCCTTCTCATGGACGTATTTGGGGGATAGGAGACGGTCTGTTACACGACCGTCGTTGGTCATGAGTATGAGTCCATGTGAGTCTTTGTCGAGTCGACCGACAGGGAACACTCGCACAGGGAACTTTGTCGTCTGAAGGATATCTTTGCTTCCAGGGTCAGGGTTTGTCGATACCCCAGTTGCTTTATTGTAAGCATAGTATACGTAGTTGTCTTTTGGAGCCTTCTTACTTACTTCTACTTTGTCTCCCTCTTGTACTTGGTCGCCTAGAACAGCCTTACGACCGTTTATAGTGACGAAGCCTTTTTTTATAAGTTCATCTGCTCCAGTACGGGTGGCGTAGTTGTGCAGTGCGAGGTATCTATTTATTCGTATTGGGTATAAGTTCTGGTCCATGAGAGTGTTTAAGTTTGGTTACATAATAAAGTCCGGCGAGCACAAATATTGCAAGTATAGTAAATAAGCTTTTAAACGGAAGGAATATAAATACAAGCGACCCAAGTAGTGGAGCTACCATGTATGCTACTGGGGTCATGTCACGAAATACTCCGAGTAGGTAGGCATCTTCTTCTCGGACATGAGTAAAGAAGTATATTTCTGAAGTTGCTTCAACGATACTTGCTCCTACGCGAGTAGTAAATAGCACTAGTGCCCAGAGGGCAACACTTGTGGTGCTAATATAAGCAATAGAGAGGGTAGATATACTCATGATGACGAATCCTATTGCAAGCAAGGTACGCTTCTTTACGTGGTATTTATCTATAAGTATACCTACCGGTAAGCCAAATATCACAAACGGCGCAAGCATGATAGTAAATACGACTCCTATCTGGTCCCATGTGAATCCTAAATGCTCTATGAGGTATATAGGCGTGTATACAACCATCCATACAAAGAAGAACTGGAGTATGAAGTTGATAAGTGTTATTGCAAGCATGTGCTTGTTAGTTTTCAGATATCTATAAGTCTCTAAGAATGGCGTCTTTCTATATGATTTATCCCTAAACTTTCTTACAGACAACGATAGCCCTATAGTTGTGAGTGCGGTCACAAAGAATGCAATTGCATATATCGCTAGGTACCCATCACCACTTCCTATGAGTAGGGCTGTGATAAGAGGTGACACCATCCATGCAAGGCTGATGATGGTTAAGTATAGACCCCTAGTTTTACCTATTGTCTTTGGATCACCAAAATGTTCTATAAAAATGTCTATAGAGAATAATGTCAGTACGTTTGTTGTTATAAATGAAATGAAAGAAACAGCTATAACTCTAGGGTCGACAGAAGTTATAAGGCCCGTTAGAGCTATCATGTTTATAACAAGCAGCCACATTACTAAGCCCCTGTTTCCCAATCTTTTCAGGATACCAGAACTTTTTGCTAGGAGTATAAGTGTGATAAGTGAGCCTGCAGTGTATATCAACCCTACGTACTTCTCTGAGATGAATTCTGTTAGGAACGTCGAATTTACATATGCTGAAATTGATATGTGCAGAGTAAATAGAAACGACAATATATACATTCTATTTAGCTTGGATTTATTCATGTGGCTGTTTTCTATACACTTAGGAGCACTGGTATGACTAAAGGTCTCTTGGCTGTCTTCTGGAAGAGGAATTTAGATATGTTGTCACCGAGAGTAGTTTTGACACTGTCAAAGTTCAGAGGGTTCATTCCACGAGTTCCGTCCTCTATAGTCTTCTTGATTATGAGTCGGACTTGGTGGAGTAGCTCCTGGTTCTCCTTTAGGTAGATAAATCCTCTTGAAATTATGTCTGGTGACTTGCGGAGTTTACCAGTCGTAGAATCAATAGTTGCGATAAGTACAAACATACCATCTTGAGCAAGCATTTGACGGTCGCGGATGACGACTTCCTGCTCATCTCCTACAGAGAATCCATCAACCATCATAGGTCCTGATGGAGCCTTTTCTTTACGGACACTTATCTTGGTTCCTTCGTCAGTGATCTCTATAAGAGAACCGTTGTCAGGAACCACAATGTTTTCCTCAGACATCCCTACAGACATCGCCAGCTCTTTGTGGCGTACAAGCATAGAGTGCCATCCGTGGATAGGGATGAAGAACCTTGGGTGAGTCTTCCTGTGAAGCCACTTTATGTCTTCTTGGTTGCCGTGGCCTGTGGCGTGGATCGTTTCTTCACTAGTTCTATAACTTATGATTTTGACTCCATGGCGAGCTAGGTTGTCTTTGAGGTGTTGGACAGATATTTCGTTACCAGGGACGATAGAAGCCGAGAGGATGATGGTGTCACCCTTCTTGATTGTGAACTTTTTGTGAGTTTTGTTGGCAGCACGGTTGAGTGATGCGAATTCTTCACCTTGAGCTCCAGTCATAAGTACGATGACTTTGTTAGGTGCAACAGAGTCGATGTCGTCTACTGGAATTATGGTGCCTTTCTTGGGTTTGAAGAGCCCTGCTTGTTCACATACTTCCATGTTGGTCTTTAGTGAACGACCATCAAGCACTACCTTTTTACCGAGGGACTCGGCTATCTCTACGATCTTCACTAAACGAGTGATGTGTGAGGCAAATGCTGCAATAATTATGCGTCCTGTGCACTGCTTGATGAGTTTGTCTAGACCTTCATGAACTCTAGACTCAGGCACAGAGAATCCTTCGTTCTCTACATTTGTAGAGTCAGTCAAAAGCAAGAGCACTTTTTCTTTATCGAAAAATGCATACTCTTTCTCTTCTTCGTCTGACACTTTACCATCTACTTGGTCGAGCTTGTAGTCACCAGGTGTAACTATAGATCCATACGGTGTCTCTACTATGATACCCATAGAATCTGGCACAGTATGTGTGACTCCAAAGAAGCGGATACGCATATCACCAACGTACACAACAGAATCCTTCTCTACTACTTGGCAGTTGAGTGCCGGTAGGTGAGCGAACTCTTCTTGGCGTTTCTTCATCAGAAGTATAGACAAGTTGCGAGAGTATAGAGGTGGGTTGCCTATACGATTCATAACAAGGGGGATACCGCCAATGTGGTCTAGGTGTCCGTGTGTTACAAACATACCTCGGATCTTGTCCTTGCGTTCTTCTAGATATGTAGTGTTGGGTATTATGTAGTCGATACCTGGAGTGTCTTCTGTCTTGAACTGCATACCAGCATCGATGACTATGATGTCGTTGCCTATCTCTATAGCAGTCATGTTTTTACCGATTTCTTCTACACCCCCGAGTGGTATGACTCGTATGACACCAGGAGCTGGTGGGGGAATAAGATGGGTCTTCTTCTTTTGGTTTGCTGGAGCTTCTCCTACTGCTGGTGGAGTTGAAGCACGTGGACGACGTCCACCTTTGGAGTTGCCATACTGGTAACTCCCACGGCTACCCTTATTTGTTGCCTGAGAACTGTTTGGGTTCCTGCTGTGTGTGCCCGAAGCATGCCTTGATGGGCTACTTGTAGTGTGTGTATGGCCACCTGCCTTGTGGGCTACGCGTGCTGCACCCTCCTTTCGAGCATGGAAAGGGCGGTTGCTTTTTGGTCTTCCGTTCTGCGGTGTTCCTCCTGTTTCATTCATATATTTATTCTATTTAAATTATTAATTTATTATTTATTAAAGATTTCCCAGACTTGGTCAACTTCTGCATACCATGTGTATAGTGATGTGAATCTATCTGATGGTGTGTTGATAGTTTCTAATTCTATGTTACCCAAGTCCTCTCTGGTTACATATATATACCTTGGAGAATATATAAGCAGTGCAGGGACATTCTTGTCGAATTCTTTTGCAAATTCTTCATACTTGGCAACTCTATTTGATCGGTCTAGGGTCTTTTGAGCTGTTTCAAGTATCTTGTCTGCTGTAGCACTACTATACATAGCAATATTTAAACCTGGATCGATTTTTTGAGATGAATGCCAGAAAGAGAACAAATCTGACTCATGGTTGACTACTTGGCCAAAGAATAGAGCTTCGTATTCTCTTGTGCGTATCATCTGGTTTAGTGGGCCGGTCTCGTATATCTTTTGTATATCTACTTCTGCGCCTATTTTCTCTAACTGCTCTTTTATAAGCTCTACTGACTTCTTGAGCTCAGGAGTGTCTCCTGTTGTGATAGAGAAAGAAAGCCTTGTCACAGGTCCATTGTTTACTGTTACTTTCTCTGTGACTGTTTTCTTGCCAACCTTTTTGGTTACAGTTTTCGTGGTAGTTCCACCTTTTACTCTTATGCCATCTTCTCCGATAGTCCATCCACCTTTATCTAGTATTGCTCGAGCTTCTTCTAGATATGCATTTTTGTAAATATCTGATTTTGTATCATGGATTATTGTCTCTGGTATAGGGTTGTGGATCGCAGTTGCGTATCCTCCAAGGACTTGGTCTATAATTTCTTGTCTGTTTAATGCTTTATCAAAAGCGTGGATTACATTAGTGTCAGCAAATATTTTGTTGGCCCCACTGTTAAAAAACAATCCAAATATTCTAGGCAAAGTTGCTGTCTTTATATTGAACTCCTTGTCGCTCAGTAGCTTAGCATTCTCTGGGCTGATCCCTCCAGCTTGGTCAATAGAATGATCTTTTAAGTCTTTTAATAGGTCCTTCTCGTTTGCATAGGAAACTATGTTTAGATTCCTTATATGTGGTGACCCAAGAGCGAATCCATTGAATCGCTTGAGTTTGTAGTTTTCTGGAACGCCATCTTTGTTCTTTAAAACAGATGATATCAAGTATGGACCTGAACCTATTGCGTTTATATTGAGAGTAGAAAGTCCAAATTCAGCAGGGGTGACGTTCTTCCAGATATGCTCAGGTAGTATACCTATGGTCGTGTTATCTAGGAAAGATATAAAAGGTTGCTTGAGTGTAAACACTACAGTGTCAGCATCTTTCTTGTCTACACTTACACTATCCCAGCCGGTTTTGCGAGGGCTCTTTACTAGAGGATCCTTGATCTTCTCTATTGTAAATATGACATCATCAGCAGTGACTTTCTTGCCGTCATGGAACTTGGCATTTTGCTTGATGATAAAAGTGTAAGTCATGCCATCTGCTGATGCTGTGTATGACTGAGCTAAATCAGGTATAAGGCTTCCGTCAGACATTCTCCTCATGAGCCCTGAGTATACAAGTGATGTCAGGTCCTTGTCAGCGTCTGAGAGTGCGAGGACTGGGTTTACTAGTGTAGGCATACCTACTATGCCCTCTGTGATAGTGCCTCCGGATGCGGGGACACTGACCATGAATGACTTGTTGATTTTATTTAAAATAACTAGGACAGAAATCAAAGCCACAATTAAAACACCTACAAACAACGCTAGTTGCTTGCCTGAAAATGATGCCAATGCACCACGTAGAGCCTGCTTTTTAGGTATAGAGAATTGTCGAATGAATGAGAAGAATTTATGCATAATAAAATTTACGTACGGAAAGGGGATGAGATGCCACTCAATTTAACTAAATAAACCTCTATATGAAGAAGTGTATTAGATGAGTATTGCTACGAATGCTGAAACAGCAAAAAGTATGCCAACTACGATAGTTGTGACGAATAGGAACTTTTCAAATCCACGGCGTGTGTGATATAGGCCTCCACTGTCTCCACCACCTAAAACACCACCAAGCCCTGCAGTTGATTGCTGGAGTAAGATTGCACCGATCAGAATAATAGACAGAATAATCTGTATATACGGTAATATAGTAGCAATAATCGTCATATTTAGATATTACTATAAATGGGGGAGGAATGCAACTTCACTGGTTTATATGATTATAGATAAAAAGACTCAAGTTTCCTTGAGTCTCTCTTGATTATTAACGCTTATTTACTTTACTAATATCAAATTCTTACTTATCAACATCTGAGGTAGTTCCAGATTAAGCCCTTCAAGGCACAAGAAATTTTCTTTTGCTGGTGCATCATCAAGATAACCTCTTTCTATATTGCACAAGAAGATGATTGGTAGGGCATTTGCTTTTGCGATCTTCTCTAGACTCATTAAATTAGTTTGCTGACTTTCATCACTTTCAGGGAAACTAATTATAACTCCTGAATAAAGGTTCTCTTCACATAATTTTTCGAATTCCTCCTTATTTCCCACATTTTTTAATATGTCTCGGCTTAAGTAGTAGCCTTGAGGATAATGAGGCATTTTAATTTCTCTCAAACATTTTTCTAAAGCATCAAAATGGCTCTTTAGATTAGCAAGTATCAGAATAGGTTTCATATCAAAAAGTTTTAAGATTTAAAAATTGAATTCCTGTTGATTTTCGCACATTCTGTCATAGCATTAACTATATGTCAATCCTTTCAAGTAGAGGACTTTTTCCCTACGGGAACTGTATACCTTTCGTATTGTACTCGCGTTGCTCCGTGCGATATACTCAAGGTCTTCAAGCCTCTCACGCTCCGACATTGGTCGGAGCTCTGGGCACCATAATAAAAACACCCAAAAGGGTGTTTTTATTATGGTGCTCTAATTCTACACTTTGCTCGAACTTTTTTCGAAAGGCAAAGTGACTAACTAATATCGTGCATCCGTTGCGCTGAAGCGCCTCAGTGCGAAGCACAGAGCTTTTCCAAAAGGAAAAGGACGGAAGCACGAATACAATGCGGACTCGGTTTTGCGGAAGCATTTTTCTGGGGATATGGTTTCCGCAAAACCTCGGCTGATTTCGGATTTCGCAAGCGGAGGAGGAGGGGTCTGGGGAGGAATCCTCCGCTTGCTCCATCCGTTTTCTTTTGGCGAAATTCGGGGCGGACAAAAATGCAAATACATCATACCATAAAATTGTCTCGGTCATTTCTTTTGCTATGTGGTTGTCCAAGTCTAAAGGGGATG
>CAZMZT010000003.1:0-57443 GCA_964571085.1 uncultured Candidatus Saccharibacteria bacterium
ACCCGTGGTGAAATGGATATCATTACTGTCTTCGGAACAGTCGTTTCAGGTTCGAATCCTGACGGGTGCACAAAAGTTTCATATGAAACTAACTATCGATAATAACTCAATACCATCATATGTTACACATGTAACAACTACTCTCGAAAATGCCGGTTTCGAGGTTTTCTTGGTAGGTGGATGTGTACGTGACCTGATCATGGGGAGAGAGCCAAAAGACTGGGATCTGACTACTAACGCCACTCCAGAACAGATAATACCCTTATTTGAAAAGACTGTGTATGAGAACACCTTTGGTACAGTAGGAGTCTGTATACCTATTGTTTCAGGTGAAACAGGCCTAAATGTTACACATGAAACACCAGAGTACAACATTGTGGAGGTTACACCATATAGAATTGAAGCAAAATATAGTGATTTCCGCCATCCAGAGGAAGTAAGGTTTAGCGACAAGATAGAAGATGACCTTAAAAGACGTGACTTTACGGTCAATGCTTTGGCCTACAATGCCTCTAAAGGACTCATTATTGACCTTTATAAAGGACAAAGTGACATAAAGGACAAAGTGGTCAGAGCAGTAGGGGACGCGTCTCTACGGTTCAATGAGGACGCTTTACGTATGCTCAGAGCAGTCAGGTTTTCCACACAACTGGGCTTTGCTGTGGACTATGACACTATGCAAGCGATAACTGAAAATGCACACCTTTTGGAGAAAATTTCTGAAGAAAGAATTCGCGACGAATTTGTAAAAATAATTGAATCAAAAGATCCGAGCATGGGTGTAGGAATACTTTCAAAGCTTGGACTGCTGAAGTACATAATTCCAGAACTTGAAGAGGGAATTGGTTGTGAACAAGGTGGCGCACATATATACGATGTGTTCGAGCATTTACTAGGAGCACTCGGTCACGCAGCCGACAAAGGCTATAGTACAGAGATCAGGCTTGCTGCGCTTTTCCACGACATCGGCAAACCCAAGACTCGTAGGGTGGGGGAGAAGAAAGCCTACACATTCTACGGCCACGAAGTTGTGGGCGCCCGTATGACAAAGAAGATCATGGAGCGACTCAAGTTCCCGAACAAAACCACAGACTTAGTGGTGTCCCTTGTACGCAACCACATGTTCTTCTCTGACACAGAGCAGATTACTCTCTCAGCTGTGCGTAGGGTAGTTGTGAAAGTAGGGAAGGAGCACATCTGGGAACTGATGGAGATACGTGAGTGCGACAGAGTAGGAATGAAGAAGAAAGAAGCTCCGTATCGTCTGCGTAAATATCACGCCATGATAGACGAAGTACTTCGTGACCCAATATCTGTCGGACAGTTAGTTATCGACGGGGAAGTGATGATAAAAGATTTGGGTATGAAGCCGTCACGTAGGATGGGCTGGATACTACACGCACTCCTTGAAGAAGTACTGGAGGACCCAAAGAAAAATACTGTGGAATATTTAAAAGATAGGGCACTAGAACTGGATAAAATACCTGATATGGACTTGCAAATGCTTGGTGAAGCAGGCAAAGAAAAGAAAGATGAGCTCGAAGAAGAAGAAGTAGCCAAGGTCCATGCAAAGCATGGAATAAAAAAATAGCCACTGTATTTTTGATACGTGGTTATTTATAGATGAGTATAATAAATGTCTAGATAATTTAGATTTAAAAGGATTAGTTAAAGTTACAAACATAACTTTAACTAATCCTTCTTTTTTTCTGTGGGGAGTCTCCATATGTAGATGAAGAGTCTAGCCGCAACAATCAAGCACAGTACCCCCAGTACATGGTTGTAGTTCATTTGAACCGATAATAGCACATTTATTCTATATGGTATACTTTCAATATATTAGCAATCACATACAAATTATGATCACAAAAGAACAATATATAGAAGCGCTCGCAAATGAATTCCGAATTATCAAACACCTAGCAGAGAAAGTGACCCCAGAACAACTAACACACAAGCCTACTGATAAACAGCGCACTACAAACGAACTGCTCCATTACTTAACTTACATATTTATCGCTGGAGTTGAAAGTGTGGTCAGCGAAGACGGTGACACTTGGAAAAAGTATTTTGGAAGCCCTATACCTCGACTCGAGGATTTCGCTTCGTTGATAGATAAAGAAGAGAGCGATATCCGTACTATGCTCGCGCCTCTTACCGATGAAGACCTAAAGAAAGAAGTTGCTATGTGGGGTATGACTCAAAGTCGAGCACTTCACTTGCTCGGACTTCTCAAGATCGCCTCAGCATACAAAATGCAACTCTTCCTATATATGAAGCAGTCAGGCACAGAAAACATAGGCACCATGAACCTATGGGCAGGGATGGACCAACCACCAAAAGTACAATAATAAATAAATTAAAAACACCCGAGCATGCTCGGGTGTTTTTAATCTAGAATACTATTTCAAAGGCACTGTGACTGTGACTTCTACAACTTCGTTGGCAAATGCTTGTACTATACCGAAGGCTTTCATATCTATGTTGAACGTAGCCTTGTACTCTGTGTCTGTCTTTGTGATAGGGAAAGACACGTCTTTAGTAACTCCATGAGCAGTTAGCTTACCTGTGGCTTTGCCTCCAGACACACTAAATAGCTTGAATGTAGAAGTCGGATACTTGGCTACATCAAAGAAGTCCGCTGACTTTAAGTGTGGAGTAAGTTTCTCGGAGTTGTCTGAAGTGAGTGAACTCATATCGACAACTACTTCGCCCGCTAGATCAGTGCTGACAAAATCAAGCTTGGAAGTTATTTTATCAAACCCTCCGTTGTGAACTTTGTCTGGACCAAACCCTTTGAATGTCACCTTCACATTCGCATTGTCTACTGATTTTACAGAAGTTGCTGGGGTTGTGTTCTCTGCTGGCTTGGTGTCAGATGTGTTGGTAGTAGAGCTTGTATCACTAACTACTGCAGTAGGGACAGTTGCGTCTGGCTTGGGCTTGGTAGCCATCCATATAATGATAGCGATGATGATAAGACCTAGAACTAAAAAAGTTTTTTTCATGTGTTTTTTAAAAATTATTTCTAATAGATTACTATTATACATGAATAGTGGGTAAATAAAAAAGGAACCATAGAGGCTCCTTACTAAACGGTGGTGACAAACATTCATTATGCTAACCCTTCTAACTGTTGGGTCATGGCATTTGTATGGTCACATACTATTTTACCTTTCTTGATTTTGATATCTCCAGTCAAAAACGAGATCCCAAAATAAATTGAAAGGAAACAAACTGATCCAATGAACAACTCCATATAAAATGAGTTTAGGGTGAAACAATAAAAACCTTCTACTAGAGTATAGCAGATATTTACCCAAAAGTCAAGCCCTACAAGGCTATCTCAAGCACGATAGGGCAGTGGTCAGAGCCCATAACTTCAGGTAGTATCGAAGCAGATTTAACTTTTGATTTAAGTTTGAGAGATACAAGGAAGTAATCTATGCGCCAGCCTACATTGCGAGCTCGAGCTCCAGCAAAATGGCTCCACCAAGTATAGTGGCCATTGCCTTTAGTGAACATTCGGAAAGTATCTACAAATCCTGCATCTATAAAGTTCTGAAATCCTTCACGCTCTTCATCTGTGAATCCTTTCTTGCCTATATTTTCTTTCGGCCGAGCCAGGTCCTCGGGAGTGTGGGCGACATTTAGATCACCACAGAATACTACCGGCTTCTTTTTATCAAGCTCTTTCATATATGCAAGGAATGCTTTGTCCCAAACTTTGTGGCGAAGGGGGACACGAGAAAGGTCATCCTTGGCATTAGGAGTGTACACAGTCACAACGAAAAAGTTTTTGAATTCAGCACATATGACTCGGCCTTCGGCATTGGCATCGCCGTACTTGTCAGCCACTAGTTTATATTTCTTGGCGATTTCTTTGGGAATGTCGGGTATAACTTTGATAGGCTTTTCTTTGGAGAATATCGCCGTACCACTGTAGCCCTTCTTGGTCGACGAAGAATTCCAATACTCCTCGTACTCTGGTAGGTCTACTTCACTCTGGTGTTGCTCGGCTTTTGTTTCTTGAAGGCAGATAATGTCAGGCTTGTACTTCTTCACAAAAGGAACAAAGAGGTCCTTCTTGTGCACTGCACGTATTCCGTTTACATTCCAAGAGATTATTTTCATACATTAAGAATAGCATAAAGCAAAAGCATTCTCGAGTGAACCCTTGCACAGGAGCTTAGAAAATAAAAGAAGTACTCTGACTATTATTTTCTTGAGCGACGAGCAGAGCAAATTTCCAGTAGGAAATTATGCGTGGTGAGTCCGAGAATGCTTTTGCGGAGTGTTATTTCCCCTTACTGTGAAACCTTTTGTGCACATCTCGAAGCTGGGAGTCAGTCACGTGCGTATATATCTGAGTAGTGGCGATATTCGCATGTCCGAGCATCACTTGCACCGAGCGTATGTCAGCACCATTGGATAGTAAATCAGTGGCAAAGCAGTGGCGGATCACGTGTGGGGTTACCTTTTTTGATATTCCAGCTTTGATAGCACACTGTTTAACAATGCGCTCTATAGAGCGACGGGCTAGGGGCTTGATTTCATCGGTGTTTTTCATTTCACTACCGAGTTGAACAAAAAGTGCATCGGACATATCTTTCCTAAGAGATAAATACTTTTTCAAAGTAGCGCGAGCTTCCTCTGATATGAACACAACTCTGATCTTGCCACCTTTACCACGAATCGAGAACTCGCCTTGTTCAAAATCAATATCATTGGTGAGTGAACAAAGCTCCGACACACGCAGTCCTGTAGAAAACAAGAGCTCGAGTATCGATCTATCACGGAGAGACTTTATGTCGTCACCTGGGGAGGCTTGGAGTAGGCGAGCGAGCTCGCTGCCCGAGATGAGGTCGAGGTGCCGCTCGGGAACCTTGGCCAAGTCTATCTCTTCTGCAGACATTGATTTGATCTTCATCCTAGTTAGATACTTCAAGAAAACTCGCAGTGCGATCATATAGTAGTTCTGGGTCTTCCTTGAGACTGTCTTGCCTGTGGCTCTGTTGTTGCCCATGGACTGACGGTTGAGCCATAAGCGAAACTCACGAACTGATGTACTGGTTATGTCTTCGGGGTTTTGAGCCTTTGAGAAAGTAAGGTAGCGAGTGATGTAGTGGTCATAGTTCTCCACTGTCTTCAAACTTCGGCCTTTCTCGATCTCGATATGTTCAAGGAATTCTCTTTTTAGTTGTTCAAGTTGTGTAGCCATAAGCGTCGCACAATAATTGTAGCACGAAAATCATACCTAGAGAGCTATAAACCTAGGGCTTGCGTTTTTTTCCAATATGTGCTAGTATATATGGGCAATGTTAACAACAAAGAAAAAGCAGAATATTATAAAAAAGAGCCAACTCCACGACAAGGACACTGGTTCCCCTGAAGTGCAGATTGCAATTCTAAGTAAAAGAATCGACGAACTAGCAAGCCACCTTAAGGATCACAAGAAAGACAACCACTCTCGCCGAGGACTTATCAAGATGGTTGCTGATCGCCGAGGTCACCTCAAATTCCTAGAGAAGACAGACAAGGTACGACACGCTAGCCAAATGAAAACATTAAAAGCTTAAACATTGTGTCCCGACCAAAGTCGGGGCATTTTGTTTTCTAGCGAAAAATTATAAAAGTAGTAAGATTAAAATATGAGCATAATTAAACACAAAGAGCAGAGGGTAGGGGTATTTATAGACACATCAAACCTATACCACAGTGCTAAAAATCTATATAAAAGAAAAGTAAACTTCGGAGCAGTATTGAAGGACGCTGTGGCTGGGCGCAAACTAGTGCGCGCAGTTGCATACGTGATCACTAGCGAAGGCGGTGAAGAGAAAAACTTCTTCGACGCACTTACAAAGCTTGGAATCGAAACAGAGACAAAAGAACTCCAGATATTTGCCGGTGGTGCCAAGAAGGGTGACTGGGATGTAGGCATAACAATCGACGCAGTAAAGATGGCGCCGAGGCTTGATGCGGTTGTGCTAGTGGCAGGTGATGGGGACTTCGTTCCGCTTGTAGAGTACCTCCAGAGTACATTTGGAGTTCAAGTTGAAGTGGTGTCGTTTGGTAAGAGTTCATCTATGAAGCTCAAAGAACAAGCCGATGACTTCCTCGACCTATCCGCAAACCCTAGAAAGTATTTGATATATTAACAATTATAAAAGGCGTTCTTCTTTAGAAGAACGCCTTTTTGTTGATTAAATTCATCTTACACCAACTGTTGTGTCTCAAAATTCCAGACTTCTTTTTCTCCAAAAACCTCACCTTCATCATACTTATCTTCTTCATTGAAGAATGCAGGGCATATCCAGCACAGGTAACCCTTTTCAGATATAAAACGATGGTTTTTATTTCGTTTTTGCAAAAGATCTACTTTTACGGATTTATTATCTTTTACCAATATTTCATGGTAATCCTCCATAAATATGTTCCCTTTGTTTACTTCTTTAATAAAACCCTCAATGACAGAAAAGGTTCTGTCATCATTCTTATACCGGAGCTGTACTTTACTGCCAATTTCTTGGCTGAGAATTTCCCTGGCTTCGTTAATGAATACTCTGTAGGACTCCATGTCATCACCTATAAGGAAAAACTTTGAGAGTTGCTCATAACCCGGCAAAACTGGTATTTCACCGAATGGGTTGTCGAACCTGATAGTCTTTTCTATTGGTATTTTCTCATCATTGTTTCCATGATGATCGCCATAATATTTGGCTTTGATCATATTGCCTGTTTCAACGACATCAAAGTAGTTAACTGATGGTGATATTGATACACCGGCATCAGTTATCCTACCAAGATGTAGACTGATGGTAGTTTGACCAATTAACTTTTTTTTGGTCTCATCAATCATACGTTTGTATATTGATGAAAAATTTACAATGCCATTTCTCATGGTAGCCGGATAGGCATGGAAAATTAACTGTTTCATAGACTTATCTTTTTAAATTGGTTGTACAAAATATTGTTGATTGATTGTGAGTATATATCTATTTAAATTAAAAGTAAACACTATATAATAGGCTTTTAAATACTGTCTATTTCTGCTATGCTTTGTGTATTAACAGGTATTAATCAGTTATTCTCCAGACAGATAGAGTTGAAACCAAGAAGTGTTTCAAAACTAGAGTCTGTAGAATAACTCCAAAACATATGCATAGTAAAGAATACGAAGTAGAGATCGGTGGCAAGAAAGTTGTCGCTATTTTCAGTGACTTAGCAGAGCAAGCCAATGGCTCAGTCATGCTCAAGTGCGAGGGGACAGTGATCATGGCAACAGCAGTTATATCTAAAAGTGGGGACAACAACCCAGGGTTCTTCAACCTGACAGTCGAATATTTGGAGAAGTTTTATGCTGCAGGCAAAATCCTAGGCAGTCAGTTCTCTCGTCGTGAAGGTAGGCCGAGCGACCAAGCAATACTCGCTGCTCGTATGACTGACCGTACTATACGTCCACTTTTTGACCATCACATCAAGAACGCAGTTCAAGTCATCATCTCAGTCATCGCTATCGGTAAAGCAGATCCGAAAACTCTTGCAGTCAATGCAGCGTCTATAGCACTTCATGTGTCAGACATTCCTTGGGGTGGTCCAGTAGGTGCAGTTCATGTGAGTAAGGCAAAGGGAGACGGAGCGCTCATGATAAACAACTACATTCCCAATGCTGATGAACCGGTTTATGACCTAGACTTGCTCGTTTGTGGAAAGGACCAGACTATCAACATGATCGAAGCGATGGCCTTTGAATTGGGTGAAGAAGAAATGGGTAAGTGTTTCGACATGGCAATCACTGATATAACAAAGTGGGAAGCATTCCAAGAGATGCTCCGCAAAGAACTTGGAAAAGAAAAGCTTTCATTCCCAAAACAAGAAGCACCAAATGATGTAGTAGAACTCTTCAATAAAAACATCAAGCCGATCCTCGATGGTGGGTTATTCAGTGAACACAGCAAGCAAGTGTCAGCTGAAGCCGAAGCAGCTTGGAAAACTTTGATAGACGAGACATACCCAGTCTATGACGACAAAGACAAATACATAGCTCACGACTACATGCACCACTACCTAGACCATGCGTTTCACGAGGCAGCACTTGTAAGAGGTGTACGCGCAGATGGACGAGCGCTCGATGAAGTACGTTCTCTTTATGCAAAAGCCGGCGGTATATCTGACGTGTTACACGGTTCTGGAATATTCTATCGCGGTGAGACACACGTGCTATCAGTTCTGACACTAGCAGGACCTGAGAGCATGCATACTGTTGATGGGATAGAATTCTCTGCCAAGAAGAGGTTCATGCACCACTACAACTTCCCACCATACTCAAGCGGTGAAACAGGTCGCGTAGGCGGACTCAACCGCCGAGAGATGGGTCATGGATTCCTCGTAGAGAAAGCATTGACTGCTGTGATGCCAGATAAAATATCTTTCCCATACACCATCCGTGTTGTTTCAGAATCTGTTGCATCGAACGGATCTACATCACAAGCATCTATCTGTGCATCGACAGTGGCATTGATGGACGGTGGCGTGCCGATCAAAACTCCAGTCGCAGGAATATCTGTCGGAGTAATGATTGATGGAAATGACAAAAACAAGTACGTACTCCTGACCGACATCCAAGGACCAGAGGACCACTACGGTGATATGGACTTCAAAGTCGCAGGTACCAAGGACGGTATCACTGCTATCCAGCTCGACATCAAAGTAGATGGAGTCTCCGCACCAATACTCAAAGAAGCTCTAGTACGTGCCAAAGTAGCTCGACTCAAAATACTTGAAACTATCACGGGTGAGCTCGCTACTCCACGTACAACTATCTCACCAAATGCTCCGATGATACTGACAGTAAAGATCAAGAAAGACCAGATAGGTATGATCATCGGCCCAGGAGGCAAGAATGTAAATGCTATCCGCGAAGAAACTGGTGCTGAAATTACGATAGAAGAAGACGGCACAGTGTTCATTACCGGCAAAAATGGAGGTGCCGAGAAAGCCAAGCAGATCATCGAGGGTATGACTCACGAATACAAAGTAGGTGACACAGCCGAAGGCGAGGTAGTGAAGCTCATGGACTTTGGTGCATTTGTCCGCATTGCAGCTGGCACAGAAGGGCTAGTGCATGTTTCTGAGATTGCACCATTCCGCGTAGAGAAGGTTGCTGATATACTAAAAGAAGGTGACAGAGTCCCAGTAAAGATAATCAAAGTAGACGAGAAAGGACGACTCAACCTGTCTATCAAAGAAGCCAACAGTGACTTCTTTAAACCAAAAGTATAACCTCTAAAGGGATGGATGAAAAAGAAACACAGCCAAATAACCAAGGAGTAAATCTAAAGACACTTCGAACTTATACGTCCGACATGGCAGATGCTGTACGTGAAAACGAAATCTCTGTCATAAAGATAGCTGTAGCCGAGCAACAGAAAAACATTGCAGAAGCAGAATACAAGAAAGCACAAGGAAGCAAACTTTCTAAATTCTTTATGTTCATTGGAGCAATTGCTCTTATCGCAGGTGGAGTAGCTGGGGCTTACTTTCTACTAAACAAGAAAGACGAGGCTACAGCTCCCACTGAGATAGTGAACAGAAAGATAGAGACATTCATATCTTATGATGAAGATGTGTTTGTGGACATGACAAACGCAACACTATCTTCAGATGTAACAAACTTGCTAAAAATAGAGTCTAGTAAGGCTGGTAGCCCGAGATCGATAAAAGCTCTTTTCCTGACTACATCTGCTAGTGGGAAACCGGAACTACTCTCAATACAAAAGCTCCTGTCACTGCTAAAGGTCACAGCTCCGGGCCCACTGTCTCGCTCGTTTGGAGATCAATACTTGGTGGGAACTTATACTCCAGTCAAAGAAGACGAGGGTCCAAAGCTATTCTTGATATTTGAAACCAATGATTACAACGTAGCCTATGCAGGCATGCTCCAATGGGAAAAAAGTATCCTCAATGATTTGTTCGACTTATTCCAAGTCGATATAAGTGGTGAGCGTAGTGAACTATTTGAAAGACCTTTCAAGGATATAATCATAAACAACAGGGATGCTAGAATACTCTATGATACAAATGGCACAGATATTCTATACTACATATTCCTCGACAAGAACAAAATCATCATAACCAGTAGCCAAGAAGCAATAAAAGAAATAATAATCCGACTCAACACCAAGAATGCGAAAGCTCTCTAGATTGCCAATTATTTAGAGCATGATACAATTTGGTTTATGAACACAGATACAATCAAACAAAAACTTGAGGAGGAGAAAGACTTACTAGAAGCAGAGCTTGGCTCACTTGGTCGCGTAGACAAGACAGGTGACTGGGAAGCAGTGCCCGAGGAGCAGACAGCACCAGAAGCAGACGAGAACGACATGGCGGATCGAGCAGAGGACTATGAAGAACGCTCAAGCACACTCAGTGTACTAGAAACTAGGCTAACAGATATAAAGGTGGCATTGGATAAGATAGAGGGTGGCAAGTACGGAGTATGTGAAGCTTGTGGTAACCCGATTGAAGAAGATAGGTTAGTAGCCAACCCTGCAGCTCGCACATGCAAAGGTTGTATGGAAAAGGTTTTATAATAGTTAGAAGATAAAAGCACGAATTTCGTGCTTTTATAATTTTATGTCATTCGCAAGAATTTATTCTGCACAAACATATTTACTCAAAGGCAAGGTAGTCACGGTGGAGATCGACATCACCAAGAATACTTTACATTCATTTACACTTGTCGGACTCCCAGATAAAGCCGTCGATGAGTCCAAGGACCGTATGAGTTCTGCACTCAAGAATTCTGGTTTCTCTTCACCTAAGAATCAAAATCAGAAAATAGTCATCTCACTCTCGCCTGCAGATCTCAAGAAAGAAGGCCCGTACTTTGACTTAGCTATCGCGCTTGCATATCTACTCTCTGCTGGTGAAGTAGATTTTGATCCAGAGGGGCGAATATTCCTCGGAGAACTCTCGCTCAATGGTGAACTCCAACCAATCAAAGGTGCACTGCCACTGACAGAGCAGGCCAAGAAGATGGGCTATAGAGAAATATTCCTGCCGGAACAGAATGCCAAAGAGGCAGCACTTGTCGAAGGCATCACTGTCTACGGAGCAAAGAACTTGAGAGAAGTCATCGACCACATCAGTAAATTAAAGACCGACAAGAAAGGAAACCCTATAGAGAAAGAAAAGCCAAAACTCTCTCCTCAACCTCAGACACAAATAGAGCACAGAGAAAAGTCACATGACATAGACTTCTCTGACATCCGTGGACAAGAAGGCGCAAAGCGTGGGCTCGAAATTGCAGCCGCAGGTGGACACAATATCGCCATGTCAGGACCTCCAGGCACTGGCAAGACCATGCTTGCCCGAGTGTTCTCGCATATACTTCCAGACCTTGCTACTGATGACTGCCTCGAGATCACAGGCATCCACTCTGTAGTCGGGGCACTCGACGGAGAACTAGTCTCCGAGCCACCATTCCGTGCACCTCACCATACAGCAAGCTATGTATCGATGATCGGTGGTGGAGCAAATCCAAAGCCGGGCGAGGTGACACTCGCACACAAGGGAGTGCTGTTCCTCGACGAGTTCCCAGAGTTCGAGAAGAGAGTACTCGAGTCTCTCCGCCAGCCACTTGAAGACAACATCGTGTCCATTTCTCGTGCACGTGGGTCGGCAATATTCCCATCCAACTTTATCCTTGTCGCAGCGATGAACCCTTGCCCATGTGGCAACAAAGGTAGCAAGCAAAAGGAATGCATTTGTAAACCCACAGACCTAGATAGATACAAAAGGAAGCTCTCGGGGCCCATCATGGACCGCATAGATATCTGGGTGACAGTTGGTGCAGTAGACTATGATAAACTTTCAAGCACTGAGCAGACAGGGGAGAAAACAGCAGCGATTAAAGACAGGGTCAAAAGTGCTCGTGCAATACAAAACAAGAGGTTTAAAAACTCTGCTCGGAGAATAAGCACCAACAGCGAGATGAATGTAAAAGATCTCGCTATATATGCAGAACTCTCTCCAGAAACAAAAAAGCTCCTCAACGACTCCGCCGAGCGACTCCAGCTCTCTGCTCGTGCCTACCACCGCACCATCAAGCTCGCCCGAACCATCGCTGACCTAGATGGCTCTACAGAGATAACCTCAGCACACATCCTAGAAGCACTACAATATAGACCAAGAACAAATTAGCCTAGTATTTGACCTTTGGTATTTTAGATGTAGAATCAGGTTATAAAGTATATGACTACCAAAACCTGCAAAACATGCACAAAAGAGTTTGAAATAAGGGACGAGGACCTAGTGTTTTATGACCAAATAAAGACACTTCCCCCAGTTAACTGCCCTCAGTGTCGTATGATGCAAAGGCTATCTTTTCGTAATGAACGCACTCTATACAAAAGAGTATGCGATTTGTGCAACACGGATGGAGTTTCTATATACCCATCTAGTACACCGTTCCCAGTGTATTGCCACAAATGCTGGTGGAGCGACAACTGGGATCCAAAGAGTTATGCCACAGATTATGATTCATCTCGACCATTTATAGACCAAGTTACAGAACTACTTGATAGAGTTCCTCGAATCGCGTTACTTGTGGTTAACAGTGTGCGTAGCGACTACACCAACAGTGCAGGAGACAACAAAGATTGCTATCTGATATTTGCAGCCGATGGCAACGAAGACTCCATGTACTCTCGACTCATCATGCACTGCAAACAAGTTTGTGACTGTGCATTTACATACGACTCTGAGCTTTGCTATGAATGTGTAAATTGTAGGCAATGCTTCAACTGCATGTACTCTGAACAGTGCCAAGCTTCTACTGACCTACTCTTCTGTTATGATATGCGTGATTCCCAGAACTGTATACTTTGTACCAATGGACGCCACATGTCGAACTCCATTCTCAATGTAAAGTATAGTAAGGAAGAATATGAAAAGAGAAAAGCTGAAATACTTTCAAGCTATGAGAACATAGAGAAAGCAAAGGCTGAATATGAAAAGATAAAAGCAAGTACAGTTGTAAAATACGCTGTGCAGACCAAATGCCACAACGTCACAGGGGACTATATGTTCAACTGCTATGATGGAGTTAGGCTCTTTGATGTCTCCAATGCCAAGAACTGTTCATATATGGCAGACTCAGAGGACCCGATAGACAGCCAAGACTGTAACAATGTCTACTACAAACCAGAACTCTGCCATGAACTCATGGGCTCTCTACAATGCTCGAAAACTAAGTATTCAAAATATGTTTTCTATTGCAACGAAGTCGAGTACTCAGATTCTTGCTACAACCTGACTTCCGCACTTGGATGTGGGGCGATAAGAAAGGGTCAATACATGATTCTCAATAAAGAATATACAAGGGAAGATTATATAAAACTTAGAGAAGAAATTATTGAGGGTATGAAAAAAGATGGATCGTACGGGCAATTCTTCCCGACAACAAGTTCGCCGTTTGGATTCAATGAAGCACTTGGTCAAGATTATTTTCCACTATCAAAAGATGATGCACTACAAAGAGGGTACAAGTGGCAAGAACAAACAACAGGAACATATGGTAAAGAAACTATAAGTAATAATGCCATCCCAGAATCTATAGATTTAGTTGATGATAGTATCTTGAAAGAAATACTTGTGTGCCAGGATTGTAAAAAGAACTTTAAGATAACTAAGAACGAATTAGATTTCTACAAGAGGATGGGTGTCCCACTACCTCGCAAAGACTTTGAATGTAGACACAGGGACAGGATGGCAAAACGTAACCCTCGCCAGCTCTGGCATAGATCATGCATGTGTGATAAGGATAGCCACATGAATCATAATGGCAACTGCACAGAAGAATTCGAGACAAGCTATTCACCTGATCGGCAAGAAACAATATACTGTGAGTCGTGTTACCAACAAGAAGTAGCCTAAGAAAAATCCTCTCATTTATATGAGAGGATTTTATCTTCCTGAGTGAGGAGCTGTTTCGACTGTGATTAGTGGTGGGGCAGTGATGAGCCTTTCTTTCTTTTTGGCTGGAGCCTTTTTCTTGGCGACGACTTTCTTCTTTACTACTGGTTTTACGACTGCAGGCTTTGGAGCGACTGTCGCTGCTGTAGCGAGCACTTGCTCGGGAGTAGGAGCTTGGTGAGGAATCTCTGTTGCCGATATTGGTATGACGACCAATACAAACATTGCGAGTATTAAAATGATTCTTTTTTTAGTCATGGTCAGTTGGTAGTCCTGTACTGTTAACTTTCAATCCTTTATATGGGCTTGGTTTGCCTCCGCGGTAACCGATGTGCACGTGGTTGCCCGTAGATTTACCTGTAGAGCCCACATAGCCGATAACATCTCCACGATTTACTTTCTGTCCTGCAACCGCAGCGACTTTGCTCATGTGGCCAAAGATTGCTTGCCCGCCGTCATCGAAGTTCACTACGACATAGAGTCCGTACCCGCCATTGTAGCCAGCAGTGTCTGCTATCAGAACTGTTCCACTCTGGATAGCAAGTATCGGAGTGCCTTTCGGTGCAGCAAAGTCGTAGCCTTGGTCACCATGGAGGCCTTGGGACACACGGCCCATGCCTGTTGGGAAAGGCCAGATATAGCCACCAGATATTGTGCCGACTTGGCCTTTTTCGACTGGAGCCGGAGCTTTCAATTCAGCTTTTACTTCCACTGATGGAGTTACAGGAGCGACAACTTTCGGTGCCTCTATTATAGCTACTTTCTTTGGCTCTTCTTTCTTTACTGCAACCTTTTCTGGAACTGGAAGCTTGCCTCCTGGGATAACTATCGATTCACCGACCTTTAGGGTCGCTGTCTTATCTAGGGAGTTGTATTCGATTATGTCTGCCTGTTCAGCTGTATACTTCTTGGCGATACTTGCTAGAGTGTCACCTTTGGCTACCTTGTGGCTGACTCCTTCGATAGGGAGGATGGTGAGTGTCTGGCCTACTTTCAGTAGATCAGTACTCTTTAGGTCAGCATTTGAAGAAAGGATGGTACTCTTGGAAACCTTGAGTCTGTTGGCTATGCCGTCGAGAGTGTCCCCGCTTTTAACTACATATGTACTGATCTTCTCAGAGGAAGCATATTTACCAAGGTCCATAGTGGCTAGTGGGCCCACGTTGGAGATGACATCCTCATCGGCGATCACATTACTCGGCAGAGAATCCTTTAGACTCATCTGGTCAGGGTTGATAGAAGACTCGAGCAGTGGAACAGTCTGAGAATTGTGAACTTCCTTCTCTACTTCTGGGGCTACCACCTCTGCTGAAAGCTCCCCAAAGACTGGCTTGGTGACCAAGTTCGAAAAGAAGCCAGCATAAGCATATGCTGGCATAGTACTTACATATATAGACAGCATAAAAGCAATATAGACCTTCATAGTAGAAGGCTTGATAAATAAAGCTATTTTCATCTTTGGGCTGTTTGAACTCTCAAAACGGCCGACAGAATCTTTTGTTTTAGGTAAAATAAGCTAAGTTTAGTATCAAGTTTGACCTACCCCCTTGATGGGAACTATAGTACGACCGCAGTTTGCGAAGGCTATAGTTATAGATAGAGGCAAACATGAATGTTACAATCGTCTCGAGAATGCTGTAAAATAAGGACTTTCTGGAACTTCAGATGATTAGGATACCCCTTTGGGGACCCTGTATACAAGGGTATCGCACCAGAGGGGTATAGTCAACCAAGTAATGCACACCCTGTCCACAAACCCCCTTATAGGCCTAAAATACGCCACATATTAGAGTTTTGACAAGTATTGAATTTATGGTGTATAATAATCACATATGGCATTATCATTTGGACAACTTTTCAATTCTCAATCTCTAAATGGAGGTAATATTGATAATCCAAAGAAACTAAAGAAGAAGGATACAGAGAAATTACAAAAAGAATGGGCTGAAGCAAAGAAACAGGAATCTATTTATAAATCAGAGGATGGGGGAATGTACACTTCTGGAAATATACAAGTAATTAAAAATCCAAAAGATAGTGGAACTCACATGAGAGGAAGAGGGGTGGAGGACTATGAACTTAAAGAAGTGAGAGAGGGTAAAAGTGGGTATGAAAAGTTGCATGAAGAAACCCCTTCTCCAAAAAATACTGAAGAATACGATCCATCTGTAGAGTTATTAGAATACCAAGAAAATATCACCAAGAGAATCGATGAAGGTAGTAATACTTCAATGGATTCACTTTTAAAGATAGCAAAAGTTAACTCTATCAGAGAAGGTGACATTCTTGAAGTTGTTTATTCAGGCAAAAAAACATTGTACAATGTAACTTCAGTTGTAGATGGAAAAGTTATTTATACTAGAGATGATGAAAATATTCCTAGGGAAACAACCAAAGACTCCTTGGGTAAAATAATAATAACAGGCCCAGGTGTTTCTTTTGCAGTGATTGGAGAGAAAGAAAAGATGCAACTTGCAGAATTTGACCAGATGATTGAAGGTATGAAGATAAAAGAGCAAGGACTAGATAAAAACATGCATCCACTGCAGCAGATCGAGTACATGCGTGACATGCTAGAGGAATACAGTATACCTCTAGCATATATAGAACCAGTACTAAGTAAGAAAGAGCAAGAATACCAAGAGAAACTTCAGGAGCAAGCTCGCAGGTATTATGAAGAGCGCGAGGAAGTGATAGAAAACATCGGAGCAATACTTAGAAATGGAGTAGATAAAATCGTAATCCATGGCAACACAGTAGAGAAGGGTGATGAGGTAGAACTTGAGCCAAAGTTTGCAGAGAACATAGACTTAGACACACGTGGTGCTCTGTTCCTATTTGCTATGGCAAATGGTGTCAAATACAATGAAGGCTCATACACAGAACTTACCAAGAAAGGCCAACAGGGTAGTGATGGAGTATTTTTTAATAATAAAAAGAGCGAGGATCAGACAACGCTATATATAGACACATCAGGTGAACAGCTTGATTATGAAACAACTGACAAGGGTGTCAAAGTATTCATCGATCACCACCAGAAGCACTTCAGTAAGTACGCCACCTCTGCGACAGAGCTTGCCTATGAAGTACTCATCAAGAATAAGATGATAGAAGCCGAGCCTTGGATGGACAATATGGTAGAGTTTGTCACAAGTGTAGACAACCTATCATACTCAAACCACGATAAGTTCAATGAATCTTTCCTTGAACACAAGTGGCCTAAATCAATGTATGGCATTTATAAAAATGTGCCATTTGAAAAGATAGTTCAATGGTTTAAACAAGGTAAGGATCCGCTAAACCCAGAATTTACAGATGAAGAGATGGGTGAAGTCATAGGGGTTAAAAAGGATAAAGATGGGTCAAGAAAATTAACTCTCAAGGAATTAATATCGGAAAAGAAACTCGAGATAGGGCTTGATATTAGGAATGCCAAGCTTGCAGTCAAAGTCATGGAGAGCAGAGGAATCAAACTAGAAAGCAGGAGGATAGGGAAGGTTATCTATAACAAACAAGATAGGCAGAAAGATATCCTCAAAATAGATAAAGACAGAAACCCAACCAATAAAATCTATAATGGGTTCCTAGTGGCCAAGGCACTTGGTTATGATACCTATGCCACTTATAATGAGAAATACAACCGCTTTATGGTCAACACAAATACCCACGACATCTACCCATTGTATGAAGATATAAAGAAGACAGTCCCAGAATCAGTGCTCGTGCGTGGAGTTATGCTAATGCAACCGCCAGGTATTTCCAATAGAAAAGACATGACAGAAGAAAAGTTCTTAAAGATATTGGAGCTAGATAAATAAAATGAAAAAACAAGAATTCAAATTCATACTTGGTAATGGGTCCGAAAGTGAAGTCACAGCAGAGAGCCTATCTAGCGCCCTTGGTAATATGTCTTTGGGTGAAAAGCTCAAGTTGCATAAACGAATAGTAGAGGAGAGAAGTAGAAATAAAAAATTTACAAATACTAGTGAGCCTGAGCCAACTCCAGATGTAGTAGATACATTGGAACCAGTAAAAGATGAGCAAGGTCCGACATCTGAGCAAATAGCGAGATTTGAGAATTTATTGATGAGAGGGAAGGAAATAAAAGCTAAAATAAAGGAGTTAGAAGAAGAAATACAGAAAGATTTGGAAAAGGATGAATTGGTAAGAATAATTAGATTCCAATTAGAAAACCCAAGAGAGCCTTCGACGGTTGAAATAGAAAACCTATTGAAAGAGAACTCTGAATTTACAGAGATAGTTAAACAAATAGAAAAAGACCGAAAAGCAGAACTGGCCAAAGAAGAGATAAGGTATGAAGGGGAAGTAGGCGAACTGAGAGGTACAAGTGAATGGACCCCTACAAAATCCAATGAGCTACTACAAAGAAACATACATAATGAATCTGAGATAAATAGTGAATTTGATAGAAAGATAGAGGAGGTAAAGAATTCTTAAATATTGACTTTTACTTCTATTCGTGTTAATGTAACAACTAGCTATAGTGGTTCTTTGATATTTTTGCGTATTGCTCTCTGTGAATCAGAGGGTTGGTTCTTATAGAGCAATATCGCAAAACTAAAATAATTGTTATGAAAAAGATAATCACGCTTTTTTCGCTATTCATCCTTGTATTAACTGCCTGTAAAAACAACAAGCCGAACTCAAAGAAAAAAATGAAGGGTGAGCCTATATGCAAGTATTTGGGGATTGATTTTTCGCATCATCAAGGGGATGCCAATTGGAAAACCATAGATACTCAAACAAAACACCGTGCATCATTCTTTATATTCAGAGCATGGAGGCAGGGTGACCGTAAGGACACCTCGTTCCAGAGAAATTTCGCTGAGGCAAAGAAAAGAGGGTTTATTGTTGGAGGTTACCAGTTTTATGACCCGAATAAAGATCCTGTGACCCAGACAAGCAATTATATTGCCTTTATGGACTCGATCAAACTAGGAAAAGGAGATTTCCGTCCTATATTTGATGTGGAACTCTTGAGTGACACACTTTTAAAGGTGATGGGTACTATTACTACTCTTAAAAAGGATACTGCCCAGTTAAGGATACTGAAAATGATCAGGGTAGATACAGTAGATATACTGGGCAACTTACGGGACACGTTGCGAAAACAATTTGTCAAAAATATCAAAACCTGCCTATCAATATTGGAAGCAAAGTACGGAGTCAAACCCATACTTTACGCAAACCTCAACTTTTTCAAAGAAAACCTCTTGGAAAGTTTTGGATTTGATTACCCATTATGGATTGCAGCATATGATTGTGACAGGAGGAGTGACTCAGTAGTTATAAACTCATCCATAGTTCAATTCAGTGACAAGATAAAACTTCCTGGTGTGAAGGGGACAGTAGATGGCAACGATATTGACTGTAATAAGTTAGAAGGTCTATTGCTAAAGTAGTAAAAAACTATTATTTCTAAAGCCTGTTTTGATAAAAGACGGGCTTTTATTATAGGTACTTGACAAATATACTACAGTATGCTATCATATAGAGAGTAAATTGATCTTTGAGATTCATGAGATGTTAGTAGTTAGTAAAAACTTTGTACTTCAAGTTTGGAGAGTAAAGTTTTTATTAACTACAAAACCAATCAGAACATGAAAAAAGTATTCCTTCTCGTAATCGCTTTTGGCGCAGTTATTGCCTTTGCTACAACTAACACTGGAACAGGTGGTGGTAAAAAAAATAATAAGAACAATGCTACAACAGTAGCAGATACCAGCCTGTTTAAAATCCGGGTCTCCAAAGATTCTACAACGAACAGTAAGCCTAAAAAGGGAGAAATCCTGGTAGCTGCAGACACTGCACATTATCGCAAACGCGACTCTGCTGCTTTCGCCAGAGCCAAGGACGCCGGCCTCATCTCCGCTTCAGAAGAGAAGCAATGGCCCAGGTAATTAAGTAAAAACGGGTAATAGTTTAAGCCGGATCTGAACAAGATTCGGCTTAATTTTTTAATAAGACAGATATGCTAGAATAAATATATATAATGAAGTCATCTATAGAGACAAGAAATATAAAAAGTAACCTCGAGCAAGGATTGGGAAACATCCGGACTATGCTTGAAGGTGTCTCCGAAAAAAATTTTGAAAAAGAAGCAAAGAAAATACTAAATAAATACGGGATTGATGAAGGCCTAATAAACTGGGATGAACTGAAACTTGGGGCAAAGGAAAAGGGCGACAGCAAATTAAAAAAAGGGTTATTCACAGCTGGCAAGGCAGCACTTGTCGCAGGAGCTGCACTTGCTTTAGTTGTTTATAACGGCATAAAACAATCGGGAAATAGAAATAAAGAGCAAGACATAGAACTTGTAAAACCAAAGCAACCAGAGCCAAAACCCGATACCCCAAAAGAAGATATCAAAAAAGAAGAACCACATCCTAGATTTGATATTGAAATGTACAACCAACTGCCAGAAAAAGGTAAGGAGGTGTACGTATACATGGCTGAGTACAACCCTAACATTGGTATGGGCTATGAAATGCTTGATAAAACAACTGCCTTACTTTATATCTTCGACAAAGACAACAAGTTAAAAGCAAAAGTACCAGCAGGGTATGGAAGGCATCTTGGAGACAAAAAGAATACTTCTTATGTATTAAACGGTGGCATAATGACAACCCCAGCTGGAGGATACATAACAAAAAGACCACGTAATCAAAGTAATATTAAAGAATATGGAGGGCTAGGATTTTCCTTAGACGGAATCACTATAGAAGGAGATAGTTGTGGTTTGGGGGTTCACCCTATATATCCAAATGAATACGAACAAAGGAAAGCAAAGATGGATGATAACTTAGTTGCAAACAACGCGCTTAGTAATGGCTGTGTAAACCTATATGGAAAAGATATTACTAATTTAGAAGCTGGTCAGATATTTGTAGTGTTACCAGATAAGGCAAGCACCGCGGAATTCAAAATGAGCAACATTGCAAAAAGTTTGATGCCAGGACTCATAGAATTTATCAATAACCAGACAAGAGAGTTTGAAAATGTACTTACCACCATGAAAACAGTAAGTGTAAGGGAAAAGACGCAAACTGCTATCTCAGAATTAAAGGCAAGAATAGCACATGCAGAAGAAATCTTGGCTGGTAAGTAGAATTGACATTCTCTCTTAAAAATTGTATAATATAAATACATAAAAATGGTTAGAGATTACTCTGGTATACTTGAATAAGTAATAATATATGGATAAAAAGGGGAAAATAGATAATCTAATAACTCAACTAACCAGTGACCCTACCGCCAAGGCACTTATTGAAATAGGGGTTCTAATTGATAATTTAAAGAAAAATAAACGCGAATTTGAAAACAAAGTTGGCAAGATGGCTTCGATGGTAGACCTTGAAAAAGCCGAAGAACTCGAGCGTATAAATTCAGAAATATCTCGATTAATAAAATTACAAAAAGGGTTAAAGAATGGAAATATAAAACCAGAAGATGCTGTTTTGATACAACCAGTTATTGAAACAAAAAAAACAGACCAGCCTAAGAATGATGCAGTGGATGTAGAGCCAACTGCAATCGTAACTCCAGTTAAAGAAGTGGCGCAAGAGCCAGTAGTTATAGCAGAACCTATAGTGGTTGTTGCAGAAAACAAAGAACCTCCAGCAAAGGTTACTGATGAACCAGTACAGGAAGCTGTGGTTGCCCACGAGGAACCAGTTGCGGAAATAAAGGTAACAGAGAAAATAGATGTCCAAAAACCCGCAGAACCAACTGTAAAAAACATTGATAAAACATCTGAACTCGACAGGTTGAAAAAAGAACAGAGAAATCGTGAAATAGAAGCAATCAAATTCGGAAGGGAGATAGGCCAGAGTAAGGAGGCTTTAGAAGCTATGGACATCAGTAGGAAATTGATTGATGAAGTATATGATGCGGAAGAAAAACCTGTTGTAGATCAAGAGAAAATGAATGCTCTGATAGAGATGGTAGTTACTCGGAATAAAAATAAGAAAGAGAAACAGAAAAAACTTGCAGAACTCCTAGCTCTACGAGAGCAACTTTTAGCACAGGAAGCAGAGAAAGAATCTAGTGATAATGAAGACGAGGGAGATGATAAAGATAAGAAAACTGAAGAAAGTGATGGTGAATCTGCTCAAGAAGATAAAAAAAATGAAGATCTAATTGATATTGAGAAAACCCGAAGTGAATATATTGCGAAACAGAAAGAGATTGAAAAATTACAAGAGGAGGTAGATGACCTCGATGAAATAAATTATAGTGATGGATTGTTGCAGAGTATTAAAAGTGCATTTAACCCTTCTTGGTGGAAAAGAGATATAAAAATTGGAAAACTCAACAAGAAAATAAAAGCATTAGAAATAGAGCAAGCTTTCTTTAAAGGAAGATTAGATGCGAAAGAAATAAAACTAGACGAGAAACATAGGCCTTTTATATATTTTGTTGCCAAGAAATCACAAAACCCTGGTCTTAAGTTTAAGAAAGTAGCAGATACTACAGACTTAAGATGGGCAACATGGATGACCCCAGAAGGGAATGATTTCGAAGCACAAAGGAAAACTTTAACAGTAACAGGGGTTGATGAAGGATTCTTCGAATTCAACATATTTGGATTTACTAAGGTATTAAAAAATGTGAATGAGATGAGAGTGGAAGAAGATGGTAAAAAATTCATAGCATCCTACTCTCCAGAAGCTATATATAAGATAGTCGGGCCTGATGGTACAATAGTTGCAGATGACATAGAAGGGTATGTCGAGGCAACCAGAGCTTACAATGAAGCAACAGAAAAATATAAAAAACAGGTCGAAGAAGAATGGGATAAGTTGAACAAAAAATAATTTATGACTACTACTAATAACAAAGATTTTCCCCCAACAACTCTAACCGATGTCGATGCACAAATTGCTGAGCTTAGGGCAGAGGAAGAGAAACAGAAGAATAGCGATATAAACTTGATTGGAGGTCTTCTTAGTATGAGTAAGACCAAAGAAGATCTTTTAAAGATGGATTTCGACGAGGAAGATATTGATGAAGCGATAAGACGTCAAGACCCTCTGTATAACACTGCCCCGAAATCCACCGAACCTGCTCCTGAACCTGCCCATCAAGAAGAGTCTGAGGACTTGAAGCCATTAGATCTAGACGAAGAGCCAGTAGTTCCTACTGTTGAAGACAAGCGAACTCCTGAAGAGAAAAAGGTAGACGATGCGCGTGATGCATATGTCAAAGAATATCTGAGGTGCAAAAAGATAGCCAAAGCCAAGGGTTCTGTTTTGAATGCATTTAAGAGCCAAGAGAAAAAAGAGGCTAAGTATCTGGACCAGGAATACAAAGACAAGAAAAAAGTTTATGATGACGCCCGTGCAGAATGGAGTAAGGAACTTCTTAATACAGAGAGAATTAGACTCGAGACAAGTGGGTTGTCAGGCGCAGAGCTAGAGAGAGAACTACAATTATACAATTCTTGGAATGTATTGAATAAAACACACCGTGATGAATTAATAAAGCTGGGTCAGCAAAAAGCTGAAGGTTCACCCATGAAGCCAATCTTGTGGAAAAAAGCACTAAACTGGTATATAAAACAACCAAGATGGAAAAGGGTTGCTATGAGCACTGCTATATTCACTGGAGTAAGTATTGCTACTGCTGGAGGTGCAACAGCATCTATAGCTGGGGTAGCTCTTGGTAGGTTTGCTCGTGGTATGGCTGGTGGAGTCTTTAGTTCCAGTATGACAAAGTTAGTGGATGTATGGAACAGAAAGAGGAGTGATAAATTTGAAGAAACTAGTTACGAAAAAGAATCAGAACTCAGAGATAAATTTTCTACAGGTGAGATAACCCTAGAACAATACGAGAAAGGCCACAAAGAACTCGAAGTAAGTGCTGAGAAACGTAAACGTAACCAAACATTGGCGAAGCTGGCTGTAGGTGGTATAGCTAGTGCAGGATTCGGATATGGATCATCTCATATAGGAAATGTGGGATCTGATTGGTTTCATAAACAACCAGGAGTTCCTCAAGATAATACAACAGGAATAGGAGGTACGGGAGATTCTGCAATAAATAAAACCCCAATTGATACTGCTGTGGTAAAACCGCCCATCCCAACCGCTGATACTGCAACAACTACTACACCAGATAATAATATTACAAACCCTACAGATTCAGTAGAGGTTGCTGATCCAGCCGCTCCTGCTGATCCTACACAATCTACACCAGACGCAAATACTCCAGTTGGAGATAAGGTGGTAGCAGAAGTTGGTAAAGGTCATGGTGCTATCAAGACTATTGAAGAATTCCAAGAAAAGTTAAAGGCTCAATACCCAGATGCAAGTACAGCACCTGTGAGTGTCCAACATATTTTAAATACAAAACCAGACCGACTCGCTATCGAGTACGGCATGTTCAAGCCAGGTGACGACGCAGAGAGTGCGGTCATGAAGCTTGGTTCAAAGTTTGAGTCAGATACACAAGGTAATATATCATTTACCCAAGAAGGCAAGACAACTCTACTCGAGAAAGGTGACGATGCCGATGTAACAAATGTCTACGGAGGCAAGATGATAGATGGCGACAACTCTGGTAGGACAAGTATCGCAAGTGAACCAAGAACTTCGGGAACATCTAAATTCCTCGAACAGAACCCTCAGAAGGACCCAGTGGGTGCAGTTGACGCTACAACTCCAAAGGCAGATGATGGTACATCAGAATTCCTAAAGAACAATCCACAAAAGGATCCGGTTGGATCTATTGAGACAGAGAAAACTCCAGCTGGAGTAAAGGCTGTAACAGAGCCAGTTGAAGGTACAATAAAACCAAAAATAGAAGAGGTGAAGAGTAATCTGACAGCAAGTAGGCTAGAAGATATCTCGCCGACAAAGAATGCTTTTGATAATAGCTACGGCACCAGCACTGAAACTATTTCTCCAACTCGTGGTGTATACAACACAGGGGCAGGCAGTAGCACTAGCCCTAACTTTGCAAGTAGTAGGGAAGTGGCGGGCAACGGATTTACAACAGAGAACCCGATGACCAACGAGGCACTCGCTGAGAAAGAAATACTAGCAAAACAAAACCTTCCTAAAAATGAGAGCGCCGGAGCAAACAACAATGCTGGTAATATTATCGAGAACCAAAGTCCAAATCAGGTAAGTATCAACCAAGACCCTCGCCACGCCGACTCTCTAGAGCAAGCTCGTGAGAGGTTTGGAAGGTCAAACATAGAGATAGAGAAGCCAGAAGGAGACTACACCAACGGCATAAAGCATGAGAACTGGAACAAGGCAGCTGACAACATGTTCAAGGCAAAGAATGTGAAGTTTGATTCATTTGAAAGCTACGAGAAAGAAGACGAACTCCAGAGGCTTCTAGGTAGCGCCAAACAAGAAGTTAAGTACGTACAGTCTATAGACAAGAATGCAGAAGTAGTAACCATGGATTACTTCCGTGAGCAACCCGAGTGGAAAACTATAGACAAAATCCCAGCAAAATACTTCTTGAATAGTTTTGAAGAAGCTTCGTTTGCAGATGGTACACCTATACCAAAGTCTGACTTGGACAACCTAGTAGCCAAAGGTATCATCCGTGAAAACGTAAATGTAACACCAGGCCAGGCTACAACTACTTCATACTCATTCAAAAACCAGGCTGAGCTTGAACGTCTATCCAAGACATACGGAGAAGTCCTATCCAAGGAAGACATATCTCTAGGCAACGACAAACCTATCGGTGATGAGAATCTAGAGAAGTATGTAGCTCGTATGACCAAGAGAGTATACACAGCAGATGACGGCACAATGTTTGCTCCAAAAGAGAAGTTTGTTCCAAGCACCCAACCTACTCCTACAACTAGCCAAGGATACGAGACTATGCGAGCAGACAGAGTAACCCGATCAAATACATACAACACCAACAGCGGAGTGATTTCTCCTACAAGGGGTGTGTACCAGACAAGTAGTGACTACTCTCTAGTGAACCGTGCAGTAGATAATATATTCAAGAGAATATTTAGATAGACACAATAAATCAATAATGTAATAATATAAATATGTTTAACACAATCAACAACAATATAATAAAAACTTTAGGAATAGATACATTGCCAGAGGAACAACAAAAAGAAGCAATGGAGAAGATGGGCGCAATAGTCTACCAAGAAGTCATGCTCCGAGTACTAGATATAATGACAGAAGAAGACAAAGATGCATTTGAGAAACTACTCGAGAACAACCCAGATCCGGAAGCAATGTTTGCATTCCTTGGATCGAAAGTTCCAAACATCGAGGCTATTGTAGCCGAGGAAGCCGAGAAGTTCCGCACAGAGAGCGCAGAAATAATGAGCCAAATAGGAAACTAGATTAGCCTTCAGAAAACCATACAAACTCTTCGCGCTTTACCCCAAAGGGGCCATACGCGACAAAGAGTTTGCATGGTTTTCTTTCGTTTATGTATTTAATGTTACAATAGGGTTCTGATGCAGTATTTAGAATCTTTAAATGACAAACAAAAAGAGGCCGTCCTTTATACAGATGGGCCTCTTTTGATTGTAGCTGGAGCAGGGGCTGGCAAGACCAAGACTATAACCCACCGCATAATCCACCTTATACACCAAGGCGTAAGCCCAGAGAACATCCTCGCAGTCACATTTACCAACAAAGCAGCCAAGGAGATGCGTGACCGAGTCCACATGCTCCTAGGTCAACAAATCCATGGTGCTCAAGGTGGCGCAAGTCCATTTATATCGACATTCCATGCACTTGGAGTCCACATCATCAAAGAGAACGCCCACCTTATCGGACTGACCAAGCACTTTGCTATAGCAGATGAGCATGACGCACTCGTGATAATCAAGGACGCAATGAAAGCCCGAGGTATCGACCCCAAGCAACACGAACCTAGGAAGATAAAGAGTGTGATATCTCGGTCAAAAGGTGACTTCATTACATCAGCAAGCTTTAGTCAGAATGCACAGAGTGCTTTTCAGAGCATTGTGGCAGTCATATGGCAGGACTATGAGAAGGCCCTAAAGCAAGAAAAAGCCCTCGACTTTGACGACCTTCTACTTGAGACAGTTCTAATACTAAAGAAGTATCCTGAAGTCAAGAATGCATACCAACAGAGATGGAAGTATATACATATAGATGAATACCAAGATACAAATGAAGTACAGTACGAACTGACCAAACTCCTCGTAGGCAAGGACGACAACATATGTGTCGTGGGTGACACTGATCAGAACATATATAGTTGGCGCGGAGCCAACATCAAGAATATGCTCCACTTTGAGAAGGACTATCCAGAGACCAAAGTCATCCTGCTCGAGCAGAACTACCGCTCAACTGCAAACATCATAGAAGCAGCCAATGCCGTGATAGAGAAGAACCAATACCGCATGGCAAAAACACTTTTTACTAAAAAGGATATCGGAGAGAGTATCACAGTGTATGAATCATATGATGAAATCGATGAAGCAGAATACGTGGCCGGCAAGATAGATGAGCTCCTTCGCGATAACGATCCAGAAAATGTCGCCGTGTTATATCGAGCCAACTTCCAGTCACGTGTACTTGAGGAGGCGCTACTTGGTAGACAGATACCTTACCAAGTCCTCGGAGTGAAGTTCTTTGAACGCAAAGAGATCAAGGATTTACTTTCGTATATCAGAGCTGGGTACAACCGCGAGAGTTTGTCCGACATCAAGCGCATCATAAACACTCCGACTCGTGGTATTGGTAAAGTCACACTAGTAAAGCTTTTTGCAAATCAATTTTCAGATTTGCCAGCAAGTATGCAGATCAAGATAAATAAATTCTATGAACTACTAGGCAACATTAGAGACTTTGCAGACACGCACTCGCCATCTGAATCCATAAAGTATGTCATCAAAGAAAGCGGCCTCGAAGAAGAACTCTCTCATGGCACTACAGATGACCAAGAACGCTTGGAAAATATGAAAGAATTGGTGACTTTGGCTACAAAGTATGACCAACTCCCACAAGGCGAAGGACTCGAGAAACTCCTCGAAGATGCATCGCTTGCAAGCGATCAAGACACCCTTATGCATAAAGGCAAAGGTGTACGACTGATGACAGTACACGCATCGAAAGGGCTGGAATTCAAATACGTATTCATCACGGGGCTCGAACAGGATTTGTTCCCACATGCAAATGGATCCAAAACCAAAGAAGATAGGGAGGAGGAGAGGCGACTATTCTATGTAGCACTCACACGAGCTGAACACAAACTTTTCCTTTCATACGCGCAACTGAGAACTATTTTCGGTATGAAGCAAGTAAACAGTCCTAGTGAATTCATCTACGACATCCCAGTGCACCTAACAGAATTTGAACAGAGGCAAAGTGGCAGAGGGGAGAAAATAGTTTATATTTAGATTATGATTCATCGCGCAAAAAAGTCACTAGGGCAGAACTTCCTTAAGTCAGAGGCGGCACTTTCCGCTATGTGTACATCAGGAAGTGTAAACAACAAAGACACCGTAGTTGAAATAGGTCCAGGTAAAGGTGCACTAACAATCAAACTTCTCGAAAGTGCGAGCAAGGTTATAGCAATTGAAAAAGACAGAGACCTCATTAAAATACTCGAAGAAAAATTCTCTAAAGATATCGATTCTGGAAAACTAGAACTCATAGAAGGTGACATACTAGAATTTGAACCAGGTAATCAGGGACTAGTAAGTGGAAAGTATAAAATAATTGCCAACATTCCTTACAACATCACCGGCGCTATATTTAAAAAGTTCCTATCAGGTAGTGTGAAGCCTGAGACGATGGTACTACTTGTGCAGAAAGAGGTGGCTCAGAGGATTGTCGCAAGTGATGGCAAAGAAAGCATACTTTCTCTTTCTGTAAAAGTTTACGGCACGCCCAAATATATAATGAAAGTAGGCAAGAGGTTCTTCTCACCAAGCCCCAAGGTAGACTCCGCAATAGTAGCCATAAATGGCATATCTGAGAAAAGCTTGCTAAATAAGGGTCTAGAGGATAAATTCTTCCAGATTGTAAAAGCAGGCTTTGCCCACAAGCGCAAAGTCCTCCGCAAGAACCTAGAAGAAGTTGGTGACTCTCTAAAGATAGAGTCTATGTTCAAAAAGCTCAATATCAGCACCAAAGCTCGTGCAGAAGACATCTCTCTTCCTGTTTGGCTCTCGATCACTAAGTATTTGTCATAGTATATATAGGATATTTCGACGACAGATTGTATACTATACATATATAGTATGGATAAAAATTACTTACCTAGTAAACAATTCACAGCTCGTGTTGTCACTCTTGTAGTCATAGTTTTGGTGGTTTTTGGTATTTACAAACTAGTTGGATATATAAAGGATAGACCGAACCAAGCCAAAGAACCTACCAAAATAGCTGTCAAAGAAATAGTCCAGAAAGATACCAACAAGAACGGTATCCCGGACTGGGAGGAATCCCTCTGGGGCCTCGACCCTATGAAAAACGGCCCTGAAAACAAAGAGTTTATCCTCGCTCAAAGGGCGATACTAGCCGAAAAGGGTATAGACAGTAGTACAGAGAGCGGTACTGGTGTGTCAGATGAGAACGAGACACTTTCTCGAGAATTCTTTGCTATCATCATGGCCCTACAGCAGTCAGGGAACTTGGATGAAGCATCACTTAAAGCCATCTCTGACACTATTGGCGAGAACATCTCGGCATCTCCAATCCCTGATGTGTACACAAGGAGTGGGCTCACCATCAAAGCTGACTCTGAAGCTGCAAATGAAGCTTACTTTGATGGAATAAAGGGTGTTCTGCTAAAATACCAAGACAAAGACATAGGCGACGAACTCACTTTTATATCCCAAGGCATAGACCGTAGTGACCCTCAGGCTATAGCCATAGCAGGGAACATCGCGCAGTCATATAAAGCATTTGGTAAGGATCTTATGAAGATTGCTGTCCCTTCATCATTTGCTACAGTCCACCTTAGTCTAGCCAACAATTACGATAAAACTGGCCGGTCTATAGATGGGATGCTCACCTTGCTCACCAACCAGATCGCAGGGATGAAAGCCCTGATAAACTACAACATCTATAGTGACGCTTTAGTAGCTGATATGGAAGAATTATCAAGCAATTATTATTAGAAATGCTATAATTTGTAGTGTATAACTATTTATGAAGAGTAAGGTCGGAAAAATAATAATATCTACATCAATATCTCTCGCACTTATCGCAGGGCCTATTGTTCTACCTCTACAAGCAAGTGCCGACAACCTTCCCCTCAACTACGACAACCCAAACAAGGGTGGCAACAATCCGTACAAAATTTCTCTTCAAGGTGTGGTTACCAGTGGGATGCTTATGAATGTAGTCGGATGTACGGGAATTGTAAACAAGATCTCAAAAGTCTCCACATCTTTTATCCAAAACCTCATACAATCAAAAACAGAGAAAGCTGCAAGAATTGCACAGAAGACTGCTTATGATACATTAAAGAAAATTACAGAAGGGATCGCCAAGGGGGTTGCATCTGGAGCAATAGCTACCCCAGGATTCCCAGTGGTAATGGATTCAGGGATAAGAGTGCAAAACTTGCAAGAATTTATTGCTGAAACAGCACGCGCAGAAGCTATGAGCAAAACAGCAAAACTAGATATGGAAGCTCTAAATACAGCTTCACAGCGCATTAAAGACGAAACTGCTGCTGCATCTTTCCGTGAAGAATGTATAAACGGAATCGCAGTCACACTGGCCAAGAATCAGCTTAGTGCTATGACCAAGTACACTATGAACTGGGTGAACTCAGGATTCAATGGTGACCCGCTCTTCGTACGCAACGTAGACTCACTCATGTACTCTATCGAGAACAAGATACTCGAAGAACAAACTCGTTGGTTCAAGGATCCAGTAAATGCTCGTGAATACCCATATGGTCGTGATTTTGCTATATCCGCGATAAACTCTAAACAGTCTGGAGACAACTTCCTAGATTCTATGAAGTCCGACCTCACTGCATACCTGACACCTGGGGCAACTACAGACAGCTTTGCCAATGACTTCTCAGAAGGTGGGTGGAACGGATGGTTTGCGTTGACTCAGCGATCACAGAACAACCCTCTTGGATTTATGATCGAACAGTCTGAATACCTTTCACAAGAGCAGACAACTGCAACTGAAAACACCAAAGACGAACTTGCGAGGAATGGAGGAGTGTTAGACCAAAGGAAGTGTGTACAATACTACCCATACGATCCCATTAGAGATAGAGATAACCAAGTCAATGCCAACGGCAACCGCCTAAGGTGTGCAAAGTACGAAGCAGTCACTCCTGGTAGTGTTATAAAGACCAAGATCGATACATATGTGAACTCTGCAGAACGCCAGCTTGAACTTGCTCGAACTATGAACGATGCACTAAACGCACTCTTCTCTGCACTCATATACAAATTCCAGAACCAAGGACTTTCTAGCCTCTCCTCTAGTGTGAACAACTACTCTGGCACAGCGACAGCAGGGTTTGGAGTCAACCAAGTCCTCGATTCAAACGGCAACAGCATACTAGTTGCAAACGGAGGAGGAACTGGCACATCAAACGGAGGTGATGGATATATTGATCTGACAAAAGATCTAGGCAACACTTATGTAAATGGCCAGATAACCAAGAAAGGAATCCTTCAGATAGAACATGACTACATAAAAGCTGCCAAGGAGTCAGTGATAGTGCTCGACAAAGTTGTACCTGCTATAGGTAAACTAGACTACTGCATCCCAGGACCAAACCCTAGCTGGAAAGCAAACTCACTAGATGCTATAGATGCATACCTAAGCACACTGGATGGTGGTGGTACACCTGCGATAGACCCGAGTGCAATAGAGAACCAGATCGCAAGCTACGAAACTGAAGTTGGAACTCTCTATGGCCCAAGCAGTCCTATGCAGACATTTGCAAGCGGTTCATACCTAGGCATGGCTGACCAAGGACTAGCTATAACCAAGGACCTAGCGATAACTGCAGAAACTGTGAAGGATGCAAAGGATGAGTATAGAGATGCTATAACAGAAGCCAACACGAACATGACCAAACTAAATGTTATCAAGGACAAAGTGAACGTCATCATTGCAGCTGCTCAACGACGCCGCACTACAGAGAGGGCAACACTTGGTCTCACAGCTATGCCGGCGTCCTGCCTTGCTAACGAGAAAGCTACTTATTTAGATAATGGTGTGAGAAGATAAATATATGAGACCACGAAGAAGCAAAGCATGGATAATAGTTCTCATAGTAGTCATCATCTTGGTGGCAGTGGCTTACTCATTATTCACCAACAGAGAGCAAATATTTGGTGCCAAGAATGCTGAGAAGATAACCAAAACATTCTCACCTCTACTTGGCTCGTCCAAGAAGCCAGAGACTGTGGACCCTGGTAACACGACAGGCACTAATACAAACACGGAAGGAGTAGATGAAACACCTACAGATACAACAAGTGGGGAGTTTGGTAATGGCGATGGATTCAATACTGGTGATGGACTTGGTGTAGGGGAAGGCTTTGGAAACACAGGTGGTTCCGGCACAAGGAACGATCAAGTTGGCACCAACTACACTCCACCACTGAGCCCACTTCCGACTCCTGGTAGTGGAGTAGGAGGGTCTGGAGGTGGTACAACAATAGTCACAGATCCTACTCCTGTTCCACCTATTCGTGTAAACCCTCCAAACCCAAACTTCTGTCCAGAAGACCCACTCGTATTTACAGATGCAGAGAAAGAAGAACTCGCGACTCTACTACGTCAGTACTACCTGATAGCACCAACTATCAAGACTACAGACGACCTAGCTCTGGTAAACAATGACATATCTATAAACCAAGCCTTACTTGATCAGGCAACTACTTTGACAAACCAGTGTACTGCACAAAAGTCATCATTTGGATACGGAGGTCCACAGATAACCAAAGACAACCCTTACTATGATGACCCTACAAATACGAACACTGTCCCGTACATATCTACCTTTAGCCAGCTAGAGGAAATATTTAAAATTTGGTAATGAAAAAAATCCTACCCTACATATTCATATTCCTTATCTTTGCAAACTTCCTTGCGCCTTTTAGTGTGGGTCTGACAAAGGAAAACAAGCCCACCATTACAAAGTCAGAGGCGGAAGCAGCATTCCTGGAGCTTACATTAGAAAAAGTAAAAAGAACTAATACTTCTATCGAATTTAATATACACGTAAGAAGATTACAGAAGACGACAAATCATGCAGGGTATTATGTTGTTTCAGATAACCCACTAACTCTTAACCCTTCGATTGCACAAGATGAGAGGCTCATGGGTGTTTATGTTGTTAATCAGCCTGATGGCATATTTTTAAAGAGTTCTACTTACAGCAATACTGAGATAAAAGCAGCGGGTATACTAGACATTGGTGATGGTGATGGGCCTGCTCTAAATCAAAAGTTTCCTATTAAAGTATCAGGATTAACTGCTGGTAAAAATTATTACGTAAGCTATGTAGCTTATAATGGCTCAAGTGGGAACGGACTTATTACGGATTCTTTCGCGTACAACATTAATTCTATAGTTTCTACAACTGCTGTTGGTCAACCAGATGACGATAAGCTTGGCGTAGTTTCTACTACAAGTGGGGGTGGTTATCTACCGAAATGTGCCTGGGCTGTGTTTAATATCAGTATCTCTGGTTGTATTTCGCAGATTTTATATACCGCATTATTCCAACCTACAGCATATCTTTTTGGTTTAGCAGGTAAATTCTTTGACTTTACATTCTATTACTCTATAAGTGATGAAAGCTATAGGTCCCCATTCGTTATTGAGGGCTGGGGACTAGTACGTGACTTTGTAAACATATTCTTTATCTTTGTACTCCTGTGGATTGCTTTTGCCACGGTACTCAACGTGCATGGGTTCAAAACCAAAGACATGGTGATGAATGTAATTATTATAGGGTTACTAATAAACTTTAGTTTATTTGCCACGCAGGTAATAATCGATGCTTCTAATATACTGGCAAGAGTATTTTATAATAATATTACGTCTACACAACAAGACCCCAATGATCCTACAAAGAAAACAACAAAATTGGGGTCAAATGGAGAAACTATGATCTCTGAAAAAATTGTCAGCCAGGTGAACCCACAAAACCTCATTATCAAAGCAGCAAAGGTTGGTAGTATCAAGAAGCCAGGAGACCAAGCTGGTGACGATGGTGGCGGGAATGGTATTAGTAATGGGACATTTATTCTAGTGACCATATTAGCTATTATCGTAAATATAGTAGGGCTATTCGTATTCTTAAGTGTTGGCCTTATATTTATTGCCCGAGTTCTAGGGCTTTGGCTTGCAATGATATTCGTACCTCTAGCATTCTTCTCGTACACTGTGCCCGCCATGCAAGGGATAGATATGATTGGGTGGAGGAAGTGGTGGCCAGAGACCATGAAGCTCGCATTCCTGGCACCTATATTTATATTCTTCATGTATTTGATAATAAAATTCCTAAGTGCAGATTACTTTACTTCTTTCCTAAAAGTGGATAGTGGGCCTGAAATGATAATATCTATAATCTTCCCATTTGCATTCATTATGATACTTATGATGAAGGCAAAAAGTTTGGCTTCAAAGTTTGCTGGAGATCTTGGTTCAATGGTAACAAAAGCAGCAATTGTAGGAGGAAGCGCAGCAGTAGCTGGAGGTGCTATGGCTGGTGCAGCACTTGGAAGACAGACATTGGGGTCTATTGCAAAATACACACAAAATGATGGGGCAAGAGAAAAAGCACTAAAATTCCAAGGAACAAGAGATGCGGCTGCAAAGATAAAAGGTTGGAATGCAGTAAATCCTTTTGCATATCTAAAAGTTGGTAAAGAAGCAATACAAGGCCTTGGAAAGGCTGGTGCCGCAGGTATTGGTTATGGAGCATCTAGAATTGGCAGAAAGACAGACCCTCATACAGGGAAAACTACAAATGTTTTCCAGAGACAAGAGGCGAGTGTTGGAGATAAAGCTCATGCTCAACATGTACTAGACGAAACGGCTCAGAAGGTTACAGGTGATAAGGAATCTAAGTATAAAGACCTAAGTGAATCTCAACAGGCTACAGTAAAAGACAGGATAGATAGAGATATCGTATCTAAAGAAATAGGTAACACGACATATGAAAAATTGAAAGCACCTGATAGAGCTCGTGTTGACGCTCTAAAGAGTAATGGGGCAAGAGATGCTTTAGGAAACCTAATAAACGATCCAAATGGTGGCTTTAGTTATGCTGCTGGAGATGTAAAAAGAACTGCCGAGACTACAAGGGGTGAGCATGTTCACACAGCAGAAGATATGGCAACTTCAGCAAAAGCTGATGTTGCAGTAGGTGAATTTGTTCAATCTCTACGTAAAGGTAGCTACGACATACGCGAGCTTTCAAAGATTAAGAAGAGTGGAACACTAACTGGTTGGGGAATTGGTGCAATGGCGCTAGGAGGAATGTTCTTGCCTATAGGACTTGCAATAGCAGCAAGTACTTCAGGGGCTATAAAGAAAGGTTTGAAGAGCGCGACTGGTGGAGTAGATCATGGTTCAGCTCAGAGAGACTTCTTGAAAGACTTGGGTCACACAATAAACACTGCATTGAGCGGCATGAAAATCGATGTGAAGGTTGATACAGGTGGCGGTGACCATGGTCATGCAAAAGCAGATCACGGAGGGGGTCATGGGGGAGGTGGGCACCATTAATACATAAATTATTATGGATCAAAAACAACTACAAGAACAAATAGCACTCTACTATTCCAAGCTCCCTGCGGACGCACAAGAAGTATTTTCTAGTATGAAGTGGATGGATACACTCAAGAGTATAAGTGTCAGATATGGGCTGAAAGATGATCAAATAGAAACACTCGGACTCGAAACAACCCTACTACTTCTCGGAATTATACACATAGAAGAGTATGAAGGTGTGTTAAAGAACGAACTGAGAATCCCAGAAGCATCAGCAATGAAAATGCTAGACGAAATAGATGCTGAGGTACTGCGATCTATACGCACATCCCTCGGTACAGCATATGAATCTCATGTAAAAGGACTTGTAGAAGAAAAGTATGGGAGCTTAGGTAAGCTAGACGAAAGATTTAGTAAATTACCAAAGTCAGTCCAGACAGCGATAGGTGAGTCTAACTACCAAGAGAAACTCTACGGTATCGCAAGCACACACAAACTATCCATAGATCAGATGGCGACATTCGAGGAGACAACCACAAAAGTTCTAATCGGGATGATAAATCCAGACCAGTATGAAGGTGAACTAGCCTCAAACACAGGTATACAAAAGGAAGAGGTTGGTAAGATAGTAGCTGAAGTAAACGAACAAATATTGAAAAACATCCGAGAGATACTAAGAAAGCATTGGGAAGAGAACGAGAACGGGGCTGTTAGTGAAGATGACGAAGTACCAATTCCTCCATATGCCATATCTAACACAGAAGAGCGCAAGCCAATGGTAGAAGTAGTGAAAACTAGGCCAGAATCAGGCCCAGCACCTCTTTCAAAGACAGAGACAGGTATATATGGCAACGCAGGCATAGAGATAGTAGAAGATATGGACATCATAAACCAGAAACTCAAAGGAGTTACTCTAAGCAAAAGCAGTGTGTCTGACCACTCATTGCCCAAGGTGACATCTCCATCAGCTCCAGCACCTCAAGCACCAGCTCCTACCACACCTACAACTAAAGCTCACGACCCATATCACGAAGTTATAGAATAGTTTGTGATACAATATACATATGCAGTTTAAAGTTCCACAATTTATCGATGTTGAGGACAAGCTTTTTGGGCCTTTTACATTTCGACAATTTGCATACCTAGTGGGTGGAGGAGGTATGATATTTATTGTGTACCGACTACTTCCACTTTGGATCGGTATCTTTCTGATTCTACCCATAGCAGCACTTACAGGGCTTCTGGTTTTCTACAGGATTAACAACAAGCCATTTATATACTATCTACAAGCTGCTGTTAGCTATGCTGTATCGAGCAAGCTATACATATGGAAGCAAAGGTTGGCCAAGCCTAGTGATAAAAACAAAGAAGAACAAGCGCCTGCGCAAGTTTCAGTGCTCCCAACTGTATCATCAAACTCCCTCAAAGACTTGGCTTGGAGTTTAGATGTCCAAGAGAAAGAAAATTAATATGATATAATTACTCTATGGCAATCAACGCTCGTGCTGCTCAAGAGTTCGTACCAATCAAAGAAGTTCGCAATGGTGTGATCATCCTCAAAGATGGTGGTCTTCGTGCTGTACTTATTGCTTCATCGATAAACCTTTCACTTAAATCATCAGAAGAGCAGGTGGCCATCATAAACCAATTCCAGTCGTTCCTCAACGGACTCGACTTCTCTACACAGATAGTGATGCAATCTCGCAGACTCGACATCCGCCCATACCTACTTATGTTAGAAGAGCGAGAGAAACAGCAACAAGAAAAGCTCCTCAAGATTCAAACCCGAGAATACATCGAATTCATAAGGTCATTTACCAACGAAGTAAACATCATGACCAAAACATTCTTTGTAGTTGTGCCCTACACATCAACAGCTATCAAATCTAGTGCTGGGATGCTAGATAGCCTACTGGGCGGAAGTGGCTCGAAAAAGCAGGTAGCCGACACACAGAAGGCTATCGACATGGCTTCGTTTGAAGAGAAGCGTAGCCAGCTAGACCAGAGAGTAGGGGTAGTGATGTCAGGTTTAAGTGGGCTCGGCATAAGAAGCTCTCAACTAAAGACAGAAGAAGTGGTCGAACTTTTCTACAAGACATTCAACCCAGGAGATATCAGTCAGGGGATAAAATTACAATAATATGGGAATATTTTCATCAATCTTTGGAGGAGGGGACAAAGGCAAAGCCAAGAGTACTGTCATGCCTGTCTTGCCGTCTGAGATATACAAAGCAGCAACACTAGAACTCCAAGACGTCATCGCTCCATCTGCACTCCAAGTCACACCAAAGGGACTAAACCTAGGGGACAAAATAGCTAGGACATTCTTTGTCATATCATACCCTCGCTACCTGACAGACAACTGGTTCTCGCCTATCATCAACCTAGACAAGGTTTTCGATGTGTCCATATTTATCCACCCGATCGACACTGCAGATGTACTACGGACATTTCAGAAAAAGGTAGCCGAGGTTCAAAGCCAGATTTCTATCCGTGAATCTAAAGGATTGGTCCGTGACCCAATGCTCGACACTGCATACCGCGACCTCGAAGGCCTCCGTGACAACCTCATGCAAGCCCAAGAAAAGATGTTTGATGTAGGCTTATACATCACCATCTATGCTGATAACGAGAACGATTTGTTCAAAGTAGAGAGCGAGATCAAGTCACTACTTGAATCCAAACTCATATACCTCAAGCCTGCTCTATTCCAACAAGACGAAGGGTTCAAGAGTGTCATACCGCTTGAGACAGATCTACTAGGAGTGCACCAAAAGCTCAACACCGAACCACTATCGAGCCTATTCCCGTTTGTATCTTTTGATCTGACTTCTGATAAAGGAATACTATATGGAGTAAACCGCCACAATTCTAGTCTTATAATATTTGATAGATTCTCCCTTCCAAACTACAACTCCATTACTTTCGCGACTTCTGGTGCAGGTAAGTCATATGCCACCAAGCTCGAGATCATCCGCACACTCATGTTTGATACTGAAGTCATAGTTATCGACCCCGAGCGTGAGTACGAATACTTAGCTGAAGCAGTAGGGGGTAGGTACTTCAACATCGCACTTTCTTCCGACCACCATATCAATCCTTTTGACTTACCTATGCCAGGAGTGGATGAGACTCCTGCCGATGTGCTCCGCGCCAACACCATAAACCTTGTAGGACTCTTCCGTATCATGCTTGGAGGGTTAACTCCAGAAGAAGACTCTATAATCGACCGAGCTATTACAGAAACATATGCGCTCAAAGACATCACTGCCGAATCCAACTTTGCCAACATCGAGCCACCACTTCTAACAGACTTTGAAATGGTTCTCGCTGGAATGGATGGAAGTGGCTCACTCATACAGCGACTGGCCAAGTACACTCATGGTTCATGGGCTTCATTCCTAAACCAGCCATCCAATGTAGACATCAATCGCAAGTTCGTAGTGTTCTCTGTACGCGACATGGAGGACGAACTCAAACCAGTAGCGATGTACATAGTCACACACTATATATGGAATGCTATACGCAAGAACATCCGCAAGCGCTTGCTCGTAGTGGACGAGGCTTGGTGGATGATGAAATCAGAAGACACAGCATCATTCCTATACTCTATAGCCAAGCGTGGGCGTAAATACTACCTAGGCCTTGCAACTATTACTCAGGATGTAGGAGACTTTATGAAGAGTCCGTACGGTATTCCTATTGTTACCAACTCTTCTATCCAACTCTTGCTCAAGCAATCACCATCAACCATAGACATCCTACAGAAGACTTTTAACCTTACAGATGAAGAGAAATACCTACTCCTTGAGGCAGATGTAGGAGAGGGGATATTCTTTGCAGGACTCAAGCACGTGGCGGTCAAAACTATTGCTTCATACACAGAAGACCAGATCATCACCTCAGATCCATCACAAATACTCGCCATAAAGAAAGCCAAGGATGACCTAGCTGTGTCTGAGAGTAAACAGTAGTAACTACACTTACTACTTTCTATTGAATCGTATATAATATAAGGGTGACTTATAGGCATATAAAAATCTTTCTAGTAGTCCTTTTTATAACAGGGCTTTTGTTTGTATACGGCAAGGATTCAAATGCTCTCGAGATAGGCCTCCAAGACACCGATGTCAGCATAGATATGGTCCCAGAGAATCCTGAGCCATACCAAGACGTGACTGTAAACCTTACAAGCTATGCCACAGATCTAAACAAATCCATGATCGAGTGGCGAAGTGGTTCTAACCTTATACTCTCTGGATTAGGGAGGACAAGCTATTCTTTTACTACACTGGGGCCAAATGTTTCAACTATTTTTGACATAACTATCCGTCCAGCAGAAGGTGGTGGCGCTATATCTAAGAGAATAGTTATAAATCCTTCAGAGGTTGAGATCTTGTGGGAAGGGGTTGATTCATATACACCTCCATTCTATCGTGGCAAGTCATTTATAAGCCGTGAAGGTCGCATAAAAGCAGTCGCAATACCAAACACTACCAGAGTGGGCAAGGGTGGAGTTACATATACATGGAAGTCTGGAGACAACACTGTACTAGGAGCATCTGGGTACAACAAGGATGCATATGTGTTTACAAACAGTGAACTCAATCTTAAAGAGAACTTAACAGTGTCAGCTTCTTCTGTAGATGGACGATACAATGCAACAAAAACCATAACAATCCCCACTGTTTCACCACAAATAGTTTTCTACAAGAAGTCCCCAACAGAAGGAATCTCTTACAACAATGCACTGACCAATGATGCTTTCATAGATGAAGAAGAGGTGACAATAGTTGCAGTGCCATACTTTAGCGCTCTACGAGGCAATGAGAATGCATTTAGCTATACATGGAAGGTCAACGGGGAAACAATAGAAACTCCTTCAAAGAAGACAGAGCTTACACTCCGCCCTGCGTCTCGTGGAGGTTATGCCACAGTCAACCTTGAACTTGATAACTTGAGTACATTTTTCCAAAGAGTAAGTGGGCAATTAAAATTAAGTTTATAGTATATGATAAAAAAGTTTATTTTCTTATTTTTATTTATCGCAACTTTAACTATGCCTCTTGGCATAGTAAGAGCCGACGATCCAGTTACTGTAAACGCAGAAGCACCTACTTCTACCAAGAAAACAATCTACCGACTACTAGCACCTATACCAGGACTAACATGTATAGATGATACTGGTAGTGATACCAGATGTGCAAAGGGTGGGATAGGGGAGTACTTGAATATAATATTTAAAATAGGTATAGGACTCTGTGGAGTACTAGCTGTAGTAATGCTGGTTATTAACTTCATAGGGTATATGTCGTCTGAGTCATTTACAGAGAAGGCTCATTTTAAGCAGAAGTTCTGGGGTCCTATTGGTGGACTATTACTTGCTCTGGCTGCATACGCTATACTGACGACTATCAATCCCTCCCTTACAGGCAAGGATGGACTGACGATTGATCAGGTAGGAATAGTAATAGAATCAGAAGTCGTTGAGTATACCCCACAACAAGCAAGTTCGATAATTCAAAGTTACAGAAATAATACAGGTTCTTTCAGTACCCCAACCCCTGGCCCAACATCAATACAAGATAACAGTCCTGGGCTCCTTAAAAATATAGCAGTAAATCAAGTAGCGCCAATAATAGAAAGAAATGGCCTTGGAACAGTTAAGGCTATAATAATGCATGGAACTGCTGGGGGCGGAGGTAATGCAAGTGTTCAAGCAACATTTATAGAGAAAAGGGGTAGGTCTGGGGCACATTTTACTATAGATAAGGATGGAACTATATGGCAACTAGCTAGAGTTACAAAATATACAAATCATTTCATTGCAGATGGGAGAGTCCCTGGAATAAGTAATTCAAATACTATTGGCATCGAGTTGGTCCAAAGATACATATGTGATGATGGAACTTATGCTAAATGCAGGAAAGGCCACTGGGAAAATATATCAGGGCAACAAGTCAGTGCTGTGAAAAAACTTTTAGAAGCTTTAGTCTCAGAATTCAAACTTGATCCTAAAGGTGCTAATATATATGGACATGGAGAAGTTGGTAAAGACAGGACACCCGATGAAGGATTAGAAGCTATAAAAAAATCTGGTTTTTGTCCTAGCCCATGTAGAATTAAATAATTATTATGCCTCGCAGAACAAAAATCATATTTATAATAGTATTCATAATAGTCGGGGCAGTGATGCTTGGTGTTTACTATGCAAAAAACCCAAAACTAGATGAAAACGGCCAACCTATAAATTCGGGCTATGGTATATTCAACCCTTTCAGTAGTAAATCTGACTCACCAAACACAGAAAACCCTGAAAATCCTATAACAGGAGAAGAATATGTTGCACCTACACTCGATGAGGATGGTTTACCTATAGTAAACAAACTCTACAAAATAACAAACTTCGCAGTATCAGGTGCTGCATACTTTGAAGATACTCGCCCACTCCCAGTGACAAACATAGTAGCACTAGAGGGTGGTGAAGTAGAGACAAAAACAACAACAAAGAAGGCAGTGAAGCCAGCTGCCCCAAAGTTTGAGATAGTTCCTTCGCTACGCTATGTGGAAAGGGTAACAGGTCACATATACCAGATGTACCTAGACACAAAAGTTGAGAGTAAGATATCAAATTCAACAATCCCTAGCATTTATGAAGCAATATTTGATGGCACAGCAAAAACAATAATTTACAGGTATCTAAGTGAGGACAACAACACTATCGCAAGCTTTATGGCTACACTTGGATCAAGTAAAGGTGAATTCCTACCAGCCAATGTTACAGATGTGAGTTTGTCTCCAGACAAGACAAAATTCTTCTACATAACTGAAACAACCAACGGGGTAGTGGGGAACACAAGGTCATTCAATGAAACCAAGAAAACCCAAGTCTTCACTTCCTCGTTTACTGAGTGGCTCACAGAGTGGCCTACAAGCACAAAGATATTCCTCACTACCAAGCCATCGTACCTTGTAAATGGAAGTCTATATATATTAAATACTGTAAATGGCGAGATGAAGAAAGCATTTGGTGGAGTTCTAGGGCTCACTACACTTTCAAATAACCTAGGGACATCAGTACTATATAGCGCTTCTACAAACTCAGGTCCGAACCTTGGAATACTAGACGTTGATAAACACACTACTATAGACCTTGCTACATACGGGCTACCTGAGAAATGTATATGGAATAATAAAAACACAGTTATATACTGTGCTGTACCGACAAACATAAGTGGATCCCGATACCCTGACTCTTGGTATCAAGGCCTTGTTTCTTTTAATGATTCTTTTATAAAGATTGATCCAACTACTGGAGGCATCACTTCTATAGTTGATGGCTTAAGTATCGAATCAGTCGACGCTACACACCTCTTCTTAGATAAAAGTGAGGGTAACTTATTCTTCATAAACAAGAAGGATGGAACCTTGTGGGGATTAAACCTAAAGTAGGTTTATATAGTATTTGAATTAGCCACGTATTTTATAACCACTCTTCGAGTAGGGCCAGATCCTTCTGACTCTGTTTTTATATCAGGACTTCCTTCTAAGAACATGTGTATTATGCGTCGCTCAAAAGCAGGCATAGGGTCAACCTCTATATTACTTTTAAAGTACCGAGCACGTTCTGCCATCATATGAGCGATAGTTTTCAAACTATCAAAACGCTTCTTTTGGTATCCGTTTATATCTATAAAGAGTCGAGTAGCTACATCTTCACCGTGAGTCTTCTCAACCATTTTAGCAACTAGGTGGTTAAGTGACCTTAGGGTCTCACCATCACGACCTATAAGGAATCGTGAGTCTGGGGTATCTATCATACACCAGAGCATACTTTTCTCCTCTGCAAATTCGCACTTGGTAAGAGTGCAGGCTGTTTGAGTAAATATATCTTCTATGATTTTTTTAATTGCTGTTTGATCCATATGTTATATAGCTTTTTTCAGAAATGAGCGCCTTATGTACCATTCTTGAACTATAGTAAATATATTACTTGTAATCCAATAAAGTGCAACTCCAGCTGATATCTGGTAAGCGATAATTGCGATAAATACAGGCAGGACATACTTTACATTCATTTGCATACTGTCAGCCATCTGCTCTTGGAATGTTTTTGGTTCTTTAGCTGTGCCAGCGGGCAGAACCTCAACTTTTGGTTTTATAGGTGAAGCGAGGTAGCCTTGGATGAATTGTGACACCCCAGCAAGTAGCGCGAGCACGATACTCTTGCCACCCATGTCTATCAAGCCTAGGAAGTTTGCATGCAGGTTCTCTGGTATTTGTATAAATGAATAAAGTGGGCCTGCATTTAAATTGCCAAGACCTTTGTAGAATACAAAGTAAAGTGCAAATATCACAGGGAGCTGTAGGAGTATGACCAAGCACCCAGAGAAAGGGTTGGTTCCATGTTTTTTATATAGTTCAAATGTCTTTTTTGCTTGTTCTTGTTTGTCTGGGAAGTCTTTCTTTATCTGCTTTAGTTCTGGTTCCATCTTCTTCATTAGGATCTGGCTCTTGATGGATTTCTTCGTGAGAGGGGAGAGTATGAACTTAACCACTAGTGTAAGTAAAATAATAGCAAAACCAATATCTCCAAGGGTTATTGTGTTGATTATAAAGATGAGTGCATTGTAAATCGGCTCATAAAATACAGTATTCCATAGTGTTTGCATTTGTCTATTGTATACTAAAATCCTTTATTACAAAAGCGGATCGTACCCACCCTTCTGCCACGGGTGACACCTTAGAATCCTCCTAACCCCTTTATAAATACCGATCAAGGCTCCATATTTAGAAATTGCTTCTTTTGTATATTCTGAACAAGTGGGCAGGAAAGCGCACGAAGAGTGTGATCGAAAAGGGATCTTTTGGTATAGATTTATTAGGGTTATTGCTATCTTCTTCATGTTTTACTTTAGTTTTGAGAGGATTTTAGATATATCCTCCTTAACTTCTAGAGATGTTGCGTTTTTTGCCTCCTTTTTATAAAAGAATATGCCGGCATAAGGCTTTAAAATAAAGCCTCGTAAGGAGTTATATCCTTGGCGACGCAGTCTATTGCGCTCTACTGCAGTCTTGGCGACACTTTTAGGGGCTACAAAGGCGTATTGAGGGGTGTTTTGGGCTATATACCTAAATACAAAAAGCGGGGTAGAGAGAGTTCCTCCTTTTTTCATAATAATAAGGAATTGCTCTTTTGTAACCCGCTTTTTCTTTGGGAGCATGACTATTTCTTGATAGAAACCTTGGCTCGGCCCTTACGGCGACGTGCTTGGGTAACCTTCTTGCCTCCTGGTGTCTTTGAGCGAACTAGGAAGCCATGTGTTTTGGCTCTTTTTCGTCTGTTAGGTTGGTACGTTTGTGACATAAGGAAAATATATACTAAAACACACTATTTTGCAATGTCTGGCAACCCAGGGACATATCCACATGTTATTAACATGTTAATCCAGATATAAAATTATAGTCAGTTTGTCTAAAGGGAGTATAATAGCATTTATGAATACAAAAGAACTCTGGCAAAACTGTCTTGCTGAAATGGAAATGAATATGTCTAAGGCCAACTTTACCACTTGGTTCAAGAACACATCTATAACCAAAGAGGATGCTGGGACCTTATATATAGGGGTACCAAATGAGTTTGTAAAGGACTGGCTTTATAATAAATTCCATAAGTTAATATTAAAAACACTCATAAGTTATGATGAGGGTGTTAGAGCTATTGAATACACCATAACCAAACACGAACACACTAATAAAAACGAAGCCAAGGAATTATCTACCCCTGTAGTAAGTATAAACAAAGAATTACCCCTAAATGATCTATATGTAAATAGAGATGACAACTTAAACCCTAAATATAATTTCAACTCTTTTATTGTTGGTCCTTTCAACGAACTTGCATACGCTGTAGCTCAAGCAATAATCACAAACCCAGGCCACAACTATAACCCTTTCTTTATATATGGAGGAACAGGACTTGGAAAAACACATATGATTCAAGCTATAGGCAACACAATAAAAATAAAGCATCCAGGAAAAAAGATTTATTATGTAAGTTTAGAAAGATTTGCGATAGATTATATAAACTCTATCCAAAACAAGAACCCAAACTCATTTAAAGAAAAGTATAGAAAATACGACGTGATTATTATGGATGATATCCAGTTCATATCAGGTAAAGACAAGACTCAGGAAGAGCTTTTCCACCTTTTCAACACACTATACGAGAGCAACAAACAGATAATATTCTCTTCAGACAAGCACCCAAACTTTATCCAAGGATTAGAGGAACGTCTATCTTCTAGATTTGCATCGGGGATGATAGTTCAGATAATAGAACCAGATTATGAGTCTCGTATAGCGATAATAAAGGCTAAAATAGAGGCTACAAACCTTGTAATGAGTGAGGATGTCATATCATACTTGGCAGAGGCTTTAGAAGGCAATATAAGAGAACTGGAAGGTAGTTTAAACACTATCATCTGTCAATCTCAGCTCAAGAATAAATCTCTAACACTCGCTGAAGTAAAGTTACTCATAAAGAACAATATTAAACCCAAGAAGACTGTAGCAGTAAAAGACATAGTTAAGATAATTGCCGATCAGTATGGAATAACAGAAGAGATAATATATGAGAAGACTCGTCGTAAAGAAATAGTTCGAGCTAGACAAGTAGCGATGTATATACTCCGTGAGGATTTCAACATATCATATCCTCTTATAGGTCAGAAGATGGGGGGTAGAGATCACACAACAGTCATACATTCCCATTTAAAGATAAAAGATGATTTAAAAACAGATCCATCACTACTTCAAGAAATAGAAAAGGTGAGAACGATGTTCAAATGATAAGTATGGGGAAAAGTTGTGGGAAAAATGTTTATAACAAGTTAAAAAATATTATTTTAGAAAAGTTATTATAACAATCCACACTGAGTGATAAATATAAAGTTTACTAAACAAAGAATTATGGTTGGTAGATATAGTTAAAAAAGTAATCCACATATTCACAAGTATAGTAGTAATAATAGATTATTAATAGATAAATATAAAGATATTATGAAGTTAGAATGTCAGATAGGAAAAATAAAAAGTGCTCTAACGACAGCAGAGAGAATAACAGGTAAAAACCTCACATTGCCTGTTCTAAGTACTGTTTTGTTTGTTGCTTCAGATAAAGTTTTGAAAATCAGAGCCACTAACCTAAATCTAGGTATAGAAATCAATGTCCCAGCCAAAATAGACAAAGAAGGTGTTGTTGCTATTCGTGGAGACATACTCTCGTCTCTTTTTGGAGTCCTCTCTGGAGATTCAAATGTAGTATTTGAATTAGTTAATGGTAATCTATCTGTAAAAACAAAAACGAGCACTGTCTTACTTAAAAGTATTTCCCATGAAGATTTCCCAACAATACCAATAGTAAACGGAGATAAATTATCTATACCTGTAAAGAAGTTTTTAGATGGTTTGAGGTCTGTTTACTATAGTGCTTCTGTTTCAGAAGTTAAACCTGAAATAGGTAGTGTGTATATATATCCAGAAGACAATATGTTAGTTTTTGTTTCTACGGACTCTTTTAGGCTTGCAGAGAAGAAAGTTAAAATAAAAGAAAAGCTTTCTTTTGGAGGTATTTTAATCCCATTCAAGAATTGTTTAGAAATAATGAAAGTCTTTGAAGGTATTGATGATGATTTTGAGATTAACCTACAGAAGAACCAGATATCTTTCTCTGCTTTAAATATATATCTAACATCACGTGTAGTTGATGGATCATTCCCAGACTACAAACAAATAATCCCTAAAAACTCTTCCACTTCTGCTGTTGTATTAAAACAGGACTTCATGTCTTCATTAAAAGTTGCAAATATATTCTCAGATAAATTTAACCAGATAACATTAACAGTAAAACCAGGTGAAAAAGTTTTTGAAATTGAAGCAAAGAATGCTGATGTAGGGGAGAACTCAACATTTTTAAGCGGGGCACTTAGTGGCGAGAGTGTGTCTGCAAATTTTAACTATAAATACATACTTGATTGTTTTCAATCTGTTACATCTGACAGTATACAACTCGATTGGAGTGGTAATAATAAACCAATGATTATAAGGGTTGTAAGCGATCCTTCTTTCATGTATCTTGTAATGCCAATGAATAGGTAGTATGGATTACAACCACATAACTTCATTCTTAGACAAGTTTAAAAAGATCATTTCTCTAGGTCAGAGGAATAACTCAGTTATCGCAGAGATAATAACTAAACACATATCATTTCAAGTTAAGGAAGAAATGATAAAAATAAAAGGTTCGATTATCACACTAGAAGGCTCACCAATGCTAAAAAGTGAGGTTTTGATGCACAAAAGTAGAATACTCTCTGATATAAGTAGTTTAATACCAGAGAGGAAGTTTACTGATATTCGTTAGAACTACTCTTCCACCTGGAATGTTGCTGTAGTCTCACCTGTATTCCCTAGTGAGTCATACCCTATAGCACGTACAGTGTTGACTGTAGAGATGCTACTGATATCGTTTGGAGTAAACAATACTTTGTATGGGTATGATTTTAGAGATGTAAGGTATGTATTGTTTACATATACATCTATTTTCTTTATTGTATTTAATGTTTTCTGGTTGATAGATATATTTATTGTTTGATTCTTTTTATATACAGAGTTTACTAAACCAAGTATTTCAAAAACAGGCTTTGAAGTGTTTGTATTAGTTGTGTTGTAGCCAACTGGAGCACTACCACTAGTTACGATTTTATATTTATGCATGTTTTCTGACCACCATCGCTGAACTCCATATTCCCAGTTTGTATATTGGGGGTCACTGCTAGGGTTGCTTGGGCGTTCAGCGAGAGGGTTGTTCTTGTCGATCCAATACAAAATAGTGTGAACATTGGTTATAGACTGCTCTTTACGCATCTCTGTTGGTGTAAATTCACTCGCTAGGGCGCCTGTAGCGCTATCAATAGAGAATGTCTCACCTCCTTGCCAATAACCCCTTAGGATCGCTGGTAGTGATGGATCGATAGGATCTGGTTCTTCAAATGTTTCAACTGGAAGTTTTTTAAGTGCTTCTGATATAACTCCGTTCCATATCGGACCGGCAAGAGCTGCACCACCTTTCTTCATTGGTACATTGTCATTGTTGCCAACCCAAACACCAACAGTAACAGAAGGAGTATAGCCTATAGTCCAAGCGTCCTTGTTGTTGTTTGTGGTACCTGTTTTTACAGCAACTTCTCGCCCTGGTACAACTAGTGCAGAATTTGCCCCAAATGTAGGTGTACGAGCATTGTTGTCAGTAAGAATATCTGCAAGTATTTTAGGTATATTGGGGTCGAGTACTTGATACTCTGTGTTCTCGTATTTTTCCAATATTTCACCACCTGCATTCTCAACAGAAAGGACTCCTGTATATGGGTGTCGTACACCGCCATTGGCAAACACACTATAAGCAGAAGTCATATCAAGTAGTGAGGTCTCACCACCTCCGATTACAAGTGATAAACCATACCTTGTTGGGTCATTCAAACTACTGATACCTAGATCATGAGCCATCTTTAGTGAGTCATTAACACCTACCAAATACAAGAGCTTTACAGCTATTATGTTTATGGATTGTGCCAAGCCTTCCTTGAGTGTCATAGGTCCACGGAATGCATCATCATAGTTGTCTGGGTTGTAACATGTAGCATTCCTACTTCCTGGTAGTGGTTTACCCAGTGGGTCACAAGATGAATTGAACTCTGTCCTCACATCAAACAGGGTTGTGTTCTGAGTGTAGCCCTCTTTAAAAGCTTGTGCATATACTATTGGTTTGAAAGACGAACCTGGTTGACGCTGTGCAGTAGTTACATTGAAGTTACCCTCGATTGTTTTATCAAAGTAGTCACGTGAACCCACCATAGAGAGTAGTTGGCCTGTTTTTGGGTCTATTACTACCACCGCAGCGTTCTTGCCATTCCAGTTCTTTTCATTTTCTTTGGCATTCTTGAGTGCTATTTCTTCAGCCTTCTTCTGGAGTTCATAGTCTAGTGTTGTTATGACTTTCAGACCTCCAGCTTCGATAGCTTCTACTCCATATTTAGTTTCTAGATAATCCTTTATAAAGAATACAAAATGAGGCGCTGCGATGTGAAGTGGTTGCTCTGGGAGGAAAACCACATTCTCAGCTACGGCTTCTTTGTGCTCTTCTTCTGTTATGAATTTTAAGTTAAGCATTCTACTTAGAACTAGGTTTTTCCTAGCATCAAGTTTGTCTTTGTTTTTACGATATGGGGAATAGTATGTTGGCCCGTTTGGAATCGCAGCTAGGTATGCAGCTTCTGCTAGTGTCACTTCACTTGGTTCTTTACCAAAGAAAGCACGGGAAGCCTCAGCTATACCGTAGATATTGCCACCATATGGAGCTTCGTTTAAGTATAGTTCAAGTATTTCTTCTTTACTTAGAACCTTCTCGAGTTTGATAGCTAGGATCCATTCTTTAACCTTGCGTGTCAGGGTGCGCCTGGATGTAAGCAAGGTATTCTTGATCAACTGTTGAGTAATAGTCGAACCACCACTGACTCTCTTGCCAGTTATCTTCGCTACGATAGTTGCGCGGATTATAGAGGGGATACGTATACCATTGTGTTCGTAGAAAGTTGAGTCTTCTATGGCAACTGTAGCATTCTTGATCTTTATACTCATGTCTTCATATGGTATGACAGTACGTTTGATGTCTTGGTGTATGTCATAGAGTAGTATCTCGCCAGTGCGGTCATAGATCTTGGTAGAGCTTTGAAGCTTACGCTGGGTAAACGACTCGAAGTCAGGGAGCTTGAGCAAGCTTATCCAAACCATCAAAATACCAACAAGTATTACTCCGACCCCAACAAATATAAACAACCACTTTTTAAATGATGCCTTCTTTATCCTCCTTTTTATGTATTTAAAACATTTTTTTAGATATTTTATTGCTTTTCCAATATATTTCTTTGCTTTTTCCATATATCAATATCATAACACAACTGTAGGGTAACTACGGACAAAGGCAGGGGAATGTGATAAAATGCGCCTATGAACGAAGAACACCAATCACAACTATTAACTAGGGGAATATCCGCTATATATCCTTCCAAAGAATTCCTATCTTCCAAAATAAGTCGAGGAGAGAAACTCACTATATACCTAGGTATCGACCCTACTGGGCCCACTCTCCACCTTGGACATGCTATAGCTATCAATAAGCTAGCTGAGTTCCAAAAAGCTGGGCACAAGATAATACTACTTATGGGTGACTTTACTGCGATGATAGGTGACCCTACTGACAAATCAGCAACTCGCAAACAGCTAACTCACAAAGAAGTACTGTCTAACTTGAAGCAATACAAGAAGCAGGCGAGCAAGCTCATATCTTTCTCTGGTAAAAATTCGGCTCAATTTAAATTCAATTCCAAATGGCTTGGCAAAATGAACTTTGCTGATGTGTTGAAACTTGGATCCAACATGACAGTACAGCAGATGCTCGAGCGTGACATGTTTGAAAACAGGATGAAAGAAGGCAAACCAATATACATACATGAATTTATGTACCCACTCATGCAAGGTTATGACTCTGTGGCGATGGACGTAGACGGCGAGATAGGTGGCAACGACCAGACATTCAACATGCTCTGCGGTCGCGACCTCATGAAAACCCTTAAAAATAAGGATAAATTTGTCATTACAGTTAAACTACTCGAAGACAATAGTGGGAAGAAAATGGGTAAAACTGAAGGCAACATGGTGGCGCTCTCTGATAGCGCAGAAGACATGTATGGCAAGGTTATGAGCTGGGCTGATTCGCTTATTGTTCCAGGGTTTGAACTCTGCACGTCAGTTTCTATGAATGAGTTGGAGAGTATAGCTCGAGATATTGCATCTGGTGTAAATCCACGTGACTTGAAGATGCGATTAGCAAAACAAATTGCTGGTATCTATCATGGAGAAAAGAAATCACAAGAAGCAGAAGAGAAGTTTGTAAAAACATTTCAAAAGAGTGAGATTCCTGAAGATGTACCTACTATAAAAGCAGAAGCAAATGATCTACTTGTGGATGTCCTGCTTAGGAACGAACTCGTGTCTTCAAAAACTGAATTCCGTAGACTTGTAGATGAGCATGCAATCACAAACCTCGATACCAATGCAAAAGTCGTAGACTATACACTGAGAGCAACCCCAGGTGTGTATCGTATAGGCAAGAAAAGGTTCTGTAAGATAATAAATAAGTAAAAATAAAACTCCCGAGTTCGGGAGTTTTATTTTCTAATATTCAGATCCGTCTAAGTCAGCTACACCTTCTGATTCATCTATATCATCATCTAGTAGAGTGTCATCATCGAGGGGAAGTCCTGCATCGAGGTCTAGATCAGCATCATCTTCTTCTGCGAACTCACCGATTTTTAATTCTTCATCGTCTGTATAACTCATAGTTTAATACTTAAAAAGCAAACAATTATAATGAACTATTTGTAACAAATCCCTATTTTCTTTGCAATACCTTTATGCCTGTGGAAAACCGGACGCTTGCAAGGCATGTGAGCCCTATGGCAATAGCGTCCAATTCATCGTCAGAGTTTATGGTGTTGTCTATGTCTATAAGCTTGGGAACCATACTCATAACCATCCTTTTGTCGGCCTTACCATAGCCTGTGACTGCTACTTTTATCTCTGGGGGAGTGTATTCAAATATTTGTAGTCCGTTCCTCGATGCACTATATACTATAACTCCACGAGCCTCTGATACACCCATGACAGTCTTTTGGTTATTGGTGAAGTATAGCTTCTCTATTGCGAGAGCTTCTGGTTTGTACTTTTTTATAACCCTCTCTAGTTCATTACCAATAGCAGTCAGACGCTCATGAAAAGGAATCTTGGCAGATGTCTTGAAGCATGAGGAATATACCAGAGAATCTTTCTGATTTTCTTTTCGCTCGATGATAGCGACACCTATCCTCTCAAAGCCGGGATCAATTCCTAGTATCTTCATAGCCTAAGTGCTCATACCCCTTCTTTGTAACTGTTCGGCCACGTGTTGTGCGGTCGAGTAGTCCAAGTTGGATAAGGTATGGTTCGATGACTTCCTCGATGGTTGCTTCTTCTTCACTTGTCGCTGCTGCGATAGTTTTAAGTCCAACTGGCCCACCGTCAAACTTGCTTATTATTATCTCCATTATCCTTCGGTCAGACGCTGAGAGACCGAGCTCATCTATCTCGAGCAGTGCCAGCGCTTTCTTTACTGCATCTTTTGAAAGTGGCATCTTGTGAACTTGGGCATAGTCACGGCAACGCTTGAGGAAGTAGTTGGCGGTTCGTGGAGTGAATCGTGCACGCTTGGCTATCTCGTCTAGTGCTTCATCTGTGAGTTCGACTCCGAGTATGACCGCAGAGCGAGCTAGGATCTTCTTGATCTCATCATGAGTATAGAATTCGAGTCGGAATGTTCCACCCGAGAATCGTGAGCGAAGCGGTGCAGATAGTAGTGCTATTCGAGTAGTCGCTGCAATGAGTGTAAACGCCGGTAGTTCAAGCTGGATAGTGCGTGCAGATGGGCCCTTGCCTATGATGATATCGAGCACACCGCTCTCCATAGCAGGGTAGAGGACTTCTTCTACCATTTTGTTTAGTCTGTGTATCTCATCTATGAAGACTATGTCACCAGGGGCGAGGTTGGTCAGTATTGAAGCAAGGTCGCCGACCTTCTCTATTGCGGGCCCTGAAGTTATCTTGATCTGTCGGCCTGTTTCATGAGCTATGAGGTGGGCGAGAGTTGTCTTGCCGAGCCCTGGGGGCCCATAGAAAAGGATGTGTTCTGCAGGGTGGGAGCGTTCTTCGGCTGCAGTTAAGAGGATTTTGAGGTTTGTTTTAATATTTTCTTGGCCAATGTAGTCAGCCCAAGCACTCGGGCGGAGTGTTTGGTCTAGGTGGCCCTCATCTTTAGCTATGTTTTTTGTACTTGACATTACATTCTTAGTATGCTATACTCTTTAAAGAGATTTATACAAGTTAATTATAGCATTTTAGCGAAGAGGACATAAATCTCTAAGCAATCGGCCCCGTGCTCTATATATGTGCGTAGGACGTTCTGGTTATATTTATATTTACTGGGTCTATCCTGCAATCATACGTTACTTTGGTTACGCATGTTTCCAAAGGATTGTTTAGAGATTTATGTTTTTTTCTTTCTCATAATAAAATCCCCGACACTAGTGTCGGGGATTTTATTATTCTTCGTAGAAGTCTACTACTGATCCGACTTCATCATAAGAGGTGATGCCTTTGAGGACTTTGACTATGCCATCCTCCTTCATATCTAGCGAGCCTTGGTTGGCTGCAACTTCTTTTATCTCGCGTTCACTTGGGTTCTTGGGAATGATTGCTTCTATAGATGCGTCATTATGGATCGCTTCAAATATTCCTAGTCTTCCTTTGTAGCCAGTGTTGTTGCACTCTCCACACCCTACAGCTCCGTATATCTTGATAGGACCACTCATGTCTACACCATACTTAGAGAAGTCTTTGTTGTGTGCCTTCGCATTCTCACTGATTGTTCGGATTACTTTCTCTTGTTCAGGTGTTGCAGTTTCTTCTTTTTTACAATGCGGACAAAGTTTACGAACCAAACGCTGAGCGATAGATAGCGATAATGCAGAGACTAGGATCTTGGGATTAACATCAAGATCGATAAGGCGGGGTATGACTCCGGCGGCGTTGTTGGTGTGGAGTGTCGAGAACACAAGGTGACCTGTGAGGGCAGACTCGACGGCAATCTTGGCAGTTTCACTGTCGCGGATTTCTCCCACCATTATTACATCTGGGTCTTGGCGGAGTGCCGAGCGGAGGCCTTCGAGGAATGTGTAGCCCTTCTCGCTATCTGTCTGAGTCTGAGTGATGCCTGGGAGGTGGTACTCGATAGGGTCTTCGATAGTTATTATCTTGATCTCTGTTGAATATATCTTCTGGAGGAATGAGTAGAGTGTGGTTGTCTTACCGGAACCTGTAGGACCTGTGAGGAGTATCATACCGTTGGGCTTCTTGATCTCCTTCATGAATATCTCATACAAGCCTTCCTCTATGCCCATATCCTCAAGTTTTACTTGGATGGATTTTGGATTGAGGATACGCATCACTATAGACTCACCATATGCACCAGGGATCAGAGACACACGCAATGATATTTCTTCATCATCGAGGAATATACTGAAGCGCCCGTCTTGAGCTATAGATGATGAAGTGATTTTTAGTCCTGATAGCAACTTGATTCTTGAATTTATGAACCGATGGATCTCTGGGGCTATCTCCATGACTTCATGGAGTATGCCGTCGAGGCGGAAGCGGAGTCTGACAGTATTTTCTTCTGGTTCGAAGTGTAGATCAGAAGCATTGATAGCGATAGCTCCAGCTAGAGCAATTTCTAGGATGTGCGATGTAGTATGGGCTTTATCCTTCTCGACTTCGACTATAGCGCGCTTGATGTCGTCCATGTTTTTTAGATCCACCATTATCTTCTTGAGGGCATCACCAGATACAGCAATGCTTCCGGACTTGGATTCTGATGCGTACGAGATCTCTTTGTACCTATCCCAAGCTTTATTGAGACTCGCAAGAGATGCCATGTAGAAGTGGGGGATAAAGCCATGGCTCTTGAAGTATTCAGTCAGACTTGCAAGCTTTTCTGGCTGAGGTGAGCGAACTGCCACGTGTATGTCTTTGCCAACAACTTTGAACGGAGCTATCTCTTCACTTATTGCATCTTTCTCTATTATTGAGCGTAGTGCGTCGTTGTCTATAGGCATACCCATGAGGTTCACAGCTGGTACACCGTACTTGGACTCGGCTAGGGCGTTCACCAAGTCCTCCTCCTCCTGCTTTCTGAGGTCGGCTAGCTCTTTCTCTTCTTTTTCATCGTCAAATTGTAGGGTCATAGTATGTTTATTATATAGCATGACCCCCATATATGGCTCCTTGACATTTAGGTCAAAGTATGATAGGATACATGTAAATAGCTGGGTTTGACAGAGTTTGTTTAGTGTTGTGATATCTGTACCTCTATAGGGGTTTAGATGTCACAACACAAAATACACTCATTTTTAAACCCAAAAGTTTATGAAAAAGTACATTGTCATTTTGGTTCTGACCCTTTTGGGTTATGAATCAATAGCTCAAAAAGAACCAATTGCTCCAAGAAAACCCAACAATGGAGAATACTCCATTGAAGAGGTAAAAGCATTTGTTCAAAGTGATGGAACCGTTGCCAAGTGGTGTCGGGACAATCTTATCCGTATGATCAATAAGGGTTACGAAACCTTAGGTAATACGAAAAGGGTTGATGATTCCAATTTCGATTGGATATTCAAAAATGTATCGTATGAATTCAAGGACTTAGGTCCTTATATGAATTCCCGTAAAAACAATGGTGTGCCGGAATTTTTTATGGACAATGATGGATGGTCAGGTAATGCAGGAGTGTTTCGTGATGAAGGAGTTATCCTAATCATTTTTAAAACTCAGTGCATAAACTTGCTGGATATCCCACAGAAAGTTCCTAAAACGGTTCCCGGCCCTGGTGTAATTACGAAGATTGATACGATCCGTGTCCCTGCTTCTAGTGCTGGTACTACTATTGTTCTCTATAATCAGAACTTCATTGAGAATTCTGGTAATAGTAGCAATACTAACACCAACACAGTGAGCACCCCAGCTCCGTCCGGTACGGAATACGTAATAGGTGATGAGGAGCCTTCTTACAGACAAAGAAGAGTATCACAACCTATATGCTACGATTGTCCGATCAGGCCGAGACAAGGAGCCCAGGGCTTTATAAGGCTCGACATTCGTGGTGGTGGAAGGCAACAACAGTATTATCCGCAACCCACACCTCAAAGAGGTTATATGGGTGGAGGTCGCTCTGGTAGTAACCAGGGTTACATGGGTGGTAATGGCAACCAAGGTGGTGGCCGTAGTAATTAATTTAGCCGGTTAGCTAAGTACGTAAGTGGAGGTTTAGTTTTTACTTCTCCTCCCTTACTTTTTTAAGTCTTGAACGTCTCGAACACGTTGAAGGTTTAAAATTGTAAGTTTAATTAATAATTAGTATGAAAAATTATATGAAAAAAATAATAGTCGGATTCTTTGCACTTGCTGTGATGTTTACAGCATCTAGTGCTTTTGCTTCGGGGCCATTCAATGGTCAGTCAGGGGATTGTTCTCCTACTATCGGTATAGGTAACTATACCGATGGCAATATTCCACGTGATAGTTATGGTTGTTGGACAGCTGGTTCTATATCAGCAGGTCCTGGTGACACTATCAATGTCGGAATGTATTATCACAATAACACTAACAATACTCTTACAAATGTAAGAGCTATGGTTACAAAGTCATCTTCAGGTCCAGCGAACTCATATTCGTTCACAGGAAGTATGTCTTCTAACCAAGGAAGCCAGACATTTGGGACAGTAACCCTAAACCTCTCTAGTTCTCAGACTCTTACATACAGTTCAACCCACCTTATGAAGGGTAAAGATGCTGTTCTGTCTGATACTGACACTCTCGTTGTTCAAAATGAAGGAGGTATAGACGTCGGTAGTGTTCCCCCAGGTTGGAATGACTACGGAACTATCGTTGTTGTATACAAAGTAGGCAACAATGGAAATGGTGGTGGAGGTAACGATGACTGTACAATTTCAAACTTTAAAATCGACGGTTCGACACATGCTTATGTCG
>CAZMZT010000003.1:57543-65188 GCA_964571085.1 uncultured Candidatus Saccharibacteria bacterium
GATGACTGTACAATTTCAAACTTTAAAATCGACGGTTCGACACATGCTTATGTCGACTCTGGTGAGCGAACAAACATTGAGTGGAACACAGAAGACTGTGACTCAGTTGATGTAGATGGTCCAAACTTCAGTAGTTCTAGTCTAGATGGTGACCGCGACATATACCCTACACGTTCAGGTACATACACTCTCAGAGCTTATGGCGACAATGGTACACAGACACGTACAGTACGTGTAACAGTAGACGATGAGGATAACAACGATGATGATTGTTATATCAATTCATTTACTGCAAATGGATCAACTCAGACAACTGTACAATCAGGCGGTGCTGTAAACCTGTCTTGGAACACTACAGACTGTGACTCAGTATATGTATCTGGTCCAAACTTCAGTAGTTCTAGTCTAGATGGTAACCGCAGTGTGTATCCTACATACAACAGTAACTACACTATAAGTGCTAGTGGAGATAATGGTGGCACACAGAATCGTACTGTATATGTAAACGTAGGTCCTACTGTCATAGTAAACAACACTTGTGCTGTTACTACAGTGGCGACAAACGTTGGCCAGAACAGTGCTACACTAAACGGTCTAGTTACAGGTTCAACTGGTGCTTCATACTTTGAGTATGGACCAACTATAAACCTTGGCTCACGAACAGTATCTCGAAATTCAAGCGGAGCTTTTAGTGAAGTCATCACTGGTCTATCTTCAAACACTTCATACTTCTTCCGATTTGTTTCTCAGTGTGCAAATGGTTTGTCATATGGCAACATTGAAGTATTCCAAACAGCCGGAGTAGTCCGCAACACAACTACAATAATCCAAGGTACTACAGTTATTGGTACTCAGTCACCAATCATGCTTAAAATAGAGAACCGATTCCAGTACGTTGGGGTAGGTGATGTGGTTGACTACATGGTAACTTACAAGAACATCGGCAAGACAACTCTTACTCGACCAGTTCTACAAGTTATCGTTCCTAAAGGATTTACTCTTATCAACACTTCACGTGGTACATTCTCACAGGAAACAAACACTCTAACAGTTCCTCTTGAGGACTTGCTACCAGGTGCCGAAGGTGTAGTTTACCTACAAGCTTTGGTTAACTCTCTAGAACTAGGTAACGCTCAGATAGTTTCAACAGCGATCCTAGTCTATACAAGTCCAAGTGGTGCACAAGAAAACGCAATTGCCTATGTGCTGAACAGTCCGCGTAATGCCAATGTCCTAGGGGCATCCGCTTTCTGGTCAGGTTTGTGGGGTATCGGTCTTATCGGATGGTTGCTAATCTTTATCTTGATTATGCTTATCATACTTGCAACTCGCAGTTATCGTCGCAAGTCGACAATCCATACGACTAACCCAGTTACAGGAGGTCACACTACTACAACTACAAACTATTAATTAGTTAAGTTCACCAAAACACCCTTCGAGGAATCGAAGGGTGTTTTGTGTTAATATGTCGGTATGGAAAAGTTTACACAGGATGACATACCAAATGTGGCCAAGGCCATAATATTGAAAGCAAAGCAAACCTGCTCGGTCTCAGCTACTCTTATAGCACTCTCTGGTGACCTTGGTGCCGGTAAAACAACTCTGACTCAAGAGATAGCCCGACAGTTAGGAGTGAAGGAAAATGTTATCTCCCCGACATTTGTAATAATGAAAAAGTACGAAGTAGTTGACGATACTTTCAAGTACCTTGTGCATATCGACGCTTATCGTTTAGAGAAGGATGAAGAGTTGCTAAAGCTTGGCTGGAAAGAAATTCTAGAAGATAAAAACAACTTGGTAATAATAGAGTGGCCTGAAAACGTGATCGGATGTATCCCCGATAAGGTTTGCAAAGTCAGATTGTCTCACCAAGATGAGGGGACAAGGACAGTAGAATTCTAATATTGATTTTTATGATTCCTGTGGTAGGATTGTGGCAAGTAAACAATATCTTGTCATTTTAAACTCCTTATATATGAATTTATTCAAAACGCGGATATGGGTAGGCTATCTGGTCTATATCATTCCACTTGCATTCACTTGGTACTTAACCAAGTGGGCCTTCTCCTGGTTCAATTCAAAATACACCGAAGATCAAGTATTTAATGTATATCTAATATTTGTTGGATTTGTAGTCGTATCTATCGTAACTGGAGCAGTCTATGCGACTTTGCAGATAAAGAAACCTAAACCCTTAAGATTCCTACTAACTTTAATTTTTGGAGTTTTATTTGTACCAATGTTCATCTTATTTTTAGTAGGAGGGTTGATAATAACTATATTTCCAAAATTAAGTTGCCCTGTTACTTATCTGATAAACATACTCACTCAGTTTATGACTGGCATGTTTATAATCAAAAGAGGCAATTTAGGATCTTTAAATCAAGGTAATGCTATTCTGGCCTTAAACCATAGAGGATCTGGAGACTACTCTTTTGCTTCGACTGTCGCAGGGTCAAATCACTGGAAGGTAATGATAGGTGCAAACTTATGGAAGACATGGTGGCTTCGGTGGTTCTTTGACCGAGTTGGACTTAAGATTTTCAGGGAAGGAGATAGGGTAGAAGAAAGAGCTGCTGCAGTTCGTGACGCTAAGAATTTCTTACTCAGTCACAAAAATGCAAAAGTTATAATTTTTACAGAAGGCACAAGGAATCGTGATGATAACATCCCTATGCTTCCTTTCAAACCTGGAGCTTTTAATCTTTCTGTTGATACAGGAATACCCGTAATACCAGTTGTGATAGTGGGGATGCAACACTGGAGGCGTTCTAGTATACAAGACAAGACATCTTTTAAGAAAGAGAAAACAAAATTTTCTTTTAAAAGTATTCCAACAAATATTGGAAAACTCTATCATCGTGTATTTGATGAAGGTATCAACCCTATGATTATCATGGCTTACTATCTTGATCCTATAAGTCCAGCTGGTAAGACAGCTAAAGAATTACAAGACGAAGTATGGCAGGCCATGAATAATGCATATATAAGGTATGCAAAAAACATAAAACCCACATAGTTAAAACATACCGAGGCCTTAAACAGGTCTCGGTTATTTTTATACCTAAATGCTATACTTGTATATATGCCAGATAAGAAAACCACTAAAAAACGCCTTGTTTTGTTGGATACCCACGCTATTATCCACAGGGCCTATCATGCTTTGCCAGAGTTTAGTAACTCTCGTGGGGAGCCTACTGGGGCACTGTATGGGCTTGCTACCATGCTTTTCAAGATTATCACCGAACTCGAGCCTGACTACATAGTGGCTTGCTATGATCTACCAAAGAAGACTTTCCGCCATGAAGCCTACGACAACTACAAAGCAGGAAGAGCAAAGACGGATGATGCACTAGTGGCACAGATTATTGGCTCACGAGATTTCTTTAAAGCCTTCTCTGTGCCTATGTATGAATGTGAAGGTTTCGAGGCTGATGACTTGCTCGGCACAATAGTAGAGCAAGTAAAGAAAAACAAAAACCTAGACGTGATTATTGCCTCAGGTGATATGGACACACTCCAACTCGTGGACGATGACAAAGTCCAAGTCTACACTCTTAAGAAAGGAATCAACGACACTATTTTATATAACGAGAAGAGGGTTGTTGAACGGTTTGGATTTGTGCCAATAAACTTACCAGACTACAAAGGTCTCCGTGGGGACCCATCTGACAACATTATCGGTATCAAAGGTATAGGCGAGAAGACAGCAACAACTCTAATAGGTAATTACGGCACTATCGAGGCTATGTACAAGGCCATCAAGAAGTCACCAGATGAATTAAAGAAACTCGGCATCACAGATAGGATATCGGGGTTATTGAAAGATGGCGAAGAAGAAGCAATCTTCTCCAAAACACTTGCGACTATTCGCAGAGACGCACCCATAAAGTTCGAGCTCCCACATCAGGTCTGGAAGGAAACAGTTGTACCAGACTCTGTTGCAGAATTCTTCCGTACCATGGAGTTCAAGAGTTTACAGAACAGATTCATAAGTGTGTTAAAAGGCGAGAAGGTAGTAGAGCCAAAAACAAAAGAGGAGAAGAAAGAGGCCGACAAAGCACAGGTAGAATCGTACTCTGATATAGACCGCGAAAAGGTTGAGAAAGCAAAAATTGCTCTATGGCTCCTAAACTCTGAGCGCACCAACCCAAGCGTAGATGATGTTTTAAATTATAAAAATAGTTCCAACCTAGATGAAGCCCTGTCACAACTCGAGACTGATATAGAGAAAGAGAATCTAGAATATGTATACAAAGACATAGAGGTACCCATAATACCTATAATAGACAGCATGGAAAAGAGGGGAATCAAGGTAGATGTAGATTATTTGAAGAAGCTTTCCAATGAGTATCATAAAGACCTGTCCAAAATAGAACAGAATATATGGAAGATGGCAGGAAGAGAATTCAACATAAATTCACCCAAGCAATTAGGCGAAGTCATATATGATGAGATGGGTCTCTCTGTAAAGGGGATGAAGAAGAGTGCAGGGGGTGCTCGCTCTACTCGCGAGAGTGAGCTCGAGAAGATAAAAGATATGCATCCTATAGTAGAGGAAATACTCCGCTACCGTGAACTTCAGAAGCTACTCTCTACATATATAGACACTATTCCAGATCAAGTGGGGAGTGATGGTAGACTCCATGCGAGGTTCATCCAAACCGGTTCATCAACCGGCAGATTCTCTTCCAATGAGCCCAACTTACAGAACATCCCCATCAAGACAGAGAAGGGCAAGAACATCCGCAATGCATTTGTAGCAGAGCGTGGCTATGTGCTGGCGTCGTTTGACTACTCACAGATTGAGCTTCGTGCATGTGCGCTAATGTCACAGGACTCTTACTTCATTAAAGTTTTCAAAGAAGGCAAAGACATCCACACTGCGGTGGCCATGAAAGTGTTTAATGTAGATGAAGAGAACGTCACTGCCGACATGCGTCGTCGTGCAAAGGTCATAAACTTTGGCATACTCTACGGCATGGGTGTCACAGCTCTACGTCAAAACCTGGGTACTGACCGCAAAGAAGCACAAGAATTCTATGACAACTACTTCGCGCAGTTCCCAACTATTGCTGCATATCTTGAGAGCATCAAAGACTTTGCCAAGAAGCATGGCTACACAGAGACACTCTTTGGCCGTAAACGATACTTCCCGGGGATAAAGTCACCACTGCCATTTATCCGAGCTATGGCAGAGCGTATGGCTACCAATGCACCCATCCAAGGCACTGCTACTGCTGACATTATAAAGATAGGCATGAAGAAGGCTAAAGACGACCTAAATGAAGCCGGGCTAGCCGATGATGCCCACCTATTACTCCAAGTTCACGACGAACTTGTGTACGAGATCAAGAAAGAAAAGCTCGCAAGTGCTATGAAGATCATAGAGAATGCCATGAAGAACGCTATACCTAGTGAATTCCTAGAGAATCTGGAGCCGGTGCCACTACTTGTGTCATCTGGCTACGGACAGACTTGGAATGACTTGAAGTAGTAGCGGAAATCAAGGCACAGTGATAGGATTATATAGTATGGAAAACACACCAGAAAACAAAACAATCAGCCCATCCAAGCCTGAAGGCATGGTGCACTTTATACTTTCACATTCATACTCAGTATTCCTTTTTGCTGTAGTTCTCGGGGTTATTATAGACATCATCATACCTATCACTGCTTTTGCTACTATTGGATACCAATACGCTGGCCTAGGCATGATATTCCTCGGTTCAATGCTCATCTATTGGGCTCAGTCGACTTCAGGTAGGACGAAGACCGATCTCGATGAAAAAGGCGAGGTGCGTAACTTTGCTTGTGGTCCGTACAAGTATAGTCGCAACCCTACACATATAGGGCTGACTGTCATGACACTTGGTCTTGGGTTTATAATCCAGTCCTTGTTCTCTGTGATCCTCATTATCATTGCTGCCCTTATAACCAAATTCATTTTCGTAAAAAAAGAAGAAGAGATACTTGAGAAGAAATATGGCCAATCATACTGTGATTATAAGAAGAAGGTAAGAACTTGGGTATGATCTACATACTTTCAGGCAACGACTCCACCAAGAAGAATGCCTATATAAAAACTCTGGTCAAAGACCGTGAGCGAATCGACATGCGTGACACCGAGGTGTCACTATCAGCACTAGTAGAGCATGCTAGTACAGCTAGCCTCTTTGGAGGGTCTCCGGTGGTTGTTGTAAGCAATATCATAAACCAAGGAGAAGTTGCACTAGATAAAGTCATCCTTGCCACACTTTGCGAGTCACCAACAACTTTTATATTTATCGAGGATAAATTTTTAAAAAAAGACGAGGCAAAATACAAAAAGTACGCGACAGTAGAGAACTTTGAAGAAAAGTCTATAAAGAAGGTCCCAGAGTTCAACACTTTTGCCATAGCTGATATGTACGGCAGTCGCGACAAGATAGGGGCTTGGGTTATGTATCGTCAAGCTATAGAGAAAGGTGTAGAACCTGAGGCAATCTCGGGCATAATTTTCTGGAAGATAAAAATGATGATTTTAAATAACACCAAGACATTTTCTAGTGCCGAACTCAAAACTCAATCAAGTGGTATTGTATCCCTATACCATAGAGCTCATAGAGGGGAGTGTGACTTTGTCATAGGGCTCGAGCAGTTCATACTCTCATCACTCTCTAAATAATGCTATACTTGTTGTATGGAATCAATTATACGGTCGGATATATTTTTCTTTATTACCTCTATTTCGGTAATAGTGTTTACTATTTTCTTTATCATAATCGGATTCTATTTTGTGCGAATAATGAAAAACTTTGCCCATGTATCTGATACTTTGAAAAAGGCGGTAGATGACACAGACATAGAGCTTCGCGATATGGTTGAGCACGTGAGGGAGAGCACAGCATTTAGCTTTATCTTTGGAAAGAAGAAGACCAAGAAAAAATCTACTAAGTAAGATTTATTAACTAACCTATAAAATATTATGAAAAAACAAATCAAGAAGAAAGGTATGAGCACAGGCAAGAAGGTGGCCATCGGTGCAACTATCGCAGCTGCAGGAGTGGCAGCATACATGCTATTTGGTCCAGATGGTAAGAAGAACCGCAAAGTGGTGCGTGGATGGGCAGTAAAGATGAAGGGCGAGATAATTGAAAAGTTTGAAAAGGTAAAAGATTTGTCTGAGCCTGTATACCACAACATCGTTGACCAGATATCAGCCAAGTACGCCAAGATGAAGAATGTAGATCAGACAGAACTCAAGTCTGCAGTTGCTGACATTCGCAAGTACTGGAAAGCAATGTCTAAAGGTGCTAAACCAAAAACTAAAGCCAAGAAGAAATAAAAATGCAAAAAGAAAAGGCCTAGGAGTCAAATCTCAACTTGTGAGAACTGGCTCCTGGGCCTTTTGGCTTTTAGATAAAGAACATTGGTGCATGCGTTTATAATAATCATGCGGTGAACAAATTTTATATGTAATTATTTCCCAAAGTATAAACCCAATAAAGCAGGGCAGGGCTTGGAAAATTACTTGTAAAACAACTTGCGTACATTATACAACAAAAATAGTTGGTATCAAAGGAAGTTGGGGATAACTAAAAATGTGCCCTCGGTAGGAATCGAACCTACGACCATCTCCTTAAAAGGGAGCTGCTCTACCAAC
>CAZMZT010000004.1:0-58140 GCA_964571085.1 uncultured Candidatus Saccharibacteria bacterium
AAACTGCAGTCCGGCTTATCCACAAACCTACAGGTATAGACGTACGTTCAACGAGTGAACGTAGCCAGCTGGGTAACCGCGAGAAAGCGATGAGTATACTAGTGTCCAAGCTACAAATGCTACAAGACGAAGAAGAAGCCAAGAAGTACTCTGGTGACCGTAAGGCCCAAATAGGTACAGCAGATAGGAGCGAGAAAATCCGTACCTACAACTTTCCTCAGGATCGTGTTACTGACCACCGTATCAAGCAGTCATGGTCAAACATCCCAGGTATAATGTCAGGCAATCTAGATAAGATAATAGACGCAATGCAAGCCGGTGTAGTAGGGGATGCAGAAGAGGACTAACCTACTGTTGTAAATTCAACCCATATGTGGTATCATTTTCCTTACGTAGTTAGCAAACGTTTAGGTATTTGTTTCATACTTCGTTGTTTATACATTGAGGCATGTAAATGAAATCAGGCATTTAGCGATTACATTTATAAGTTAGTTTTATTCGAATGGATGTATGCAAGTACGCCCAGGAGAAGTACATTGTCATTATGGCAAAGAAATTGTACGTCGGAGGTCTTCCTTACAAGACGACTAACGATGAGCTCAAGGCACACTTTGAGCAAGCAGGTCCAGTTGCTTCAGCAACTATTATCATGGATAAGATGACTGGCCGTTCAAAGGGCTTCGGTTTCGTAGAAATGGAAAACGATGCCGACGCTGCGAGCGCTATCTCAATGTTTGATGGTAAGGATTACGAAGGTCGTAACCTAACTGTTAACGAAGCTCGTCCAATGGAAGAGCGCCCACAAGGTGGTGGCGGTTTCCGTGGAAACAGATAATTCATTATCTAAAATCTCTATCCAAAAATCCTCTCGAGAAATCGAGAGGATTTTTGTTTGCAAAATAGGCCTTTTATTGATATATTGCTAGTGTCGTTCGGGGAACGGCCGTTTTTTAGTGAGGTAAAATGCGTGTGTAGTTTTATGGTAGAACGCTGTCCTGAGATATCAGGTATATAAACGGTTCGCTCGTTCAAAATGAAATAAGGATTAATTCTTTGCGTGCGTGTGTAGTTCAGTGGTAGAACGCTGTCCTGATAAGACAGAGGCCGAAAGTTCGATTCTTTCCACACGCACGCAGGGCGGTACCTTATTTCATTTTGCAACTCACTGCCGTTTAAAAGACAGAGGCCGAAAGTTCGATTCTTTCCACACGCACATGGAACCAAATGACAAAAAAGAATCGATTTGGAAGAGTCCATACATGAAAGTATTTATAAAGGTTTCTGGATGGATTGTGGTTCCAGTACTCATAGGTTCATTTATTGGGAATACCTTAGATGATAAGTTTGGTACAGCACCCTGGATACTCGCAATAACTCTTCTTTGTTCATTTATTATATCTATGATATTTATAGTAAAAACAGCAAAGAGGTACCAGAAAGATTTTGATAAAACAAACAAAGATGGCAACAAATAACATTGAACACAGCGAAATAACAGAAGTCACCACAGAAGCGCATGAAAGTGTACCACACGAGGCCGCTCTCTATGCTGAACCAATCGGGCACATTGGCTCTTTTACTGTCACAAACGCACTATTTACTAGTTGGATTGTTGTTGGTTTCTTAATTATTTTTTCTATTGTTATACGCCTTCGTATGAAGAGGATCCCTAAAGGCATACAGAACTTTTTTGAATTTGTAATAGAAGGTGCAGAATCACTAGCTGATCAAGTCACTCAGGATCGCAAGATCACAAACAAAGCATTCCCAATAGTCTTCACAGTATTCCTTATAGTATTACTAAACAACTGGATGGGCATACTACCATTTGGAGGATTTGGCATTATAGAGATGACAGACCACGGTAAAGCATTTATCCCTCTTATTCGTAGTGGTACCGCCGATGTAAATGGCACTTTAGCCCTTGCAGTGCTTTCTGTAATAGGAGCAAATCTGTTTGGAATCCTATCCATCGGACTCTGGAAAACATTCAACAAATATGTTAATCTAAAGGCGCTCGGAGGCATTTTTAAGAAGGTTAGGAAAGACCCGATCGTCCTACTAACAGCTCCGATCATGTTTGCAGTTGGGTTCCTAGAGCTTATTGGCGAGATGGCAAAGATAGCTTCACTTTCGTTCCGTCTTTTTGGAAACGTATTTGCTGGTGAAGTCCTACTCGCATCAATGGCTGCAGTTCTTGCATACTTGGTTCCAACACCATTCCTCTTGCTTGAGATTTTCGTCGGAGTGATTCAAGCATTCATCTTCTCAGTTCTTACACTTGTCTACTACACAATGGCAAGCCAAGATCACGAAGAAGGGCACGACGAACACCCCAAGGAAGGACACCAGAATCTTGCAGAAGCGCATTAGTATTTATTATTGAGGTCAACCATTATTAATTAATTATATAAAAGCCATGGAAACAATCACACACATTCCTGAGATCGCAAAAGCTGCTGCTATTGCATTTGGTTCAGTAGGTCCTGCTATTGCTATTGGTATGATCGCGTCAAAAGCTATGGAAGCTATTGGTCGCAATCCTGAAGCATCTGGTAAAGTATTCGTGCCAATGCTTATCGCATGTGCGTTCGCTGAAGCTATCGCCATCTACGCTCTTGTTATCGCATTCTCTATCAAATAATACCTAGATTGCGCGCAGATGAAGCAGAGTTATGTACATTTTTATCCGCGTAGGGCCCCTCTGGGGTAAAGCGGGGAAAATTTATATAACTCTGCAAAATCTGAATACAATTATCAGTAATTATTTTAAACATGGATTCATTTATTGAAGCATTTCACATAGACTTTAAGATTTTGATCGCCCAGGCGATAAACTTTGCCATAGTATTCGCGGTACTATACTTCCTTGCTCTCAAACCTCTCAAGAAAGTCATGAGTGAACGTACTAGTACAATAGAGAAGGGACTAAAAGATGCCAAAGAAAGCGCAGAACTTATAGCCTCTACACAAAAAGAATACGAAGCAGTTATAGCCAAAGCTCGTACCGAAGCTCATACACTTTTCCAAGATGGCAAGAAGGACGCTGAAGCAAAGCGTGCTGAAATGATAGCAAAGGCGCAATCTGAAGTAGATGCTATGGTAGCAAATGGCAAGAAGAGCCTCGAAGCTGAGAAGGAGAAAATGGTAGAGGAAGCCAAAGGTGAGATAGTGTCACTAGTAGTTGCTGCTACAGAGAAGATCCTCAAGGACCAAGCAGACAACAAAGTCACAGAGAAATCAATCAAAAAGATCACAAATATTTAATTATGAAACTAAGTTCAACTAAAACTTTAGCCCAAGCAATATATGAGACCACCAAAGGCAAAAGTGGTGTTGAACTAACACATGCACTCGAGAACACAGTAGTATTTATAAAGAAAAACCAACTAATGAGCAGATCCAAAGAAATACTAAGTCACTTGGAAAATATAATAGACACCAATGAGAACATAGTTAGAGCCAAAGTTAAAAGCAGAGATGTATTATCCAAGAAAATGATCAGCGAGTTAGAAGATAGTTTAAAGAAGAGGTACAAAGCAAAAGAAGTAGAGATAGACAACATGGTAGATGAAGAAGTTATAGATGGAATCAAGATAGAAGTACAAAACGAAGTGATAGACCTTACCCTCAGACACAGACTCAACCAATTACAAAATTACTTAATCAAAAACTAATATGGCCAAGAATACAATTGTAGAAAATTTAAGAAAGCAGATAGAGAAATTCCAAACAGATGCCAAAGCACAAAAGGTTGGCCATGTTGTCGAAGTTTTCGATGGTATCGCTCGTGTATCTGGACTATCTGATTTGAAAGCATCAGAGATGGTGACTTTTGCCAGTGGTGCTACAGGAGTGGCACTCAACCTTGATGAGGACTCAGTAGGTGTCATCGTACTTGGAGGATTCTCAAAGATCAAAGAAGGGGATGAGGTCAAGGCTACAGGATCAATCCTTTCAGTTCCAGTCGGTGATGCTCAGATAGGCCGTGTGCTGAACGCTCTCGGTGAACCTATCGATGGCAAAGGCAAAGTTGCTTCAAAAGAAGTCTATCCAATAGAGCGTGTTGCATCTGGAGTGATGAGTCGCCAAAGTGTCGACCAGCCAGTCCAAACAGGTATCAAAGCCATCGACGCCATCATCCCAGTAGGCCGCGGACAACGTGAGCTTATCATTGGTGACCGCCAGACAGGTAAAACAGCAATCGCTATCGATGCCATACTAAACCAGAAAGGTCAGAACATGATCTGTGTGTATGTATCTATCGGCCAGAAAGATTCTAAGCTTCGCAAACTACAAACTCGCCTAGAGGAAGGTGGCGCTATGGACTACACAGTCATAGTCTCTGCAGGTTCATCAGAAGCCGCAGCGCTTTCATACATCGCTCCATATACTGGAGTCTCTATCGCAGAGTACTTCATGGACCAAGGTAAAGATGTCTTGGTTATCTACGATGACCTTTCCAAGCACGCAGTGGCATACCGTGAGATCTCACTCTTGCTACGCCGTCCACCAGGCCGTGAAGCATACCCAGGTGATGTGTTCTACTTGCACTCACGTTTGCTTGAGCGTGCATGTCGTCGCAACAAAGAATACGGAGGTGGATCTATCACAGCATTCCCAATCATTGAAACTCAAGGTGGTGACATCTCTGCATATATTCCTACAAACGTGATCTCTATTACAGACGGACAGATATTCCTCGAAACAGATCTCTTCTATAAAGGTATCCGCCCTGCAGTAAACGTTGGTAACTCTGTATCCCGTGTAGGAGGAAGTGCCCAAATCAAAGCCATGAAGAAAGTGGCTGGTACACTCAAACTAGACCTTGCACAATTCCGTGAACTTGAAGCTTTCTCTCAATTCGGCTCAGACCTAGATGAATCTACCAAACGCCAACTAGAGCGTGGTAAGCGTGCTGTGGAAGTCCTCAAGCAACCTCAATACTCTCCAGTAGGAACTACACGCCAGATAGTCACTCTATATGCACTTGTGAAAGGCTACATGGATAATGTGCCAGTGGACAAGATTAGACAGTTTGAAGAAGAACTTGGTGACTACGCAGAAGTAAATGCTAAAGACTTCTATACTGATATAGCAGAGAAGAAAATGTGGACAGATGAGAGTGAAGCAACACTAAAGAAAGTAATCGAGGATTTTGTGAAAGGGTTTGTAAAATAAAAATTTGGTTTAGAGAATATGGCAAATCAGAAATTAATAAAAAACAGAATAAAGAGTGTTAAAAGCACGAAGAAGATCACCAAAGCCATGGAGCTCGTGGCAGCTTCCAAGATGAAGCGTGCAGTTAATGCTACTCTTTCTTCACGTCTGTATGCCAACTACTCTTGGGACCTGCTCACATCACTCTCCGGCAAACTTGAAGAGATAACACACCCATTCTTTACAGGAAATTCAGGTGATAAATCACTAATAGTACTTATTACATCTAACCGCGGTCTTTGTGGTTCATACAACTCCCAAGCTATCAAGAAGACACTTTCAATACTCAAAACTACCGAGAACGCCGAGATTATTTCCGTCGGCAAGAAAGGTGACAATGCCATGCGACGTATCGGCCAGAATATCATCGCATCATTTGTCGAGATTCCAGACAACGCCACTCTATCTGACATCCGTCCTCTCTCTGAACTTATAACTCGTAAATACAAAGAGGGAATATACAAGGAAGTAAAAGTCATATATACCGACTTTATCTCAGCCCTCACTCAAAAAGCCAACATCAGAAAGCTCCTACCAATCAGCAAAGAAGAAGTTGGAGAGATGATAGAGAGTTTGGGAGAAGTGAAAGACAAAGAGAAACTAGTAAATGAATCAGTAGAGTATATATTTGAAGGCGACACAAACAAACTGGTAGAGATGCTCTCAGAAAAACTTGTCCGAATGCAGATTTATCAGATGCTCCTTGAATCGAGTGCTTCTGAGCAGTCATCCCGCATGGTCGCTATGAAGAATGCTAGTGAGGCTGCTGGAGAGATGATAGATGACCTGACACTAGTATTCAACAAAGCCCGCCAAGCAGGCATTACACAGGAAATATCAGAAATAAGTGCCGGTATGGCAAGTGTAAGTTAAAATATATGAAACCCGACCAAGCACCACAAGGCAATAACAACGAGAGGAAAACTACTGATAGTAGCGAGCTCTTTCAGCCTTATATCGATGATATCAGTAAGGCGAAGAAAGAAATGATAGCTTATCTCGATTCGTTAAATTTTAGTGATTTTCATGAGAGGTCGCTAGATATAGATAACTATTATTCCTCAGCAATCTCACTTATACATAATTCAGAAAAAGAATATAATATTTTATTAGAAAGTATCAATAAAGAAACTGGAGAAAATAAATCAGAAAGGATTGATAAACACAGAAAAGAATTTATAGAAGAATTAGAATTAGAAAAGCAAAGATTCATGGATAAGTGCAAAGAAGAGCAGGAGTCGATAATAGCAAATCAAACTAAATTAAATTAAACATATGAAAGGAAAAATCAAAAAAATAATCGGGCCGGTGGTGGATGTAGAGTTTGAAGAAAACTTGCCAGCTATTTATAATGCCTTAACAGTGCAGAATGGCGACAAGACTATAGTCCTTGAAGTAGAACAGCACATCGGTGGCAATGTCCTCCGCTCTGTGGCCATGGACACTACAGATGGCCTCGCTCGTGGTATGGAAGTCACAGACACTGGTGCACCTATCTCTGTCCCAGTCGGTACAGACACTCTAGGACGAATCTTCAATGTGCTTGGTGATGTCATCGACGACGGGAAAGAAGTTGCTACTAAAGTCCGCTCTTCTATCCACCGCGAAGCTCCTTCATATGTCTCTCAAGCTACCAAAGTGGAGATCCTAGAAACTGGTATCAAAGTTATCGACCTTATCTGCCCAGTTCTAAAGGGAGGTAAAGTTGGACTATTCGGAGGTGCAGGCGTGGGCAAAACTGTGGTCATCCAAGAACTCATCCATAACATCGCAAGTAACCACGGAGGATACTCAGTTTTCGCAGGTGTTGGTGAACGTACTCGTGAAGGTAACGACCTCTATCACGAAATGAAAGAGTCAGGCGTGCTCCCAAAAGTAGCCATGGTCTTCGGACAGATGAATGAGCCACCAGGTGCTCGTCTACGCGTGGCACTCTCAGGCCTTACCATGGCCGAGCACTTCCGCGACCAAGAAGGCAAGGACGTGCTCTTCTTCATCGACAACATCTTCCGCTTTACACAGGCAGGTTCTGAAGTATCAGCGCTACTCGGACGTATTCCATCTGCAGTGGGTTATCAACCAACACTCGCAACAGAGATGGGAAACCTACAAGAACGCATCACATCTACAGACAAGGGGTCAGTGACATCAGTGCAGGCCGTCTACGTGCCAGCCGATGACTTCACAGACCCAGCTCCAGCGACAACATTCTCTCACCTTGACTCTACAGTGGCACTCAACCGTTCACTCTCAGAAATAGGTATCTACCCAGCTGTTGATCCACTAGACTCATCTTCAACAATCCTTGACCCAAACATTGTGGGTAAGGAACACTACGAAGTTGCTCGTGAAGTTCAGCGTGTACTACAGCGATACAAAGACCTCCAGGACATCATTGCTATCCTTGGTATGGAAGAGCTCTCAGATGAAGATCGCGACCTTGTGGCTCGTGCTCGTAAGATTCAGAAGTTCCTCTCACAGCCATTCTTCGTAGCCGAGCAGTTCACTGGTGCGCCTGGCCAATACGTTCCACTTGCAGACACTATCCGTTCATTCCGAGAGATACTTGATGGCAAGCATGACGACAAGCCAGAGAACGAGTTCTACATGAAGGGAGCGTTGTAAAATATTTATATTTAAAGATGGCCAAACAATTAAAACTAAAAATAGTAACTCCAGAGAAGCTCATCCTTGAGGAAATGGTTGAGAGTGTTACTTTCCCATCCACAGAAGGGGAGCTGACAGTACTTCCAGAACACATCCCTATGATCGCAGGACTAGCATCTGGTGACGTTGTCGCACTCGTAAATGGCGAACAAGTCCCTATGGCAGTCTCTGGTGGATTTGTAGAGGTGAAGCAAATCGATGGCATGACAGAAGTAGCAGTACTTGCAGACTTTGCCGAGCATGTAGCTGATATTACAGACGAAGCCATCAAGCAAGCAGAGGCTAAAGCAGAGGAACTGAAGAAGGTGGCTGACAACAAAGAGGTAGTAGACTTTGAACACTTTGCCTCTGAACTTGAACGCTCACTCACTCGTGTAAAGATAGCTGACAAATGGCGAACAAAGAAATATAGAAAATAAAAAAAGGAGACAGAGTCTCCTTTTTTTCAATTACTTACTTAAAATATTAGTATTGATACCAGCGCCTATTCCTATTACTTATTAGTGCTTTCCAAAAGGCACTAGCTGTATCCAGGAAATATGACAGGTAGAAAAATAACGTTATCACAAACCAGCTAATGTTGAGAAACCAATACCCACGCCACAGAGAAAAGAATGCTACAATTCCTAAAACTATTGAAATGATCCCGCTGTTTGCGATAAATCTATTCTTCCTACCTTTCCTTCTTTGGAAGATTACTCCAGCTAATTGGAGTAACAATATAATACCTACTACAAAAGGTATTTCTCCTTCATCTACCCACAACATTACACACAGCCACAGTGCCGGCATAGCCAGGCTGATTAGAAAAGCGATGAACGCTTTTAATTTTAGTTTCATAAAATGAGTTTTAGGTGAAAAAATATTTTATTTCAGCCAGAAGTGATTCATATAGAGAATACTGTATTCCACACCATAAATAGATATGACAGTAGTAATGAATCCAAATACATAGTGTCGAGCCGATGCTTTTTGTATACCTTCTCCATCTGTCTTGGCTTGTTCCAGGTCCTTCTCTGTAGGATATCTGTCTACTTGTATTTTATACAGGCTATATAATCCATAAATCCATATAAGTGAGTAAAGGATTATATAAAGATACCTTACATAAGATTTATCAGTAATACTTATCTTGGTCTTGTCCGACATTTTGTAATTGACAGTATTGTTTACTGTTAGATACGCATAGCCTGCGTAATAATCAAAGCTTCCACCTCCGTTGTCTATGTACTCACTTTCCGACATGGGTTTATTCCACTTCCCATCATGCCTCAAAGATATCATCATATATAACTGAAACAGAAAGAAAATGGTGATCCAAATCTCGTTGAATCTGATTACAAGTCTTAGAACGTTTCTCATAATTTAGTAGATTTTGGGTTATCAAATTTTTCTATTTTATATCACTATTTTAGGCATAAGTCAAGTAGAAAACCTTATAAAATAAGATATATTTATACATATGGAATCAAATTACAAAATCATCCTTTTCTACAAATATACCCGGATTGCTGACCCTAAGGCGCTCCGTGATGAGCAGTTTGAGCTATGTAAGAGGCTGGGAATGAAAGGTCGTATGATTATAGCCCACGAAGGCATAAACGGCACATTTGAAGGCACAGAGAGCGCTTGCCAAGAATACATGAGTCTAATGAAGTCAGACTCTCGCTTTGCAGATATACACTGGAAGGTTAGCAACGGCACCGCAGACGGCACAGCATTCCCACGACTCTCTGTAAAAGTCCGCAAAGAGATAGTGTCTCTCCATCTTGGTGACGAAGCTGACATAGACCCAAATCAAATCACTGGCAATCACTTAAAGCCTGAGGATCTACGTAAGTGGTACGAGCAAGGTAAAAAGTTCCACATAGTAGACATGCGCAATGACTATGAACTACGTGTGGGGAAGTTTGAAGGCACAGTTTTCCCAGATCTGAACAACTTCCGTGACTTGAAGAAAAATATTAAAAAGATTGAAAACCTTAAAGACGAGACAGTGCTGACAGTTTGTACTGGCGGCGTGCGTTGTGAGAAGGCTTCCGGCCTACTTGTCCGTGAAGGCTTCAAAGATGTCCACCAGCTCGACGGAGGAATAGTCAGCTACATGGAGCAGTTCCCAGGGCAAGACTTCAAAGGTTCGCTCTATGTCTTCGACAAGCGCATAGTCATGAATTTCAACGACCCCGACAAGCATGAAATCATCGGCCATTGCAGTAAATGTGGAGTTAAAAGCGAGCACTATGTAAACTGTGGCAACCTCATGTGCCATGACCACTTTATCTGCTGTGAGGAGTGTTTGGAGAAGAGTGATAATGACCATCCTCCATACGGACTCGCATACTGCAACACCTGGTGCAATATTAAATGGAAGTTTTATAACCTTAGAAAATCATTAGTGCGTTCATAATAGACCGAATTTTTTAGATTAGGATTAATTGACAAAATACTACATGTATGATATTTTGCTGATAAATAATGTTTATTTATCAGCAATTTTTTGTGACCAAAGAGGGTAAAATTTATCTTTTTCGGCCACCAAAAATTAATCATATGAAAAAATTAATTCTCTCCCTGGTTATAATTGTTTTTGTAGTAGAAAGTTGTTCACAAAGCACAACTACTGATACTCCAAGTCTTTATCCTCCAACGTATTTAACGAAACAAAACATTGTATTAGTAGGGATAAAACATAGTGACTCTACTTTGCTTGACGGTCCATCAAAAGAAATTTTTTGTTCAGCCTTTCCCAGGTTGCTAGAAGCATCAGCAGGTAAACCCATCATTTTCTTGATGGAAGGAATACCTAATACAGTTTCCGGTTATTTTGATCCGAGAGTAAGTAGGATACTAGGTTTACCTGAGTGTATAGCAGAACGGTATCCGTTCATCGGTTGCGATAATAGATCTGGTATCTTTCAACCAGAATTTATGGATGCATTTCATACAATCTTGAATTTTGCTTACGATGATGGAATCAATGGCCAGGAAAAAAGCCTAGAAGAATCGTTTAAGAAACCTTCTTCTCTTAGGCTGGACCGACTTGACTCAGTAGATAAGGAAGATGCTGAATTCTGGGGTAAAAGAATGGCAAAAGATTACAAGGAGTTTGAGGATTCAATTCTCAGTAGTGCACAAAATTTCGAAAAGAAAGGTTACTATGTAGTAGTGTTTTGTGGAGCGGCACATGCGGTTAAAATATCGATGCAAGAATCTACAGGATATCTTCTATGCACGAAAGATTCATTAGACATACTGCAAAGCATTAAATCAGCAAAAATACTGTCTCTTTTGGAGAAGGAGTAATGATTTATTTATAAGCAAACAGGGCATCTAACTGATGCCCTGTTTTTATAGTTATCCACAGATATTTACTTGACCGTGAACGAGCGTTCACATATACTATATAGGTAGTCGATTGTTATAAATGTAGAGGTTAAATAAATATATGAACAGAGTACAATATGTCAAAATAATAGAGAGGGAATTACAAACTCTAAACAAAAGGATCGATATGAAGATCCTCCAAGGTCTCGAGTACCGCAAGGAAGCTCGAGAGCACAAGATACTGCAGAAGAAGATGCTCCAGCATTCTCAGAGAAGTATCTTTCAGAAATTTTTTCCTACGCTAGCTCACTTCTAATATATGTATAACAATTACAAAGACAAACTCCTTTCGTTCTACCGCAGAGAAAAGCGCATGCCCACATACACAGAGATGATGGCGCTTTTCCAGTTCAAGTCCAAGAATGCAGTCGCTCGCCTTGTCGATAAATTCATCGACGCAGGACTAGTTGCCAAAGACCACCTTGGTAGATTGATCCCCGAGGAATCACTAGGTGGCATTCCACTCCTCGGTCAAGTTACTGCCGGGTTCCCAGCCACAGTTGAAGAAGAAATGTCTGAAACAGTAAACATAGACGACTACCTCTCTACAGGCTCTGGCAATTCTTATATGCTCAAAGTTGATGGCAACTCCATGATCGATGCTCACATAGCCGACGGCGACATGGTTCTGGTAGAGAAGACCAACAAAGCCAAAGATGGCGAGATAGTCATAGCCAATGTAGACGGAGAGTTCACTATGAAGTACTTCCGTAAAGTTGGCGAGAAAGTGTGGCTCGAACCAGCAAACAAAGACTTCAGCCCTATATACCCAGAGCAGTACCTCACTATTGTTGCTATAGTCAAAGCCGTCATCCGCAAATACTAGATGCTATACTAAAGGTTATGACTCAAGCTCAAGCACTCGCTATCTTAAAGACTGGTGTGAATGTATACCTCACAGGTAGTGCCGGAGCAGGCAAAACTTATTTACTAAACCAATATATTAAATACCTAGAGAACCACGACATCCCCGTGGCTGTTACTGCTTCTACTGGTATCGCAGCTACACATATGAACGGCATGACTATCCATGGCTGGTCTGGAATCGGGATCAAAGAGAGTATAACTGAACACGACCTCGATGCACTCGAAGACAAACAATACCTCTGGAAACGTTTCGATAAAGCACGAGTGCTGATCATCGACGAGGTGTCCATGCTACACGCACATCGCCTAGACATGGTAGAGAAGGTCTGCCGAAGGTTCAAACGCAACAACAAGCCATTTGGAGGGCTCCAAGTCATACTCTCTGGCGACTTCTTTCAGTTACCACCGATAAATAAATCGAACGACCCAGATCTAAAAGACATGGTCATCTACAGTGAAGCGTGGGCGCTCATGAACCCAGCCATCTGCTACCTCACCGAGCAACACCGTCAAGAAGACGAAGTACTAACCGATATCTTAAACACTATCAGGGATGACTCTATCGATGAAGAGCATTACAAACATTTGGAAACCCGACTCAATGCTGAACTACCTCAAGGCATCCGTGCCACTCGGCTATACACTCACAATGCCAATGTAGACACCGAGAACGACATGGAGCTCGGAACTATAAACTCCGAAGAGAGAGTTTTCAATATGACATCCACAGGACCAGAACCACTAGTAGAAATCCTCAAGAAAAGTTGCCTGGCTCACCAGTCACTACGACTCAAAGTTGGAGCAGAAGTCATGTGCATCAAGAATAACTTCGAAGAAGGCTATGTGAATGGTACTCGTGGCAAAGTAGTCCACTTCCTAGACACAGACGGCACACCAGTCATAGAGCTCTACAATGGCAAGGTCATCTATGCCACAGCGTCCACATGGGAGATAGAGGAGAACGGCAAAGTCAAAGCATCTATAAGCCAGCTCCCACTGCGCCTAGCTTGGGCTATAACCATCCACAAGAGCCAGGGAATGTCGCTCGACAATGCAGAGATAGACCTGTCGAATACTTTCGCATATGGCATGGGCTATGTGGCTCTGTCCCGAGTACGTACGCTATCTGGAATCCGTCTGGTTGGCTTCCATCCAGATTCATTGAAAGTCGACCCGAAGGTCCTAGCCTTTGACCAAGGCCTACGCAACGAAAGCACTGCCAATGAACAAATGTTTAGCAAGCTAAAGAAGGGCGAACAGGAGAAGCTTGAGCATGACTTCATACTCCGCATGGGTGGCAGTATAGAGACTGGCAAGAAGTCCAAGCAACCAGTTGTAAAAGTTTCTACTATAATGATTACCAAGGATTTGCTTGATCAAGGCAAAAGCATCAGCCAGATATCCAAAGACCGTGGGCTTACCAAAGGCACCATAACTCACCATATAGAGCAGATAATGGAGCAATTCCCAGAGACTATCATCACTCACATCCGCCCCAAACAGAAAGACATAGACTTAGTAAAGAAGGCCAACAGCACACTTGAAGGCGAAGAAGTAGGCAAACTGTCACCGATCAAATCAATCCTAGAGAAGGGTGGTCACAACTTATCATTTGAAGATATACGTCTAGCAAAGTTATTTATATGATCAAGAAAGAAAAAGGTTTGAGTTTGTTTACACAGAGAGTTCTCAATATAGTTTCTGGGATTAAAAAAGGTCAAACTATGACTTATAAAGAGGTGGCGAGTAGAGCTGGTAGTCCGGGTGCCGCTCGTGCAGTAGGCTCAATCATGAAAGCAAACTACAGACCTGGTGTACCTTGTCATAGAGTCATCCGCAGTGATGGAGTCATAGGGGAGTACAATCGTGGTGGTCCATCTGAGAAGTACAAGAAATTAAAAAGAGAAGGGGTTATAAAATAATGTATATACATGTAAAAGTTACAACTGAGGCCAAGAAAGAATTTATAAAAGGAAAAAGTTCTGATCACTTTGAGATTTCTGTTCGTGAACCCGCCGAGCGCAACCTTGCCAATACTCGCATCATAGAACTACTAGCACTACATTTAAAAATTCCTAAATCTAATGTTCGCATTATCAACGGTCACCATAGTCCAAGTAAGCTTGTATCCATAAAAGATGAAGAATAGAGAATGTAAAATCAAGGCAGAAGTGTGGCGATGGCCTGGGGAAGGTGGCTGGCATTTTATCACCCTAGACAAGGCACTCTCCCAGCAGATTCGGAAATCCTACCCTAAAGGGTTTGTAAAGATAAAAGCTAAGATAGGCCAAACTTCTTGGGACACTTCACTTTTCCCACACAAGAGATCAGAGTCATACCTGCTATCAGTAAAAGCTTTGGTTCGCAAGAAAGAGGATATTTTCGAAGGGGATGAAGTAAAAATTGGATTTAGAATTATTGGCACTAACTAGTAGCAAGGACTGTCCTTGCTACTAGGTCAAGTGTGGTATCATTAGAGCATATGAACAATTCCTACAACTGGTACTCGACATTACTAAAGCCCTCCTGGGCCCCACCATCATGGCTATTTGGCCCTGTGTGGTCACTCCTCTATATCCTCATCGCTATCTCATTTGGCAAGGTGTTCATGATGCTATATCAGAGGCAAATATCTATTTGGGTGGCTTTGCCATTTATACTCAACCTTATTTTCAATTTCTCTTTCACATACTTCCAGTTCGGGCTCAAGAACAACCTCTTGGCAGCCATCGACATCCTCCTAGTCCTCACCACACTCATCTGGGCCATGGTAGCTATCTACCCATATGCCAAGTGGATCACCTATATCCAGATCCCTTATGTCCTTTGGGTATCTTTCGCAACAGTTTTACAACTAACAATTACGTGGATAAATAGATAATTCATACTTCTCTCATGTCTAAAAAAATCTCCATTGTGGTTTTGGCTGTGATTATCCTTGTGGCAGGGTACTTTATACAACCAAAGAATTCAAACTACTAAGCTACGCTCGCATAGAGTACGAAGCGTCGAACTAGCTGGACAGGCCTTGACTCATTGACACCTTCTGGCGTGAGCGTATACTTAAAGCAGAACGAAACCGTAATTTCACACTAAACTTTCAAGCATGAAAAAGATTACACAGTTATTTCTTACAATGACAGTAGTTGCTTTCATTGTACCTTCGAATTTAAATGCTTCAGATCATCAGGCAAAAGCACCAGGTGATTCTGTAAAAATGAAGCTTTACCCTTGCCCGGCCACAAGCCAGATTCAGATCGAGTCTGACAAAGCAAGGCCTGATGCAACAGTGCACATACTTGCATTGGATGGCAAAGAAGTTTACAGGGGTAGGTTTGGCAACGGCATTATTCTTTTCAATGATGATGCAAAGTATCCAGCCAGATCGGCTGTATATGTGATTAAAGTCACAAATCCAGATGGTAAGTACGTTGAATCTAAACAATTTGTAAAGTTCCGTGGTTAACCTAACCGCAAGAAAACAACGAAGCCATCGCATATGCATGCGGTGGCTTTCAAAAATATATTAAATCCATAAATAAAAACCCCGAGGTAGAAACCCCGGGATTTAACCAAAACCAGAAACTATGTCTTTTTAAATTCTTTAATAATTAACAAGTATGCAAGAACTGCGCAAACAAACCCGGCCATAATAACGAACATTGTTTGAACGCTACCTATAGTAGTAAGTAGTGGATTTATATTTATAATCATAACTTATGATTTATATAGTGAGGAAATCGATTTTACTTACTATAATTAAAGTACTTTTAGGATAGTTTGTCAATGGCATATTGTGTAGTTATACCTATAGGAAATGGTATAATATACCTATATTAATAGTAACCGGAATTACATTATGCCAACAAAAACATCTGCATTTATGAAACCAATGACTATCAGCGCTGATCTAGCTGCTGTAGTAGGTAAGGGCCCTATGCCTCGTTCAGAAGTTGTAAAAGCTCTCTGGGTATACATCAAGAAGAACAACCTTCAAGACCCTAAAGCAAAACGCAACATCGTCGCAGACGAGAACCTCAAGAAAGTATTCGGTGGTAAAGCTGTAGTAAACATGTTTGAGATGACAAAACTCGTTTCAAAGCATCTTTCATAAAAATTTTATAAATGAAAAGCCCTTTGCATTTTACTGCAAGGGGCCTTTTCTTTTTGGGGTAGGACTAGTTTCTTGCAAGTTTTTTGAATGGCTTCTTACTTGCCACGTACCACGTAGTAATCAATACTACTCCCAAAGAGGAGAAGTATAGCGATACAATGAGAGTGCGTGAATCTTTGAAATCAGGTGAATTCCAATGCATGAAAATCCCGATTCCAACCATTGATGATAAAATAATGAAACTCGCCAAAAAAACTGCGAACGCTGAAATGTGCTTCATAAAAACGGATTTTAATATTACTTATATTATAGCAAAAATAACCCCATTTGTCAATGTTTTTCAATATATCCTTATAAAATGGTATAATTCGTATATGAAAAATAAGACTAAAAAAATCATAAAAATATGCGCTTTTATTTTATTGTTGCTTCTGCTGTGGGGTGGGTACAGAATAAATAGGAGTAAGATGTCAGAATTTAACGCTCTCCAAACATTAACTCAATCTTATAGCGCCACCACTATCGAAAGAGTTGCAAATTCAATAGTCACTTTACCTGACGGGAATACAGTTGTAGGCATAAAAGATTTTATCGGTCTATACAAATACACAGATGGATCTACAGGCAAAGCTGAGATAGCTCATAAATACCTAAAAACAAATTTTATCGAGGGAGCATACAGAGGTAAATCACCTAGACTCGACGCACTCGTGCCAATGACTGTAGATATTGATTCTCTTGATGGATCCACTTTTATAGTTTTATTCCATGACAGAGGGGATGTAGCGCTAGAAAAATCATACGCAAGGATAGGGGATATAAGTGTAGTAATAGGAGATATATATATAACAAAAGGGGAGAAGAGTGACGAAGAATACAGGGTTACTATAGACTACTCCCAAAGATCTATTCCCAAGAAAATCATAATCCCAGTTATAGATGGGCATTTCAATGCAGAGAGAGCTATCACAGGAACTGAAGTTCTACCAAGTGTTCCAACCTCTGAAGAACCTGTCGCGTGTACAATGGAAGCAAAGCAATGTCCTGATGGATCATTTGTAGGAAGAACTGGCCCTAAATGTGAATTCCAAGCTTGTCCAAATACTACAGAGGAGAAGGGAACCCTATCAGGGAAAGTATCTATCGGTCCAGTGTGTGGTGGTCCAGAGAGGATAGACAATCCTTGTAAACCAACCAAAGAAATGTATGCAGCTAGGAAAGTTTATGTTTATAAATCAGATAGGAAGACACTGGTCACAACTCTGACTCCAGATAGTGAAGGTAGATTCTCAACTTCACTTACAGTTGGTGGATACTATGTTGATGTCGAAAAGAGTGGGCCAGTGGAGAATGTAATAGGTGCTCCTACTACTGTTTTGATAAAGTGGAAAGTTGAGTCAACAATCCATATTGAGATCGATACTGGAATAAGATAAGATGTACTATCTATACATTATCAGATGCAAGGATAAGACTCTATACACTGGTATAACCGTTGATTTGAAACGTAGAGTCAAAGAACACAACTCATCTAGCCTAGGAGCTAAGTACACTAGGGCAAGGAGACCTGTAGTACTTGTTTATTCCAAGAGGTACAAGAACCGCTCTCTAGCATCAAAAGCTGAGTCAGAACTAAAAGCTAAATCTCGTAAAGAAAAATTAAAATTAATAAGTGATATGGTATAATATATCATATGAAGCAATCACGATTAGAAGCACTTGCCGATGGAATATTTGCAATAGTTATGACCATACTCGTATTTGAGATACGAGTACCTGAATTTGGAGGCATAGTCACCAACGAAGCACTTTTCAACGCTATCGTCGATATATATCCATTATTCCTGAGCTACCTTTTAAGTTTCTCTTTACTGTTTACTTATTGGCGTAGCCACCACTACATAGCATCAGTTTTGGCAAAGAATACAGACATCATGCTCTCAAACATCAGTGCAGTATTTTTCTTTTTCGTGGCATTGATACCGTTCTCATCACACCTACTGGGAATGTACCACTACACAGAGGTGGCTATAATATTTTTTGCAATCAATGTAATCCTAATCGGACTTTCACTTTGGGAAATGCGTCGATACATCATAAAGGCCCACGAAATAGAGAACACTCCATTTACAAAGACCGAAAACGAGCATGCCAACATGCGCATACTTTTACCAGTAGTTGTGGCGTTTATAGCCATAGTAGTATCATTCTACAACAAAGAAGCAGCACTAGCTTTCTTTACAATAGCCATACTGTTCAACCTATCAAGACGTAGCACTAAATACATGTTTAAGTTTATAGACCTTTTTAGATCTAAGAATTAGCGCTTCTTCTCGCGCCAGTCGTACTCTTCCTCTTCTTCGTCTTTTTTATCTATTATAGGTGTACCGCATACTGCACATTCGCTATCGTACGCACGTAGTCCACAGCGAGGACATGTGGGGTCCTTCTTCTCTGTTTGTATTTCTTCATCTTCCATAACAGTATATTAGCATGATATAATAAAAATATTAATAATTAAGTTTGCTACATAGATTATATTCTGAAAAAAGTCCTCGGATCTCCTGTCCAGCCGCAGGCTCTAGGCAGGCCAGACATTTTTTCATAAAATAATCTATTACGCTTGATAATAATTTATGGCAAAAGGAATGGATGCTCGTAAAGAAAAGAAGAAACCAAAAGCTGCAAAGAAGAAATAACCCTAATCAAAAACGGGTAAACAAAAATCCCCACATTGCTGTGGGGATTTTTGTTTGGGTAGCCTATGCGCGCTGTACGTTTACAGCACTAGGTCCCTTTGCAGTTTCTTCTGTATCAAAAGTAACAGCATCACCTTCGCGTAGTTCGTCGAACTGAACGCCTACAAGAGAATTACTGTGGAAGAATAGATCCTTCGCAAGTCCTTCTGCTGTGATGAAACCGAAACCTTTGTCAGTAAGCTTTTTTATTGAGCCAGTCATTTAAGATTTTCGTTTAAAATAATAATTTTACAAATAAGATGAATGTTTGAAGAAATCGACTATTTCGAAACGCACGTCCTTTGTGAAGCCATTATACAATTTGTAAAAATCTTTGTCAATGATTTATACACAGGGTAGGGAATTGATAAATAAAGCTCAAATCCCAATATATCTTGACATTTAAAGACGTAAATGCTATAAATAGATTATTGAAAAACTCCTGGTGCGAATGAGTGTTTCAATTTTAATTTTTGAAGCACAAAACTCTTATATATGTCTACATATCAAGGTAACAAAGGGTCTAAAAAGACCCCATATTCATCTGCCTCAAGACCTTCTAGGCCTACAGGTAGCAAACCTCGCTTTGGTGCGAGTAAAAGCCCATCACGGCCTTTTAAACACGGTTCCAAGCCATCATTCCGTGGCAATCCATCACCAAGTCGTGGAGGTGGGAGAGGTGGCAGGAAGGGCTCATTTGAGCGTATTGATGTCTCTCGTTTTATCAGTAAGTCTACAATTATTGAGAAAGAAGAAATATACCTACCGACTCACACATTTAGTGACTTTGCTATAGATGCTCGACTCAAGACCGCCATCGCCAACAAGAACTACATATACCCAAGTCCTATCCAAGACAAATCTATACCTCATGCGCTCCAAGGCCGTGACATACTCGGTATCGCAGACACAGGTACAGGTAAAACTGCTTCTTTCCTTATCCCACTCATAAACAAAGTTCTGAAGGATCCGAAAGAAACAGCGATTATAATAGCTCCGACTCGTGAGCTTGCAATACAGATCGAGAAAGAGTTCAACGATTTTGCCCGTGGATTGAAAATGTTTGCTGTTGTATGTGTCGGTGGTGCACCAATATTTGCTCAGATCAAGAACCTACGCCGTGGATGCAACTTTGTCATAGGTACACCAGGCAGACTGCTTGATCTAGTTAAACGTGGAGAGATCGACCTCTCAACTACTCGCTCTGTTGTGCTCGACGAAGCTGACCGCATGCTAGACATGGGGTTCATTAATGACATAACATACTTACTGGAGAAAACTCACCCAGAGCGCCAGAACCTATTCTTCTCTGCAACACTTCCAAAACCTATCGAGAAGCTTATAGAACAGTTCACTAGCGACCCAGTTCGTGTAATGGTAAAAACTCGCGATACTTCCAAGAATGTCGAGCAAGACGTGATCCGTGTTGCACGAGGCGTAGAGAAGATAGACGTACTCGCAGAACTACTTACAAAGAAAGATGAATTCAAAAAGGTATTGATATTCTCTGAGATGAAGCATGCCGTAGAGAAACTTTCAAAAGAACTCATCAAAAGGGGATTCAGAGCTGGTTCTATTCACGGTGACAAGCGCCACAACGAACGCCAGAGGACACTGAAGGCATTCAAGGACGATCAACTAAACATACTAGTTGCTACAGATGTAGCAGCTCGCGGACTCGATATCCCTGACGTAACTCATGTCATCAACTACGAGATACCTCAGACATACGATACGTATGTCCACCGCATCGGCCGTACAGGACGTGCAAGCGCCAAAGGAGTAGCTCTGACATTTGTATCATAATAATTAAAAAGCCTGGATGATTCCAGGCGTTTTTATATTCCCAAGATTCAAGGCCAACCTCCTATGACCGTTTTAGTGAAACCCAGGAACTTGATTGTAAAGAGAGGGGTTTAGTCCGTTAGCATTGTGATGGCACCAGACATACTTTGAGGTGTTAATTTGAATATACTAGCCTCAAACTTGTCTTCTATCTCTTCTAAACTCAACCTCGGTCCATTACCGATAAATGTATCTGGGAAAAGTATTTTCCCGTACGGATACAAGGTAGATCCGTTTATTGAAGGCAGGATCTTGTGAACCAACAAAATGTAAGATTCGCAATTGTAATTAAACACCACAAATGCTTTTTCTCCTTTAGAGAGGACTATAAATCCATAATCTGCCTCATAATCGCTGGATGAATTCGCATCAGCTGAGACGACCAGGCCCACTCCTTTGTTTTGCTCTATAATTTTTTTAAGGTGATTTTGATCTAAACCAGAGATAGGATTATATTTTAATTGCTGTCCCAGAGCAATATTGGTTATCATGGCAACTACCATAACAAGCAATAAAAGTATTTTCTTCATACTTAGAGGTTTATTTAAGCTAATTGAACCATACCATAGGGTATATAGTCAAATATATTATTTATTATTGACATATTTCATTAAAATGAGTAATCTGCCAGTATCTTTAAATATAAAAGATGAAACAATCAAATGCTAGGTGGAAAGCAATTAAATGGGCGCGATCATCAGCCAGAAGATTTATCTCTAAATGGAAAAGATGGAAGCGTAAAAGAAAAAGAGAAGGTATTCTTATTAAAGGAATCTTCAAGTGAGAATAGGACGATTGGCAAGCATGCCAATCGTTTTTTATTTTACCAAGCTAAACTACCGTAAAGATATATTGTGCGACACTATTATATAAACAAAGGGCCATTCTATAAAGGCTTAGAGGGTGCTCCCCTTAGCCTTGTTTAGGTATTACTTTCGATACATGTATTGAGTGCGCGAACTTGTTTATTGTATTCGATTATTTTCTGTTTTATTTCTTCAATCAAATTATTGAATTTACTTACGAGTTCATTGTATTGGTCAATCTGCTCATCTGTAGTATAGCCCTCATACACTACCCCACTATCTATACGACTTTTACGAGCTTTTAGCTCGCTTTCTGTAGATTTGATATTACCTTGGCCTGATTCAATAGACACATGCAGACTTTCGTTGAGGTCAGGACAGATACTGCGAGGCACCCCAAAATGCTGAACTCCGATCCATGTCTGACGGCCTTCGTACATACCTTTTGCCACAGCCACGCCAATCTCTGTGTACTTTGTATTCAATATGTTTGCTCGGTGGCCAGGACTGTCCATCCATGCTTGTACTAGAGCTTTGTCATCCTTGAAGTTGCCTAGTGCTAAATTCTCACCTATGATTATGTATTCATAGCCGACTTGTTTACCCAAGTCTGCTACTCCTACTCCGCTTGGTGACACGTGTTCAAAGTACTGCTTAGCAAACATATCCTGCACCTTTTTCATGGCGGAAGAATTTAGTTTGGTATTTTCTTTTAGTGGAGAGAGGTTGCCGTTGTCCTTGCGGTTTGTATTTGTAAACTCTACAACACCCTTAGATGTGAGTTTTATCTTGTCTGCACCGAGTATACTATCAGGTAGTTCCAAGCCTCCCGGGGTCGATACTTCGTTGTCTGTATTGGTGACGCTGTACTGAGTCAAGGCAATCTTCGAAAAGATATTGTCTGAGATACCTTGAGCAGTTATGTTGTTTTCACCTAGATAAGTGAGCACTCTGTTGTAAACGACTTTGACATCATCCTTCAAAACAAAAAGCACAAGTCCTACAAAAATCAGTATTAAAATGTTGTGAAGTGTCTTCATATATTATTGACATGACCCTGACTTGGTGTAGCCCATACTCTCTGCTTCGCTAGCGTTAGTGAACCATACTTCGTTCTCTGGCTTGATCCTATTGGCAGCTTTACACCCTCTTGTATAGTAAAGTTTACCATTTTTTGAGGCTACATAGTTACCTTGTCCTTGTGATTGGCTTGAGATGGCTGGAGCTACACTAGTAGCACTGAGCTTGCTCCTAGGGGTATTCTGGAGAGGCTCTTTTACCCCTTCTATAGCTAGGCCCTGCTCTACCCTATCAGCAGAGCCTCCGTCTACCGACAATCGCCCTAATCCAAAGGCTGAAACGCCTACTCCTATAATAACCATAAAGTATATGGCCATGGCAGAATCAAGCCCTGTATAGCCCTTGATTTTCTGGAACAGATCATGTATACTCATACTTACTTATTATAAATAATAAAAATGCTTTAGGCGAGCATTAAAAGACATATGGCACATAGGAAAGCCGGAGGTTCGGCCAAAAACTTAAATGATTCAAATCCAAAGTACCTCGGTACGAAGCTTTATGCTGGTGAAAAAGCACAAGCTGGATCTATAATCATCCGTCAGCGTGGTACAAAGATACTCCCTGGTACAAATGTAAGTATGGGTAAAGACCACACTCTATTCGCACTCAAACCTGGAACAATCAAATTCGGAACAAAGAGAAAAGTAAACTTCAACCGCACATCTTCAGTCAAAAAAGTTGTCCACGTAATATAAATAAAAAATCCTCTCAACTGAGAGGATTTTTTATTTATATTACTACGACTACCTGGCACTTGCCTTTCATGTCCCCTTTTTTGATAGTCACACTGTGTGTACCGAGTTCTTTGATATGCTCCATGACCACTGTGTCTTCATTGATCTCCACACCAGCAGTGGATTTAATTGCATCTACCACATCACGAGGACTGACGGCTTTGAATAGGTGCCCTTTTTCGTTTGCTTTTACTTTAATAGTGACTGTAGTGTTGTCTATAGATGCAATGAGTTTAGAGAATGACGCAACTTCATCTTCCCTCTTCTTCGAGAGCTCAGCTTTCTTGGTCTCGAGCTTGGCTAGTGCGTGGGGTGTGGCTTGCTCGGCCAAACCTTTAGATATGAGTACATTGATAGCGTAGCCGTCTTTGAATTCTTTTACGTCGTAGCGTTTGCCGACTTTTGGAACATCAGTAAGTAGAATGACTTTCATACAATGAATATATCATTAAATTGCATGGCTGGCAAAGGAGAGATTTATTATTTTTTATTTAAGAATTCTACTGCCTTTTCCATCTGAGGGTCACGTTTTGCTTCTAAATCTTTAGAAGTGTATGGAACCTTTATGTCAGGTTCAAGTCCGGACACAGATATAGAAGTACCGTTTGGAGTCAGCCAGTTAGCGATAGTAACCTTGAGCGATGTATCGTCAGTAACACTTATGAGTTCTTGGACAGAGCCTTTACCGAAAGTCTTCTCACCTATCAGTGTGGCCACACCATGCTCGCGAAGTGCTCCTGCAAGTATCTCTGACGCAGATGCTGACCCACCATCGACAAGTACAACAAACTTTAAGTCTTTGGAGAAAAGCCTTGGGCCATGACTTCGGAAAACTTCTGCCTCTCTTTTGTCTCCAAAGTCTTCACTGACTATTACCTTGCCAGAGTCTATAAACCAGCTGCCTATGTCGACAGCAGAGTCGAGGTATCCACCAGGATTACCACGTAGATCTAGTACAAGTTTACTTGAGCCTGAAGTCACAAATTCATCGAGTGCGTCTTTAAATAATTTTGCAGAATTTTGAGAGAAGCTGTATAGGCTGATGACAAATATGTTGTCCTTGCGGAGCTCAGTGTCGATAGTAGGGATCACTATCTCGCCTCTGGTGACTTTAAACTCGCGTGTTTCTTTCTCGCCTGGACGGAGCACTAGTAGTGTGACCACAGTCCCCTGCTTGCCACGGATAAGACTTATCGCTTTGTCGACTGTCATATTGTTTGTCTCTGTTTTGTCTATTCGAAGTATTTTGTCACCTGACTTTAGTCCTGCATTCCAAGCTGGAGAGTCCTTGAGTGGGGCCACAACTGTCGGCACATCATCCTTTACGGCTATCTCAGCACCTATACCTCCAAACGAACCTTGTATCTCTGCATTGAAAAGCTTGTTCTCTTCTGGTGGGAAGAATACTGTGTATGGATCACCAAGTGAAGATGCGAGTCCTTCTACTGCACCCCAGACACGGTCTTGGTCGGAGGCATCCTTTGCATGTATAGATTTCTCGTTCAATAGATTCCAAACTTTCCAGAAAGCATTGAAGTCAGCAGTGGTTTCGAATTGGGGTTCCTTGTTTGTTACAGATACTACCTTCTCTATCTCAGGTCTGTTGGAGTAACCGATATAAGTACCTATAGAGAACACTATGAATAGTAGTGCTAGTGATGCAATCACGTACCCGAGTGTTGTATAATTTCTTTTCATTAGTATTGATTATCGCAAAATTATTGCTTTGGTTCAAGAGCAGAAGCAGTATAAGTGTTGGCTGGATCCCAGAGCATCCATGAGTCGAGTCCATTGTCGTATGTAGCTTTCATTTGAGCTCGTATTCGTTCTTTGGTATATGTTGCTCCGAGGTTAAAGTCCTGAAGCCAAGGACGAACTTTCTTTATGTCGTAGCCTGCAGCCTTTGTCCGAGCCACAGCGCTCTCTAGTGCACGATCTATGATCTCATAAGGGTGTTCTGCTGGCTTGGCAAAGCCTCCTGTTCCGCTTGGGTAGTGTGATGGGTAGACCATAGGTGCAAGGTAGTCAAAGTATGGCAGAGCTTTCTCCCAAACTTGGCCTATGCCCATGTCGTCTTTGACCTCTGTGGTAAGTCCAAAAAGGTCTGCTGATATAGGTATGTCAGTATCTTTCTTCATTTCTGTAGATAAGTATTTGAAAAAGTTTTCTATGTTGTCTGAGCGAGTTTGACCTGTCTTTAGGTTGTAGTTGATGTCTTTCATATTGCCATCTGTCGGGTACCTGATGTAGTCATAGTTGATCTCATCGAATCCTTCGGCATATGAATCCTTGCTGAGCGCCACTATGTAGTCATGGACTTCTTTGCTGGTCGGGTTTAAGAACGAAAGGCCTTTGCGATCCTTCCATACAGTTCCATCGCTGAGTTTAGTGATGGCCCACTCTGGTTTGTGCTTGGTCATGTATGGATCCTGGAATACAGATATGCGACCGATGACATAGATGTTTTTCTGGTGGAGTATGTTTGTAAGTGCACGTATGTTCGAGATCCTGTTTTCCATGGCACCATACTTCTTGAGTTCTGGGTTTGGAAGGTGGAAGGATATGATTCCTGTTGAATCTTTGATGTCTATAACTACAGCGTTGAGCTCAGTGTCATCTATAAGCTTTATGATTGGGTCGCGGAACTTGGTACCACCAGCTACCCAAGCAGACATATAAACTGCCCGCACCTTATCAGGAGTTTCCACATGAGTGACTGGTAGTGTAGATACTGGTACATCTACCACCTTTACATCTTCTGGCTTCTCAACCACATCGGATGAAGACTTGATGTCTTCTTTTAAATTTTGATTTGCTAGATCACTACTACTATACTTCAAATCACTAGAAGCCATGGGTAGCAAGTAATATAGGGCTAAACAACATACAGCAAGTATGAGTATCCAGAATATAAACTTTTTAAATCCGTTGTTGCGAGATGGCATAGTTATTCACCAGAGCCAATATTGTCGACGTATGAATGCATGTGATTCTCTTCTTTGGGCATCCGAGCTTTTGCTTGTTTGTAAAATAGATAAGCCAGGTATACCAGAGCAAGCCCTGTGACAACATATAAAAATTTACGCCAAGAGTTTGGGAAGCCTAGGAATGATAATATGGAAACCCAGACACCAAGTATAAGCAATGTTCGTTCTTTTCTCATGTGTGTATTATATCGTATTTACCTAGGTACTACAATCACCACGAACTCCCCTCTTTGCTTTTCTTTGTTAGTATTCAAATACTCTAGAACTTCAGCTGGAGTACCTTCTATAAATTCTTCAAAAACTTTGGTGAGTTCCCGAGCAATCACTACTTTAAACTTGGGAGTGTGCTTTTCTAGTGACTCGAGAGTCTTTAGAATGCGGTGAGTAGATTCGTAGAAAACCATCGCTCTCTCTGATGAAGCTATCTCTTTAAAGAGCGTCTCCCTACCCTTCTTGTGTGGCAAAAACCCTAGGAATGTAAACTCTGCTGTAGACACACCACTAGCTGAAAGAGCCGACACGAGCGCGCTAGGCCCCGGTATAGGTACTATACGAGCACTTGCGCCAAACACCCCCCTAGCCTCTGCTACGAGCATTACACCGGGGTCAGATATGCATGGAGTGCCAGCGTCAGATACGAGGGCTAGGTTCTTGCCATCTGCAAGCATGTTTATGATCACTGACTCTTTGCCTTTGGTGCTATGCGCATGGTAGCTCATAGTTTTGGTTTGGATGTCATACTTTTTCAAAAGCTTGCCAGTAGTCCTGGTATCCTCACACAAAACACAATCGACTTCTTTAAGAATTCGAATTGCACGTAGTGTCATGTCTTCGAGGTTGCCTATCGGAGTAGCAACTATGTATAGAGTGCCTACGTTTTCCATATGGGAATTAAAGCATCATCAACAGTGCACCAACAAGAGCCAAATTCTTTGTGAAGTTTATCTGCTCGCCCATTCTGTGCATTGGATCAGATACTTTCCAGAAAGCATGCATCATGAAAGTAGTAGGTACTAGGAACACTAGGAGAGCTACCGCTGATAGTTGCATGTTTGTGCCAGTTATGAATCCTAGACCACCGAGCACAAGCAAAGCTCCAGTTAGGATCACTGCAAAGCGTGGTGAAGGCACACCTTTACTCTTGGCATAGCCGGTCATAGACTTCTCGTTCTTGAAGTGATTGAAACCTGAGTATATAAAATAAGCCCCAAATATAATGCGCCCTAGAAGGTATAGTTCCATATTTGTTTAAATAATTATATTAATAGACTGATTATACCATAGTCATAAAGAATACTTTAGCCAAAGTTATATTTGACATAAGTTATGAATAGAATTATAGTGGAGGCAATTATCAAACCCAAAAAACGCTTACCATGGCAAATAATTCTCCGACGATTTTCTGCCCCAGAAATGAGGCTTGGGAAAATTCTTTTGAAAACCAATTAGCGAAACTGAGAGAGGATCATCCTCATTTAGTTTTAACCGAAGTAAACATCGAGCAGATCAAGACTTTCAACTCCCTGTCTTTGTCCGATTCAGGACTTGAAAAGCTTACTGGTATTGTTTTAGAGAAAAACCAAATCTACAGCTGTTTCCCATTTTTTGGTACAGAAAATGACTTCAAGGACGCCTATTCAGAGGGTATCATCTGGAAAGAACAGGTTGAGTTAATGAGCTAAAGTTAATACCGAAAAGTTTAGAATGGAGCCTTCACAAGGGGCTCCATTTATTTATATAAATCCAAAAATAAAAAAGGTTCTCTGCCTGAGCAGAGAACCTTTCAGTCTTCTTCTTATTTATTTTATTCCCAATCAGTTCCCTTCACTATCTTCTGAGTAAAGGCCGGCGATGTTGCCACACCCATACCGTTGCAGCAGTGGATCACATGGACGTGTTTACCTATGTCGTAAACCATAGGCTCCTTTTCTTTGTTAAACACCATGGTCCGTGCCCAGCGATCAACGATGGTGTACTTCTTGCCCTTGAGGATATGGTTCTGTAGAAACATCTCCAGGTCATTCTGGATCTTGCTTGATATCTCAAGTGACACAGTCTCTTCTTCTTCAAATGCAATATTCCTGGCACCACCGATCAAGACCCTCTCACCGATATTTCGGGCGTAGTAGAAACCTTTATCAAAATGAAAAGTACCATCAAGCTTCAGATCGGGTATAGGAGAGGTCACAAGCACCTGTCCCCTGGCAGGCCACAGATGAGACTTGGCAAACAAGCTCCCGATAGAACCCCCAGCTGCTATAAATACCTGTTTGGCATAGAAGTTGACACTTTGTCGTCCGGTAAAAATTATTACCTGGTTTTTTTCTTCATAAAAACCGGTAACATCAACACCAGACTGTATCTGAACCCCCATCTCTAAAACCTTTTCTTTGAGTTTGAGGACGAGTTTCCCAGAATGCAGACTTCCTTCAAGTCCGTTCTCTATGATATCTGTAAAACCAGTGATCCCCATTTCATCCAACTTCTTAGGGTTGGCAAAGGTAAATGTTTCTTCTCTCTTTGTGATCACGGAGAGTTTTTCATTCAGGCTGTGAATCTTGGTTTGGAGTCCTTCCTGAGCAGAAAGGTTTAAACATTCGTATCCTCCGCACTGGCTGTAGTCGATAACATCATCACCGATGATAGCTCTGATCATGGATATGCCTCTATACCTCATATCCACAATCTCCAGCATTTTCTCTTCGGTCATTGATTCGAGGTCAGAGAGTAGCTCTGTAGCACTCCCAAAGCAGGCAAAACCTGCATTGCCGACAGAAGCTCCGGACGGGCTTGCATCTCTTTCGAGGATTAGTACTTTTTTGTGTGGATATTTAGTTTTAGAGTTGAAGGCAGTCCAGAGACCCACAAGCCCAGAACCGATAATGATGATGTCTGCATCTACAGACATGAGACTCTTTTGCCAAAAGGAAAAGATCGGGATTTGTTTGTTTGTCATACTGTTTGATTTTTTTTCATACTAAAACAAAATCTGTGATTAGTCAATTTGACAGATATTTATAAATTGGTACCATTTTATATAGCTCTTTTCTCATCTGAGGGTTAAGATTAATACAGATCACAAAGCCCCCTGTTTCCACAGGGGGCTTTTTATATATACAAGACTTCTTTATTTACTGTCCTAACTTTATTCCCCCACTCACATCTGTGTCTGTGTTGACTGCTGGACTCTGCACATCTATTTCTGCTTTAGGACCCAGATATCCACCTACTTCGATAGAGTTTGGAATCTTGATATCAACTTTTGATTCATTTGAAGTCTCTACTGGTTCTGATTTATTAGATGTGTATAGTTCTCCACCGAGGATAAACTTTACTTCAGTATCTGTCGATGACTCTATCATCAAGCTCTTGCCTGTGATCAGCTCGAAGTTTGCTCGTGACTTGCCTGATAGGTCCATACCCACACTAGTAGTGCCATCAGTAGAACCCTCTCCTACTACTACGACTCCATCTGTGACAGTAACTGTGGCTTTACTACCGTAGTCTGCCTTTACCACAGGAGCGAACACATAGTCCCCGTCTGAAGTTATGTGTAGTGATTTATCTGCGAGGAAATCAAGCCCTATGTATGCAGAGCCCTTACTCTTTGTGTTTAGTTCTGAGTCTATAACTATATACGCACTTGGCACGACTGCCTTCACATCACCGCTTGCCTTGGTGCGAACAACAGTGTCGCCTAGAGTTACGCGGACTTTGTCGTATGAATCGACAGGGACTTTGGCTTTGGTATAGAGCTTGGTCTCGCCACTTGCTTTGAGTGCTAGTAGTGAGTATAACTTTGAGTTAGATGATGCAGTCACCCAGCCGTTCTCTACGCTGTGAACCTCTACTTTGTTTATAGACATGTCTATGTCTGTCACACCGCTTATGTCTGCGGTGGCGTCTGTTATACCAATATATAGAGTGCTTGAATTCTTGCGATCATTCTCGTACTTGTAGAGCCCCAATATTATAACTAGTGCCAACAACACCCCTACTACCATTCCTGTTGTTCCTTTCATATATTAAAAAAATTAGCTGTTAAATACCTTATAATTATATATCAAGGAAAATAATTTGCACAATAGTCAAACATGTTGTATAGTGCAAATTAAGTAAACCCAAATTCTGAACCATAAAAACCAAGACCATGACATCCCCGACATACCTAGACTTTACGAGTCCCTATGTAGAAGTTGCTTTTGTAAAAAATGGATTCATTTGGAGTGATATTTTTACCAAGCCCTTCCCTATTGATCGATTTAATAAAGGAGTAGGTAGCGTTATACTCTCGCACTACTTCTATACGAAAAAAATGAATTTCAGAACAAAGGCAGGATTTAAAGAACGCCAGTGTATCATTGCAAACAAAGAATTCTATCTTGCATACCCAAAAAGTAAAGTAGATGCTCTGGTTGCACTGTGTGAATTTTTAACACAATTTAACTTGCGTGTGAGAAATTTTACTTTTCAGGTAAAAAAACACGATGAAGTTCCTTTTGATACAGAGTTGTCGCCTTTTTCTGTTTATTACAAAAAACCTGTATTGCCTCTAATTGACAAGAAAAAGGGAGTGCTGTTTATAAATTTGGAACAGAACTTGTTTAGTAAAATCTGTCACTATCAAAATGGTAAGATCACAGAGGTACCAGCTAAACCGCAGGTTGTTATGTTCCCATGCTCTACATTCTCAGGCTTATCGCTACATACATAAAAACACCTCATCGTTCTTTTTTGGTTTTGTTGGTTTTTGTTTAGTATCTGGTTGAATTAAATCAACTAAATACAGAAGTCTGCTCTGTTTCTACAGGCAGACTTTTTATTTGACAAAATATTTATTTAGAGTAGTATCTAAATTAACGAACATTGGGTTAGTAAACGGTATTGCCTAATAAACCCTTAGGGCATGCTTTCATTCCACAGATAAGGGATTTAACCGCCGTAATAGGCGCAACAAAAGGGGTGATATTTCCCCTAACCAGCTGCTTCCGGTCCTCGGAAGCAGTTTTTTTGTTTGACAGAAGGCAAAAACTGATATATAGTTTGGAAAAATTATCGACAAACCAAAAATTAAATTGAACGTTATGCTAAACACAGGCACTATTACGACTATCGGCATTGCTGATTGCAGGATTCTGTTTTGTTTTGGACTGAGAAGCCTTCTAATGAAACAATCAGGTATTGAAGTAAAACTTGAAACAAACAAAATCTCTAAACTAAATCAGTACCTGGAACAATCCAGCATTGATATATTGTTGTTCAACTTTTACATGCCTAAGAAGGAAAAAATTCTGATGGTAGAAAACATAAGGACCACCTACCCTGCTACCAAGGTAATCCTTATGCTCGAAAAAGAAGAAGAGAGCGATAAATTGTTTATCGCAGGTCTTATGAAAGCAGGAGCCAGTTCTTGCTTATCAAGCTCTTCCTCTACAGAGTTAATATCAGAAGCTATTAAAGTATTGGCAAGTGAAGATTTCTACTTCAGCAAAATCGTCAATGATGCTTTACTCTACGACAGGGTAAACAAAAAACCAAAAGGTCCAGTTTTCAGCGACAAAGAGATGGAGATTATAACTCTTTTCTTCAATGATATGGATACTGCTGAAATAGCAGAAGTTTTAGGAATAAGTAGCCGTACTGTCGAAAAAAGACGAGTTGAGATTAAGAAGAAAGTCGGAGTCAAAACCATCGGAGGAATGGTGAAAAAATTAGTGGAATTGGGTGTAGTGGATAATGAAATTTTAGAAGAAGTGGTTTAACCGCAAGCATATAACTTTATAAAATACGACTGCTTCCGAAGAATCGGGAGCAGTTTTTTATTATTCAAATACTTGTAAATATTGCGATATTTTGCTATTTTACAAGAGTGCTTATAAGTATTGGCCTCATCGTCTAACGGTTAGGACAGCGGGTTCTCAATCCGCTAATCGGAGTTCGATTCTCCGTGAGGTCACCGCGACAAAAAACCCCAACTGCTTGGGGTTTTTTGCTACGCGGTGAAGCCACAGTCATGTTGCTTTGCAACAGACGAGGCGGGGTCGCGAACACTTTGCAGAATTGGAGCGAAGCGAACAATTATGCTTAGTGATTCGTGATCACCAATTTCGACCGAAAGCGTACTCGCATTTCTCCGGCTGGAAAATTTGCTTTTGACGGAAAGCAAATTATTGTGGCTCAAGGATTTTTAAAAATTATACCAAAGCACTTGGTTGGTGACTTCGTGGTGGTAGATGACCTCGGAGGTCTTGATGGTGGTGCCTAGGGCCTTGGGACTGCGGTCGGCGGCCATTTGCTTGTAGTCGGCATACTTTTCTTGGTTCTCCTTGCCCAATATCTTCTCCATGAAGTCGCTTGCTTTGAAGAGCTTGATGGCGTCGTTGATGTTGTCTGGGAGGACTCGGACTCTGTCCCTCTTGTCCTTGTCTTTGACTAGTGGCTTCCCTTCTAGGCCTGTGCGGACTATAGTGTAGAGTGCTAGGTATGGGTTGGAGTCCGGAGCTACAGAGCGCACCTCGATGCGTGTAGAGCGCTCGTTGCCTACTGGGATCCGGATCATGGAGCCTCGGTCTATTGGTGAGACTTTGATCTGGTTTGGGGCCTCGAAGTGAGGGTCCAGGCGACGGTAGGAATTCACACTAGAGTTCAGGGTCAGGCACATCTCTGGTGCGTGGTTGAGTATCTTCCAGACGAAGCTCCAGGCAGTGTCGGAGAGTCCGTCTTTGCCAGACTTGCTGTAGAAGATATTCTTGCCGTTCTTTGAGAGTGAAATGTTGGTATGCATTCCAGAGCCGTTGATGCCGACAAATGGTTTGGGTAGGAATGAAGCTGTCATTCCCATACTGTTGGCTACCTGGCGACAGACGAGCTTGTAGAGCTGGATGTTGTCGCAAGCACGGAGCACGTCGGAGTATGAGAAGTTCATCTCAAACTGTGAAGGTGCTACCTCGGGGTGGTCCTTCTCGTTCTTGAAGCCCATCGCTCGCTGAGCCTCGGCGGCCTTGTCGATGAATTGGCGGAGCCTGTCGAGTGGCAGAGAGTGATAGTAGCCTCCGGTAGATATAAGCTTGAAAGTCCGCTCAGCGTATTCTTGCTCGGCGTTTACGCCATCGACTATAAAGCCCTCTACCTCGGCTGAGGCATAGACTGTGAGGCCTTGCTTCTTCTTGAGCATCTGAGCGTACTGCTTGAGCTGACCACGGAAGTCCGACATGTAAGGCTGGCGGTTGCGGTCGAGAACATCCACAAACATCACTACTTTCCCAGGGCCGAAGATGTCGGCTGGAAGGAAGCGAATACTCCCCCAGTCGATAGAGAGGCGCAGATCGGACTCGTGCTGTTGCGAGAACCCACGGATAGATGAACCATCAAATGTAAGGTTGTTGGCAGAGTCGAGCAAGAACTTCTTGTCATAGTCGAGCATGTGGAACCGGCCTTCTAGGTCGGTAAAGCAAAGGGTGACTGCTTTGATCCTTTTCTCCTTTTCTAAATATAATCTATACTCCTTCTCGAGTACGGCTTCGGACTTGTTGCTCTCTTGATTCTTCAGATTCATAACCTCTAGCTCATCATAAGAAACCTCTAGGAAATTCTTCAACTCTTTGTTGTTTACCATAGTTTTTAGGTTAATTTAGTAAGGATTTAATATAAAAATATATCAAACTAATCTAATTATATAGTATTTTAATTTAAATAGTGGTGTGGATAACTTAAATAAGTATTTTATGGTTCAACTGTTTCCAGACCATCTAGAGCGTCCCCCATTTCTTCGTAAGAACTCCATTCATAATATTGAGCATCTTCTATGTTTGAGTTTGCTTGCGATAATGCATCTTCATATGAAGATAATTCATCCTTTAGTGATTCTATTTCGGCCCTAGAATCACGACTATTACTTGAAGAAATAAGTGAAGATATAAATAATATAATTATTAACAAATAGGAAAAATTTTTCATAAATCATCCTTGTCTATTTCTTGCATAATCTTATCTGTTTCAAATAGAACTTTTATTATCTTTTGATAATGCTCAATTTCTTCGTGAGTTAATTGATTACCTTTTCTATCTTTTAAATATTTTTGTGCTGGCTGATAGCCTCCTATATAGAAATTCCAAGAAATCTCTGGAACATCCTCGAAATATTGAGAGTCATTTATATAGACATTCCCATCTTTATACTTAACCTTATCAACTATATTTCCGCCTGGTATCGAATATTTTGTGATTAATTTTTCACATTCAGGATCTATCATCAAGTGTAATTCTCTGAGTTTATTACCTAGCCTAACTAACATTTCAAAATGTTTTTTGTCTTTAGGGTATGGAACTCGAGGAAAATCAATTTTTAGAAACTCCTTATAAGTTTCTCGATACTTAGGGGAATGCAGAACTGCATATATATAGTCGAAAATATTTTCTGGCGTTACTTCACCCACCACATTATTTATTTGTCTCCACATCTCTTTATTTAGATTTGGTATTATTTTGTCATTTTTATGTATATAAAGAGGTGCAACATAAGATCTAGCTCCGGTTAAATGGCCATCAGATAAATTCTTAGAAATAAAAACTGAAACAGAGGCGTCCATCATGGGCACTATTTTTTCAAATATAAGGGATATATTTTCATTTTTTAAATGTTGCATAACAGCTAATCTGGGTCTGCCAACAAATTTTTTATTATAATAAATATTCTTTATGTCAAAAGGTCTATAGGCAATAGATCTTACAAATTCTTCTTCGGGCTCTAATTTATAATTTTCCTTTACTTGTTGTAATAATATATTTACATTGCTATTTATTAAAACTTCATCTTTGGATGAAGTAACCCCGACACTATTAACTGGAAACATTTCTGCTATAGAAAAACCTTTTTTATATTTTTCTTTTCCTTCTCCTTCAAGAACCCAGACATCATGTTCGTCAGGAAGTTCAACCCATTTTATAGTGTTAAAAATATAATTATCTAGTTTTTCAAATTTCTCTTGACGTAATCCATATAAATCAGATTTATAAACAGTTGCTAATTTTTTATTCTTTAAATCAGATTTTTTAAAACCTAAAATAATAGAAACGCCCGTCATGATATCAAAGACATTATCATCCTTACTACCACTTGGAGTTACTTCTTTTTTTCTTGAATTTCCATGTAAATCTAAAATGTATATTTTAGTGAAAGTATTCCTTAAATGCCAACGCATTCCTCTAAATGTTGAATTATTTATATACCCATGTGCAGTAATCATACCCAGAATTCCCTCTTCATTTTTTTCTATTAGATCTTCAGCAAATCGTATAAATTTTACGTAGTCATCATTCAACATTTTGCTATTTTTTTCTTTTAACTTCATATTACCCCCTGGTTCCACTTTATATACATCCTGACTTATATAGTCAGGATTCATAGATTGAACTGAGTATGGTGGATTACCTATTACACACATTATCGGATATTCAGACTTAATTTTTGATGCACTTTTTCTCTCTTCTACAATACTTTCCATAACTCCGAACATGCTTGGTTGAATCTCAATAAGTGCTGGTGCTTCCAGAGTATTTGTAAGATACACACCAATACGTTTATCCAGATCTTTGACTCCAGTATCGTGCAAAGTCATACCGAGTTTTAAATGAGCAATTGTGTAAGAAGCCATCATTAATTCAAAACCATGTAAACGTGGCAATAAATCATTCTCTACATAGGATTGCCAGCTACCTTCCTGGTCTTTAAAGTTTTGATATACTTTATGTATCACTTCATTTAAGAATGTTCCAGTACCTGTTGCAATATCAAGCACTTGAACTTTATGGTATTCTACAGGAACTTTTATTTCCTTACCTTTTGCATCTTTGCCTATTTTATCTTTCTTTATTTTAGTAGTATCAGCTAAACCTTTTGTTAATCCAAATTCACTTTTTAAAATATCATCCACTGCACGGACAATGAATTGGACCACTGGGCGAGGTGTATAGAAAACACCCATTTCCATTTTTTTCTTTGCATCATATTCCTTTAAAAAATCTTCATAAAAATGAATCACGGGGTCTTTATTTTCTTTTTCTTTACCATAAAAATCACTCAGTAATTTTTCTACATCTGCATGTTGGAACACTTCACATAATTCATCTACAATATATTTAAGTTGATCAGGAAAAGTATTACCAGTAATATGATCAAAGAAAGATCGTAAGAACGGATTAGATTTTGGTACTAAATCACGAGCTTCTATTCGAGAAAAATTTTCAGGTGTTTTGTCGTTATATCTCGCTACAAAAAGTCCGTATACCAAAGTCTGAGCGTACATATCTGCAAATGTTTTATCGTCAAGATTGGCAATTAAGTTTTGTTTTACAACATCAAGTATCTTAAATAAATCAGAGGAGCTCTCCTTTCTACTCTGAATCATATATGAAACATTCTCTCTAATACGTTGAGCTTTACCTCCCATAATACGAGCAAGTTGTATCCCACTTTTTATAGACTCCTTATGCGAAGAAACGAAATCCTGAATTGTTTTTGTTAAATGCTTAGAATTATCTTCTCTGATTTTTATATACTTATTGTTTTTGTCTATATCACCAAGACTAATTTCCTCATTATATTTTTGACCATTCCTAAATAAACGAAAATTTACATAATCACTAATTATTAGATTGTCATAACCAAAGTATCTATCAGCTTGTTCTGATTTTTCAACCTTATCTAAACTCTCTCCAACCTTTTTAACTTCTATATATAAAACAGGGACTCTACCTTTTAAAATAACGAAGTCCGGTTTATTGCCATTAATTGCTCTCTGGTCCTGTTGAGTAAGATATCCCTTTTCTTTAGGAAAAATCTCTTTTAAATAGTTTTCAAAAGAAGTGCGATATGAGTGCTCGGAGCTATTTTCATCCTGAAAATATGATTGAATTTCAGATAAGTACTTATCCATACCTGAAAATTATCCCATATTTTAAATAGATTTTCAATCTCTACCTATTCTCCCACTGTTTTTCTTGCCTGCATAGGAGCTTTGGAGCGTCTTCGGGGTGGGCCATTATAGAGGCTACAGCGCGCTCGAGGCGGACGCCTTGCGAGCCTTTCAGGAGCACTATATCCCCTTCTTTTATGGCTCCAGTGAGGAACTCGGCTGTTTGGCGAGCGTTGTCAAAACTAAAAATATTTTTCTTGGGGAACTTCTTGCTTATGGCGCCTTCGGCTATAGACTTGGCTCTAGGCCCCACAACGATGAGCATGTCTGCAGAGCCTTTGACTTGCTCGCCTATGGCTCTGTGAGCTTCCTCGGTGTACTTGCCGAGTTCGAGCATGTCGCCTAGGACGGCTATCTTCCTACTGCCTTGTACTTCTTTGAGGACTTCGAGTGCGGCCTCCATAGCTACAGGAGATGCATTGTAAGTGTCGTCGATGAGTGTGGAGTGGTTGATGCCTTCGATGAGTGTCAGTCTGCCACGAGGAGTAGTGAAGCCACTGACAGCATTGATAGCAGTCAGCAAGTCACAGCCTACCTCGTGAGCACTGGCGATAGCAGATAGTGCTTGGCCAACATAGTGCATGCCTACCACATGAGGGAGCATCACTGGGAAAGTGTTGCCACCATAGGCGAGCTTGAAGTTGATGCCGGTCGGGATAGTAGCGTCGCCAACTTTGGCGTAAGTATATGTAGCGTGTGTAGCTCGGTAAGTAGCGTTCTCGTGCATGCCGTATGACACCATGCGACTCTTGGATTTCGTATGGAGAGCGTAGACCTTCTCGTCATCATGATTGAGTATCAGCACGCCGGTGGGCTTGAGAGCAAATGCGAGGGCACTCTTCTCCTCTATAATCCTCTCGGCAGTGCCAAAGAACTCCACATGCACTGGCTTATCTGGGAATCGAGTGATGACTACGACATCGGGCCGGAGCCATGGGGTGACGCTCTTGATGTCGCCAGGCTTGCCAGCACCCACCTCGAGCACGAGCCACTCGGGGTATGACTTATGACGGAGTATAGTCAGGAATCCTTTGAAGATGTTCTCAAGCCACATGAATGGATTGTTCCATCCGTTGGGAAGGCCGAGGATAGTGAGCGGGAGTCCGATCTCGCTGTTGAAGCTCTTCTCGCTCTTGCGAACTGTTTTGAATTTCGAGAGCACGGTAAAGATAGCATCCTTGGCGGAAGTTTTGCCGACAGAGCCAGTGATGGCGATGATCTTCGGACGATGACGCACGAGCACTATCCGTGCTTGCCATGTGAGAACTTTAACTACGATTTTTTTAAGAGTGGTTTTCATATATTATCGATCAGGTGGGACATTGTAATAGTTGAGCAGGAACTTGGTGATGTTTATAAACGGTGGGATCAGAGTTTCAGAAGCGTAGCGGACTTGCTTGGGATTCTTCAAGAACATAAACACTAGGAACTTGGGTTCATAAGCTGGGAAGTACCCAAAGAACGAGTGCAAGTGCCGGTCTGTATAATACCCTTTTCCGTTATCCATGGCCACCTGAGCTGTACCAGTCTTGGTGCCTATGCTGTAGCGAGCCATCTTGTGCTTGCCACTGTCATAAGCCTCGAACACGTGTGTGAGCATACGGCTAATGGTCACAGATGTCTCCGGCTTTATTATACCCTCTCTGGTCACTGGGTAGGTAGGGATAGTGGATGAGCCGTCGTCATAGCGTATCTGCTTGACTAGGTGCGGAGTTATGAGCTTGCCACCATTGGCAATAGCAGAGAACGCTCGTGCAGCCTCTATAGGTGTCAGAGCGATACCCTGCCCGAAGGAAGCGTTGGCGTACTCGATGTCACGAGGACTGTCGAGGTTCTTGATAAGGCCTGAGGTTTCGTTCGGCAGGTCGATACCGGTCTTCTCGCCTATGCCGTATGACTTCATGTATGTGCGGAACTTGTCATGGCCGAGCTTGTTCTCGACAAAGACCATCCCAGTGTTGAGCGACTGGTCGAGGACTGTCTGCATAGATGCAAGTCCACGAGCCTTCATGTCGAAGTTGTTGATCTCTTTCTTGTTGACTATGACTATGCCCTTGTCGACATAAGTAGTCTCGGGTGTAACCACGCCTGCATCTAGTGCCGCAGCCATAACTAGGGGCTTGATGACAGAGCCAAATTCGAAAACGTTCTCGACTATTGGGTTCCTGTATACACCTGGGTTGTCGACATCGCCGAAATTATTGACGTCAAAGTCTGGGACTCCGGCCATAGCGTATATCTCCCCTGTTTGTGGGTTGATGATGATGCCACCGGCTTGGTCAGCATTCCATTTGCCAAGTGCAGAGAGTAGCTCGGACTCGAGTGTGTGCTGTGTAGCTGGCTCGATAGTGGTGACTATCTCGCCTTGGGTTGTGTTCTCCTTGCCATTGTCGCGAAGGTTCGAGAAGACTTCTGCAAAAAAGTTTACATAGACTTCATCTTTGGGTTTCGACAATGTGTTGTTGTAGTACCTCTCGAGTCCGTACTGGCCGACACGGTCGTTGCCTTTGAAAGCTAGGAATCCAAGTGTATGCGAAGCGAGGTTACCTCCGGGATAGAACCGCCAGTTGTCTTTGTATATGGATATACCTGGAAGCTTGAGAGCCTCGATCTCGGTGACTTGCTCTTTGGTCAGATGTACAGCGACCTCCTCATATGGGTCGTTCTTCTTGCTGGCTTTAGCCACAAATGTATCGTGATCCATCTCGGTGTATGGATCAAGTGCAGTAAATGTGGCCTCGATGTCTAGAACTTCTTTGGGTTTGATAGCGACCTTGAACCCAGACGACACAGCAGCGGCGGCTACCAGAGTACCGTCCTTCTTAGAAAAGAATATTGATCCACGATTGAAAATGTCACCAGCGGGAGTGGCGTACTGTTTGTCGGCTTTCTCTAGGTATGAATTCCTATGAATGACCTGAACGTAAAATAACTTGGCTATGAGTATAAAAGCAAAAAAAAGGATAGTAATAGATACAATCCTTATTCGTGGCTGGAACATAGACTTGCTCATTAGCGGAGAGCAACACGAGGAGCTGTACGTGTAGCAAAAATGTTCTGGTTTGTATCGACGAAGCCTTTAGACAGAGCGTAAGCCTTGTCTATGTTGTTGGTACTTGCTAGGTACTGGAGTTCGAGTTCACTGACTCTACTGCCAGTAGTGCGAGAAGTAGCCTCTAGGGATTTGCGAGCCAAGACATTGAAAGTGATAGAACCAATAAGGTAAACATAGACAACAGAGAGAGCAATAAGCAAGCCAACAAATACTTTCAGTAGTGTGTGCTGTGTGTCGCGGTTGTAGGCTATATTGGTAGTGATTGCTTTTGCTTTATTTTTCATGTTTTTCTATGATTCTTAGTTTTGCGCTACGTGAGCGCGGGTTATTAATAAGTTCTTCGCTTGATGGTGCTATTGGTTTTTTGGTAATGATGTTTGCATATCCCTTTTGTTTTAAATCTACGAATGCCCTTTTGACTATGCGGTCCTCGAGACTATGGAATGAGATGATCGACATGCGTCCTCCGACTGACAACCTGTTGAAACCTTTCTCGATAACTTGCTCTAGGTTGGTGAGCTCGCTGTTCGTGGCTATGCGGAGTGCTTGGAATGTGCGAGTAGCGGGGTGGATCTTCATGCCTCTATAATTCCTGCCTACTGCATCATCGATAATCTGGACTAGGTCAAAGGTGGTCTTGATGTGTTTATCCTTGCGGGCAATTACGATGGCCTTGGCGATCTTCCTAGAGTACTTCTCCTCTCCAAATCCGTAGATGATGTCTGCTAGTGTCTGTTCCTCCCAAGTGTTCACGATGTCCTCTGCAGTCAGGTCACTTTCTGTCGGATTCTTCTTCATAGTCATCAGGAGTGGTTCGTCTTTCATGAAAGAGAATCCTCTGCCTGCGACCTCGAGCTGGAACGAACTGATACCAAGGTCAAGCAGTATGCGGTCCACGTGCGGGATGTTGAGTTCGTCTAGAACTTTGTCTATGTCCTGGAAGCCTGCTGTGCGAAAGACTACGTCGTGAGGTAGCTCACCAATAAGAGCCTTTGCACGGCCGATAGCATCAGCATCGAGGTCAAATGCGATAACCTTGACCCCACTACCAAACCGTCGGAGTATCTCGAAAGTATGTCCACCACCACCGAGAGTGCCGTCGATGACGATGTCGCCCGAACGGATGTTTAGTCCATCGATTGATTCATCTCGTAATACGGGTATATGCGTCATATTAAAGAACACCCACCTGCCCTAGTTTCTCTGCGAGGGCGTCTGCCTGTCCGTCTACAACCTTTTTGTAGTCATTCCATGACTTCTCGTTCCAGATCTCTGCGCGGTTCTGTACTCCGATCACTATCACCTTGTTCCCGAGTCCTGAGCGGTTCTTCAAATTTTCCGGGATCAATATTCGTCCGTTGCCGTCGACATCGACGATAACTGCTTGACCAAACATAAATCTCGAGAAACTTCTGTTGTCACTTGCAAGCATGGATGAGTCTGAAAGCTTGCTGGAAATCTTTTCCCACTCTTTCGTGGTGAAGATTGAGAGACAGTTGTCGAGCCCTGGTGCAACTACAACACTCTTACCCATTTCCTTGCGGAATTTTACCGGCAGTGACATGCGGTTCTTGTCGTCGAGAGTGTGGTTGTATTCGCCGATGAGCATAATGATTTTAGTTAAGTAAGATAAGGGTATTTTTAGTAAAAACTAATTTTCCCACAATATCCCACTTCACTTAATTATAAACCACTTTATCCCACAATACAAACCCAATCCCCCACTTAAACTGTGGATAACATGCATAGTTACTTATTTGACATAAAAAATATATGTGATAATATAGAGAACATAACAGTAACATTGTTCTTTTATAGTTTCAAGCACTAAGACTTGGGGCTAGGGTTTGAGATAAGGAATACTTGTGCCGATTGTCCTCTTTCAGGCATTGAAAAAACTTATTCCCGAAAACCTTATAGGAATCGATAACCCGCAAAAGAACAAGGCCACCGTCATAACGTGAAGGTGGCTTTTTATTTTTATATAATTATTCTCTTGGTCTCATTATCGGGAAGAAGATAACATCACGACAGTTTTTCTGATTTGTCAGTATGGCTACTAGTCTGTCTATGCCCATTCCAAAGCCTGTCATTGGTGGCATGCCGTGCTCCATGGCTGTGAGGAATCGTTCATCGAGCTCCATAGCTTCTTTGTCACCTCCCTCTTTAGCCTTTGACTGAGACTCGAGGAGTGCACGCTGGACTGTAGGGTCTACAAGTTCTGCATACTGATTCGTAATCTCTGCGCCAGCGATGATGAGCTGAGCTACCTGGGCAGTACCATCAGGGTTCTGCTGTGCGAGTGGTTTCAAGTCACCTGGGAAGTTGGTAACGAATGTAGGATTGATGATCTTGGCACGAGATGATCGTTTGTAAATGTAGTCGAGCAAGTTGCCACGGCCTGTAACTTTGGCTTCATCTTCTGGCATACCCCACTTCACTGCCTCAGTGCGAGATTCTTCGAGTGTGATAGTAGTGATGTCGATGCCGGCATCATCGCGAAGTAGATCAGCAAATGAAACACGTGGCCAAACTCCGTCGAAGTTTACTTCCTGACTCTCGCCTTCTTTGTCATAAACTGTGAAAGTTGTTTTGTTTAGGATACTAGTTGCTAGATGCTTGAGCATGTCCTCTGTCCAAGTCATGTTGGTCTCGAGAGTGTTGTATGCAGAGTACCACTCTATCATGGTGAATTCCTGGATGTGGGTCGGGTCAGAGCCTTCGTTGCGGAACATCTTGCCTATCTCATATATCGAGTGATAGCCACCCACCATTATCATCTTGTGATCGAGCTCGACAGCAATGCGTAGAACCATAGGCATGTCGTAATCGTTGTGGTGAGTCTCGAACACGCGAGCCATAGCACCACCGGCTTGGTTCTGGAGTATTGGTGTCTCTATCTCAAGGAAGTCTTTCTTGTCTAAGAATTCACGGATACCTTTTATGACTTTGGAGCGTATCACAAAACGATCGTAGACTTCGTGGTCCATTATCATATCGAGGTATCTCTTGCGGTAAGTCTCCTCCACGTCTTGGAGGCCGTGCCATTTGTCTGGGAGTGGAAGTAATGCCTTGGTACCCATCTGCCAACTTTGTATGAGTATGCTTTGCTCACCACGGTCTGTAGTAAACAGTGAGCCTGTGACAGAGATGAAGTCGCCGTTGTCGACAGTGTCCACAAACAGAGAAAATACGTCTTCGGGTAGTACGTCTTTCTTGAGAACTGCTTGGAGTCGGTCCTTGCCATCCTGGATGACTATGAAGAGTATCTTGCCTTGACCACGGACCACCATGACACGGCCAGCTACGGAGATGGGTGTGGTTTCAGAAGCCGGAGCAAAAGAATCAAAAGAATCCTTTACCTCTCTTATAGAGTAGTCGCGAGGCAAAAAGCCCGGGTATGGATTCATCCCAGATGCTTTTAGCTTTTCTATTTTTGCGATACGAGCGGAGCGTAGTTCTTCGATGGATGCCATACACCTATTGTATCTCAACTATAGTGTATTTGACTAGTCCCTTTGGAGTATTGATAGACACAACATCACCTTTTGACTTGCCGAAGAGTGCTTCACCGAGTGGTGACTTGTTTGAAATCTTGTTTACAGTCATGTCTGCTTCTTCTGCACCTACGATGCTGTAAGTAACAGCTTCTTTGGTTCCCTCTTTCTTCACACTCACTGTAGTACCGATCTCTACTTTTGTAGAGTGGTGCTTCTTGACCACAACTGCATTCTGGAGCATGTACTCGATCTGGTTGATACGGTCTTCAGTCTTGCCCTGATCTTCACGTGCTTGGTGATACTCTGCGTTCTCTGAAAGGTCGCCAAGTGCTTTTGCAGACTCGAGTGACTCTAGGATTTCTTTGCGTTTAACTGTCTTTAATTGGTGTAGCTCCTCTTTAAGGGCTTCCTTTTTCTCAACTGTAATATAATTGATTTCGTCCATAATCGGCATAGTATATAGGTTTCTGGGCGATATGTCAAAGCCTTTATATAATAAATAAAAAGTACTCCCCTTGCGAGGAGTACTCTGGAATAAGATGTACTTAAAATATTTAATCTTCTGTTAAAAGGTCAGGTATAGTTTTTGCAAAAGCAAACTTGTGGGTTAGTTCATCGTCTATCCAGATACCTTCAACATCGAATTCATCTACACAAACTTTACCATTACGAGAAGATGCATGTATAATCTTGCCTTTACTAAAGTATATACCGACATGGGCTATCTTGCCTTTTTGATTTTTAAAAAACAGCAGATCGCCTATTTTAGCATATTCAATGGTAACACCCATTGATGCCTGCATAGATGCGTCTCGCATTAGGTTAAAACCAGCAAGTTGGTAAATAACTTGTGTAAAACCAGAGCAATCAATACCGAACTGCGATCTCCCACCCCAAAGATAAGGGGTGTTTATCAACTTTAATGATGCTTTTACAAGATCAGACCTCGTTACAACTTTCTTTATGGCCTGATTACCACAATAATAGTTATACACATTTTCTTTTAATTCGATGACGGGCCTAAAGTCCGTTGAGTGCTCGGTAGGGATTGGTGATAAGGGTGCCCCAAATGGAAGGTGTATTCTTTCTCCTCCATGAACTTCTTCTAAGAAAGCCTGGTTGTCTGAAAAGTACACTGGTTGTATAGCTTTATAATGGTCAAATTCATCTTCATGAATACCATGAGCTTGGCTGGAATGAATCCAGCCACTATATCCATCATGAGCTGTTTCTATGTTTAACCAACCCTTATCTTGTGATAAAACTTTGGCAAGTTCACCAAAGCGCATCTGGGAAACCAACTCGGATAAATGAGAAGGTCCCTTTCTAATAGGAATAAGTGATAAATAACAAAGGATGTAATTTTTCATACACTATGCAGTTTTGAAGGTTAAGTAATGATCCTATTTAGGATTTGTTTAAAGGAACAATACCACAAACTTTTACTTTAGTAAAACTACTTCAAGTATTCCGGCGCATAGACGCTCATATAGTCCACTACCTCACTCATAACCCGTATGGCGTTGCCAGAGGCGGCTTTCGGGCCTCGTTCCATAAGGACTGCGAAGGCATACTTGGGATTCTCGTATGGGAAGAAACCTACAATCCAAGAGTTCGTATTTGTATTCCCAAGTCCAACCTGCGCAGTACCAGACTTGGCAGCAACTTTTACAGAAGGCAGGTTGAGTGCAGTGGCAGTGCCCTCGGTTACTGCTTGGCGCATACCTTCGTGTATAACTTTTAGGTTATCTTGATTTAGATTTAAGTAAGTTTTCTTGTCATCAAATGTCTTGTCACCCAGGAGAGTATGAGGGGTCAGTAGAGTCCCTCCGTTGGCAATACTAGCAACAGCTCTAGCCATCTGAACCGGAGTCACCTGGAAACCATACTGACCGATGGAGGTGTTGTATGTGTCACCCACGCGCCATATCTCGCCTTTGAATGTCTTTGCCTTCCATTCTGGTGTAGGTATGGTGCCTGACTTTTCTCCGCCTATATCGATACCTGTTTTCTCAGCAATACCAAACATCTCCATATACTTATCTATGTTTACAATCCCCAAGCCTTTCTGATCTTGGAATCCACCTCCAATCTGATAGAAGTAAACGTCAGAAGACACAGCGATAGCTTCTGCCATATCTACATACCCGAAAACTCCGTGGTCGTTGAACACAGACTTCTTCTCAGGGAAATAAGGGTTCGGTATAGATATAGAGCCGTTTGAAAGAATCTGTTTAAATGGACTGATCACGCCTTCAACCAGAGCTCCATATGCAACAAAAGGTTTTACTATTGAACCAGGAGAATAGAGCCCAGACACGGCTCTGTTTAGAAACACTTTTCTTTTATCCGAAAAGTATCCGTTGATGGTCTTGCGGTCTTCACCAGCAGAAAGGATTGTAGGGTTATACTCGGGATAGCTTGTCAGGGCTAGTAGTTCACCGTTGGTTACATCCATTATCACCCCTGCCCCACCAGAGAAAGACGCACTACCTGCCATAGCCACAATCGAATCGTGCAACTTCTTCTGAACACCAGCATCAATAGCTAACACCATGTTGTCTCCAGCTTTGGGCGGGAGCACCATGTTCTCTGACTGAACTTTGCCACTTACATCTGTCTCTGTTATACGGACACCGTTCTCGCCCGTGAGGTTGTCGTTGTAAGCTTTCTCTATGCCATCTTTACCTATGAATACATCTTGCCAATACTTACCAGAAGAATCCTTGGCAGGCGGACTGACATAGCCGAGCAAGAGCCCAAAGCCATGATCGCTAATGTACGTACGTTTGGGTGCTTGGAATTTATTTAGGTCATCTGTACTCCAAGTGTTCCATGCGAGTATCTTTTCTTTGCGGTCATATATGAGTCCACGGTCGGCAAAGATGGGCTGCTTGGCTAGAGTGTTGTTCTCGCTTTTTTTATAAAAAGCTTCACCCTTTACTATCTGGAGGTTGCCTAGTTTCCACATAAATATAACTCCGACAAAAATAAAAAAGGATCCGAGTATAACTATAGAACGCTTGGGAATAGGTTTCTCCAGGCGACCTTCAAACTGCTGAGTGTTGAAGTTCGGTAAGTTCCTCGAATCGAGGAATATCTCGTCCGGATCAATGTCTCGCCTTATTCTTCTGTGATTGATTCTAAATTTCATTCTTGTATAAAATAATATAACGCTTCAGTGCTTGGATACCTATATATACACCAACTAAGATGATCGGAAACCATATATCCGATGCGATGATCCTGGGACCTGGTACAGCATATAGTATGTGCATGATCATACCTATAGCCAAGAATTCATAAAACTCTCGAAACATAAATATCCCTACGAGCACTAAAACAGTGCTGATCCACCAAGGTAAAATAAACACAGAGATCAATAGTATGATGTCGAAAATAACTCTCTTCATGAGAGTATTATATGCTAGAGAGTGCTTAATTGACAAACATTATCTCCTATGTCGTATCTTGCGATAGATAAAGCGGAGCACGAGAAACAATATCAATAAAGATAGTCCGTAGAAAACTAATTTACTCCCAAAGACAAATCCTACAATCGAAAGTAAGAACAGCTTTATGTATGCGATCGGCTTCTCTGTAGCATCCAAGGGCTTCTGCCCTGTATTTACTCCTTCTTTAGTGATACTGCCTTGTCCTTCTAGCTGGTCTATCTCTTGCTTGGTTTTTTCTTTCGAGGTATCTACATCCTGATCTATACGAAGCCGCATAGATTCAACAGGACTGAAAGTATCTGCTATAGATGTGGTAAGTGATTCGGGGATAGCGATCTGATCTTTGACTAATTTAGTATTTGAAGCATCTTCATCCTTGGCATTCTTTACTGATACTGGCACAAATATCTTGTCGCTCTTGGTTGATGTACGCTCGAGGACTACCTTCTCGCTCTTGCCACCTGTGGTAGTGTTTGAAGAAATAATCTTGGCAGATATAGTGTGATCGCCAGAAGTTACTTTCCACGATATAGACACATCCTTCAGTGAAGACTTATCGACAACTACATCGCGAGTGCCTAGCACGACGTTCTTGTCATAGAACTCTACTTTTGCAGAGAGTGGTTTGTCATCGGCATTCCATACTGCTGTATATATCTTGACTGTGTCACCTTCTACGAGGGGTTCATGTGAGTACCAGATAGAGCCAGGTATGAACCCGGTCGTTGTCGGAGCTTCTGCAAAAACAAAGTTAGCAGAAAGTACAAAAACTAAAATTGGAATTAATAGATATTTCAACATTCAAGTCTTGTCATTATAACATATTTATTTTTTCAAGATGTTGTCACCTACTTTCCATGCTTCACCTGCACCCATGGTTACTATGATGTCTTTGTTGTTCATGCTTGCGAGCCATATATCTAGGTATTTCTCTGCACTAGCAAAATCAGTAAAGGCTTGCGCATTGCCACCATTTTTATTTATCTCAGTTGCGAGCACTTCAGATGACACTGTGCCATCGTCTTCTTCGCGCGCATGGTAAATAGGTAGGAGTACAGCTGCATCAGCATCAGAGAAACTCTTGGCAAAGTCTACGAGCAACAGCTTAGTACGACTGAAAAGGTGCGGCTGGAAAACTACTGTTATATTCCATCCATCGGCTTTCGGATAAAGCTCGCGGAATCCTGATAGTGTGGCGACTATCTCTACCGGATGGTGAGCATAGTCGTCGTAGATGAGTACGTCGTTGCTAGTCTTGCCTTTGTATTCAAAACGTCGCCATGTACCAGGGAATGATTCAAGTGAAGTGTTGGCATCTGTGTACGATACAGCGAGTATAGATGCAACTGCAAACGCAGCGGCTGCATCCTTCTTGTTGTGAACTCCTGGGACTTTGAGTTTAATACTTGGATTAAAGAAATCCTGATAATTTATGACTTTGGCATTTATATCAACAACGACATCGGCAATGTTTTCATCGCTTGGATCACAAACTACGAATCCACCGGCAGGCACTTTCATCGCAAGCTCTCGAAACGCACTCTTTATATCTGCGATGTCTTTATAGTAGTCAAGGTGATCTTCATCGATGTTGGTAATGACTAAGATATTGGGATTGATGTTTAGAAATGAACGTCTATATTCGCATGCTTCAACTACAAACAAATCGCTCTGTCCTGCGATGAAGTTACTCTTCTCTCCTATCAATAAACTTCCAACGATTACTGTGGGGTCTTTTTTTGCATCCCTTAGAATCCCTGCAATCATAGCTGTAGTTGTAGTCTTGCCGTGAGTACCTGCGACTGCGATGGTGTACTTGCCTCCTGTCACTATCGAGAGCATCTCTGGGTATGAACGGATAGGGATTGATTGCTCTTTCAGTTGTGCAAATAACTTCGGATCGTAATTCTCTATCGCTATGGTATATACAATAAGATCAGCATCGGGTGGAATGCTCTCATATGATTGTCCTATTGCTATATCTGCACCAGCCCTGCGAAGCTCTGCAATGATCTCTGAGTCCTCCATGTCTTGGCCACTCACCTTCTTCCCTTCACCTAGCATCATCCGCGCGATTGCCGAAATACCAATACCGCCAATGCCGATAAAGTGAACGTGTTTGATTGTTTTTAAATCTATAGCCATATTTTATTTTAATTTCTTTAACCACTTATCAAGTATGCTCCTAAGTTGATTTAAATCTTTTTCTTCTTTGAATGTATGTGGTGCATCTTTTATTATATGCAACTCTTTATACGTTTCTTTAGGTATTAAATCATAAAGTGCTTGCTGATCACTTACAGGACAAGAAGTATCATTCTCGCCTACAATCAAAACTACAGGCATTATAAGTTTAGAAACATTAGTCCTGAGGTCATGATTCAATCGTTCTTCCATATGAGACCAAGGTAGTCTTTTTACAATATCTGGCTTGGAAACGCTTTTTCTTATAATCCAGCCTGTTTCTTTCCAACTATTAAAATCTGCAGAATTATATTTCTTGTTAGATTCGAAAGAAAATTTACCAGAAACCATGGGAGCTTTCGCAAACACTCCTTTTACTAATTTAGGATTCTCTTCTGAATACCTAACTACTGAGTACCCGCCTAGACTTGACCCAACAAGAATAAAAGGTTCTTTGTACCAAGATTCGCCTTTGGTCCAATTTATAACATCAATAAGGTCTTCATAGTGTAGCTGAGTGGTCGCATCTTCGTATTTACCATCACTTTCTCCAACTGAATTAGTGGCATCAAAACTAATTACAATATAATTATTCTTTACTAGAGTATCCACTGTTGCTACGATAGAAACCTGCTCCTTAAAACCACCTAATCCATGTTCTATAAACGCTAGCCCGATCGGGTTTTCTGGTATATGTAATTCTCCGACTATTTTTAACCCATATCTATTTTTTATTTCAAATTTTTCCATATTATTTTAACTTCTCTACTATCTTCATAAACTGGTCATTACGGTCATATTCATTGGTGAACATTCCAAATGATGCAAATGCTGGAGAGAATAGGACAATGTCGCCTTTTTTTGCGAGCCCTGAAGCAAGCTCCGCTCCTTCTCTTAAACTAGATACAACTCTGTATGGAGTTTTCAATTTATTCTCTAGTAGTAATACTTCTGTTCCTGTGCCATCAAATAAAACAACGTCTTTGCAATACTTATCGATAGCTTTTGCCAATCCACTTGTTTGGAGGCCCTTACTAGCTCCACCAGCTATAAGTATAATATTTTTTTTGCCACCTAGGGCTTCTAGACCTGAAATCGTGGCTTCTGGAGTTGTAGCATTGTTGTCGTTGTAAATCTTTACACCTTTTACAGTTTTCACGTATTGAAGTCGGCCTTCTACACCTTTGAAGTTCTTTATTACTTTCTTTATTGAACTCTCTGGTATTTTAAACAACTTGGCGACTTCTACTGCACAAGCAAGGTTTTCAAGCTGGTTTGTGCCTGGAACAATAAAGTTATATTTTTCTACACCTTTTGCTCTAACAACTATCAATTTCGATTTAATAGTTTTAGGAATTAACTTCTTCATACCTGGACGGATTACTAGGGTGTCGCCTTTCTTCTGGTATTTAAATATATTAGCCTTATCAGTAAAATATTTTTTCATATCATCTTTATAATAATTCATATGGTCTGGCATAAATGAAGTAAAGACGGAGATGTGCGGAGAAGTTTTCGCTTCACCAAAACCCTGCAATTGCCATGAGTCGAGTTCTAGGACCACTATGTCCCCTGCTTTCACTTTAGTAAGTAGTGGAAGAGTGGCTCCACCGCGAATATTGCCACCTGCGTAGACTTTGCATTTCAGTAGCTTTTCATTGGCTTTCAATAACTCATATATAAGCATGGTGGTCATGGTCTTGCCACGAGTGCCTGTGACCCCGATGATTTGGACTTCGGGTGCTAACTGTTCAAACAGTGATGCATCCATCTCGACTGGGATTTTGTTCTTCTTGGCTTCTTTAATATAAATTGAATCAAGTGGTACACCTCCAGACTTTATAACCATATCAACATTCTTGAAGTCAGAAAGCTTATGCTCACCCAACACATAGCGAATGTTTTTATACTTTGAAAGTTCTTTTAAAGATGATGCTAGTTGATCCTTGGTCTTTAAATCAGTGACAGTAAGTATTGCTCCGCATTCTGCCAAGAACTTCGTATACGCAATAGACCGCCCAAGAAGCCCTAGCCCCATGACTGTAATCTTCTTGTTCTTAAAATATTTTTTGTAGTCAGTCATATTATTTTAAATACTTCTTTAGTTCCTCCATGTCATCAAAATGGTTTTTGACTCCATTAACTTCTTGGTAGTTCTCGTGGCCCTTGCCTGCAACGAGTATATAGTCACCGGGCTTGGCTATACCACAAGCCTTTATTATGGCATCCTTACGATCGTTTACAATGTAAACTTTGTCTTGAGAAAGGCTACTGATTCCGTGCCTCATATCCTCTAAGATAGCCTCTGGGTTTTCAGTTCTAGGGTTATCTGATGTGAGTATGATTATGTCACTCATATTATATCCAATATGAGCCATTATTGGGCGCTTGGTGCGGTCACGGTCGCCACCACAACCAAACACTGCAATAACCCGGCCTTTTTGTTTTATTCCTTGGATTGTCTTTAGAACATTCTCGAGTGCATCAGGTGTGTGTGCATAGTCTACAACCGCTATCACACCAGAAGGGCTAGTGAGTGCGACGAATCGCCCAGGAGCTGGCTCCAACTTCTTGATCTCTTCCTTAACTTTCTCTTTGTCTTGGTCAAGTAACACTGCAGTGGCATATATACCTAAGATATTGTAAGCATTGAACTCACCGATGAGTTTAGTTTCTAGGTGATCAGTAAAGTCCGCATCGTTCTTCCGTGAGTATGTATATTTTTTTGCTTTTATCCCTTCAACCATCTTTGCTCCATAAGAATCATCTATATTGGTAAGCGCAAACGCACCACTTGGGAGCATCTGGAAAAACTTCTTCTTGGCTTGGAAGTAATTATCAAAGTTCTGGTGATAGTCGAGGTGGTCATGAGTGAGGTTTGTAAATACTCCTCCAGCAAATGTGACCCCTGCTACCCTGCCCTGGTCCATCGCATGTGAAGACACTTCCATAAAGCAGTACTCACACCCTGCATCTACCATTTTGTTCAACAAATTATTTAGTTCTATAGGTCCTGGAGTTGTGTTCTTGGCTTCAAACTTTTCATCGTTGATCTTGTTTACGACTGTGCCGATCATCCCAGCTTTGTAACCCATGTTGCGGAAAAGCTGATGTAGAAGTGTGGCTGTAGTGGTCTTGCCATTTGTACCAGTGACTCCTATGACTTTAATCTTGCGAGATGGGTTACCATAAAAGTGGAGAGTTGCAAGTAGCGCCACCCATTTCCTCCTTAGTTTTAATTTTTTGAATAAGTTATTCATTGGCGAGCCATTTTTTATATTCTTCAACTATCTTATTGGCTACAGCTTCAAGAGGTAAAGCACCTGTATTGATCACAAGGTCATAGTTTGAAGGAGCTCGGTGGTCTTCTATGCCGTAGAGTTCTTTGTACCTCTTACGTTCACTGGCAAGTCTATCTTCTATAGATTTAGATATACTTTCAACAGAATCAAATTTATCTTTTGTCTCTTTATGGCGATTTGGATTAACTTCTGCGTCTTTGAGTATACGCTCTGCAGCAATATGAGGCTCAAGCTCAAGAGATACCTTGAAAGCATCTGGGATAAAATGAAACCCGAGTCGTGAATCGATGAGGATATCACTTTCCTGACCAAGCTCACGATTCTTGTCATCAAGTGCGGTATCTACAGTCGGATCTGTTTCTGATATTTTACTTAATTCTTCAAGTGAGACACCGCGCTCTGATGCAATAGCTCGCATAAAGTCACCATTGGAATGGAATTTATAACCAAGGAGCTCTACTACCCTTCTAGATGTAGAGGACTTGCCACTACCGAGTGATCCAGCAATAGTAATGATGTGCTTTTTTGCCATATAGAACCAGATTAACATAAAAATGGTCAAATAAAAACCCTTATGCTATAGTGCTTTTATGCAAAAAAGACTAACGCTACTAGCGATAGAAACCTCCTGCGACGATACATGTGTGGCTATAGTAGAAGTGAGCGAGCAGAGTAAAAAGACTTCATTCAAAATCCTTGCCAATGTAGTGCAGTCACAAGACATCCACCAGGAATATGGAGGTGTCTTCCCTATGATGGCCAAGCGTGAGCACATGAAGAACATCGGACCTATGTTTGACCTGGCGATGAAGCAAGCAAAGAATCCAAAGATAGACGCGGTCGCTGTGACTGTCGGCCCTGGACTTGAGCCAGCGCTATGGGTAGGAATAGTCTTCGCACAAGAACTCGCAAAAAAACTTGGAGTAAAAGTGATACCTGTGAACCACATGGAGGGACACATATTCTCGATCTTCCCAAAGAAAGCAAAAACATTTGTAGTTGAGAACAAGAAGAGCTTGTTCCCTATGCTCTCATTACTAGTGTCTGGTGGCCACACAGAAATAGTCCTGGTCAAAGACTGGATGAAGTACAAGGTCATCGGCCAGACACGCGACGATGCAGTGGGTGAAGCATTTGATAAAGTAGCGCGCATGCTAGGGCTTCCATATCCAGGAGGGCCTGCGATATCAAAACTTGCAGAAGCCGAGCGAAAGAATAAAAATATTCTGAGTGGAGTAACATTGCCTCGCCCAATGATTTATACAAAAGATTATGACTTTTCATTCTCTGGACTCAAAACTGCGGTGCTCTACTACATACGCGACCACGGACCACTGACTGAAAAGATGAAGTCAGAGATAGCCAAAGAGTTTGAAGAAGCATCAGTAGAGGTACTTGTAACCAAGACATTGCGCGCAGTAAAAGAACACAAAATAAAAACACTCATAATAGGTGGTGGTGTATCTGCAAACACTTATCTTCAAAAAGTTCTAAAAAGTAAACTCAAGAAAGTTGCGCCTAAAACTACAACTCACTTCCCTGTCCGAGGCCTCAGCACTGACAACGCACTTATGATAGCCATCGCAGGGTATTTCCAATACAAAAACAAGAAATTAACTAAGGATATAAAGAACCTAATAGCTAAGGGCAATCTGTCCTTATAATATTGGAAATAAGGCTCTAAAATGTTATATTTTATATATGAATCAAGAGTATCCTGATATAGATCCCAAGCTACTTTCGCCGTACAATCCCACAGAAACAGAAGACCGCATATACAAGCTCTGGGAAGAGAGTGGTTTTTTTAACCCTGATGTTTGTATTGAGAAAGGACTAACTAAGTCGGATGCAGAACCTTTCTCCATAGTCCTCCCTCCTCCAAATGTAACTGGCACATTACACATAGGCCACGCATCTATGCTCGTCATCGAAGACATCATGACTCGCTTTGCTCGCATGCAAGGCAAGCGTACACTATGGCTCCCAGGTACAGACCATGCAGCGATAGCTACTCAGTCAAAAGTAGAAAAGATACTCGAGAAAGAAGAAGGTAAAAGGAAGAGTGACCTAGGTCGTGAAGAATTTCTGGCGCGTGTAGAAGCTTTCGCTCAGGATAGCCATGACACTATAGTGTCCCAAGTGAAGAAGATGGGTGCATCTATAGACTGGTCTCGTGAAGCATTTACACTCGACGACAAGCGCAACTTTGCAGTTCGCACTGCATTCAAGCAAATGTACGACGATGGACTTATCTACCGAGGCCACCGCATAGTAAACTGGGACCCAAAAGGCCAAACTGTAATATCTGATGATGAGATAGTCTACAAAGAAGAGAAGATCAAATTCTATTACCTAAAGTATGGCCCATTTACAATAGGTACTGCCCGACCTGAAACAAAGTTCGGAGACAAATACGTAGTCATGCATCCAGATGATACTCGTTATAGTCAGTACAAACACGGCGACAAGATAACTGTTGAATGGATCAACGGACCAATAGAAGCAACTATTATAAAGGACACAGATATAGATATGGAATTTGGAACTGGAGTCATGACTATAACTCCGTGGCACTCTGTGGCAGACTTTGGCATTGCAGAGCGTCATAAACTAGACAAAGAACAAATCATAGACAAGTACGGCAAACTACTCCCAGTAGCCGGAGACTTTGCAGGAATGAAGATAAAAGATGCACGTGCAAAAATAGTAGAGAAGCTTGAATCAAAAGGCCTTGTAGAGAAAGTTGAAGATTACACTCACAATGTCGCTACTGCAGAGAGGACTGAAGCAGTGATAGAACCACAGATAATGAACCAATGGTTTATAAATGTGAACAAGGGAGTTCCCTCTCGTGGCGACAAGACTCTCAAGGAACTCATGCTTGAGCCAGTAAAAAACAAGAATATAGACATACTTCCAGACCGATTCGAACGCGTTTACTACAACTGGGTGGAGAACCTCCGTGACTGGTGTATCTCCCGACAAATATGGTACGGACACAGAATACCAGTCTGGTATAAAGGCGAAGAGGTTTACTGTGGCATAGAAGCTCCAACAGAAGATGGCTGGGTTCAAGACGAAGACACTCTCGATACGTGGTTCTCATCAGGTCTTTGGACATTCTCAACACTTGGCTGGCCAGAGAAAACTAAAGACTTGGCGGACTACCATCCGACAACAATACTAGAAACTGGATACGACATCATCTTCTTCTGGGTCGCTCGTATGATACTCATGTCACAGTACCTTATCGGTGAAGTACCTTTCAAGAACGTATACCTGCATGGACTTGTTCGCGACGCACAAGGACGCAAGATGAGTAAATCTCTAGGTAACATTATCGACCCACTAGACGTGGTCGCAAAGTATGGAGCTGACGCAGTGCGTATGTCCCTCATCATCGGCACAGGTCCTGGCAACGATAGTAAGATGAGTGAGGACAAGATCAAAGCTTATAAGAACTATGCAAACAAACTCTGGAACATAACCCGCTTTGTAATGTCATCTACCGAGGGTGTGTCATACAACCCACGCTTTGATAACTATACAGAAGCTGATAAAGAACTTATAAAAGAACGCGATGAGGTTATGAAAATTATCACCAAGGAGATGGAAGAGTACAAATTCTACCTTGTGGGTGACAAGATTTACCAATACACTTGGGCACGATTTGCTGATGTTATCATCGAAGAAAGTAAGCCAATCATCCAAGGAACTGATCAGATAGCAAAGGATTCCCGCGCGCAATTCTTGATCAATACACTGGTTGAAATAATAAAGACCCTCCACCCTTTCATGCCATTCGTCACCGAAGAAATCTGGTCATTACTCCCGGTCGAAGATAAAAACCTTCTCATGGTAACTCCATGGCCTTCACATGAGTGAACTATTCCAAGACCCTAAGACACTACTGTTTGCAATCCTCGGCGGTGCACTGCCGGCTGTGTTCTGGCTATGGTTCTGGCTCAAAGAAGAAGATCATGAACAACCAGAGCCAAAGGGACTAATAGCTCTGGCATTCATCCTAGGAGGGATTATAGTACTCATTGCAATAGCATTGGAGAAATCCTCACTCAAATACATCACTGAGCACACAACTCAAGTTATAGTATGGTCAGCTATAGAGGAACTGGTCAAAGCAGGAGCCGTAATGATGATCATAATGGGAAGCAATATCATCAGAAAACCTATCGACTACCCCATGTACTTCATTGCAGTAGCACTTGGATTCGCAGCTTTTGAGAACATACTATACTTAGTCGGACCACTTGAAGTGGAAGGTACTGTGGTTGGGCTACTTACAGGCAACCTCAGGTTCCTGGGTTCGACACTTCTACATGCAATAGCAAGCTCTATGATAGGTATCGCACTTGGTTTATCTTTTTTCATAAAACAGTACCGCGGTATATACCTTCTAGGTGGTATAGTGTGCGCAATAGTGTTGCATAGTATCTTTAATTTTTTTATAATGAAAGGAGCTGGCGAGAACTTCCTAAGTGTATTTGGATTGCTGTGGGTAGTAGCTATTATTAATATTCTTATTTTCGAAAAACTAAAACGTATGGGTCAGGAAGTTCCTAACTCATAATCAAAAAATATATGTTAAAAAAGAAATCATTCTTGGAACGCATTACTGGAGGACTTCGACTAGAAGACGAAGAAGAAGTTGGTGGGTCACCTGTAGCTGACAAAAAAATCCCAACATCAATAGATAAAAACTCTGGATCAAAGGTTAAAGAGCTCAACCTCAAAGACCCTAAGTGGGAAGAAGAGTCTGAAGCAGAACTAACTGTCGATGTGTATCAGTCAGCAACTGACATATTTGTACAGACAATGGTAGCAGGAGTTCAGCCAGACAACCTGTCTATCACTATTACTCGCGATATGATAACAATCAAAGGTAAAAGAGCTGAGAACCAATCCATAAACACAGAAAACTATTTCGTCCAAGAGCTCTACTGGGGTGCATTTTCAAGGACTATCTCACTTCCAGAAGAAATAGACCCAGAGGAAGCAGAGGCAGTAGAGAAACATGGGTTACTGATAATCAAACTCCCAAAGATAGACAAGGAAAAGAAGGCAACACTTAAAGTGAAGTCGATATAATAAATAGAGGTCAGATTCGGCTATTACATAGCGCTGCCTAGGCACAATAATAAAAACCGTCTTACGACGGTTTTTATTATTGTGCCTAGGCCCAGATTCGAACTGGGGACCTATCCCTCT
>CAZMZT010000005.1:0-3539 GCA_964571085.1 uncultured Candidatus Saccharibacteria bacterium
TATCGCGCACTATATGAAAACCCAAATCATAATCCTTGCTGCAGGTCATGGTAAGCGAATGAATTCAGAATTACCCAAAGCCCTTACATCTTTGCATGGCAAGCCTTTTATACAGCATGTACTCGATGCTGTCAGTTCATCAGGCGTGTGCGAGCATCCCATAATAGTTATTGGTCAGAAAGGGGACCAAGTGCGTGATACGCTCGGGGCGTCATATTTATATGCAGTCCAAGAACAGCAACTTGGCACTGGCCATGCCGTCATGATATCAGAGCAAATTGCGAAAGATGCTAACAATGTGCTGATCTTATATGCAGACCACCCTCTAGTTAGCTCCAGTACAATAAAGAATCTTGTCAGCACACTAGAAGGAAAGGATGCTGTGCTTGCTATGGCTACAGCCTTGGTGACTGACTTTAATGATTGGCGTTCTGCTTTTTCATCTTTTGGTAAATTTGTAAGAGACGAGAATGGTAATATAAAAAAGATTGTAGAAGTAAAAGATGCTACAGAAGAGGAGCTAAAGATAAAAGAAGTTAACCCAGCATATATGTGTTTTGATGCAAAGTGGATGTGGGAACATTTACATATGCTCAAAAATGAGAATGCTCAAGGTGAATACTACCTGACTGACCTAGTAGGTATGGCTTTCACTGAAAATCAAAAAATAGAAACTATACTAATAGACCCAAAGGAAGCACTAGGAGTAAATACGAAAGATCAGCTAGATCTTATCTCAAATCTATAACTACTTATTCTTATGAACCCAAATATAAAGGTCTTCTAGGGCTTTTACAGCATCGCCAGCAGCGATGTTGTTTTGATGGTAGCGTCCATTAGTACAGTCACCAGCAGACCAAATGCCTGGTACTGAAGTCATTTGAGTCATAGGGTCAACTTTGATCTTGTTGAATTCATCTATCTCTACTACACCCTTCATAAAGTCAGTGTTTGGAATCTGACCAACCTCGACGAAAATTCCAGTTGTAAATATCTGGTGCTCTTCGCCGGATATCTTGTCCTTGTAAGTTAGAGAGTTTACAAACTGTTCACCGTCTACACGGATTATGTCTGCATTGGTTATAGCTTTGAACTTTGAGTTTTCCATTATCTTCTTGACTGTGATCTCATCTGCACGAAACTCTGCACTTCTGTGTATAAGAGTTACACTCTTGCAGTATGCCAACAACTGAGCGGCAGTTTCAAATCCAGCGTTGCCTCCACCTATGACTAGGACGTCTTGGTCAGCAAAAAGGGGACCATCGCATGATGCACAGTAAGTAATGCCTTTGTGTTCAAACAAGTCAGCATTTATGGCGTCTAGCTTGCGTCTACCGCTACCTGTGGCTACAAGTAGGGAGCGGGATTCGTAGGTGTTGCCAGCATCAGTGGTGACTGTTATTTTGGATTCATCCTTAACCACATTAGTAGTCTTTTCTCCCTCAACTACATCTAGGAATGGGCCTTTGTAGTAGAGGGCGTGCTTCTTGAGGTCGGAAGCCAGATCTGCACCTGAAATCTCTGGAGTACCCACCCAGTTGTATATAAGCTCAGATACAGTGGACTGACCACCAAACTCTGTTGTTATTATCAAACTCTTAAGTTGTTTACGAGCAGCGTACACTGCAGCAGCTACGCCAGCAGGTCCACCACCTAGGATTATTAGATCATACATAAAGTGTATTTTATACTAAAACTAAAAATTCCCCAAATGGGGAATTTTTAGTTTATTTCTTCCTTCGGAGGAATGCTGGGACTGTGCTCCAGTCATCGGTGTCGTCTATGAACATATCGTCTTCTTTCTCAGTTTTCTTTATGTATTCTGAAGTCTTTGGTGTTTCTTTGACGACTGCCTGGATGATGTCTTCTTTGTTTGCGGTTGCGATAGTCTTATCTGTGCTAGTTGTTTGAGTTTGAAAGAGTGAGCGCTTTGGCATATCAGTAGGGAAGCCAGTAGCGATGACTGTGACTTTCATCTCGCCCTTCTTGAGCTTGTCATCACGGATAGTTCCAAATATAACCTTGGCATCCTTGTCTATAGACTCAGTGATGACTTTAGCTGCTTCACCGATCTCGTGGATGGTAAGGTCATCACCACCAGAGATGGCAAAGAGTACTCCTTTAGCACCAGAGATAGAAAGGTCAAGAAGTGGGGAGTTTATAGCACCTAGCGCTGCCTTCTCTGCACGGCCTTCACCTGCGGCTATACCTACACCCATGAGTGCGCTTCCTGCGTCATGCATGACTGCGCGGATGTCAGCAAAGTCTACGTTGATGATACCTGGAGTTGTTATGAGCTCAGAGATACCTTCTACAGCTTGCTTGAGGACTTCGTCACAAAGAGCAAATGCTTGGCGGAAGCCAACTTCTTTGCCTGATATAACTATCAAACGATCGTTTGGTATGACTAGGATTGCATCTACTTCACGCTCAAGCTCTGATAAGCCTTGGTCGGCGAGCTTCATGCGCTGGTTACCTTCGAAAGAGAATGGCTTGGTGACAACAGCAACTGTCAGTATGCCTTGTTCTTTAGCAGCTTGTGCAACTATTGGAGCAGCACCTGTACCTGTACCTCCACCCATTCCACATGCTATGAACACCATGTCAGCGCCTTTGATGACGTCTTGGATTTCTGCTTTGGTTTCTTCTGCTGCACGCTTACCTGTGTCTGGATTCATACCTGAACCTAGACCCTTGGTAAGGTTCTTGCCGAGGTGAACCTTCTTCTCTGCGAGAGAGTTGTGAAGGTCTTGGGTGTCTGTGTTCATAACTATGAACTCGACTCCACGGACTTTGGAGTTGATCATGTGGTTGAGAGCATTTTTACCTGAACCGCCGATTCCGATGACTTTAATTCTGGCAAATGACTCTATTTCTGGGTTGATTTTAGGCATATATTTATAGCTAGAGTGGATTTATTAATAATATATCTACGTGAATATATAATAGCAGATATTTATAAAAAGGCCACATTGACCAAAACTTGACGAATATGAATATTATGGCAAAAGTTGCGAGAGGATTGATCTGAAGAATCCTTTAGCTTGCTTGATGTTGTCTCCGATAGAACTATGAATCATGTTGTCTGTAGATCCATCAGAAGATGAGAGTGCGAGTCCGAACGCTGTGTACCATGAATGGTCACGTATCTTGAACTTTGTTGTAAGTGACATGTCGACTGGGCCAACTCGAGCAGGTAGTCGGAGCTGAGCACGAGCTATTTCTTCTATGCGACTCACATGTGCTCCACCACCGACTATAACTACACCTGCAGGTAGAAGTTCGCTTCGGCGGAGGCGCTTCAAATGGTTGCCGACTAGTTCAAATATGTCAGAGAGGCGAGCCTCGATGATCTCGTCGATCTTTTTCTTAGGATAGTCACCACCGATAACAGAGCCAAGCTTGATGCTCTCGGCTTCTTCGAGCGCGATCTTGAATCCGAGGGCGACGTCTTTGGTGATATCCATACTACCGATAGGGAAGACTTGTAGAGATATCATAAGGTTGTTCTCAAATACTGCTATAGAAACAGTTTCAGC
>CAZMZT010000005.1:3639-56312 GCA_964571085.1 uncultured Candidatus Saccharibacteria bacterium
CTTGTAGAGATATCATAAGGTTGTTCTCAAATACTGCTATAGAAACAGTTTCAGCCCCGATGTCTATAAGAGCACAGCCAGCTGCCTTTTGCTTGGGTCCGAGTAGTATCATAGAGCTTGCAATAGGTGAAGCAATGATATCTAGAGCTTCAATCCCTGCAAGGCCTAGGGCAGTGATGTGGTCTTCTAAGTTCTGCTTGAGGCAGGTGACGAAGAGAGTCTTTACTTCGAGTTTGATTCCCTTCATTCCTTCTGGCCGGCCGTGTACGTCTTTGCCATCAAGTTTGTAACCTAGGGGGATGATATGGATTATCTTTTTATTGAGTATATCTAAGTTTTCTTCACTATCTGCAAGAGCTTTGGAAATGTCTAGTTGGGTCACTTCTTGATCTGCCCGAGATATGATGACTGACCCTGTGGAGACAATAGAAGACAAACTGATCCCACCGATAGATACAAATGCTCGGCGGATTTTGCTACCGAAGCCTTTCTCAGCTTGGGCGACTGCTTGCCTGATACTCCCTGCAACTTGATCGATGTTTGTGATGTAGCCGAGTCGCATACCCCCGGTCTCTGCCTGGCCTGTGGCAAGTACTCCAGGTTCACCTGTATCCTTGGTAGTGCCTGTGACAACCACACGCGTTGTATGCGTGCCGATATCAATACCACAAATGTAGTTTCCTTTTGCCATGATTTAAAATAGAAGAGAAAAGTTTACGAGAAAATTTTTAGAAATTTCTTTTCTTCTTTCTCCATTGTACTACTATGTTCGAAACCTTTCAAATGCAAGAGCCCGTGGATAAACAGGTATTTGAGGAACTGGATATACGGCATGTCAAAGTTGGGGGCGTCTTTGCGAACCTTGGCTAGGTCGAAAGTGATCTCACCAGTTGATTCTGATAGCGGGAAGGATAGTATGTTGGTTGTTTTATCTTTACCTCTGTACGTACGGTTGAATTTACGTTGAGTAGCAGATGATACAAAGCTAACGGAGAGTTCGTATTTGATTCCAAGGATTTTATCCTTTATAGACTCAAAAGGCACTCCGACCGGAGTCGAGGTGCCTTTTGTTTTGTTTATGATAAATGTGGAATCTGACTTCGGCATTGTTTTAGCGTCTGCCTCGAGTTCTTGGCTCTGGAGCTTTGCCCAACTTTAGCAGCTTTTCATGAGCCTTTCGGCGACCCATACGCTTGAGTGTAGCTTGCTTTGTCTTTAGCTTTGAAAGTGGACGCTCGTTGTAGCGCTTACTTTTGACCTTTTGGATGATACCAGTCTCCTGAACCTTGCGTGAAAAGCGACGAATCAGGTTCATGTTGCTCTCGTTTGTATTTTTCTTGACTTCTATAACAGTAATCATATGTGGGGTTATATTAACATATCTTTATATTTGAGGCAAGAAACACTATAACAAATCCTCAGGATCTACGTTTACAGAGAATGATGGCGGAAGTCGGGATAGTTTTTGATGTAGCTCTTCGCTTCTTTTTATATCAACATTTGTTGGTAGTGCCCATAGCTTTGGGTCGATCTTGATAACTGTATTTGTTACATACTGGCCTCGGATTTTGCCGACAAATGCTGAGAATATCTGAGGGTCAAATGCAGTAAATGTTTCTTCTATAAATGCACGTGCACGCTCGGTCTCTGCTTTACTTCCTGTGAATGTAATTTTTATCAGTCTTTTAAATGGCGGGTATCCAAAGTGTTTACGTTCCTCTAAATCTTCACGATAAAGCGGGAGAACGTTGCCACTGAGTATGTTCCTTAGGATCAGGTTCTCTGGAATGCGTGTTTGGATCACTAGGTTGCGGTTGGTTATGTAATGGAGCTTTTCTATGATGTGGAGGATTTTCTGAGTTATGTTGAAGCTTGGTATCGACAGTAGTCCATCTAGCGAGATGATCGCACTATGAGTGACCTCTGTATGCAGATACGAGAAGGCCATCTCTGTACCAATGAGGATGCTGCCTGAGAGTTTATTAAATTCAAGAATTGCATTCCTCGCTTCTTTATCTGTCGGAGTTGTTTCTTTATCGATCTGTACTACATGAGTACGTGGAAAGAGCTTCTTTACTTCTTCATGAACTCGATCTGTGCCTATGCCAAGTGGAGTCAGGTTCCAGCTCTGACATTCTTTGCACCTGGTTTCTGTCGTTTCTTTGCGTCCACATTTGTTGCACATGAAGACTCTTTTGGTTTCGGCCTTGTCTGCGGTTATCTGCTTGGCACCATAAAGCACTACCGGAGTTCCGCATTCTGGACAAAGCAGAGTATGACCGCAGTCATTGCAGACAGTTACCCCTGCGAGGCCTTTACGCACTGAGAACAGGAATACTGATTCGTTGTTTGCTAGCGCGAACTCAATCATCTTCCTGGTTTTCTCGGAGAGTACTGTGAACTTCATTACACCTTTCTCATCCAACTCCTTTTTCATGTCTACTACTATCTGGCGCTCTGTTTCAGGAAGGCGAAATAATGGGGAAGCAATGTCTGCGAGTTCTCCTTGTTGGTGTCTATATAGAGTGTCGGGACGTAGAAGTGTATCACCAAAAATCAGTTTTGACTTGTCGATAGATGAAAGCACTTCCGCAAAGCTACGGATGTCTATAAAAGGTCTGCCGAATTGTTTATAGGCATCTGAGCTCTCGTGTTCGACTATTATAGTCTTGATATCGTTACGCGGTATAGAGAGGAACATACCAGTGCCTATTACTAGTACTGGGTGGGTTTCCTGCACAACAGAGTTGTAGTTGGCTATCAGAGCTTTCTTTCCCATATCACCATGGAATGCAAAGACATATTGCTCGATACCTTTTGTCAGAGCATTCTTGAACTGCTCTATGTCTGAGCGCGTAGGCACACATATGAAGACTGACTGCTTCTTGGCAAAAGATTCACGTATGAGCGTGCGGTAGAAAGCCAGGCGATCAGAAGTGAGTGCCTGGAAGATAAGTTTTTCTTGCTTGATGTTTTCTCTAGCTTCAGATTTTTCCAACACAGGTGGTATAGCGAGCACGCTGACATTTTCCAAGTACACAGATGGTAGTAGCCCCTTTATCAGTGTCCCAGTTGAACTGACAGTATAGTCCTTCATCCTTGCGCATGCAGTAAAGAACGAAGGTGTAAAAGGTGACTGGCCTTTGACCTCGACAATTTTTTTGAGCTGGAATTCTTGCGTACGGAGTTCGGCTTTGAGCGCTACAGCATCGTCCATAGACACTACAATAGCGTCGATGGTTTTAGACCGCATAGGTACGCTGACTATGGTTCCAAGAGGGATGTCAGCCATAGAAAAGTATGACAAGAATTCTTTCTGGAGGTTTTTCTGTATAGGGATTACAGTAGCGATATACATACCTTTATCCTAGCACAACTTCTGTGCTATAGTATGCTCTATAGATATGGCTTTTTTTTCTAAAAAACTAGGTATAGATCTCGGCACTGCCAACACTTTGGTGTATTTTCCTGGCAAGGGCATAGTACTCAACGAGCCTTCTGTGGTGGCTGTTTCTGAACAAGACAACACAATACTCGCTATAGGTCTCGCTGCCAAAGACATGATAGGTAAAACTCCAGAGAGCATCATCGTATATAGACCAATGAAAGACGGAGTCATAGCAGACTACAGAGTTACAGAAGCAATGCTCCGCTACTTTATAGGCAAAGCACTTGGGAAATACAATTTATTTAAACCAGATGTCATGGTGTCTGTGCCGGCAGGAATAACTTCGACAGAGCGTCGTGCTGTTGTCGAGGCTGCAGTTCGTGCAGGTGCAAAGAATGCATATGTGGTGAAGGAGCCGATACTAGCAGCCATCGGCGCAGGGATTCCTATTCACGAAGCCAAAGGCCATATGATCATGGATATCGGTGGAGGTACTACAGATGTGGCAGTTATATCACTAGGAGGTATAGTTTCATCTACATCTGTAAAGTGCGCTGGCGACAAGATAGACCAGAGCATAGCAGACTATATAAAGAAGACATTCAACCTAGCCATCGGCGACAAAACAGCCGAAGCAATCAAAATGAAAATAGGTGCGGCTGTGCCACTTGAAGAAGAGCTCACTATCACCATAAAAGGCCGAGACTTTATCCAAGGTCTTCCTCGAACAGCACAGATATCTACCAACGAAGTCGTCCGTGCGATAGACAAAGAACTCCGCATGATGATCGGAGCTATCAAGGACGTACTTGCCGACACTCCTCCAGAACTTGCCGCTGATATCATCGATGACGGGATAATTATGACAGGTGGTACCTCACAACTTCGTAACCTCGCAGACCTTATATATCGACGAACTGGAGTCAAGGCTCGCGTAGCTGACGAGCCACTTCTTTGCGTTGCCAAAGGCACAGGCGAAGCTCTCAGTCATCTAGATACATACAAGAAAACTATCTTAAGTAAGAAGTAAACGGTAAAAAATAATGCAACCTACTAAAAAAAATCTTAAAAAGAAAATACTTTTCGTAGTTATCGGAGGGTTCGCTGCTGTTGGTGTCGTGTTCGTGTTTGTATTTTTCGCAGTGCGCTTTGGATGGCTCAATGTCAAAGGCTCTATATCTGAACGTAATTCGTATTTTAATTTGAAAAAATTATCCAACAAAGATAAATCAAACATAGGTGACTTGTCGATACCTTGCCAGGTCAATGTTCTCAACAAGTATGCACCCCTGACTGCTATCAATATATACAGGACACTGACGCGTGGTACTGACGAAGAACTACTACGACAGATGATAAAGGTTGCATCCAAGAGATTTGAGAATGATTATTCATTCCAAACTGCAATGCAGAATTGTGCTAGAGAGAGTGATCAGACTATAAAACTCCCGATGTCGGCATTCAACTGGGCCGATACTGACCAGTGGAACCTCATGAAAGAAGTTTTCACTCGTGATCAAGAGATCATAAAGAAAGCTGCTGCTGATGCAGACGTGTCTCCACGACTTATACTCTCTGGGGTGCTTGGAGAACAGTTCCGGTTCTTCAACAATAGACGTGAATCATTTAAGAGCTATTTTGAACCACTCAAAATCCTCGCGTCACTTTCCAATACTTCATATGGTATTGCTGGGCTCAAACCCAAAACTGTGGGGCAGATAGAGACACACCTCAAAGACAAGACTTCGCCATTCTACCTGGGGCCACAGATGGAAAACATAGTCGACTACAAATACGGTGCTGACATAGAAGCAGAGAGACTTAGTCGTATAACAGATGCCAAGAATCCTTACTATTCGTATCTATATGTAGGGCTCTACATGAAGCAGCTTCAAGCCCAGTGGAAAAAGGCAGGATACAATATAGATGAAAGACCTGAAGTACTGGCTACACTTTACAACCTAGGGTTTTACTACTCAGTTCCCAAGCCTGACCCACAAGTAGGAGGCACTAATATCAATATAAACGGAGTTGACTACGCCTTTGGTGATGTAGCCTATGAGTTCTATTATTCTGGAGAACTTTCGGACACTTTCCCACTTGGAGTATAATGATTATATGCACGAGCTAAGCAATTTATTCCCTGTAGATTTGTATCATACATATATTGTAGAGGCAGATCCTATCAGTACTACACCAGTCCTACTTGAATATTTGTATGGACGCGGAGAGATAATTCAAAGAAGCTCTGACCTTCTTTGTCAGACTTACGATTCATTTACTGTGGCTGATTCTGCTCTGGTAAAAGAATGGCACAGTCAAAAAGGTGTTACCGAAGGTAAAAGGGTGTGCATTATTGCCACTAAGTTTATAAACCAAGAAGCCGAAAAGTCACTTCTGAAAATGCTCGAAGAGCCTGCGCCTAACACACATTTCTTTATCATCATTCCAAACGCATCAATTCTGCTCGACACTATCCGTTCACGTGCACACATAGTAAAGTTTGATAGTAGTGAAAATAAAGCAAAGGATAAAGAGGCTCATTCTTTCATCACAAGCAACAAAAACGAGAGGATGGAATACATTGCAGAAATCATAAAGAAGAACAAAGACAATGAAGGAAGTGGTGGACTAAGGAATGAGGCCATAGAACTTGTAAACGGGATTGAAAGGGCTTTTCATCTTAAACTTAAAACACAAAAAGAAAACAAAGAGGTGCAGTCTGCACTAGGGGAACTTAATAATGCCAGAGAATTCCTAGGCACGCCTGGCGCATCAGTGAAAATGATTTTAGAACATATTGCACTTGTGATATAATGATAGGGTATGAGTTACAACACAACAAATTTTAAACAAGAATTAAAAAAGGTAGAGGAATGGTTATCCAAAGAATACTCTCAGGTTCACACTGGACGTGCGACACCAATGGTGCTCGACTCTATTATGGTAGAGAGTTATGGCAGTAGGATGCCTATCAAGAACGTAGCATCAGTGTCTATCGAAGACCCAAAGACTCTTCGCATTGCTCCATGGGACAAGAACCAGATCAAAGACATAGAGAGTGCTATCATGGAAGCCAACCTTGGGCTCTCTGTAGTTTCTGATAGTGATGGAGTCAGAGCAATATTCCCAATGCTCACGACAGAGAACCGAACCAAGCTTGCGAAGATATTGAAAGAGAAGCTTGAAGAAGCTCGCATTCATGTCCGCAAGAATCGTCAGGAAGAGATGGATAAGACATCAGATTTGTCTGAAGATGAAGCAAAACGAGCGAAAGACGACATCCAGAAATGTGTCGACGAAGCCAACCAAAACCTAGAAGCAGTATTTGCCAAGAAGGAGACTGAAGTTATGAACTAAAAGACTACGCAGGCATCTGCTTCGTTGAATCTATATGAGCATTTTAATTTTTCTTATAATTTTATTAGTTCTGGTAGTGTCCCATGAATTTGGGCATTTTATTGTTGCCAAGAAGTCAGGTATCCGTGTCGATGAATTTTCTTTTGGATTCCCCCCGAAACTCTTTGGTGTAAAGAAAGGCGAGACTTCATACAACTTCAACGCATTACCTTTTGGTGGCTATGTGAAGATTTTCGGTGAGAACCCAGACGAAGATTCTATGAATGGTCCCGACAAGAACCGAAGCTTTGTAAACAAACCAAAGTATATCCAGGCGGCAGTGCTCCTTGCTGGAGTAGTGATGAACTTCCTTGTGGCTTGGTTGCTACTTTCTATCGGGTTTATGTCAGGGTTGCCTTCATCTCTAGGTTCAGCTCCTGCTGGTTCGACAATACAAAACCAAGCACTCACTGTGACTAGTGTTACACCACAGAGTCCAGCAGAAGTTGCTGGACTGAAAGTCGGAGACAAGCTTTTAAAACTTGAATCTAAGAACAGCTCAAGCGACACTCCATCTGTCGAGTCTGTACGCTACTTTGTTCGACAAAATGCAAAAGATCCTATAACTGTCACTTTTTCTCGAGCCAATTCCACAGAACAAGTTGTAGTCACTCCAAAAGAAAATCTTGTTGAAGGTGCTCCAGGAATAGGAATATCTATGGACATCATCGGTACCCTCAAGCTACCAGTCTACCAAGCAGTGTGGGAAGGACTCAAGCTGTCATCTCACCTTGTGGTCGCTACAGTTACCGGTTTCTGGGATCTAATAGTGGGTGGTATTAATGGCACAGGTAACATCTCATCTATTACAGGCCCAGTAGGAATAGTAGGGGTTGTAGGAGACGCAGCAGAGTTCGGGTTTATATACCTGCTTTCATTCACCGCACTCATATCTATCAACCTCGCTGTTATAAACCTGATTCCATTCCCAGCTCTCGATGGTGGACGACTACTCTTCCTCCTTATTGAAAAGATAAAAGGTTCACGCATTAAACCTCAAGTTGCAAATGTTGCCAACATGATTGGTTTTGGGCTACTCATGCTTCTAATGGTTGTGGTAACTTACAACGATATAGTAAAGTTGTTGTAATTTTACATTCTTAGAAATCTATGATATATTAAATACACATTTCGCCACACGGCGTTTTATTTTTTACCCAATTACACACATAACCATATGAAACCAATCGAAATACGAAACATCGCCATTATCGCCCACGTTGACCACGGCAAGACCACTCTTACTGATGAGCTAATGAAGCAATGTGGTATGAATGACGCAGGTGCCACCATGGACTCGAATGCTCTTGAGCTTGAGCGTGGAATTACAATTTATTCCAAGAACACTTCAGTCAACTACAAAGGTACCAAGATCAACATCGTAGACACTCCAGGCCACGCGGACTTCGGCTCCGAAGTTGAGCGTGTGCTTCGCGCTATCGACTCTGTGCTCCTACTTGTCGATGCTCAAGAAGGCCCAATGCCACAGACACGATTCGTATTGAAGAAATCCCTCGAACTTGGTCTCAAACCTATAGTGGTTATAAACAAGATAGATAAACCAGCAGCCAACCCTGCACGCGTTCACGATGAGATACTAGAACTTTTCATAGAGCTAGGTGCAAGTAATGAACAGATAGATTTTAAAACTATGTACGCTATTGGTCGCCAAGGTATCGCCAAGCGTGAGCTAACAGATGATTCCAAAGACCTCACTCCACTACTTGACCTTATACTCGAAGAAGTTCCAGAAGCTTCCAAGAATCATGACAGTGCATTCCAAGCACAAGTATTTAACCTCGGTTACGACAACTTCCTAGGTCGCCTTGCTATTGCTCGTGCATATGCTGGGTCTATCAAAAGTGGCTCACAGATAATAGTTAAAGATGATAAAGGCAACTCTCGAAATACTAAAATAACTAAAATGTTTACATTTGAAGGTATTGCTCGTAAGGAAGTCGATGTTCTCAACACTGGCGACATTGCCATAATTGCTGGTATCCCAGACGTATTTATAGGTGAAACTATTACTGATAAAGCTGACACAGAAGCACTGCCGTCTATCGCTATCGATGAGCCGACCATATCTCTAAACTTTTTAGTCAACGACTCTCCTTTTGCAGGTCGCGAAGGTAAGTATGTCACTAGTCGTCAGATCCGTGAGCGTCTCGAGAAAGAGCTCGAGATCAATGTAGGACTAAAGATAAACTTTGACGGTACAGACCAAGAAGAAATGCAAGAAGGCTACCTAGTCTATGGACGCGGGGAACTCCACATTGCAGTTTTACTTGAGAACATGCGCCGTGAAGGTTATGAACTACAAGTATCTCAGCCACATGTAATCATTAAAGAAGAAAATGGTAAGAAACTAGAACCTTATGAAGAAGTCACTATCGATGTACCAAGTGCATTTACTGGTGGAGTTATAGAAAAGCTGACAGCACGTCGCGGGCTCATAAACTCTATGAATGAGAAAGAGGGAATCACTCGTATACTTATAGAAATACCGACACGAGGCCTACTCGGATACCGTGGTCAGTTCGTTGTAGATACGAAAGGCGAGGGAATACTAGCTTCAAGATTCGTAGGATTCAAAGACTATGCAGGTGAGATCAAGAAGCGTGATGTAGGATCTATGACTTCAATGGTCACTGGTAAAGTAGTAGCATTCTCTCTATGGACTCTCCAAGAGCGTGGCATACTTTATGTAGAACACGGTGATGAAGTCTATGAAGGAATGGTTGTTGGTAACGTAACGAAAGGTGACGAGATGGCAGTAAACCCAACAAAAGGTAAACAACTCTCAAATATGCGTTCAAGTGGAACCGATGAAGCTGTGAATGTGAAGCCTTCTTACAAGCTCTCAATAGAGCGTGCTCTTGAAGTAATGGCAGACGATGAATACCTTGAAATTACACCAAAGAATGTCCGTTTACGCAAGAAATATCTCACAGAGCAAAGTCGCTCTAAATCAAAGAGTGGGGATAAAAAGTCATAAAACCCTTATTTATATGGGGTTCCACGTGTAGTTGACTTTAATTGATACTAGTGATATTATGAATTTACTTATTACAATAATTAAGAATCCTCATGGCAAATACCGTTACATTTAAACCAAAACAAGTCACCAAACGCATGCTTTCAAACCTGCCAGATAGAGCATATGAAGTAGTTGTGAACCGTTTTGGACTTACCGATGATGCAGAGCGTAAAACACTTGAAGCCATTGGTCAAAAGTATGGCATCACACGCGAGCGTGTACGTCAGATTGAAAATGCAGCACTCACTCTTATACGTAAATCTCAATCATTCAAGGATGAGAAAGCAGTATTTGAAGAACTCAAAAAGGTTATGCATACACTAGGAGCAATAGTTTCTGAAAAGGAACTACTATCTCATGTCTCTAAAGACAAGCTTACTCAGAACCACATACACTTATACCTTACACTTGGCGATGATTTTACAAAGCACAAAGAAGATGATCACTTCAAAACACGTTGGAGTGTGGACGATGATGTAGCCGATGAAGTCCACAAGTCACTCAAGAACCTATATGCAAATCTTTCAGACGATGAACTAGTCACAGAGAGTGAGCTTGTCGCTAGATTCCTTGATGAAGTTAAAGAGCTATCTGAACAGTACAAGAACGAAGAAGTTGCCAAGCGATGGCTCTCTATGTCAAAGAAGATCAACAGGAATCCACTTGGTGAGTGGGGTAAGTCAACTTCATCTAGTATTAAGACTCGTGGAGTCAAAGACTACGCATTCCTTATGATGCGTAAGCATGGCTCTCCTATGCACTTCCGTGAAGTTGCGAAAGCTGTAGCTAGTACTTTCGACAAGAAGTGTCATACTGCTACTTGCCACAATGAACTTATCAAGGACTCTCGCTTTGTACTCGTAGGCCGTGGGATATATGCTTTGTCTGAGTGGGGCTACAAGTCAGGAGTAGTTCGTGAAGTTATCAAAGAACTTCTCAAGAAGAACGGCCCAATGTCCAAAGAAGACATAGTTGACCAAGTCATGAAGGAAAGATATCTAAAGAAGAATACTATCTTGGTAAACCTTCAGAACTCTAAGTATTTCAAGAAGAATAAAAGTGGACTATACGTAGCAGCTTAATTCTCTAAAAACCCCTCCGAACACAAATCGGAGGGGTTTTTCTTTTTCAATATGGTATAATATTCGCATGTATCAGCGTGGAATTATAAATATACTAGTAATAATACTTGGATTGATATTTGCAGCCATCCTACTAGGAATGTTTACTAACTAATAACTATGATCGCAGACTTCTTTGCAACACACAACTTTAACCTTATCCAAGTCATACTAGTGACCATCGGTTACTTGATGCCTATTCCGCTTGCATATATTGCAGTACACCTGTGGCACCACTACAGACAAGAAAGATTTATAGCAGGTATCAAGTGGGCATTACTTGAGATACATGTTCCTCGTGAAGTTATAAAATCGCCAGCTGCTATGGAGCTCATATTCTCCAATGCTCTCTATCAGAAAAGTAATAAAGGTTTCTGGGAACAATATGTCCAAGGTGCACCATGGTTTTGGTTCTCGCTCGAGATGGTGTCTATCGATGGACGAGTGCATTTCTATATCCGCACCCCTACACGTATGAAGGATCTGATCGAAACACAAATATATGCTCAGTATCCGCAGGCTAAAGTTGTAGAAGTCGATGACTATGTCAATCACGTCTCTCAGTTCAAGAAGGATGGCGAATGGTACATGTGGGGTTGTGAGTATAACAAAATGAAAGAAGACTTCCTTCCGATTAGAACATATCGAGAGATGGAGGAAATGGATAGTGGAACCAAAGAAGAATACAAGATCGACCCACTCACACCTATTATTGAACTTCTCGGCTCACTACCCAAAGGACAGCAACTCTGGATACAGATCGTCGTTCGTCAGAATATCAAGACCTACCATAGTCACCACACTGGCAAGCATATCAACTTCTATGATGCTACTTTTGAATTTATTGAGAATATGCTCAAGCCATATACTCGTGTGCAGAAGAACGACAATGGTGACACTATGGGTATGGATATGCGTACTCCTGATCCACTCAAGAACCAAGTAAAAATAATGGTTGAAAATGCAAGTCTGATTCACTTTGATTGTGGTATACGAGTTGTCACTCTTGCTAACAAAGCTACAAACACTGAGGCTGAGTTCAACAACCTTCGTCGTAATTCTCGCCTGATCTGGCGTCAGTTTGCACAACCAAATGTAAATGAACTAAACCGTATCAACTCTACACAGTTTGATGCCCCGTGGTCTGATCCTACGGGTCTTGCCTTAAACAAGATCAAGAAGCGTATGCTAGACTTTTATCGTCTACGCATATTTTTCCATCCACCTATTCAATATGCATTCAAATACCCATTTCCAATAAGCACTTTCTTCCCATCTAATAATCCAAAGATTTTTGTCATGTCTAGTCGTGAGCTTGCTACACTTTTCCACTTCCCAGGCATGGTCTCAGAGACACCTTCATTCAAGCGTATCGAGTCAAAAATCGCAAAGCCACCTTCCAACTTACCACTCTAATATATGGAGGATGTTAACCTACAAAATCTTAAACCCAAAAGACGTCCTTCTTTTAAGTGGATACTAAACCTAGTACTACTTTGCTGTTTTATTTTTATAGGTTATTACTACTTTGTATCTGCACCTCTGGGCAGTAAGGATATAGTTGTACACGTTGCTTCCAAGCAGACACTGACTTCCGTCTCTATAGATTTAGAAAAGAAGAATATAGTAAGGAATGCTGATGTTTTTAAAGCACTTGTTTTGTTATTCAAATCAGGCAAAGAAATATCTCGAGGTGATTATTTATTCCCGCAAGGTTCGTCTGCCTTCAAGGTGGCTTGGATGCTTGCTCGTAGCGATCACAATGTTGACCCCATAAAGATCACTTTTCGAGAAGGTATCACTAACACAGAGATGGCAAATATTTTGGCAGACAAACTTTCTGTTTTCCGCAAAGATTTATTCCTAAGCGATGAGAGAGGCAAACAAGGCTACCTGTTCCCGGATACATACTTCTTCTTTAACCTTACAACTACAGATGAGATACTCGACGAGATGAGTTCAAATTTTAAAAGGCGAATATCATCTCTCGATTCTGATATAAAGAAATCAGGACATACACTAGATGAGATAATAACTATGGCATCAATTGTAGAACGAGAAGCTGATGGTAAAGATGACGCACCAGTCATAGCAGGTATCCTGTGGAAAAGGATTAAGAAGGGCATGATGCTCCAAGCCGATGCTGCGCCTGTTACTTACAAGTCTCTGGGCCTTCCAAGTGAACCCATTGCTAACCCAGGGATAATGTCTATCAAAGCAACCATAGTTCCCAAGGATTCACCATACCTATTTTATATTCATGACAAAAGTGGTATGGTGCACTATGCTAGTACATATGCCGAACACAAGAAAAACATAGATAAGTACCTAAGATAAAATGATACTCAAACTAGAAAAACAAAGAGAATACGAGCTTGTTGATTCTGGACTAGGTCAGAAGCTCGAAAAATACGGCCCATATACCTTTGCGCGCCCAGATCCTGAAGCACTCTGGAATAGATCTCTTACTGCAAAAGAATGGGATAATGCTGACCTTAAATTCATACGTAAAGGCACCAGGACGCAATGGATTATCAAAGAAGGTATACCGAAAAGTTGGACAGTAGAATTTGGAGGACTTACATTCTCTATAAAGCCAACATCTTTCAAGCATACAGGACTGTTCCCAGAGCAACTTCTAAACTGGCAATGGATGGAGGAAGTTATAAAAAACGAGAATAGGAAGGTAAAAGTTCTGAACCTTTTTGCTTATACAGGTGGTGCAAGCCTAGCAGCTGCTCGTGCAGGTGCCGAGGTCTGTCATGTTGATGGTTCTAAAACTGCAGTGGCATGGGCACGAGAAAATGCCGAGCTCTCAGGATTGTCAGAGGCACCGATTCGATGGATAGTTGAAGATGTAATCTTGTTTTTAAAAAGAGAAATCAAAAGAGGCAACAAATACGATTGCATCATAATGGATCCACCATCATTTGGTCATGGACCTAAAGATGAGCTCTGGAAGATAGAGGAAAGCTTCCTAGGCCTCATACAACTTTGTAAAGAAATACTATCTGACGATCCTTTGTTTGTGTTGATTAATGGCTATACTGCTGGCTACTCGCCTATAACATATCAGAACAACTTGATGGATATGATGACGGAAAACAAAGGCAGTATCGAAGTAGGTGAACTAACTATAAAAGAGAGCAATACACAAAGGTTGCTACCTTGTGGTATATTTGCGAGATGGCAGAAAAACTAGGTAAAACTGTTTTTGTAGGTGTGTCTGGTGGAGTAGATTCATCAGTAAGCGCCGCATTACTAAAAGACCAAGGATACAATGTTGTTGGGGTTTTTATTCGTACCTGGCAACCAGACTTTATCGAGTGTACCTGGCGTGATGAGCGCCGTGATGCCATGAGAGTATGCGCTCACTTAGATATACCTTTCCTTGAGTGTGATGGTGAAGAAGCTTACAAGAAAGGTGTAGCTGACTATATGATCGAAGAATACAAGAAAGGTAATACTCCGAACCCAGATGTAATGTGCAACAGGGAAGTGAAGTTTGGAGTGTTTTGGGACTTTGCAAAGGAACGTGGAGCGGATTTTATAGCAACAGGGCATTATGCAGAAGTGAGCGAAGGCATAAATAGTTTTAGAGAAGCGACGGGTGGGGGCGTGCCGTTCCGAGGCACTGCGAGGAATGGGGTTAAGGAGCTTCGAGAAAAGCTATTTATGCTGAAGCGTAGCCCTGATCAATCCAAAGATCAAAGTTATTTTCTCTGGACTCTTACAGAAGACGATCTTGCTCATACTCTTTTCCCAATTGGGCATTTGCAAAAGTCTGAAGTCCGCAAACTTGCCGATAAATATGGTCTGCCTACTGCTACCAAGAAAGACAGCCAAGGTGTCTGCTTCCTAGGCCCGCTCGATATGAAAGACTTCCTGATGCATTATATTGAGAGTAAAGAAGGCAATGTAGAGAACACACAAGGCGAAGTCATAGGTACTCATGATGGTGTGCTCCTATACACACTTGGTGAGCGTCATGGATTCAATATTTCAAAAAATAGTCCCGAAGACAAACCTTACTACATAGTGGCGAAAGATATTGTTCGTAATACTTTGGTGGTCTCTCATAATAAGAATGAAACCAAGAATAGTAAAAAGGATTACAAACTCGAGAAAGTTGTAATTCGTGGGCAGTTGGAAAATAAAGAATACACAGCTCAGATTCGCTACCATGGAGACTTTTTGCCTTGCAATATACTAGCGGGTGACGAGAGTAATTCCTTAGTGACTTTTACAGAGCCTGTGATAGTCTCACCTGGGCAGTCTGTTGTATTCTACGATAATGATATTTGTATGGGTGGTGGTGTGGTGATATAATACTTTTATATGGAAAACATTTTTGATCCGGTTACTACAGAGATAGTCACTAGACTGTTTGCTGCTCTATTACTAGGTATGATTATTGGAACTGAGCGTGTTTGGGCTCACAAGACTGCTGGTATGCGCACATACGCACTTGTATCTATGGGTTCAGCTTTGTTTGTGGTTGTTTCAAACGAGATGGTGAAGGCCTATGCAGATTTTAGTGGGATGAACCCCCTCATGATTGTATCTCAGATTGTTGTGGGTGTTGGGTTTATAGGTACTGGTCTTATATTTACAAAAGACAGTAAACTGATGGGCCTAACTACTGCTACTGGGTTATGGGTATCTGCGGGCATAGGTATGGCTTGTGGTTTCGGACTCTTCAACATTGCTCTAATAGCCACAATCATGACACTCTTTGTGTTTATCGTGATATGGTTTTTCGAAGAAAGACTCAAAAGAACTTCATTCTTTAAGAACTCTAATTACGAAGATCAAAACTAAGAAAAGCCCTCCGATCGCTCGGAGGGCTTTTCTGTTTAAGGCTTTTAGTATAGTATGGGTATTATGACATCCAACGAGATACGCAATAAATTCCTAACCTTTTTTGAAAAGAGAGGACACAAAGTTATACCTTCTGCATCACTTGTACCCGAGAATGACCCTTCGGTGCTTTTCAATACTGCAGGGATGCAACCACTCGTTCCATACTTGCTTGGACAAAAGCACCCAAGTGGTACACGGCTAGTAAACATTCAAAAATGTGTAAGAACTCAAGATATAGATGAAGTTGGAGATAATACTCATGATACTTTTTTTGAGATGATGGGCAACTGGTCTCTTGGTGATTATTTCAAAGAAGAAGCCATAAAATGGAGTTATGACTTTTTGACTTCAAAGGAAGAAGGCCTTGGGCTTGATCCAACTCGCTTGTATGTAACAGTGTTTGAAGGAGATGATAATGCTCCAAAGGACACAGAAGCTTTTGATATATGGAAAAAATATGTTCCAGAGAATCGGATCTATTATATGAGTGCCAAATCAAACTGGTGGAGTGTTGGGGACAATGGTCCATGTGGTCCGGATACTGAGATGTTCTATGACATTACGAAGGAAGGTCTAGGAGACTTAACCAAAGAAGAATACATTAAGGCAGATGGAGCACAGAAAGTCGTTGAAATCTGGAACGACGTGTTCATGGAGTATGAAAAGAAAGATGGAAAAGTAATTGGAAAGCTAGCGCATAGGAATGTAGACACAGGTTCAGGATTGGAAAGATTACTAATGCCAGTTCAGAAAGTGGATAATATTTTTGAAACCGACCTCTTTTCATCGGTGATGGAGTATATTAAATCTCATTCAAATAATTACCAAGAACGAGAAGCTAGAATCTTATCAGATCATATGCGTAGCTCTCTGTTTTTAGTTGGAGATGGAGCAAATCCTTCAAATAAAGATCGTGGTTATGTCGTTCGTCGTCTGATTCGCCGTGCTCTTATTCAGTCTCGCACACTCGGCTTAAAAAAAGAAGACCTTGAAGCAATATTAGGATTATTCGTTGCTAAATATCATGATGTTTATGAAGAAATTAGTAAAGTTCATATCCTTAGTAAGATTCTTGACGAAGTAGATAAATTTAAAAATACATTAGATGATGGTCTAAAAGAATTTGAAAAAGGAGTAGATCCGTTTATTCTAGCTACAACATATGGATTTCCAATTGAACTTACAGAAGAATTGGCTAAAGAAAAGGGAATTGTGGTAGATAGAGAAGACTTTGATAAAAAAATGTCCGACCACCAAAAGCTTTCTCAGACCGCATCCGCTGGTATGTTCAAAGGTGGACTTGCGAATCATAATGAGCAGACTATCAAGCTCCATACTGCCCACCACCTACTACTTGCAGGACTTCAAGCTGTAGTTAATCCAGAAATAAAGCAAAGGGGGAGTAACATCACAGAAGAGCGCCTACGCATAGACTTCCTTTGTGACCATAAGCTTACAGATGAAGAGAAGAAAGGTGTCGAGGTTTGGGTAAATACAAAGATAAGCGAAGGATTAAATGTGGTTCGCAGAGAAATGCCCCTCGTAGAGGCCGAGAAGATCGGCGCACAGATGGAATTTGGAGCAAAGTACCCAGATGTAGTATCTGTATATATGATTGAAGATAGAGATGGCAATGCAGTCTCGAAAGAATTCTGTGGAGGGCCTCATGTATCAAACACTAGTGAGCTAGGTAAATTTAAAATACAAAAAGAAGAAGCAGTAGCACAAGGTATACGCAGAATCAAAGCTACCCTCGAGTAAATACTCATAAGAATGTAGATATTTTTTACTAAACTATAGTATAATAATACCATGGGAATTTTTTCAATGTCAGAAGGAAAATCATCAGGGCAACTAGTTGCTGTTTTCGACATTGGATCTGATAGTGTGGGAGGTGCTCTGACTAAGATGCCAACGACACCCGAAGGTCTACCCACAATCATTAAATCAGTTAGGACTGAAGTCCCTTTCCGTGATGAGTTAAATTTTAAAATGTTCCTGACTGATATGCTTGAAGCTCTATCTAAATCAGCTACAGAGCTCTACGACAGCAAGCTCGGTGCACCAGACGAGATAGTCTGTGTGTTGGCTTCGCCTTGGTACTTATCTGAAACTCGAACCATAAAGATGGAGCGCGAAAAGCCATTTGTATTTACTGAAAGTATGGCCAACGATCTATTACAGAAAGAAATCACAGCTCTCAACGAAGCATATCAACGCAAGTATGGAGGTATCAAAAGTGCTCCAGAACTTATTGAGAACCATATATCTGCTATCTCTCTTAACGGGTATGTTATCGATGATCCGATAGGCAAACGTACCAAAGCCATCGAGATGAGTATGATCATAGCCCTCTCTCCGAAGGTTTGCCTAGAGAAAATACGCGAAACACTCTCCGATGTATTTCACCATACAAAAGTCAGATTCTCTTCATTTGTTGTTGCTTCATATATCGCTGTCCAAGACAAGTATGTCGCTTCTGACTCATACCTCCTTATGGATATAGGTGGAGAGGTCACAGATGTAGCTATAATCTCCAAAGGAGTCTTGAAATCCTCACTTTCTTTCCCATTTGGTAAGAAAGAGTTCTTTAAATACGTATGCACCAAACTCGAGATAGAGCTACGCGACGCCAAAGAACTTTTTAAATTATTTAGCACTGACACACTTGCAGTCCGTAAACGCAAGAAAGCTGAGCCGCTTTTCGATTCAATAGCTTTATCATGGGGTGAAGCATTTCGTAAATGTATCAGTACATTACCACACACTCTATCACTCCCATCGACCATATTCCTGACCGCAGATGCCGATATACAACTCTGGTTTAAAGGAGTCCTAGAGAAAAACGAGTACATCCAGTCTTTGGTTGCTGGGCGCAAAGCCACAGTGGTGACACTCGAAGGACCTGAACTTCTAAACATGTGCTCTTTCAAGGACGGTGTGTGTGACCCATTTTTAATGATCGAAGCTATTTCTATTATGAGGAAATCAAGAAAATAATATGGCAAAGAACAAGATGGAAGACATGAAGATAAAAAGAGTAAAAATCACTAGCATCACTCGTGGTGATATTGTCGCTAAGTCTGCAAACAAAATAGTTGAACAAAGAGAGACCTCTAGACCAGTAGCTAAAGATATCATCCCAGAACTCACAAACCATATTCACGAGAGGGAGCCTGCTCGTAGACTACCAACTACTCCATCGATTTTTAAAAAGCGCAGATCTCTACGCAGGCCGTTACTAGTTGTATTTATTCTTTGCCTCTTGGTAGGAGGAGCGTATTGGTACGGAGACATATTTCAGAATGCTAAAATTACAATAACAGAAAAGCACCAAACCCTAAATCCAGATCAAGAAGTTTGGACTGTTGCCAAAGGATCAAATTCAACTACAAAATTTGAGATAATGATAATACCTGAGATCGAGATGAAAGAAGTCACTCTTACAGAGTCACAAACAGGCTCCACCAAGGCAGAAGGGGAAGTAGTTTTCTATAATGAGTACAGTACCAAAGCCCAAACTATAGCTATAAATAGCTTTATATCTGATTCAGCCGGTAAAACATACAAGACCAACAAAGCAATCAGCATACCTGGGTATAAAACCCAAAATGGCAAAATCATCCCAGGCCAAGTAGGGGTAGGAGTAACCGCTTTTCTAAGTGGCAGTTCTTATAATGGTAATCCAACAGACTTTACAGTAAATGCCTTTAAAAACACACCTAAGTTTAAAAAGATCTATGCCAAAGCCAAAACTCCTATGACCGGAGGAGCAGAAGGTCTAACCTATAAACTTGGCACAGAAGACAAGGGTAAGCTTGAATCATATGCGAGTTCCGCCCTTAAAAATACTCTACTTAAAAAGGTAAGTGCACAAATACCAAACGGCTACATACTTTACCCGAGCGCTACTTCATATACATATGAAGTAGACCAGACTATCTTATCTCCAACCCCTAATACTAGGGTCAAAATCACAGGAACTTTGTTTGCTGTGATTATAGATAGGGATGGGTTGTCTCGATCTATTACAAATGAATTGCTACCCGGTTTGACTGATAGTGAATATAGAGAAATTGAAGTAAAAGGATTAGAAAATCTAGCTTTCGATTTTGTAAATCCAAACGAATCAATAACCAAAGACACAACAGAGGTCAAGTTTAGACTAAAAGGCACTCTCGATGCAGTCTGGCATCCAGACGTAGAAGCCCTCAAGCGCGCACTGGTAAGTATTCCAAAATCCAAAGTCCAAGAAGTTTTTAGTCGCGATAAAGGTATACTAGATGCTCATGTAAAAATGTTCCCAATATGGCAATCATACCTCCCAGCCGACACATCCAAGCTCCACGTTATAGTCAAATAGTTTGACTATATATAGATTTTTTGTTATTATATAAAGACATTAATGAATCAGAAAGACGACAACAACACAGTAATAGGTACAGTCACAGAGGCGCTACCCAACACACTTTTTCGTGTAGATATTGGTAATGATAAAGTTATCATTACGTATCTGGCTGGCAAGATGCGCATGCACCGTATCAAGGTACTTGTAGGAGACAAGGTTGAAGTCCTTTTGGATCCATATGGTGGCAAAGGTAGAATCATAAAGAGAAATTAGGTGTATCTCTTGCCTTTTTTATTAAGATAGTGTAGGATACTGAAACATACGCTTGAGTTTTAAATACAGGGTGTAAGCCCTATATTTTTCTTTCGCATTATAGGGAATATGAAGATAAAATCAGCTGTTAAAAAAATCTGTGCAAAATGCAAACTAGTCAAACGAGACGGTCATCTTCGTGTTATCTGTTCAAACCCTAAACATAAGCAAAAACAATAATTATTTATGAGAATACTCGGTATAACCATCCCAAACAACAAGCACCTCGATATCGGCCTTACATCACTCTACGGTATTGGCCTTTCTCGAGCTCGAATGATACTCAAAGAAACAAACATCAGTCCTACTATAAAGGCTGACACACTTACTGTTGACCAAGAGAACGCCATCCGTAAGGTTATCGAGACAATGTCTATCGAAGGAGTCCTAAAGCGCGAGATAGCATCAAACGTAAAACGCCTCAAAGACATCAAAGCATACCGAGGTGTCCGCCACATGCGTCGACTTCCAGTGCGTGGTCAAAGAACCAAGACAAACTCTAGAACTATCCGTGGTAACGTCCGCAAGACAATGGCATCAGGTCGCCGTAAGGAAAGTAAAACATAATTAATATGGGAAAAGTAAAAATCATAACTAAAGAAGAAGAAAAGAAGGATCTAGATGCGCCTGTGGCTGAGAGTGCACCAAAGTCATCTGTAAAAGTACCGAAGAAGAAGGTAGTAGGAGGTACCCTCCACGTAGAAGCTACATTCAACAACACAAAGGTTGTACTTTCTGACAAAGAAGGCAACACTCTGTTCTGGACTTCATCTGGATCACTAGGATTTAAAGGTGCAAAGAAGGGAACACCATTTGCTGCATCAAAGGCAGGTTCTGTAATAGGAGAGAAGGCAAAGGCACTTGGAATCAAGGAAGTAGATGTCAAAGTTAAAGGGGTAGGTAGTGGTCGTGAGCCTACAATACGTGCATTTATGGCATATGACATCGAGATTTCAGGCGTCCGTGATGTGACTCCAGTTCCTCACAACGGTCCAAAGCCAAAGAAGCCACGACGCGTTTAATAATATCGTGCGAGTGTAATAGTAAACTTAAAATATGAAAACTGTTCAAAAATATAAAATTTGCCGACGACTAGGACCAGGAGTGTTTGAAAAATGTCAAACACCTAAGTTTGTCGCGTCTGAAGCTCGTCATGCAAAAAGTATGAAGAACAAGCGTCCAAAGGCGCTTTCTGGCTATGCTCTACAGTTCGTAGAGAAGCAGAAGGTTCGCTTTATGTACGGTATCAGTGAAAGTCAATTTCAGAACTACATCAATGAATCAGTTGCGCACAAGGGTACACCAGCAACTGAACACCTTTTTGAACTACTAGAAACTCGTCTAGACAACGTAGTCTACCGCCTAGGTCTTGCACACACTCGCCGACTTTCCCGCCAGATGGTCTCACACGGTCATATCACTGTGAACGGCAAGAAGACAACAATCGCATCACAGAGAATACATGTTGGTGATGTCATTGCAGTCCGTGAAGGAAGCAAGAAGAGCCCACTCTTTGCTGACATGGTAAAGAAGCTAAAAGAATATACATATCCAAACTGGCTAACATTTAATACTGAATCACTCTCTGGAGTAGCACAAGGTAAACCAAAGAATGTCGAAGGTTACCTTGACCTTAACACTGTGCTCGAGTTCTATAGTCGTTAATGATTTAAGTGCGTATGGTTAGTTTTATAAATAATTAGTAAGCCAAAAGCTTTACAATATCATATGTCAGATCTAAATATCATATTACCATCAAAGTTATCAATCGTTTCTGAAGTAGGCACAAAAGGTGTTTATGAGATCGATGGCCTTTACCCTGGTTATGGACACACACTCGGCAACTCCCTCCGCCGTATTATACTTTCTTCACTTACAGGTGCAGCTATCACATCGCTGAAGATCGAAGGTGCTGATCATGAATTCTCTGTACTCGATGGAGTCAAAGAAGACGTCATCACTATACTCCTACATTTGAAGCAAGTTAGATTCCGCCTTTTTACAGATGAGCCTCAGATAGTTAAACTATCAGTCAAGGGTCCAAAATCTGTCACAGCAGCTGACATCGACACATCTGGCCAAGTTGAAGTCCTAAACGGTGACCTCCACATTGCTGAAGTTACAGGTAAGGTAAACTTCTCTATTGAAATGGTAGTTGAGAAGGGCCTTGGATTCGTGTCTAAAGATGTCCATCAGAAGACAAAGACAGAAGTAGGCAAGATAGCAGTTGACGCTATATTTACTCCTATCCGCCGTGTATCATACGAAGTTGAAAACATGCGTGTAGGTGACAAGACAAATCACAACCGTCTACGCATGACTATCGAAACAGATGGTACACTCTCTCCACGCGAGGCACTTGAACAAGCTATCACTATTATGGTAGAACAACTACAGGCAATCGCTGGCTTTACTATAGGTCAGAAAGCTATTGCAAGTGAGGCATCTAAAGAAAGTACTAAAGACGACTCTAAAGAAGAGAAAGCAGGTAACGAAGGTAGTGAGTTTACTGACACTCTAAAGACTCGTATCGATACCCTAGACCTATCTACACGTACTTTGAACGCCCTTACAAGTGCAAACATCCGCACTATCGGAGGAGTAGCTCGCAAAAAGAAAGAAGACTTGCTAGAAATCGAAGGAATCGGAGACAAGGGAATCCAAGAGATCAAGAAGATCCTTGCAGTATATGGAATTACGCTTAAATAATTAATTAAGAATTAGATTTTATGAGACACCACAGCAACGTAAGAAAATTTGGAAGAACAAGAAGTCAACGACAAGCTCTGTTGAAGGGTCTTATGCTTGCGCTTATTGCTCACGGCAGAATAGAGACAACAGAAGCAAAAGCTAAAGAACTTCGCCCTATGATAGAGAAGATGGTTACAAAGGCAAACGTAGGCACACTTGCATCACGACGCTTGGTGACTTCAAGACTCTACAACCTTACAGCTGAGGCAAAAAACCTTATCGACAACATAGCTCCAAAGTACAAAGGCCGTTCTGGAGGATATACACGCATTACCAAGCTTCCACGCCGTGCAGGTGATGCAAGTAAAATGGCAGTAATAGAATTTATATAATATTTATGACTACAACACATACAATTGATGCAAGTGGCAAGACTTTCGGACGAGTAGCTTCAGCTGCTGCCAAAGCACTTATGGGCAAGAATTCTCCAGACTACGTAGCAAACAAAGTTGCCGATGTTCGTGTAGAGATAGTAAATGCCAAGCTTACCAAGATGTCTGAACGTCGAATGAAAGAGACTCTCCATGAGCGCTACTCAGGCTACCCAGGAGGATTCAAACAAGACACAAATCAGAAGATTGTGGACAAGAAAGGCTGGGCAGGGCTATATGAACTTGCAGTTTATGGTATGCTTCCTTCTAACAAGCTTCGACCACTTATGCTTAAGCACTTAAAAATAACTGAGTAATACAGAGATATATGGAAAAGAAACCATCAACAAAAGAATACTACCGAGCAATAGGTCGCCGCAAGACAGCAACTGCAGTTGTAAAGCTCTTCAAAGCAACTAAGACTTCATATGATATCAACGGCAAAGGCCTCGAAGTTTACTTCCCAACAGCTGAGCTCAAGAAGATAGTCACAGGTGCATTTGAAACTGCAACACCGACAGAGAAGTTTGAAGTAGTTGTCACAACAAAGGGTGGCGGCTCACATGCTCAAGCAGAAGCAGTCCGCCACGGTATCTCTCGCGCACTAGTACTCTTTGATGGCGAACTCCGCACAACTCTAAAGAAAGCAAAAATGCTCAAGCGTGACCCTCGTCAAGTTGAGCGTAAGAAATTCGGTCTCAAAAAAGCTCGTAAGTCACCGCAGTGGTCAAAACGTTAATAGTTTCAAGAAATCAGATTTGCGAGAATCTGGTTTTTTGTTTATGATACATTCGTATGAAAGATGAAGAAATAAAAAGTAATGAAAATAATGAAGATTTTGAAGACGTTACTTTTGTAGACAGCACAGAAGACGGCGATGCACTACCTACGAAGGATGTGGTAGGGAAACTTCGTGTGGATTTGAAGCAAGCTCGCTCTGACAAAGAAGAGTACCTCACCGGCTGGCAGAGAGCTAAGGCCGACTACATAAACCTCCAGAAAGAAATGGAGCAAGTTCGTGCCAATACTTCTGTGGTTACGAAAGAAAAAATGGTGGAGAACTTACTTCCTGCTATCGATAGCTTTGACATGGCGATGGCCAACAAAGAAGCCTGGGAGAAAGTGGACCAAAACTGGCGTACAGGTGTGGAGTATATATACCAGCAGATTATGAACGGACTAGCTGACTCTGGAGTAGAAAGAATCGACAAAGTTGGAATCGCTTTTGATCCAAGCCTACATCAATCAATGGAAACTATAGTAACAGATGACCAATCCAAGGATCACACCGTGGCCAAAGTCATCCAAGCAGGGTATAAAATAGGCGATAGGGTAGTCAGACCTGCAAGAGTGAATATTTTTGAGTATAAAAAATAAAAGAATTATGGATGAAACACATAAAAAAGAGGACGATTTATCTAGAGCAAATCTAGATATGCATACTAATATTATAAACATCAATATAAAATCGATGAATAATATTATTTTTGTTGTTAGTACTGGAGTTTTTGTTCTATCTTTGAGTCTTATCCATTATATAGAAAGGCCTGTAGTTTACCCTAAACTAGTTGTTTTTTCTTGGCTCGCAATATTCCTAGTAATGATACTTAATTTTTTTGCTTTATGGCTAATGGTTCGTTATTCTCAAAGACAAAAGGAGATAACAAATCAATGGAGAGTAAATAATTTTAGTAATCCATCAGAGTATAATAGTGACATTATAAATGACAAAGAATTGAAAGCACTTGAGAAGGATATGAAATGGACAAATAAAATAGTATTTATATTGCTACCATCAGGTATCTTTACTTTAATACTATTTACAATAGTTAACTTTTTGAATCATGTATAAATTATTTTCTTATTAGATTCAAAAATTCTCCTTCTGTTTCTTTGTCTATTTTATCTGTCACCATTATCATCATCTCTGTGGTGAGGCCTAGGTCATTTTTAATATTCGTAAATAGATTCTCGTATGGGTACATAGATATCCATACAGAATTCTTTACACATACAAATCCTGCTTTCTTTAGCAGGTAGCGGAGGGCTTCACGTTCACTTTTACGATCTTCTGGAAGGTCGAGTAGTACTATCCGCCAGTAGCCGTCCCATTTAGTAGAGATTAGCCCACCTTCGGCTTCTAGACTTATACTGTTCCACTTTTGCTTGCCGTCACTAGTGAGTCGGAAGTATTGCTTGTGCTCTGAATTGAAAGCCTCTATAAGCCCGTCTCCGAGAAGGTTCTTGATAGAGCGGGTGATAGCATAAGAGCTCTTTTTAGTGTCATATTCGGGCAAAATGGCCTTTTCTAGGTCATCTTTGACTGTTTCGAGGGTTATTGCCTTCTTTCTGGCGATGCTCTTTAGGATTGCCTTTTGAATTGATGGTTTCTTAGCCATATTTGACATTATAACACCCATAAATATAATATCAACATACTTTCAGTGGTCACGAAATACTTGTCAAAAATAAAGCATAAGTATATAATAGGAAAAGAAATCGAAAATTATTAGTTTAAATTTAAAAAATATATGGTAGACCCACAAAAAGTAGACTTTAATCAATTACCCAAGAAGTTTGCAGACGGAGCGCTCGGTGCATTTGGTAAGGACGCAATAATGTTTGCGATTGCCTCAGGCAACAACCTCGATCCATTTGCTACAACTCCACAGATTGCAAAAAGTATGGCGATATTCTTTACTCAGCAAATAGAAAAGTACGAAAAGCAATTTGGAGTAATAGACATGACTGCTCCACCAATCCCGAGTCCTTTGCAGTCATCAGATTTTAAAAGTTAAAAATTATTAATTTAATTATAAGAACATTACAAGCTACATAAATTATATTCTGAAAAAAGTCCTCGGATCTCCTGTCCATACGCAGGCTCCAGGCAGGCCAGACATTTTTTCATAAAATAATTTATTACGCTTATCAAAAATATGAGTAAAATAATAGGAATAGATTTAGGAACAACAAACAGTGCTGTAGCCATCATCGAAGGTGGCCAGCCAAAGATTATCGAGAACGTAGAAGGTGCACGCACCACTCCTTCGATAGTTGCTATTGGTAAAACAGGCGACCGACTTGTCGGCCTCCTTGCGAAGCGTCAGGCAGTCACAAACCCACAGAACACTATCTATGGTATCAAGCGCTTCATGGGCCACATGTTTGAAGACCCAGAAATCCAGAAGACTCAGAAAACAGCTCCATTCAAAATTCAGAAAGGTACAGATGGTGGAGTAGAAGTAAATATTGGCGACAAGTGGAACCGTCCAGAGGAAATCTCTGCGATGATTTTAGCCAAGATTAAAGCCGATGTCGAAGCAAAGCTTGGCGAGAAGGTAACAGAGGCTATCATTACAGTCCCTGCATACTTCAACGATGCTCAGCGTAAAGCTACCAAGGATGCTGGCCAGATTGCCGGACTCGATGTGAAGCGCATCATCAACGAGCCGACAGCTGCCGCGCTTGCATATGGATTCAACACAAAGAAAGATGAGAAGATCGTAGTCTATGACTTCGGTGGAGGTACTTTCGATGTGTCTGTGCTCGAAGTTTCCAATGATGTTATCGAAGTGAAGTCCACAGACGGTGACTCTCACATGGGAGGCCGTGACATCGACCAGAAGATCATCAACTGGATTGCAGAAGAATTCAAAAAGCAATCAGGTGTGGATGTGACCAAAGACCCTCTGGCACTACAGCGCCTTGATGAAGCAGCAGAAAAGGCAAAAATCGAACTCTCTACAACAGCCGAAACAGAAATCAACATCCCATTCATTACTTCTACAGATGCTGGACCTCAACACTTGTTGCTCAAGATGAACCAAGCTCAGCTTATATCTCTTGCTCAAGAATACATCGACCGCTCTATAGAAATCACCAAGCGTGCGATGGAAGCATCTCCATTCAAGATGAATGAGATCAATGAAATAATAATGGTTGGAGGCCAGACACGCATGCCAGCAATAGTAGAGGCAGTGAAAGCTTTGTTCGGCAAAGAACCAAACCGCTCAATCAACCCAGATGAAGTTGTAGCACTCGGTGCTGCAGTCCAAGCTGGAGTCCTACAAGGCGATGTAAAGGACGTGCTACTCCTAGATGTCATTCCACTCTCACTCGGCATTGAAACCCTCGGTGGAGTCGCTACCAAGCTTGTAGAGCGTAACACCACAATACCTAGCTCCAAGAGCCAGGTATTCTCGACAGCTGCCGACAACCAGACATCTGTAGAGATTCACATCACTCAAGGCGAGCGACCTATGGCATCTGACAACAAATCCCTAGGCCGATTTATCCTTGGCGATATCCCACCAGCACCTCGTGGCATGCCACAAGTCGAAGTTACTTTCGATGTGGATGCCAACGGCATACTAAACGTGAAAGCCAAAGACAAAGCAAGTGGTAAAGAGTCATCTATCCGCATCGAAGCATCTTCAGGGCTCTCTGATGCAGACATCAAGAAGATGCGTGACGAAGCAGAACTTCATGCTGAAGAAGATGCCAAGAAGAAAGAACTCGTAGACGAGAAGAACACTGCCGAAATGATGATATTCTCTGCAGAAAAATCTTTGAAAGAATACGGCGACAAAGTTACTCCTGAAATTAAAGCAAGTGTAGAAGAGAAGCTTGCAGCAGTAAAGACTGCAAAAGAAGGCACCGACCTAGGTGCTATCAAGTCTGCACTTGAAGCTCTTACAACAGAGCTATCAAAGATTGGTGAGGCGATGACAAAGGCAGAACCACAAGCAGGTGCTGAAACAAAAACAGCAGAACAGCAATCAGAAGAAATAAAGGATGCAGAAGTAAACGAGAACCCAGATAGTAAATAATCATGGCGAAAGATTACTACGAAACATTAGGAGTATCGAAAGGTGCTTCGAAAGATGAAATCAAAAAGGCTTTTCACAAGCTTGCTCATAAGCATCACCCAGACAAGAACAAAGGTGACGATGCCAAGTTCAAGGAAGTGAACGAAGCATACCAGACACTTTCAGATGACCAGAAGCGCGCTCAATACGACCGCTTTGGTGCAGATGGCCCACAAGGGTTCAATCCTGGACAGGGCGGAGGTTTTGGTGGCTTTGATTTCTCTGGCCAAGGAGGAATGGAATTCGACATGGGTGACCTTGGCGATATCTTCGGTGACTTCTTTGGTGGTGGAGGCCGTGGGCGCGGAGGTGCCAAGCGTGGCCGAGATGTTTCGACAGAGATAGACCTAACTTTCGAGGAATCTATTTTCGGTGTGGCTCGGACTATCCTACTTTCCAAGCAATCAACATGTGACATCTGTAAAGGCACTGGTGGTAAACCAGGCACCAAGGTAGACACTTGCAAGGCTTGTAACGGCAACGGTCAGATCCGTGAAATGAAGCGCTCAATACTTGGCACATTTGCTACCAATCGCACTTGTGACACTTGTCATGGACAAGGCAAGATTCCTACAGAGAAGTGTACAGAATGCCGTGGTCATGGAGTCCGCCACAAGCAAGAGGAAATCAAAATAGATGTTCCAGCTGGAATTAACCCTGGTGAAATGCTGAGAATGACAGGCATGGGTGAAGCAGTCCAAGGTGGTACTACTGGCGACCTCTACATCAAGATCAATGTGAAGTCACACTCGCAATTCAAGCGTGATGGGTTAAACCTCACTATGGACCTGCCTATCAAGCTCACTGACTCATTGCTAGGGATGACTTATGACCTGAAGACTCTTGAAGGCAACACTGTCGAAGTCAAAATCCCTGAAGGTATAAACCATGGCGAGCTACTGCGTGTGCGAGGCAAGGGTGTACCATCCACTCGTGGTCGTGGCGACATCATCCTCCGCATCCAGATCAAGATGCCATCCAAGCTTTCTAAGACTACCAAGAAACTCATCGAAGAACTCAAAAAAGAGGGGATCTAGTTATCCACTCTTTACATATGGTGTGTGTTTGCTATCATTGCTTTTGAATTCTTTTTTCTAACCCAAAACCTCTTGAGATGAAGACATTTAAAATTAAATACATCGTAACTAGTGAATTCGAAAGTGCAGACATCAAAGAATATTTAAAATGGTGGTCAGATCATACAAAAATTGAACAACGTATGCTTGACCGCTCAGTAGCCTTCTTTAGAAAGAATTTATTATTTGCTGTTTTTGCCTTCCATGGCGAGAAGCTTATCGGTGCTGCAGGTGTCATACCTTGCCTTGATCGTCATGGTAAAAAGATGCAGTGCATACACGATGCACTGGTTGTGGAATTAGTTTCAAATTTTATTGATCCTGATTATAGGGATAGGCACATTGGTAGAGAGCTTGTTTTGCAGCGCCTTAAATTTATTAAGGAGAATAACTACTTTCCGGTAAGTGTTACCGGCAGTATAATCATGCAGAAAATTTTCTCAGATATTGCAGTGACCATGGACACATTTCCTAAGTATAATCACATAAGGAAAGAAGTTCGTGTGTGTGAATGCGATAATAAACCATGTGGTATATGTCCTTTGAAGGATAAGGCGATATGGGTTTTTCCCAGATTTCTAAAGAAATTTGATTGAGAAATTAACTAAAGTTTATAAAAGCCTTTAATGTGAGTTAAAGGCTTTTACTATTTACATATCCCCACAGTTTGCTATTATAACCATATTATTATTTTATTACGGGTGTGAGACTCGCCCGGTAAAAGAAGATGACTAAACGTTCTGTGGCTTCAAAGAAGCTTTGGAAGATAGGTGCGAAGGAGTTCAACACTCAATATTTTGATTTCAACAAAGAAGGTGACCTTATCATAAAGGAGGGTCACAATATTTATAATGTCCGCTATATGGCGGAGAAGTTCGGCACTTCACTTGAGATACTCATGCCTTTTGTTATCGAAGAGCGCCTAGAAGACTTCCTTGACCTTGTTAAAGACCTTTCTAAAAAGGTTGGCTACCAAGGCAAGTTCTTCTATCACTACCCGATGAAGGTCAACCAGAATAAAGAGGTGGTTATGGCTCTAGTTGGTGAGGGTGCTCACCTAGAGACTTCGTCTTACAACGACCTCTGGCTCGTGAAGAAAATGCTAGAACAAGAATCATTTAACCCAAACATTCGCATACTTTGCTCTGGTCCAAAGACCGACAAGTACATCTCACTCATAGATGATCTACAGCATAGAGGAGTCAAGATCTTCCCACTGATTGAAGGGCCCAATGAACTAAAGTTCCTACAGTACTCTAAGTACGATGTGGGTATTCGCCTCGATATGCCTATCAAGGCAAGTTCACACTGGAACAAGCCTATAGACCGCTTTGGATTCTCTGCCAAGGAAATCATAAACATGGGTTCGTTCAAGAATCTAAAAATCCTCCACTACCATATCGGCTCACAGATCGAAAAGCTATCCGATGTCATCGGTCCAGTAAAATACGCACTCGATGTCTACTTCAAGATTAAAGAGAAGAACCCATCACTCGATACTCTAGATATAGGTGGAGGTATGCCTATACCGTATACAAGGAACAAGAGCTACCCAGTAGACAAACTGATGGAGAAGATACTCAAACTCATGAAGCATGAGTCCGAGAAGCGAGGTCTACCAATGCCAAATCTCATATGTGAATGGGGTCGCTATATAGTTGCTCCAGCGCAGATTACTGTTTTCAAGATTATTGACACTAAGGCGATATCCAACAAAAAGAGCCCTGCCAAGAAGTGGTACGTTATCGATGGGAGCTTTATGAACGACCTTCTAGACACTTGGGCTATAGGTCAAAAATGGGCTGTATCACCAGCAAACAATAAAGGTGATGCTGATCTAAACGATGTCTGGCTTGCTGGATCTAGCTGTGACTCAGATGACATCTACACAGGTGTTCATGGCACTGTCACTCTGCCTGACTTTGACTCAGGTAATGGTGATAAGATGTACGTGGTAGTGTATGACACAGGTGCATACCAAGACCCACTAGCTGCTCATCACTGTATGCTATCCTCACCACTTAAACTTATTGCAGAAAATGGACACATCGTAGTGGCTCGCAAGCGTCAGTCACCTGACGATGTAGGTAAAGATTTTGGATGGTAGAATAGGTAAAGCGTAATAAATTATTAATTAAGTAAAGTTTCGCAAATTATATTCTGAAAAAAGTCCTCGGATCTCCTGTCCAGACGCAGGCTCTAGGCAGGCCAGACATTTTTTCATAAAATAATTTGCTACACTTTAAAAATATGCAAAACAATCTTCCAACATTAGAATTCGTGCTTAAAAATTACAAGAACTTCAACGCTCGTGCTACTCGCGACGCGCTTATCGCTTACTGGCGACACATCGAGCGCGGTGGCAAGATGTTCTGGGCTGTTGCTGGGGCCATGTCTTCTGCTCAGCTAGGTATAGTGCTTGCTCCAGCTATCCGTAATGGCCTCATTCATGGGATGTCTGTAACAGGTGCCAACCTCGAGGAATCACTTTTCCGACTTGTAGCCCATGATAGCTACAAGGATTTTCCAGACTACCGATACTTTACAAAGGAAGACGACACCAAGATCCTCGACAACCGCATGCGCCGTGTGACTGACACAAGCATACCAGAGGATGAAGCATTCCGTGCTGTCGAGAAGCACATCGTTCCAGTCTGGGAGAAAGCTACCAAGGAAGGCACTCGCAAGTTCTGGCATGAGTACTTCTATGACCTTATTCAATCACTCGACAAAGAAGCTCACGAAGGCAAAGCCGATGAGTGCTGGTTGCTTGCGGCGGCTGAGAAGAACTTGCCGATAGTTGTGCCAGGTTATGAAGACTCTACCTTTGGCAACATCTTTGCCTCACATGTGAAGCATGGTGATGCCAGTGCATCTATTGCCAAGAGTGGTATCGAGTACATGGGTGCATTCTATGACCAGTACCAAGAACTCTCGAAAGGTGAGGGAATCGGGTTCTTCCAGATAGGTGGCGGAATCGCTGGGGACTTCCCAATATGTGTGGTTCCATCACTCAAATACGATATGGAGCAACCTGCCAAGCCATGGGCATACTTCTGTCAGATATCTGACTCCACAACTTCATATGGCTCATACTCTGGTGCAACTCCAAACGAGAAGATCACTTGGGACAAACTCACTCAGGACACCCCGATGTTTATCGTCGAATCCGATGCTACAATAGTCGCCCCACTTATCCTCACAGCACTCCTTGAATGTAAAGCGAATCCCAAAGAAGCTAACGAATTGATAGCAAAGTATATGTAAATTAAAAACCCGCATTATCAAATGCGGGTTTTTAATTACTTTAGCTTGCCTTTAAATTTATTGGTTATGATTGTGTATAGAAGCTGTGCTGCTCCATATTCTGTGAGTACGGAGTCACGCATAGGGGAGACTTCTACGATGTCTGCACCTATTAGATTTTTCTCTTTGATAAGTTTTTTTATCAAATCAACACCATACCACCACTCTAATCCTCCTTGAACTGGAGTGCCTGTGCCGGGCATAAAGCTAGGGTCAAATCCATCTACATCGATACTCAGGTATACATTCTTTGTTTTTATTGATTTTATAACCTCATCAATAGTTGGTATTTTATTTTTACCCCATTCAAACACAGTTACGTTGTTCTTTGGATTTGAAAAATATTCATACTCATCGATAGAGTATGTCCTTATACCAACTTGTACTAGGTTGTAGCCAAGTTCGCTTGCACGACGCATCACACACGAGTGTGCAAGGTTAGACACACTATCATGAGGGTAGTCGCTGTTATCGTTGCGTAGGTCACAATGAGCATCTATTTGGATTATTGTTACATCCTCCGGATTCATTTTTTTAGAAAATGCATGGAAAAATCCTAAAGACACTGAGTGTTCTCCTCCAAGCAAGAATAAAAATTTATCTTTAGATATTAGTTTACTGCACTCATCTGTAATCTTCTTGAGAGCTCCTTGTGGGGAAAGTTTACTTATATTGTTTAGGTTTAGTAATCCAGTTTTAATAACTTTATGGGGTTCACATTTAAAGTCACGGTCGAAAAACTCAAGCTTACCATCCAGAGATTTAATGACTTCTTTTGGGCCATTGATAGTGCCTTTACGACTCGATGCTGTTTTCTCGTAAGGAGCACTTACTATCACTACATCTGCACTTTCTAACTTCTTTGTATTTATTACTGTATCAACCATATTAAATATGTATTATTATTACTAATCACAATAGTACAAGAAATATAATTAGATTGCAATTTTTATGTTATAATGATATCACCTATGGAATTTGATACTAAGCAGTTGCTCGGAATTATTGCAGGAATAATTGCTCTTCTGGCTTACGTTGTATACGTAGTATCTATTCTCCGAGGTAAATCCAAGCCCAACAGAGCCACGTGGTGGATATGGGCATTCATGGGTTTGGTGCTTGCACTTAGTTATAAATTCTCTGGAGCTGGCAATACCGTATGGGTTCCGTACATGGAGTTTTTTGGTCCACTGACCATTGCAATACTGTCTATAAAGTATGGAGAAGGAGGGCTGAGCGACAAGACAGACTTATTTTGTCTATTTGGAGCAATAGCAAGTGTGGTACTCTGGATTGTTTTTGATAATCCTGTTGTAGCTTTGGTTACAAACTTGGCTATTGATTCATTTGCGATAATTCCAACTATAAAGAAGTCATATCTGCGACCAGAAGGTGAGGATTTCTGGGCATGGTTTGGCACAGGGGTGGCAGACAGTTTGAATATGTTTGCTGTAGAGAGATTCACCTTTGCAATCCTACTCTATCCGATATACATGCTAGTATCTGATTTAATAATAATTTTCATACTACTTTTACGAAAGAAGGGTATAATCAAGAACATAAGTTTTCTTACAAAGCACGAATAAATATGAAAGTATACATTGGTAAAAGTAAACTTCACGGCAAAGGTCTCTTTGCAAGTAAAGATATCAAAAAAGGGGAAATAATATTTAATATTAAAGGTAAGAAAGTTAACTTTCTAATTAATGATAAAAAGGCGGCCAAAATCGCAGGTTTTAACTGGATAGGGATAGGCCGAAATTCTTGGATTGATCCTATTGATTTAGGTTTATATTTCAACCACTCCTGCGACCCAAATTCTGCAATTGCGGGCAAGGTTCAAGTCATAGCAATAAGAGATATTAAAAAAGGTGAAGAGGTTACCTCTGACTACTCTCTAACAGAGACAGACATATTCTGGCATATTAAATGTACTTGTGGCTCAAAAAATTGCAGAAAGGTTATTAACTCTATCCAGTTTCTACCACCCAAAACTTTTTCAAAATACTCAAACATTATCCCAAAGTATTTCCAATCCATATATAAAAGATTTAAAGTATCTAACTTTAGAACAACAAAAGATCTGGAGTTAGAGTGGGTGGATTTCATTAAAAAAGGTTTCAGTATATAATATATAAGTATGACCAACCAGAAATCCAAGATTTTCTTCACCTTACTAGTGTTTCTGTTTTTTGTATCTATATCATTAACATACTATAAGTACGTGGTATTAGAGGACTTTGAAATCTTTACGGACGAAGAAACATTTAACCAAGAACTTGTAACTGAATAAATATGGAACTATCAATTCAAACTTTCGTTAGTATGTGCCAATGGGATGCTTCACGATTACTAATCTTCTCTGATAATGTTTTCGGAACCTTGATCTATTACTCACACTTTTTAGCACTTATACTATCAGTGCTTTTTGGAGTTTTTGTACTTTCAAAAGATCGTAAAGGTTTACTGAACAAACTCCTCTTCTTGATAATGATAATGTTTTCATTGTGGGTGTTTTTTGACCTTATTTTGTGGGCCAATGAAAGACCAGAGCTTATAATGTTCTTCTGGTCAGTAATGCTTGTAATAGAACCACTTATATATGCACTATGTGTGTATTTTGTAAGTGTATATATAGAGAAGAAAGACATAAGTTTCAGAAAAAAGGTCGCCATATTTTCATTATTACTTCCAGTGATACTATTTCTGCCTACCAAGCTTGCTTTAGTTGGGTTTGACTTGACTAACTGCTTTAGAGAGCCAATCGAAGGTTTTATAGCCACATACTATGTTTATTTTATTGAGATTGTGTATGCATTATGGATTATATTATATGGAGTTAGAAAATATTTAAAATCAAGCGGAATACTAAAAAAGCAGATATTGCTCATAACAGGAGGGATAATACTTTTCTTGTTAAGTTTTGTGTCTGGGAATATTGTTGGTTCTCTAACTGAGAACTGGACACTGGCTCAGCTGGGGCTCTTTGGGATGCCTATATTCTCTGGTTTCTTGGCCTACCTTATCGTCCAATACAAAGCTTTCAATACCAAGCTCCTCGGTGCACAGGTGCTTGTAGTAGCGCTTGGATTCCTGGTGCTTGTTATTGCCTTTGTTAGAAACATTGAGAACGTCAAACTTGTCGTGGCGTTCACACTCTTGTTTGTCCTACTACTCGGACGCGTACTAATAAAGTCAGTCAAACGTGAAGTTATGCAACGCGAGCAGCTACAAATACTTTCTGACCAACTTTTTGAAGCCAATGAGAAGCTCAAAGGCCTCGACAAGCTCAAGTCTGAATTCCTGTCACTTGCAGCGCACCAGCTCCGTAGTCCGCTTACTGCTATGAAAGGATATGCATCTATGGTGGTAGAAGGTTCGTATGGAGAGATAAACCCACAAGCCAAAGACGCAGTCGAGAGAATATTCCAAGCTAGCAAAAACCTAGGCAAAGTCGTCGAAGACTTGCTAGATGTATCCAAGATCGAGCAAGGTGGTATGAAGTTTGTCATGGAGCCATTCTCTCTTGTTGAGATTGCTAGAGACATGGCCAAAGACCTTTCCATAACTGCAGATAAACGCGGACTGAAAGTTAACTTTGAATCAGACAGTGCAGATCTATGCATGGTCAATGGCGACAAAGAGAAACTACGCCAAGTAGTACTGAACTTCATCGATAACTCTATAAAGTATACAAAAGAGGGAACTATAAATGTGTCTGTTAAAAGAGACAAGAATAAAGTCCTCTTTAGAGTTAAAGACACAGGCATGGGCATGACTCCAGAGATCAAGGCAAGCCTCTTTCAGAAGTTTGCTCGTGGTGACGGCGCACGGATGAATACAACTGGCTCAGGACTTGGACTCTACCTAGCCAAGGAAATAGTCTCAGCTCATAAAGGCGAAGTCATGGTTGACTCTGAAGGTCCAGGCAAAGGGTCCACATTTGGTATGGATCTAGATGCTATAAAATAATAATCAACTACTAAATACACTGGTAATTTTAGCATATGCTAAAATTACCAGTGTATTCTTTCTAACTCTAAATCTTAGAAATCTTTGGGCCAGTTGATGTGTCTTCTATTTTGTAACCTAGGCTCGATATTTCCTCTCGGATCATATCGCTAGTTACCCAATCTTTACTCTTCTTTGCTTCTTCTCGCTTGGTAGATAGATTTAAAATATCTTCTGGGATTAATTCTACTTTCAAACCATCTAATCCAAACCCAAAAACTTTATCGAAATCAAGTAGTGTTGCACGTTTGTCAGCATTTGATATGTTGCCATCGTGAACTAGCTCCCATAGTAGTGCCAATGCTTGTGGAGTGTTTAGGTCTTCATCCATTACTTCGATTAATTTATTCTTGTAGTTTTCTGAGGTTACCCCGGTTTCGTCACCTAGCGATAGGTATGTATCATAGAGGCGCTTGATAGCGGTGCCACTACCGTTGACTGTATCGAGGGTAAAGTTGGTCTTGGTTCGGTAATGAGCAGTATAGAGCCACATACGGAATGCTACTGGGTCTATGCCTTTTTCTATGAGGTCACGCAGAGTGTAGAAGTTCCCAGCACTTTTTGACATCTTGGACCCATTCACCATCAAGTGCTCGTTGTGCATCCAGTACTTTACAAAGTCTTTACCGGTAGCGCACTCTGACTGAGCTATCTCGTTCTCGTGGTGGGGGAATATGAGGTCTACTCCACCTGTATGGATATCGAAGCTCTCTCCAAGCTCCTTGATACTCATAGCAGAGCACTCTATATGCCATCCTGGGCGTCCTTTACCTAGAGATGTCTTCCAGAATACATCACCATCATTTTCGTCCCAAGCTTTCCATAAAGCAAAGTCTTGGGCATTCTCCTTGTCATACTCATCTTTCTTTAACCTACCCCCCGCGTTTTCTTTCAAGTCAGAGATGTTGAAGTGAGAGAGCTTACCATAATTTGGGTCCTTTTTAATATCAAAATACACAGAGCCGTCGTCTGTCTTGTACGCGTAATCTTTGGCTAGGAGTTGTTCAACCATCGCTACCATCTCATTTATATAGTCAGTTGCTTTTGTGTAAGTAATAGGAGGTATGATGTTGAGAGAATCTCGATCTTCAAAGAACCCCTTAGTATAGAACTCAGTGAATTCCTTGAGTGTTTTGCCTTGGGCGATACTGTCACGGATAGTTTTGTCATCTACGTCAGTAATGTTCATGACATGGTTCACACTGTATCCACGGTACACTAAGTATCGCTTCAGCGTATCAGTAAAGACATAGGCACGGTAGTTGCCTATGTGAGGATAGTTGTAGACAGTAGGTCCGCAAGTATATAAGCCGACCTTACCTTGCTCAAGTGGTATGAATTCTTCTATTTCTCTAGTAAGTGAATTGTAAAGTTTTAATGCCATAAATATAAATAACCGATTACTCCAAGCAGGGCGACTATACCAATGCGTAAATAAAATATTTTCTTCTTATAAAACTTACTCATCCGATGGTTTATCTGAAGTAAGCTCGATATGTCCTCATCTTTTTCTTTCAACAGTTTATCATTATCAACACCTTCTTTGTGTTGACGGAAAAAGCTCAATAGTTCAAAGAAAAGCAGATCGATAGTGTCCATCTGGACTGGCTTTTCCAATGCAAGGTTCATTTCAAAGTTTTTGGCGAAAGTGGCTATCTCTGGAGTACTGTATTGTCTGCTAGTGACTAGTGTATCGTCGCTTATGATGAAGTGGAGGGAGTCTTCGGGCTTGTTATCGAGGACATGAGTCAGTTCTTCGGAAGTTGGGGACTCGAGGTCTACCCAAGTCATGTCTTTATAGGTGTATTTGGATATCATAGTCGTAGTATACAGGGGCTCTTGCAATTTTCAAAACTTTTGTGTATTATGAGTCCTGTGGAAATCTTTAATTTTTAAGGGTTTCTGGACACCTTATGGCAACTACAAAAACAACAACTAAAAAGACTAAATCTGACAGTACAGAATTCGCTGTTATTGAAACAGGTGGCAAGCAGTACAAAGTCGCTGTTGGCGACGTCCTCAAGATCGAGAAGCTCGATGGGGAATTCGCACTTGGAGACAAGATAGTATTCGACAAAGTACTCCTAGTAGACAATGGTATCGATACAACTATCGGCTCACCATACATCACTTCTGCCAAGGTAGAGTCCCTATTCCAGAAGCACGGCCGAGGCAAGACCGTAAAAGTCGTTAAATACAAGCAGAAGTCTCGCTACCTCAAGCGCAACGGCCACCGCCAACCATTCATAGAAGTCAAAATCTCAGCTATAAAATAAAAACCCTTAAATTAAGGGTTTTTATTTTACCTATTGACAAATTCTATATATTTGTATATAATGTACTTAATATGACTTGATACCACGTTGGTATCATTTAATTGTTAACGCTTAAAATCATGTAAAAATGAAAAAGCAAATTTCAGGGGTCCATGAAAAGACCTCAGTGGCGGGTAAGACCCGTCAATCCTATACAGATTATATCCGTAGTTTCAGCCAGGCAGATTATCATCCCGGTAAGTATCCCCGGTAAAAAGAACGCCAGCCGGTGTTCAAGAGCCACCCAGCATTCGTGCTTGGGTGGCTAATTTTTTATATTATGCTCGGTTTCGGAGTGCATTCTTGATAGTCTCGCTATCAGAGTACTCAAGTTCAGTACCTGTGGAGAGGCCACGGCCGAGAGAGACGATGTTGAAGTTATGATTCTTTTGAAGAGGTGAGAGTATCTCGCGTAAGTGAGTGTCTGTATTCTCGCCTTGAGGATTCAATGACAGAGCTATGATTACTTCTTTGAGCCCATCTTTTTTAGCTCGTTCTTCTATAACTCTCATCAATTCCTTGGTTCGTACAAATGTAGGAGTGTCTTTGGTGACTATGGGCACAAGTCCTCCAAGTATAAAATACATACCATCGTAATTCTTACTCCTTTTTATATTCTCAAAATCTGCGTCTTTCTCAACTATCAGAAGGGAAGTTTTGTTTGTCTTAGTATTACGGCAGGTTTCGCACAGCTTTTCATTATCACTCTCAAAGAATAGAAAGCATGAAGTACATTGGCGAATCCTTGCCTTGAGGGCTTGGATAGCTTCACCTAGGTCTGCTACATAACCCGGATTCTTGTGGAGTAAGAAATATACAAACCTTTTGGCTTGGCGTTCACCAATACCAGGGAATTCTTTGAATAGTTGTGCAAGTTTATCTATTGGATTCATATTTTAGAATTGGTCGAAACTTCCTTTGTCACTAAATGCAGATGCAAACTGATTTACGTTTGTCTTCTCTATCGACATAAATGTCGCTGACTTCTTGTCGAAATATAAGTCAACTTTGCCTACTGGGCCATTGCGGTGTTTTTCGATCAGTATTTCTGTAATATTTGTATGTTCTTGCTCATCTTTACCTTTGTCTTCACTGTGTATGAACATTACGATGTCCGCATCCTGCTCAATAGATCCAGAGTCACGGAGGTCAGACAGGCGAGGTCGTCCACCACGAGACTCCACAGCACGAGAAAGCTGTGAAAGCGCTATGACTGGCACATCGAACTCTTTTGCAAGTGCTTTGAGCGAACGTGATATCTCGGTGACTTGGTTGACCATACTGTCAAAGTTCTTGGAAGTAGACATTAACTGCAAGTAGTCGACAACTATGAGCCCTATGCCATGCTCTGCGCGAATACGTCGGCAGACTGAACGCATACGGACTATAGAGTTACCAGCCATATCATCTACGAATATTGGCGCCTTTGAAAGTCTATCGAGTGAGTCACGTATCTTCGTAAACTCTGCTTCTGCAGAAAGGTTACCAGTACGCAGGTTCCATGCATTTACCTTAGACTCTGCACCTAGGAGTCTATCTACAAGTTGCTGAGTACTCATTTCAAGAGAGAATATGACAGTAGGAGTGCCTTGGTTCATGGCTGCTTGACGAGCGATGTCGAGCGCGAGAGTCGTCTTACCCATAGATGGACGTGCAGCTAGGATGATGAGGTCAGACTTCTGAAGTCCAGAGAGATACTGGTCGAGGTCATGGAACCCTGTAGGTACACCACGGAGCTCACCTTTGTTCTCGTGAAGTTTTTCCAAACGAGTCCATGCTTCTGGGAGGCTATCTTTGAGTGAGATGAATGCGTGGCTGGATGCGTTAGTGTTGATGCCCATCATTTTCTTCTCAGCTTGATCGAGTGTCTCGAAAACGTCTTCTACGTCTTCACGAAAGCCTAGCTCAGATATATGGTCACCAGCCTCTATTATTTTACGTAAGATATGCTTTTTGTTCACTATGTCAGCATAGTGCTTGATGTTGGTGGAAGAAGGGACAGCGTTGGTAAGCTCGCCAAGATAGCTGCTACCACCAACTTGGTCTATCAGTCCACGCTCTGTTAGCTTGTGAGATACAGATATGATGTCTATGGGTTCTCCTTTGCTTGAAAGCTCGAGCATTACTTTGTATATGGTGGCATGCTTGGATGCATAGAATGAATCTGCATTAATCACATCGCTTACCTCATGTATAGCACCAGGGCGTAGCATGATAGAGCCCAGTACTGCCTTCTCAGAGTCCACACTTTGAGGTGGGACGCGTAAACTGTTTGCTTTGTTTCTGTTAGTTTGATCTGCCATAGGACTCATTGTATAGCACACGACGCGATTTCCAAAATCTATGTTTTTGGATAAAGATGTGGGTAAAATGTGCAAAACTATCGGTTTTTTGGTATTATTTACCAATATGAAAAAAGTATTACTTTCAGGCATACAACCTTCAGGAACCATGCACATAGGCAACTATTTTGGTGCTATCAAGCAGTTCGTAGACCTCCAAGGAGAGTATGAAAGTCGTATATTCATTGCAGACCTCCATGCTATAACTACAGTTCAAGACAAATCTAAATTATCAGAAAGTATTCTAAACGTAGCTATGGATTACTTGGCTTGCGGTCTTGACCCAGAGAAAGTAGCCCTATTTAAGCAGTCCGACATACCAGAAGTTACAGAGCTTACTTGGTACTTTAACTGCATCACAACGATGCCGTACCTTGAGCGTGCGACTACTTATAAAGATGCACACATGAAAGCCAAAGAAGTTACAGTAGGACTTTTTGATTACCCTATGCTTATGGCAGCAGATATTCTAATCCAAGATGCCGATGTAGTACCTGTAGGTGCAGATCAAAAACAGCATGTAGAGTATGCTCGGGATACTGCTCAGAAGTTCAACAACACATATGGCGACACTTTCAAACTCCCTGAACCTATAATCCTCGACACAGTCGCGATTGTTCCAGGTACAGATGGGCGTAAAATGTCAAAGAGCTATGGCAACACAATCCCTCTCTTTGGTACTGACGAAGAGATCAAGAAAGCAGTCATGAGTATAGTGACTGACTCTAAAGCACCAGAAGAACCAAAAGACCCAGATGCTTGTAATATATTTGCTTTACATAAACTTTTCTTACATGGAAGTGACCTTGATAACCTAAGGGATAGATACAAGAAAGGTGGACTTGGATACAAAGAATCCAAAGACATTCTCCTTGAAGAAATACTAAAATTAGTCAGACCGATGCGTGAAAAGAGAGACCAGTATGCCAAAAACCTTGATTCAGTCCGTGAAGTGCTAAGTAAAGGTAAGGGGAAAATTCAAGTAGCGGTAAAGGACAAGATGACAGATGTGCGTACCAAAGTAGGAGTAAATATTTAAAATATGAAATACATTTTTGCTGTACTACTAGTTGTGCTTAATATTATAAATATACCGATGAGTATACTTTATCTGCGTGTTCAGAAATGGTACTTGCCGATGAGACAGAAAGACATGGTCACATTTATTGCCTTTGCTCCATTCTACTGGATAATAGTTGGCGTAGCGACGATTGTAGGTCTGCCGTGCGAATGGCTTGGCAAGAGAGTGCATTAATTTATCATTATAAAAATACTTAAAATTTATGACAAACAGAACATACATAAAGAATCTAAGCGAGAAGGTAGGCCAAGAAGTAATCATTGCTGGCTGGGTAGATGTGCGTCGCGATCAAGGTAAGCTAGTTTTTATGGATATGCGTGATATGACTGGTAAAGTCCAGACTGTCGTACTTCCAAATCATGCCGAAGCCATAGTGCAAGTTAAAGAAGTTCGCACTGAGTGGGTATTGAAAATTACAGGCATAGTCAACAAACGCCCAGAGAGAAATATAAAAGAAGGTGTTGTAAACGGCGACATAGAGCTTGAGATAACTGGTATTGAAATACTCGCTGAAGCTGCGCCTCTACCATTCGACATGTCAGATGATGGCTATAACCTTGAGCTGACGACAGAGCTTGATAACAGAGCTTTAGTACTAAGGCAGTCTAAAGTCCAAGCAGTTTTCAAAGTTCAGGAAACTATCATAGATTCATTCCGTGAGTTTATGAAAGAGAACATGTTCTTTGAATTTCAGGCACCATCCATAACTCCTGCAACAGCAGAAGGTGGGGCGGAAGTATTCCAAGTTGGTTACTTTGACAAGAAGGCATACCTGACACAATCACCTCAACTATACAAACAAATAGTCATGTCTGCGTTCGAGCGCTGCTTCTCTGTAAACAAAGTTTTCCGAGCTGAACCTTCGTCAACTACTCGCCATCTGACTGAAATAGTTTCTCTAGATGCTGAGATGGCGTTTATTGATTCCTGGACAGATGTACGTGATATGGCTGAGAATACAGTTAGGCATATACTCAAGCAAGTAGAAGCAAAGAACGGAGATCATCTGAAGGTTCTCGGTGCTACACTCCCAACTATGATCGAGAAAACCCCAACTCTGACACTCTCTGAAGTTCAACAAAAAATATTTGAGAAGACCGGCCGAGATGTCCGTGGCGACAAAGACACAAACCCTCAAGATGAAAGAGAAATCTGTGAAATAATCAAAGAGGAAACTGGTTCAGACTTTGTATTTATATATGGCTACCCAACACGCCAGAAGCCTTTCTATGTGTATCCTAACCCTGAGAAACCAGAGTTCAATGAAGGTATGGACCTCATCTGCCGTGGAGTTGAATGGCTATCTGGTGGACGCCGAATTAATGATTACAAACAATTAGAAGAACATGTAAAGATTTGGGGTATGGATCCAAGTAAGGTAAAAATGTTCCTCGAGGCATTCAAATACGGAGTCCCACCTGAAGGTGGATTTGCGTTTGGGGCAGAGCGCATCACTATGCAATTGCTTGGGCTCAAGAACATCCGCGAGGCATGTATGTTCCCACGCGATATGAACAGGATTGATGAGAAATTAAATAGCGATGGGTATTAAAATATGGATGAATGTATCTTTTGTAAAATTGTAGCAGGGGAGATTCCATCTACTAAAGTATATGAAGATGAACTTTTCCTTGGGTTTCTGGACGTGAACCCTGTAACAAAGGGACATACCTTGCTCATACCTAAATTACATAGTCAGTGGATGCATGGAACCGAAGATTCTGTTGTTGGTAAGATTTTTATTACAGCAAAGAAGCTTATGAATAAAATGAGAGAGGAAATGCATTGTGATTATATACAAATAAGTGTTGTAGGAGAAGAAATCCCACATTTCCACGTACACCTAATACCTAGATACTTTGGAGTAAAAATAACAATTTAGTGATTATGCCTGAAGAAACTTCAACAACATATAAAGTAAGAGCAGGTTCATTTGAAGGACCACTAGACCTACTACTATCTCTTATCGAGCAGAGGAAGCTTTTCGTCAACGAAGTGTCGCTCGCTGAAGTTACCAATGACTATGTGGCATATATCAAGTCACTCAGCGGTGTAGAGACTAGCAAACGTATAGCAGATGTATCTTACTTTGTACTCGTAGCAGCTACTCTCATACTCATCAAATCCAAATCACTACTACCAGGACTAGCTCTAACTACAGATGAAGAAGACAAGATAGGTGACCTAGAGCTGCGCCTCAAACTCTATCAGATAATCAAGAACGCCAGTGTAGATGTCAAAAGTAATTTTGGTTTAAAGATAATATTCTCACCACTTGATCGCAATTGGAGTGAACCTATATTTTCTCCTGATCCACAGATAACCGTCGCAAGTATGGCCGAATCAGTACTTGGTGTACTCGCGAGTGTTCCAAAGCCTGTAGAAGCACTCCCCGAGATTGAAGTGAAGAAGATTATAAACATCGACCAAGTTATAGACAGCCTCACAGAGCGGATACAGAGTGCGATGAATATATCATTCCGAGAGTTTTCCAAGAGTCATGGTCATACAAGTGAAGGTGAGGCCAAAGTCCATGTTATCGTTTCATTCTTGGCTATGTTAGAATTGGTACGTGAAGGAATCATCGATGTCATGCAGAATTCTTCATTTGAGGACATAGCGATTACTAAGCAAGAAGTAGTAGTGGAATAAATATATGGAACTTGAATCAAAAATTGAAGGCTTACTCTTTTATAAAGGTGAAGATATTTCTATAAAGAAACTCTCGGAAGTATTTAATGTGTCTACAGAGCAAGTAAATGAAGCAGTTACCAAGCTATCTGACAGATTGGCTCACCGTGGGATAGTCCTCGTACGAAAGGATGACTCTGTGACTCTCGGTGTCTCACCAGAGCTTAGCTCACTCATAGAAACAATGCGCAAAGATGAGATCACCAAAGAACTCTCAAAGGCGTCATTGGAAACCTTATCTATAATTCTCTACAAGAATGGTGTTACCAGGAGCGAAGTTGATTACATACGTGGTGTGAACTCGAGTTTTATTATTCGCAACCTGCTTGTCCGAGGACTTATAGAGAAGACAGTAGACGACAAAGACACTCGTCGCATGATCTATCGCCCTACTCTTGATACCCTTACATTTATGGGTGTTACCGACATAGAACAGATACCAAACTATGCTGAAGTCAGGTCGCAACTTGATAGTGTCATAACCCAAAAACCTGCCAATGACTAATGCCCTTAAAATATTCTTACCTGCGACCATTAGCTTCATCACTGGTATATTGCTTACCCCAGTACTGACTCATTATTTCTATAAATACAAAATGTGGCGAAGAGTTTCTAGGAACGACAATGTTCCAGAAGGGAAGTTTAGAACAATTCATAATGAGGTCACAGAACTCTCCACACCTCGTGTTGGAGGAGTTATTATATGGCTCTCTGTTATCATTACTATCTTCCTTATTGGGTTCCTAGACTATATATTTAACAATAACCTCACAGACAAACTCTACTTCATAAGTAGGAGTCAGACACTTTTGCCACTCTTTACACTTATAGTCGCTTCACTTGTCGGTCTATCAGATGACTTCCTTCAAATATTTGGTTCTACCAAGTGGACATCTGACCCGGTTAGACTTCGACACATAAAAATCTCTATAATAGTATTCCTCGGACTTATTATTGGCTGGTGGTTTTTCACCAAACTTGGTGTATCACAACTATATATTCCTTGGTTTGGATTTGTAGAACTAGGCTATGTGTTCATACCATTTTTTATGCTTATAATGCTTGGCGTATGGTCTACTAGTGTCATAGATGGTATCGACGGGCTCTCTGGTGGAGTCATGGCTTCTATCTTTGCAAGCTATACACTGATTGCATTCTTTAACAACCAGATAGATCTCTCGGCATTTTGTGCTGTAGTTACTGGAGGCATACTCTCGTTCCTTTGGTTCAACATCCCTCCAGCGAGGTTTTTTATGGGAGAGACTGGTATGATCGGGCTCACTGTAACACTCGCAGTCATTGCATTCCTAACTGATACAGTTCTACTTCTGCCGATCATCGCATTTCCGCTGTTTGTAACATCTCTATCTTCTATAATTCAAATGATTTCTAAGAGGTTAAGGAATGGTAAAAAAGTTTTTATAGTTGCACCTATCCACCACCACTTTGAAGCACTAGGCTGGCCAAAATATAAAGTTACTATGCGTTTCTGGATTGTAGGAGTTATTACAGCCATAATGGGAGTGATACTGTCACTTGTAAGTTAAATATAATGAAAAAGAAAGGAATTGATAAAATGTTTTTTGGGATTGTCGTAACGCTCGTTGTGATAGGTGTTATTATGTTTACTTCAGCGTCGCTGGGGATACTCGCCAAGAACGAAGCTAAATTCTACAACGTGATATTGGCACAGTTTATCCTAGGACTCGGCGGCGGATTTGTATCAATGTATTTTGCTATGAGGATTCCTTATAAATTCTGGCGTCAGTATTCGTTACCGCTATTTATTGGCTCCATAATAATTACCATGCTAGTGTTTTTGCCGTCACTCGGAGCTACTCATGGCGGAGCGAGGCGCTGGATCAATGTTTTCGGCATATCTATACAACCAGTCGAGTTCTTGAAAATTGGATTCATTATCTACTTTGCTGCATGGCTCTCATGGGTCAAGGATAGAGTACGTGATATAAGGTTTAGCATACTGCCACTAGTAGTTTTGCTTGCAATTATTGCAGTAGTCCTAGTCAAACAACCCGATACAAAGAGCATCATACTTGTAACAGTCACCGCAGTCGGCATGCTTTTTGTGTCAGGAGCACCTTGGAAATACATTCTAGGACTTCTTGGTGGAGCATTGGTTGCGTTTGCGATACTTGTCTACTTCAAGCCATACCTAATGGAACGTATAAACACATTTGTAAATCCAAATCAAAATGGTAGTAGTACTTCATGGCAACTTCAGCAGTCACTTATTGCTGTTGGTTCTGGAGGAATGTTTGGGCGGGGATTGGGTCAAAGTATCCAGAAATTCAACTATCTACCTGAACCACAAGGGGACTCTATATTTGCAGTAGTAGGTGAAGAGTTAGGATTCCTCGGTTCAGTGCTAGTTATATTCCTTTATGTTGCATTTGCTCTTCGTGGATACAAGATCGCTTACAATGCACCTGATCCCTTTAGTAAACTATTGGTTGTAGGTATTATCACCATTATCACAGCCCAATCTTTTATGAACATTGCATCTATTATAGGAGTCTTTCCTCTGACTGGAGTGCCTCTTGTTTTCATTAGTCACGGTGGTACTGCGCTACTACTGTCTTTGGGTATGATGGGAATAGTCCTAAATATTTCTAAACACCAGAAAAAGCCCGTAGTGGAAAAATAGACAAAGATAGTTTACAATAGAAAAATATGAAGATATTACTGACAGGAGGCGGAACAGGAGGACACTTCTATCCACTCATTGCTATTGCCGAGAAGCTCAACGAGCTTGCCGCCAAGGAAAAAATAATAAACCTCAAGCTATACTACATGGCTGATTCGCCATATGACAAACGTATGCTTTTTGAGAATAGGATAACTTTTGTTCAGGTTACATCTGGCAAGATGCGTACCTATAGATCGATCCTTAACTTTTTTGATAAGTTTAACACTGCTTTTGGGGCGATTTTTGGCCTCATAACTATGTTTTTTATATTTCCGGATGTGGTTATATCTAAAGGTGGCTATGCTGCATTTCCAGCTGTATTTGCTGCTAAAATACTTGGCATCCCTGTTATACTTCATGAATCTGACTCTGTTCCAGGACGACTTAACCTATGGACTGCAAAATTTGCCAAGAAGATAGCTATTTCTTGGCCAGAAGCAGTTGAGAAGCTACCGAGAGAGAAAACTGCTCTTACTGGCCAGCCAATTCGCAAGGATATCCTCCATGGTAACCCAGATGGTTCTCATGATTTCTTTAAACTTGTAGCAGATGTACCTGTTATATACGTAGTTGGTGGCTCGAGTGGGGCTGAGAAGATAAATAACATTATAATCGAGACACTTCCAGAGCTACTAACTAGATATCAGATAATCCACCAAACTGGAGAAAAGAATTTCAAAGAAGTATCTGCAAGCGCTAGTCTTGTTCTAGAAAAGAGTCCGCATGCCGCACGATATGTGCCTCTACCTTACCTCAATAACTTGGCCACTCGTATGGCAGCTGGTGCTGCAACCCTGATTGTGTCTCGTGCTGGGTCATCTATATTTGAAATTGCATCTTGGGGAGTTCCATCAATAATAATTCCAATTACTAATTCCAATGGAGACCATCAGAGAAAGAATGCTTATAGCTATGCTCGTACTGGAGCATGTGAAGTTATCGAGGAAAACAACCTTTCACCACATGTTTTAATAGCGGACATTGATAAAATTATTGCTAATAAGCAGAAGATCGAAAACATGAAGAAGAGTGCTCTAGCTTTCGCATCACCAAATGCTGCAGGTATGATAGCACAAGCCGCACTCGATATCGCGCTGTCACATGAATCATAATATGAATAATTCTAATAATAAAATCGTCACGCGTTTTGCACCATCTCCGACAGGTAACCTGCATTGCGGGGCGTATCGAACTGCAATTTTTAGTTATCTTTATGCTAGAAAACATGATGGTACTTTTATTTTACGAATCGAAGACACCGATACAGAAAGATCTAAAAAAGAATATGAGGACAATATACTGGATTCACTAAATTGGTTAGGGCTCGAACATGATATCTTTGTAAGGCAATCTGATAATGTTGGACGCCACAGAGAAGTACTTGAACAATTAATCAAAGATGGCCATGCATATATATCAAAGGAAGAAGCAAAGGATGGCTCAGGAGTTATTAAAGAAATTGTCAGGTTTAAAAATCCAAACATAGATGTCACCTTTGAGGATGAAATAAAAGGCTCTATCACGATGAATTCTAAAGATTTAGGGGACTTTGTGATTGCAAAAAACATAAATGAGCCTCTATTCCACCTAGCAGTAGTAGTGGATGACTTTGATGAGGGTGTCACGCATGTTATACGAGGAGAAGACCATGTATCCAATACACCTCGCCAGATACTTATACAACGTGCAACAGGAGCACCAACACCTATATACGCACATCTGCCACTTGTACTGGGGTTTGATAAACAGAAACTTTCGAAACGTAAAGGTGCGCTTGCGGTGACTGAATATAGAGATTTAGGCTATTTACCGGAAGCATTGTTAAACATGGTCTCAATGATTGGTTGGAACCCTGGCACTGATCAAGAGATATTCTCCAAACAACAACTCATACAGGATTTTGAACTCTCAAAGGTTCAAAAGTCACCTGCGGTTTTTAATCCTGAGAAGTTGGATTGGTTGAATAAAGAATATTTAAAATTGTTATCATATGAAGAGCAAGAAGAATTTGTAACTAAATTCATTCCAGTAAGGATTAAAAACCGACAGGACTATACTAACGAAATATTGCATTCCCTCACTGCTATAATAATGGAAAGAATATCGAAAGGTAAGGATATTCCTGAATTATTTAAACCATTGGACACCCTATCTAGTTCGACAACTCCTATAATCATGGAGCCTAGTAAGGAAATTAACCAAGCCACAAGTGATAATTTATCAAGAATTGATAGTCAGAATGATGTCTCACTAGGTGATTACTTAAATAGCTATTTATTCCCTCTAAATGACCCTAAGATAGTTAATTTTAAAGATTTGATACCTAAAGGCATGGATACCAGCATTAAAAGTTCTGAAGAAATAAAAACTTATCTACAAGACATTGCTTCTATCTTGGAAAATGAAAAAGTTTTGAATACCATAATAGATAAATCTCACCCTAACAATAAATTATGGGCCTACGCAGACAGCAAGGGTAGATCTATAGTTTTATGGCCGCTTAGAAAAGCATTATCTGGGCAAGATAAATCACTCGACCCCTTTAATATCATTAGAATAATTGGTAAACCCTACGCTCTTAAGAGAATCATGAACGCAGTTGAGATACTGAAAAAGAGAAAAGACATAGAAGTAACATCACAGAGTCCAGGCATTATATAGGGCCAATTTAGTTTGTATAAAACTAGTTTTTATGCTATAATTAGTTTTATGTTAAAAGTAAACGCTTTCCATATTTGTGAGAATTTAATAATCGAGGACGGAACCCAGAAAGTTTCTCTAATTGGAATTTTTGAAAATATTAACGCCCAAAATTTTCCAGCTGTATACCCTCAAGTGACTATATTCGCTGCTTTTGAAGGTGATAAACCAGGACCATACGAGATAGAACTAAAGCTCTCAGATAAGGAAGGAGAGATTTTAAAAACCTCGACTAAGATCGCTATCGGAGAGAATTTAAGAGGTAACTGGTTTACAAAGATACCGATATTTCAAATCCGAGGAGAGTCAACCATCGAAATAATTCTAAGTGTAAGTAATAAGGTCATACATACTGGTTATATAACAGTAAATAATAAAAAATAGGTTATAATAGGTAAATAATGAAGAAAGTCATACTAATTGTTACTTTAGTTATGTATTTTATTGCTTTCACACCGCAAAGCATTTTCTCTGCGACAGTAGAGAGTGTACAGGAGCAGATCAGCAGGACTAATAGCCAGATAGAAGCTCTTGATCGTGAGATCAAGCAGTACCAAGACCAAATAGCCAAAACAAGCCAAGAATCCAATACCCTGGCTAAACTAATCAAAGAACTCACGCTTACTCGATCCAAGCTCCTAAAAGAACGCGAACAAATCCAGAAAAAGATAACAGCTACAGGGCTGGTCATCAACACAATAGTTAGTGATATAACCAAGCAAGAAGATACCATAGAAAACCTCAACATATCTCTTGGTAAAATGATTAGTGACTTAAACAAAAATGATAAGGTTAGTATGGTCGAGAGGTTATTGTCTGAAGACAACCTCTCTGATGCGAGTGAAGAATACAACAACATCCTTTCTATCAATGAAAGAGTCCGTGAACATATTGCCAGCATAAATCAGGCCAAGAGTGTGCTTATTGAGACCAAGACAAAGAAAGAAGGTGAGAAGAAGAACCTAGACACACTAAAGAAGACATTGGTTGAGAAGGAAACTGCAGTTGCGATAGCCAAGAAAGAGAAAGACACACTTCTAAATGAGACCAAGAACAAAGAGTCCACTTACAAGAAGCTCCTAGCAGATCGTGAGAAACTTCGTGATACATTCGAGAAAGAACTTAGTAACTACGAAGCTCAACTCAAGTTCATACTAAACCCTAAACTTATCCCTAAAGAAGGCTCTGGGGTTTTATCCTGGCCATTAAAGAACGTGCTTATAACATCTGGGTTCGGACCGAGGTGGGGAAGGTTCCATTATGGAACAGACTTCCGAGCATCTGTAGGTACACCAGTACTCGCTATGGCCTCAGGGGAAGTGCTAGGAACAGGCGATACAGACCTTGCTTGTAAAGGAGCATCATTTGGTAAATGGGTTTTCATTAAATACAACAATGGACTCTCTAGTACATATGGACACCTTTCTTCTATCAGTGCAAAAGTTGGTCAGAAAGTAGAAGCTGGAGATGTGGTTGCGCTCTCTGGAAACACCGGCTCATCTACAGGCCCACACCTACACGTAGGTGTATATGCATCAGGTGGTGTAAAAGTAGACACAGTTCCCAGTAAGAGTTGCAACGGCAAGATATTTACCCAACCTATTGCTGCACTCAGCTCATATCTGAATCCCGTTCTGTATTTACCTAAATAATTTAGTATAAAGTCGACCCATTCCTTGTTGTAAAACTCCTCAAAATATGTAATTATCAGTAGGTATTTATGCCCGGATGGCGGAACTGGTATACGCGCACGACTTAAAATCGTGTCCCGTAAGGGATGTGGGTTCGACCCCCACTCTGGGCACTAGTAAGCAGAGCTTACTCAGAAGCATGTGAACTGCTTCACATGCGGGTGGGGGACGAAAAGCTTTTCCATATGTGCAAAGCTCATGGAAAAGGTATACTGCTCCTGTAAGGAGAGACTTCCCACTCTGGGCACTAGGATTAAATTAATTTATGAAAAATGAGTATTACACAACT
>CAZMZT010000006.1:0-46230 GCA_964571085.1 uncultured Candidatus Saccharibacteria bacterium
GGCACTTCGTGCCGACCCCATTTCGGCTTCCGATTCCGATTTTCAATTTTGGCGGAGACGGAGAGATTCGAACTCTCGAGGCTTTGACACCTGCCTCCTTAGCAAGGAGGTACGTTAGACCACTCCGACACGTCTCCATATAACACTTTTACACATTATCACATTTAACCCTTTTACCCAAAAGAGTTTTTATTTAAAGGCCAATATGCTAGTATGTTCTTGTTGGAAGCGTGGATGAGTGGTTTAAATCAACGGTTTACTAAACCGTCGTCCCTTTAAAGGACCGTGAGTTCGAATCTCACCGCTTCCGCTAATTGTGCTAGAATGAATATATGAGAGAATTTTTAGATCAACCTAGAAAGGTAAATGACGAAGTCTTGGATATCACAGAGAAAGTCTTCAAGGGTGAAGATAGTGGTATTTTTAATCAAGCAGCTAATAATGAACGCTCTGAAATCAAGCCCGATGATCTTCATGATTTAAGTGAAGAAGCTTTCAAAGAAATAAACCCTCTAGGTCTTCTTATCCCCGATGTGAAGAGCAGACTTGAATCTGAAATCATTGAATTACAAAATCAAATAAACGAAATAAAAAATGTATATGGGGAATCTAATGAGAAAAGTCTTCGAGAATACAAAAATCAAATAATTAGCAAAAACTTATGGATAACCAAGATTGATCATTATTTACTTGGAATAAATACCGAAGAGATAGAAAAGTATAAACATAACTTAAACTAACCCCCTATTTACATGTCCGAACTAGAACAACTAAAAGCAGAAAACGAAAAGCTCCGAAGTATGAATGAGGCCAAGTCAGATCTGATATCTATATCTGCACACCAGCTTCGTACTTCGCTGACTGCACTCAAGTGGATACTGAAAATTTTTACTGACAAAGATTTAGGTAAACTAAGTCTCGAGCAAGAAGGTCTACTAGAGAAAGCTGTAGAAAGCAATGAACGTATGGTTACACTGGTCAACGACCTCCTGACACTCAACCACGCCGACGACCCATCTATAAAATTCAAATTCGAAAAGATAAACATCAAGGACTTGGTAGATCAGTCAATGTCTCAGTTTAAGGGAGAAACCAGCAAGAAAGGTATCGGCTTGAATCTCGATGACGTAAGTGTGGGCTTGCCAGATGTTGAATGCGACAGAGAGATGATCAGCGTTGTACTTCAGAACCTTATAGAGAACAGCATCAAGTACAGTGACAACGGTGACACTGTATCTATAAACTTAAGTGCAAGCAAAGACACACTAGATATAAAGGTTCATGACACAGGCATAGGTATAGATCAGGCAGACCAAGCAAGTATATTCAATAAATTTTTCCGTGCTAGTAATGCTATAGAGAAAGACCGTATTGGTTCTGGCTTAGGGCTCTTCACGACAAAGAATATAGTTGATCGTCACAAAGGCAAGATATGGTTTGAAAGTAGTAAAGGTAAAGGAACTACTTTTTTCGTTTCGTTGCCTATATCTCAGAGTGTGTGATATAATTCTTCCATGAGAAAAGTCCTAATAATAGAAGATGACAACTTCCTACAAGGTCTTGAAGGAAGCAAACTAAAAACTGAGGGATACCAGGTCATAGTTGCGTCTACTGGCGAAGAGGCTATGGTAAAAATACACGAAGAAGGCATAGACTTGATACTCCTTGATCTCATACTTCCTAATTTTGACGGTTTTGAGATATTGAAAAAGATAAAAGAAGACGACAAACTCAAAGACATCCCGGTTATAGTGTTCTCCAACTTGTCTGAAGACAAAGACATCGACAAAGCTCGCAACATGGGAGTCAGTGACTTCATGGTCAAGTCAAACTTCACCCTCGACGAACTCGTAGACCACGTTAATAGAAAGCTAAAGAAGTAGCCCCTCTAGGGCAGGTCAATACCTTTTGTATCTCCATGTTATAATCGGAGTATATGAAAAAAGGCGTCACGGACAGACAAGCGATAATCCTGCTTATGATAATGATAGCTATCGGGGGTATTGTTCTATATGGACAAGGCGAACCATCAAGACTAACTGAAGCAAACAAAACCAATGCGCCTAAATGATTCCTTGGAGAAGACATTTAAAATAACCGACCTCCAAAAGAAAGCCCTCGCACGACTCGGACTTTATAGCGTGAGGGACTTGCTCTACTACTTCCCTTCCAGATACACAGACATCAGCGAAGTACGACCTATCAACACACTTACGGAAGGTGAGACCGCTACGATATTCGGCACATTGTCCAAACTAAAAACAAAAAAAGGGTTCAAAAGCAAGATACCCATGGGTCAAGCAGTGCTATCGGACCTTACAGGAAGTATCAACATAGTTTGGTTTCACCAGCCATACCTGGCCAAGATGCTCAAAGAAGGTGCCTCTGTCCGTGTGACAGGCAAGATTTCAGAGAGTAAGACATATGGACTCCAACTCACCAACCCAGAGATAAAGTTGGGTGACATAATGCCAATAGATATACATGATTCACTTTTTAAAAAGAATACTGATGGAGGGCAGTTTGGCTATCCAGTATATAGCGAATCGAAAGGCATCACATCACTATGGATATATCATAAAATCCAAAAGATACTAAAAGATGACTGTGTAAAAGACGTAGTCGACTACCTTCCAGAAGACATAGTTCAAAAATACAAACTCCCTAGTCTTGGTACTGCACTTGTCTGGATACACATGCCACAGAAGAAAGATCATGCCGAGATAGCTCGCAAACGCTTTGCCTTCGAAGAAGTATTCTTCATACAGCTTGCACGCCAGCAAGAACGCAAAGCTTACGAGGAGCTTTTTTCATACAAGCTCGCAATACCTGAGAGTGATATAGCAGATTTTATTTCACGATTCCCTTTCACTCCAACCCAGGCACAAAGCGATGCTATCCGTACAATACTCGATGATTTCAAGCGTGACAAACCAATGTCTAGACTTGTAGAAGGTGATGTGGGTAGTGGCAAGACTTTCGTCGCAGCTACAGTTGCATATGCAGTAGTCATGAATCGCCCGGTGGGTCAGAACTTTGGCAACCTCCAAGTCGCGTACATGGCACCGACTGAAGTCCTAGCCACCCAACTCTATGAAAACTTTATCGAGTACTTCATGCACACTGGCATATCTATCGCACTCATCACAGGCTCTGGTTGCCGTAAATTCCCTAGCAAGAGTGCCCACTGGGAGAATGGCCAACAAGTAAAGACTTGGACACCGATTTCTAAAGCTCAGTTACTCAAATGGGTAAAGAATGGCGAGATACCTATAGTAATAGGTACACATGCACTGATATCAAAATCAGTAGAGTTCCAAGACCTCGGGCTAGTAGTTATCGATGAACAGCACCGCTTTGGGACCAACCAGCGTATGAAGCTCGCCAAGAAAGAAGGTCACGCACCGCACTACCTGTCTATGACTGCTACACCTATACCTCGGACACTTGCACTCACTATATATGGAGACCTTGATCTAAGTATCATCGACCAGATGCCTTCAGGTAGGAAGAAAGTGATAACAGAGATTGTCCCTCCGAACAAACGCGATGTCTCATATCAAGCAATTGGCAGAGAGCTAGCTGAAGGTCGACAAGCATATGTCATCTGCCCGCGGATAGACGAACCCGATCCAGATAAGGAGCAGGCCGTCATAGCCAAATCAGTGTTGGTTGAAGCCAAGCGACTCGCCAAAGAAGTCTTCCCTTCTTATCGTATCGGTGTCATGCACAGTAAGATGTCCAAGCAGAAAAAAGAAGAAGTTATGGAAGAATTTGCGAACCACGAGCTAGATATACTTGTCTCTACATCTGTTATAGAAGTCGGGGTCAATGTCCCCAATGCTACATCTATCATTATAGAGGGAGCAGAAAGATTTGGACTCGCACAGTTACACCAGCTCCGCGGACGAGTCATCCGCTCAAACCATCAGTCATACTGCTACCTATTTGCCGATGCCAAAACTGACAAAACAATCGACAGACTAAAGGCTCTGACCAAAGCTTCCAATGGATTCGAACTCGCTGAACTCGACCTAGCACTCCGAGGTGCAGGACTACTCGGTGGTGGCAAACAATGGGGCATCACCGACCTAGGTATGGAAGCCATCAAGAATTTGAAAATGGTTGAAGCTGCTCGAAGCGAAGCAATAAAAATTATCGATAGTGACCCAACACTTTCTTCACTTCCTTATCTCGCTAAAACAGTAACAGAAAAAAATCTAGATCTTCATTTTGAGTAGATTAGTGGTGGTGAACATGCAGATCTCCACTATTTTGTTTAAACTTTTTTCCATGTAGCATCTGCACTGCGATTAGTGTAGTGATCGGCACAGCGAGAACTAACCCAATAGAACCAATCATGGCTCGGATTATTTCTGCAGAGAATAGTTCCCTATTTACCAATATAAGTGGACTACCTGATGAAGGAAACGAGAACAGCACGAGTAATGGTAGTGCCGCTCCTACATACGCTATAGCAAGAGTATTGACCAAGGCTCCTATATGCTCACGGCCTATACGCAGCGCCCTTTTGAAAACATACTTCTTGGATAGCTTATCATCAGCTCTCCATAACTCTTCGACAGATATCGCTTGGCCTATGGCGCTGTCATAAAGCACCCCGAGCAAACCGATCAATATTCCTCCTAGTAGTAACCCTTGTAAATCAATTGTCCCGCGACTATTGAGAGTCAAGTACATAGACTCCTCGGAATCCATCCCTGTGAGACTGGTAACATGGACAGCAAAGTATGCTAGCAATCCAGTGAGTATGACTGTTGCTACCATTCCTATCACTGCGCTAGTTGTGGTCCTGTTGAACCCGTGAGTAATATAAGACCCCACAATACTTATAAGCGAAGCCACGACACAGCTGATCAGTAGTGGCGATGTACCTGATACTATCTCTGGTAACAATAAATAAAATATAAGTAGCAGTCCTCCCGCTAGACTAAGTAGCCCGCGTAAACCTTGCACTCCCCCAAATATAACAACGAGTATTATAAATAATGCTACGAAGAATAGAACCCAAGGTAGCCTGTCTACATCTGAAAGAGAGTAAGTCACTCGCCCACTATCAGCACGGGTTATCTTGAGTACATAGAACTTCTGTCCCTCCTTTAGCTGAGTGTAGTCATTCTCAAAAGAAAAAGTCTCTCCGCTTTGGTCTCCTTCAAGTATCTTAGCAGTTAGATTTTGATATTTCGTTTCTCCTTCAATACCAGGCAAAACTCTTTCTCCAGATTCTTCAATGCTGATGACTTGAGACCTTAAAACCTCAGATTTATCCTCCAAAAGTTCTGCAGAGTAGACAGAAGAAAAAGAGATGAAGAAAATGGCTAAAATAAGTATAGATTTTTTTAAAAGATACATCATTTTGCGCAATTATTACATAAACCAAACAAATCAAAAGAATGATGTGATATTGATTTAAAATTTTTAACCTGTTTCAATGCTTTTGTTATCAAGAGGTCTGCATTACATCCAGTAAAGTCAGAAACCTTTTTACATTCGAGACAAACAATGTGATGGTGGTCGTGATGAACATCGACTATCTCATACTTCACTTCTCGACTCCCGACATCTACTCGTCGAATAAGACCTTTCTTGGCCATAGTTTCAAGCATTCTATATACAGTCACCTTGTCGACACCTTTACGTGAGAGTTTCTGAGATATGTCCTTAACAGACAAAGGCTTTTTGTTTTGTTCAAGCAGATTAAGCAATGCAGTCCTGGGGTTAGTTTTCTTTAACCCCGCTTTATCTAGGAGTATACGAGATTTGTTTGTTTTTATTTCCATAAATATACAATACTGCTAATCACAGTCTGTGGCAAATAAAATTACTAATTTAATTTAAAATTTATCATCACAAGTTCAGGAGTGTTGAATAGCCTCATAGGAGGTCCTGCTGTGCCTACTCCACTAGTTGTGATGGTGGTCAGTGTGTCATCTACATTTACACCGTATATATACTTGCCGTAGATTCTCTTCACTATATAATTTAGAGGCCAAAACTGTCCGCGATGAGTATGTCCAGAAACCATCAGGTCAGTGCCCACATCTATAGCACTATTCTGAAATGTAGGAGGGTGGTTTATCAGGATCAGAGGCTTTGCCTGATCAACTTTTAAGTCTTTGATGACCTTGTCTGCTATTGTTGACTGATTTTTGTCTCGATAAGTAATACCTGCGATTTGGACACCTTTGTACTCCACAAAGCTATCGACAAGCGCAGTGACCCCAGCATCCTTTACAGAAGTCAGGAATCCATCATAGTCACCATACTCTTCATGATTGCCAGGAGCGTAGAATACAGGAACTACTTTTGCAAGCTCTTTCCAAGACTCTGTTATAGGGACTGTGTCGTTTGCTGGACCATCATAGAAGTCACCAGCATGTAAAACAAAGTCAGGATTTGCTCTTATGATCGCACTCACTACTTTCTTAGAGAACTTCGCGTGGTTAACCAATCCGAAATGAGTGTCAGATACTAGTATAGCCTTCTTACCTTCCCACTCCTTTGGTGCACCATTTAAAATAAAGTCGTATTGTACTACTTTTATTTGTTTTGCCTGGATAAGCCCCGCTATGCCCATAGCAAATCCGACAAAGAGAAAAGCATAGCCTACAGAGACAGGTATCGATACATGCGACACTCTGCCTAGGAGTAAAACAATACCTAGGACTATTCCCGTTATAAATAGATAGAATATGATGCCACCTAGCGCGTTAACAGGATACGATACCCAGTCAATCAGAGACTCCTTGCCTGTTCTCCCGAGGAACATAGTCGCAACAAAAAATAGAGGTCCGAGAACACCGATAGTGATCAGCATGCGGGTTGTTTGAGCGCTTGCATGTAAGCCTATTGCATATATCTTTGCAGTAAGCAATGAAATCGCAAAGGTTGTGATGGTAATAGTGGAAACGAAAACAAATTGCATGATAGACATAAAGCTATATTAACATTTTTTATCAAATTACCAATACGACTTGTGTCTGGGGTTAGACAAACTATTGTATATGCAAATTAGTTGCATATACTTGACACAATATATATCCTTTTGATAGACTAGTAACATATGATAAACACATACTTAGCACTAGCGGGGGTTTCAATTATTCCAATACTTATCACATTACTATTCCCAAAGGACAGAGCATTCTTCGACAAGAATGGAGTTAAGGGTTTTGGGTTAGGAGTTTACCTGATGCTCGTAATACTACTACTTCGAGAAGCTATCGAGCATGGAGGATTTGCAACAGGTGGAGGGTGGTTCCTCGGAGGGCTCGCATTTAGTGTACTTATAGGGTTCACACTCAAAGAGTTCCATCATCATCACTCCGAAGAAGACAAAGCTCACAGTCACAACAAGTCTAGTACTTTGCGAGTCCTTATCTCTGACTTCTTTCACAATATCGTCGATGGTATCGCTATCATCGCTGGGTTCGGCATCAACATCGGCGCAGGTATCACTTCATTCCTAGGCATCCTCGGCCACCAGATAGTCCAGCAAGGTGGTCAGCAAGTATTGCTGGTTGAGAGTAAAATTAAGCCAGGTAAAGCAATACTTATATCGTTTATAGTATCCCTCAGTATCTTCCTTGGATTCATATTTGCTGGCAATGAAGCACTCGAGATAACATTTATGGCACTCTCTGCTGGTATAGTCGCATGGAAAGTCGGCACCGACATGATCCACGCAAGCTGGAACAAGAAAATGATATTAGGGTTTATGATGGGCGCCTTGATCCTCGCACTTATTTTGGTACTGATTCCTCATGAGCATTAGAATATGGACCATAATAAAAACCGCAATACTAATTGCGGCTTTTATTATGGTCCACCTTCTTGGATTCGAACCAAGGACCCCAGAGGTATAAGCTCTGTGCTCTAACCAACTGAGCTAAAGGTGGATATATAACCATAGTCATACTACCGAAAATTATGCATATGTGCAAATACTAAAACAGTCTGACAAATAGGAGTGTTTTAGTATTATGCTTTCACTTCCTGTTTAGTTTTCGGAGTTATGCCGTTGGCTATTATGAGCTGGTTGTATTCGTCTTGCTCGAGAGTCTCTACTTCTACGAGTTTGAGTGCTATGGTGTCGAGGACTTTGCGGTGGTCTGTGAGTACTTGGTTTGCAACTGCAAGGGCGTTGTTCATGATCTTGGACACTTCTGCGTCGATGAGTGCACTGACTCTTTCTGAATATTCTTGGTCATTTACTCCTCTTCCAAACATTGTTCTACCGCCATCGTTCTCGAGGGCTATCGGGCCTATCTCATCACTCATGCCCCAGCGTGTGACCATAGCGCGAGCCATGCTTGTAGCTACTTGAAGGTCATTAGATGGACCTGTAGTAATATCTCCGAAAATCATTTTCTCCGCTGCGTATCCACCCATCGCCATAGCGATATCATCTAGGAACTCCTTCTTGCTTTGAAGTTTGCGCTCTTCGAGTGGAAGCTTGAGTGTATAGCCTCCAGCACTTCCACGAGACACTATCGAGACTTTATGAACTGGGTCTGCGTATGGCAACACTGATGCTACGAGTGCATGGCCAGCTTCGTGGTATGCAGTAATTTTTTTCTCTTGGACTGAAAGTAGATGGCTCTTCCTCTCTGGACCCATCATGACTTTCTCTATAGAACGTATCAGGTCAAACTGTGCCACCTTCTTCCTGTCCTCACGTGCAGCAAGTATAGCTCCTTCGTTCATCAGCGAGAACAAGTCAGCTCCAGAGAACCCAGGAGTCCGCTCTGCGATAACTTTCAAGTTTACATCCTCGGCAAACGGCTTCTTATGTGAGTGTATGGTCAGTATTTCTTCACGATCAGAGCGATCAGGTAGGTCAAGAAGCACACGTCGGTCAAAGCGCCCTGGGCGAAGTAACGCTGGATCAAGCACGTCAGAGCGGTTGGTTGCAGCCATGACTATCACCTTTTCGTTTGGTTCAAATCCGTCCATCTCTACAAGTATCTGGTTGAGGGTTTGCTCGCGTTCGTCGTTGCCTCCACCCACACCACTACCACGCACACGCCCAACTGCATCGATCTCGTCGATGAATATTATAGCTGGTGATGCTTTCTTGGCCATCTTGAAAAGGTCACGCACACGAGACGCTCCCACTCCCACAAACATTTCTACGAATTCAGAACCAGACAGGTGGAAGAATGGCACAGATGCCTCCCCTGCGACAGCTCTTGCAAGCAGAGTCTTGCCTGTACCTGGTGCACCAGTGAGTATCACACCTTTTGGAATGCGAGCACCGATGTCGAGGAACTTCTTTGGGTTCTTGAGGAAGTCCACAATTTCTTTGAGTTCTTCTTTGGCTTCTTTGGCACCGGCTACGTCTTTAAATGTAACTTTGTTGTTCTTGTCGTTCGGGTCTGTGATGCGAGCTTTGGACTGACCAAATGTAAACGCTTGCATTCCAGCGCCTTTGGCTTGGCGAGTCAGCATCCATATAAAGAAGATAATGATAACTACAGGTAGTAGGAATGGAAGGATGTTGAGGAACCAGTATCCGAATCCACTTTCGTTTTTGACTTCTATTGGTGCTCCTGCAAGTTGCTCTTTGGTCACTCCGTAGTTTGTAAGAGTCTCTGAAAGTGAACTTTCCAATTCTTTCTTGGCTGTACCTTTTGTTTGATCCTTGAAAGACACATTCACATCGCCCCCAGCGACTTCTATCTTCTCAACTTTGCCTTCTACCACACTCTGAGCGACATCAGATATAGTCATGTTCTTTACCTCAACTGGCGGTTTGGACACCATTGAGTAGATGATAGTTATACTTATGAAAATAAACACTGCAATCAGGATTTGATTGAGTATATTTGGGACTTTTTTAGGTTGTGGGGCTTTCTTTTTGGGATTCATAGTATGGGTATTATACATGAAAGAGAGGTAAATAAAAAACACTCTTTCGAGTGCTTTTTATATTGTGGAACTGCTGAGAGTTGAACTCAGATGCAAAAGATGTTCATACATAATTCTACGTGTGTAGAATGTTCATTGGTTCTAAATATTCATCCTAGAGAACATACAAAAAAGATGAACACCGAGCCCTTAATTGTCGGAATTACAATCAAGCGGTTTGTAATTCGTAACCCGATTAATTATGCCTACCCTATTTATCGGATGTCGATAAAGTAGACACTCGTGTGACCGTTTAGGCGACAGCGAGAGCGAAGTTACCAAACCCAAAAGAGTAAGGTGACTTCACTGAAGCGACTTTGTTTGCACTTAGTCTTTTAGAAGTAGTTTAGCGAGATACCTCTGCACTCGACACGCATATATATGAGACGGCCCTTTGTCGAAGCCCGCCAGTCCCATTATTCTTTTTTCAAAGATTACCTTTTGTACTCTCTCCTTATCTCTATATCTGTCTCACGCTTCTTGATACTGTCACGCTTGTCATAGTTCTTCTTACCTTTGACTACTGCAAGCTCTACCTTGACCAAGCGCCCCTTACTATACAACGAAAGTGGTACCATGGTCAAACCTTTTTTACTATCTTGATCTTCTAGTTCTTTGATCTGCTTTTTGCTTAGAAGAAGTTTCCGAGTACGAGTAGGGTCATAGTCTAGCGGAGTGTTACCCATCTGGTATGGAGGAATCTGCATGTTCATAAGGTACACTTCCCCACCGCGAACTATTGCAAACGCTCCGGCAAGGATTGCTCGACCACCCTTGATCGACTTTACCTCAAAGCCCAAAAGCTCAATACCAGCTTCGTATTTATCAACGATTTCGTAGTTGAAGTGGGCTTTTCTGTTGTCTATGAGGACTGACATCTACTCATAATAACATACTATACAGATTCAACTTTACAAGTTGCAGTCAGTCCCGGCACAAACTTGGAGTGCATGTGTTGGCCTTATTGGATCATAGAACACGTCAGCTGTTGATATTGAACCTTCAGGGGCACAATGCGCAATTAACTTATACCCAGATCCATTGGTTGAGTTGTATAGAAATGCCCTATGATATGAACTACTGCATGGTGGATTAGTAAAACCAAAACCTCCTAAAGGATCACTAGGAAGCTTAGATATAGTTCCAGAGGCAACTAGCCCTGGAATCCAGTTCCCGCTGTTGTGGCTTATACCTGGGTCACCAGCAGGGTCTGAAGTATACCAAACTCCGCCAGTCACAGGATAACCACCGTTACGAGCAAAATATATTTCTAAAGCATTTCTAGTTTGAACTAAAGACTGCTTACGAGCACTATCACGACCAGTACTACGACTAGTGCTTAAGCTTGCTAAGACTATAGCAGAGAGAACCCCAATAATTGCAATAACTACAAGGAGCTCTAGTAAGGTAAATCCTTTCTTCATTTTTACATAATAACATATACCCAAAAATATATACATAAATGGATTGTTTAAATAAAAATGACCCTACTTGAGTAGGGTCATGGCTTTCTGTTGAAAAATTAAATAGTTACAATGGGGTATTCTAAACCAGCTCTAAGCTGGTCTACGACTTCTTTTATTTGGTCTTGGTTCAGAAGACTATATTTACCATCTATAAGTATTTTATAATCTTCTTTTTTGTGATCTATTTTTAAATCAACATACCTGTGAGTATCATGTGATACTGCTTCATGTTCGTCCCCAGCTTTTTTGACTTCTACTAGTATACCATTGGGAATCCTGACAATTGCCTTTGTATATGTATACCTGGGAGGTCTTATTATTAAATATATTAAATATAGTAAAATTATCACGCCTCCTAGCACCAAAAGGGTCTCTGTTTGTGTTAAAACTAATAAATATTTTTTCATTTCTTTATGATTTTTTATATTTATAACACATTTTCTTATAAAGAGCAAATATAACAAAAAACAAGCCAATCACGGAGGATTGGCTGGTCTTTATTTTAGCACCAAAGATGCTAAGTTTTAATTTTTTGTTTCTTTGAGTCTTCTATCTCGTTTAGTATGGTTTTTATAATTGCCAGAATGGCAACTAATAATACGAGAAACATCCCCCAGTTTGAGTCATCTTTTTCCGATGACAGGAGATATATAATCCCACCCAATGGTAGAAATGCAAGCAAAACCAATACCATTATTTTGGTTTTGAGAGTTTGTTGCTTTTTCATGATCTGGATTGATTTGATTTACTTTATTATAGCAAAAAAACACCTAAAAGTCAAGTAAAAATCCCCTTAGGAACTGCTATTATTATGAGCATATGGTACAAGAACCCAAGTTTACTATCTCTGGACTTCGAGGAGTTTGGGGAGAAGATCTCAATGAAGAATCGGCTCGGAGACATATCGAGGCCTTTGCAGTATTCCTACAGAAACGCAGTGGCAAGAAAGTCATCCTTGGTCGTGACTCCCGCAAATCAGGACCCATCATTAGTGCTATTGCCATAGACATACTTACCAAAGCAGGATTGGAAGTCATCGATATAGGCATCGCCCCTACCCCGACTATCATATTCCTCATCCGCACTATGAAGCTTGATGGCGGTATCATGCTAACAGCCTCACACAATCCACCAGAATACAACGGCATAAAGTTCCTGAGCGAGAAAGCATTGTATGTGGATGCAGATGAACTTATAGAAATAAAAACCTACTTAGGCAGTCAGCCCACCGACAGTACAGAAGGAACAGTAAATGAAGATTTATCCCTAGGGACACAGCATGTAGAACATGTCCTGGCTAACATCGATGTAGATTTAATCAAAAGCAAAAATTTCAAAGTAGTCATCGACACTATCAACGGTGCTGGGTACAAACTTGGTCCCATACTACTCGAGAGGCTGGGTTGTATTGTAAAAGTTATCAATGACACACCTGATGGCAACTTTGCCCACATGCCCGAGCCACTTGCCGAGAACCTAACAGGGTTGGCTGAGAAGGTAAGAGAAGTTCATGCCGACATAGGATTCGCTCAAGACCCCGATGCAGATAGACTAGTGCTATGTAATGAAAAAGGTGAAATAGTATTTGAAGAATACACGCTCGCACTATCGGTGAAAAGTGTACTCCAGAAGACACCTGGTGATGTAGTTGTAAACTTATCTACGTCCAACACCAGTGAAGATCTAGTAAATGATACTGGTCACAAACTCTACCGTACAAAAGTTGGTGAAGGAAATGTAGTAGAAGGGATAATTGCGCACAACGCTGTCATAGGCGGTGAAGGTAGTGGTGGAGTCATCTACCCTACCATGAACCTATGCCGTGACAGCCTAGTAGGCATGGCTCTAGTACTTGAACTACTGGCAAAAGAAGGTAAACCTATATCAGAAATTGTCTCAAAACTACCTAAATATGAATTGGTGAAAACCAAGATGCCATTTGAAGGTAAACTGACTAATGTAATAGAAAAGGTTATAAATGCACTCCCAGATGGCAAACCTGACACACAAGATGGCCTACGAATAGACTTCCCCGACCGTTCCTGGGTGCAGATCCGAGCATCGAACACAGAGCCGATAATCCGAATCTGGGCCGAAGCCAAGACAAGAGAGAGAGCTCAAGAACTCGTAGATAATATAAAAAGTTTATTATAAAAGAGCATAGCCTTGGATGGGTCTATGCTCTATACGGATCTATGGATAACCATTAACCATACTAACTTATGCTGCAACCAAAATCAGATTGCCAATAAATTCTTTCCTCTCGAAGAAGTTAGAAAATCTATTGATTACCCGCGGGTCAACTTTATATTTTTCAAGGCCTGGGTTCACATATGGATTCCCAAATAAACTCAATAATGTCTCCTGTCCGGCTTTGAATGTAAGAGGCATGAACAACTTATCTTTTCTACTGATCTTCGAAAGATTGTGGATCAAGTCGATAATGGGTCGAGATTTTGGACTCCTATAGCCACGGATTTTTTGGTTTATGATATGGTCATATCTACTTAGTATTTTACTCAATCTTTTAACTACCCTAGCTCTACCTATAGGGTAATGCTGAGCAGTTCTTATAGCAAAATTAATATAGTTTATAAACCTATCATTACCTTTAGATTTTCTTAAGAAAATTCTTATCTTCCTTGCTAACATTTCCTCAAGTATTAAAGAGAAGAAACGACGAAATTTTTTCTTCTCTAACAGAAGGTTTATGATTCTTAATTCATCATGGTTCGGGTCAATTAGACCTTTTTTAACCATTTGGATAAACAAAATGTTGTTTTTGACACTCCCCAGTGTTATAGCAACAGTGAGGAAAGAAAGGAGAATTAATAACAGGCCCATGGTTTTGATTTTTGGTTATGACAAAGGTTTAGTTCTTACTTATATTATACGCCTATATGTTTATGTTGTCATCAAGTGTATACTCGCCTACCCTGGTCCTTTTGATAGAGTAAGTCACCATAGGCACGCCTACCTTCTCCCCTATGTCATTTACTAGTTGGCGGACATATGTACCACTACTACACTCCATCACACAACGTATTATTGTGTATTCTTCTTGGTTTGATCCTTGGAAAACTTCTGCCCATCTTTTTTTAATCTCTTCCTGGCGGAAATCTCCATGAACAAGTTCAATACGCTTAATTATTTCTTTCTCTAAAGAACCTGTACCTTGCACCACTATACTAGTACAGTGCAAGCTATGGATCGTCACTTCATGTTCTGGGAGTGAGTCAGGTAGTTCGTCATCGAGTGCAAGCTGGAAGAGTTGCTTGCCATCGACAGTCTTGGAAGAAAACGACGGGTATTTTTGATTAAAGGTGCCCACGAAAGATTTTAGAGCGGAGTCAAAAGAAGGATTTGGAATGGTCTGGCCTGCCGAGCGTAAGCCGGACAGGAGATCCGAGGACCTTTCAAATTCTTCTTTTGACGAAGCGCTTTCAGAAATAACCACACCTAACAAATCATAAGTATCAGTTGCGAACCCCACAAGTACTTCAAACTCATAGGTCTTATCTAGGCCCAAATATTGGTCTTTATTCTTGCATTCTTCGCCTGCGAGCACGATCATGAGGCCTTCTGCCATTGGGTCGAGCCTTCCAGCATAGGTAAGTGGTAAATCAGCAAGATATGGCCGGGAAACCCTCACCTCTTCGAGGCATTCTAGGGGGGTCTGGCCCAGCTTTTTATAGGTAGTAATCACTTTGTCTGACATATTGCCATAGTAGCATAGATATGCTAGTATAACGCTTAGGTAGTCCTCCGAATCATTTGGAGGAAATCATCTATTTATCCTATTGGAATATAGCAATTGAGAGAAAGAATCAACAATCAAATACGAGCTAACGAAATCCGCGTAATTTCTAGCACTGGTGAAAACCTCGGTGTTTTAAGTTTTAAGGAAGCATTTGCGAAAGCTCAGGCAGAAGGCCTCGATTTGATAGAGATATCTCCCAATACTAACCCTCCGATTGTAAAGATAGCTGATTACGGCAAATACCAATACGAACAGAACAAGAAGCAGAAGAAGGCGAAGGCCGGTTCTAAAACAACCGAGACCAAAGCAATCCAGATAAAGATCGGTACTGGTGACAATGATTTAGCCCTCAAAGCCCGCAAGGCGTCAGAGTGGCTCAAAGAAGGTCATCGTATCAAAGTAGAGCTTTTCCTCTCAGGACGTTCCAAGTATATGCCAGACCCATTCCTCAAAGAGCGACTTGATCGAGTACTGCACTTGATTACTGAGAACTATAAAATCGCTGAGGATTATAAGAAGGGTCCAAAGGGTCCAACAATTACTATAGAAAAGGATAAGGGGGCTCCTGTTGTGAAAGCAGCGCAAGCACCAATAGCACAATAATTTTATGAGTATCAAAACAAACAAATCACTTACAAAGCGTCTAAAGGTCACAAAGAAAGGCAAAATCCTCTCTCGTGCACCTGGGTTCAACCACTTCAATGCCAAGCAGTCACGCCGAAAGCAATTGAATGGTAAGAAGATGAACGACTTTGCAATTTCAAACAAAAACCGCCGAACATATCTTGCTAACGCAAAATCATTATAAATAAGAAATGGAGTAGATAATTTGTTTTTGTGAGTCGCGTAGGGCCCCTTTGGGGTAAAGCGCGAACAAAAATAATTTATCTACGAAATAAACTATATGACAAGAGTAAAAAGAGGAACAATGAAGAGTAAGCGTCGAAAGAATATCCTAGCACAGACAAAAGGTATGCGTTTTGGTCGCAGTACAAAGGTAGCTCAGGCTACAGAAGCTATAGCTCACGCTGGTGCATACTCATTTGCACACCGCAAAGACAAGAAGGCAGACGCACGTTCACTATGGACTACACGCATCAACGCTGCTATCCGACCTATGGGCATGTCTTACAGCAAGTTTATCGACGCTCTCAACAAGAAAAACATCAAGGTTGACCGCAAGATACTCTCAGGACTTGCACAAGACAACCCTGAAACATTCTCTCGTATCGTAAAGAGTCTTTCATAGCACAAACTAAAACACCTCCGATTATCGGAGGTGTTTTAGTTTGTGTTTATCTAGCATTCTAGTGTTACTGTCTCCCCTGCATCAGGTGTATGGGTCTCGACACCTAGGTTGTCGCGGAGCTTCTGAGCCAAGTATAGTGATGACTTGGGTTCGCCCATGACCACGTAAACTTTCTTAACTTTTTCTGCCATATGGCTGACAAACTCCACCAAGTGATCAGAGTCTTTGTGGCCAGAGTATCCACTTATCATCTCTACATGAGCCTTCAGAGCTATTTCCTCGCCTTGTATGAACAACTTCTTCTTGCCTTCCTGTATAGTCCTACCGAGTGTGCCTATGGACTGGTATCCGGTCAGGAGTATAGTGTTGTTTTTGTCTGGTAGGTAGTTCTTCTCATGGTGGATTATGCGACCACCGTTTGACATGCCTGAGCCTGCAATTATGATTTTAGGGTCGTGGACCTTGAGGATGGCTTTGGAGTCATCTGTCTCGGGGGTTTCTTTGAGGCCTGGGAATTCGAACAGTCTGTTGCCTGTAGCTATTATCTTCTTAGCTTCCTCATTGAAGTACTTCTCGTACTTCATATAGACAGCAGTAAGCTTGATGGCCAGTGGAGAGTCGAGGAATATAGGCATGGTGGGTATGATCTTGTTTTCCACTAGTGAGTCTATCTCGTAGAGTAATTCTTGAGTACGCTCGAGAGAAAATGTAGGTATGATGAGTGTGCCTTTGCGTTCATAGTTGTCTTTGATAACTTGTTCGAGTTTCTTCTTCCTCAGAGACCTCTCCTCGTGATTACGGTCACCGTACACTGACTCGAGTATCAAGTAGTCCGCATCTGTTATGATATCAGTGTCTGGCAAAAGTGGTGACGGCGAGTTGCCGAGGTCACCAGTGAAAACTATCTTCTTGTGGTTATAGATGACTTCGAGCATCCCAGAGCCCAGGATGTGCCCCGCGTCTTTGTATGAAAATTGGAACCCATGATCGACATTGAGCACCTGTCCGTAGTCGATAGTCTCCCACATGCTCATGGCCTTCTTTATGTTCTCTGCTGAGTATATCTCGTCGAGGCCGTTCTCTTTATCTCTAGATAGGAGGTGTGCAGTATCAGCAAGCATGACCTCTGTGATCTCTTTGGTAGGTATAGTTGATATGATTCGCCCATTGAAACCCTCACTTATGAGCTTGGGAATCCGACCGATGTGGTCGATGTGGCCGTGACTTATGAAAAGTATGTCTATTTGTGAGGCATCGTATAGGAATTGGGTCCAGTTCATATCGTCGGCAAGCTTCTCGCCTTGGATAAGACCACAGTCGATCAAGAATTTCTTGCCATTGCCCTCCAATAAAAAGTTGGAGCCCGTAACAGTGCCGGCTCCAGAGCAAAATGTGACTTTCAGATTTTTGTCATTAACCATATGACTCATATTATACCCTATAATAATAAAAAATCCTTCTATTTGTATAGAAGAATCGTTTATTAGGACTATTTGAAGGATATTACCATAGCGTAACGCTACGTGGGACTAAGGATGAGAGAGATTTGTTTACATAATACGCATACAGCACTCTGCCAAAACTCTGTGTCCCCTATAAAATGTGTTCTAGGTAATACATTTCAAATAACCCTACCTAAAGTATACTCGTGTGGAGGAACTGCGCAAGTTTTTCTGTAAAACAGCACACTTTTGACAGTGTTTCAAGTTATATTTAGAGTTTAAATTTCAAAATTTTTCAATTCTTCAATAATTCCAGCCACAGATTCGTCGGTTATGTCTTCTGGTTTGATTTTTGAGTGTGCAAAAATTTGTTTTTCTATATCTTTTCCGCAATCCACGAGCTTCTGTCTCTCTTCTTCTTTAACACCACTAACTTTGCCACCATATCTCTTGTTTGCTTCCTCCATACGCTCAGCATATGAAATAACTCCGTAAGGACCGACGCGCATATCTGAGTAGTGAATGATTTTAATTCGTATATCGTTCAAGCCAACATGCTCACAAAGCAAGGAAAATCGGTTCTGATTTGCCAATTTAGATATGTCATCTCCGAAACCGAGCTCATAAATAATCTTTGCCGTTGCTTCGTGTTCATTGGCTCCATATTTTTCAATAAATTCACTTTGTATTATTTTGGCATTTTCTGTTTCTTCATCTGAATAGCCAAATATATCTTGAGTTTGTTTTAAATCAAATTTAACTACATTAGCCATATCATGAAGAAGGCATGTTGTGATTATAGATTTTTTATCAACTTCAATATCAAGTGATTCACAAATGAACCAAGCCACAGCAGTTACCCGCAACTGATGCATCTGTAAGTTCGGCATTATCTTGTATTCTTCGTATATATCTGTAATTTTCCGCATGTTATACATTGTGCATCTTTTCGAAAAAATCGTCGTCAGATGTTTCAAAATTAAAGATGTCGTTTGCTTCTTTATTTAGTACATCTATATATTCAAAAAAACCATCTTTACTTAATACAGATAATCCTAATTCATCGCAAACATTCAAGATTTCTTTTTCTACTTTAACAAAATCATCTTCCGAATGAGCCATTCTCTCAGCTTCAAAATAATAACTATGGCCAGGAACCTCTACAAGAGCAAACTCTATTTCTTTATATTCATATGCTAAAGTCTTGCGTTCAGCTAAGATGCCTTTTTTCAATCCGAGGTGTCCGAAAATTTGAACTAATGTATCAAAACTGCCTTCAGCTCCCTTAAACGAAAGTTCTTGTCTGCTTTCAGAGCCGCCCCAAGAACCAAGTTTTATTATGATTTCAGGAATCCCATTTGTAACTCGCACTCGGATATCCTTTTTGCGATCACGAATACCTTCTTCAGGTAAAAATGTCGAATAATCAATAAGAATCCTTCTTTTTTGATCTTTTAGTACACCATTAACTTCGAGAAAATCTTTTGTTTTATAGAAATCTGATTTTGTCAGAAGGCCTCTTACTTCAACTTCTATGTCTCTTTTCATATAATTTTACTATAACATAAAATCCCCTTTCGGGGATTTTATTGCATTACTTCTTTTTAGTTTGAGTAAACTTTTCATGAGCAGGGACATAAGAGAATATTTCTGTCTCAGAGAACCAGTGTGCAATCTCAAGATTTGCTTCATCAACATCTCCTGATGCATGCATAAGGTTTGGGATACCCACATCGTTTGCATCAGCATGTCCGAAGCTCATATGTGCGTAGTCTCCTCGAACTGTACCTGGAAGTGCAGCCTTTGGTTCTGTAGAGCCTACCATTTTACGAAGTAGAGCTACTGCCTCTATGCCTTCCAAAACAAAAGCTATAACTGGGCCTTCGTTCATCATAGAAAGTGTTACATCGAAGGCCTTCTGTCCACGACGAGATACCATCTTGCCTATATTCTCATAATGGTGATAGTAATGGTCATAGCTAGGTTGAAGCATCTTCGCCCCAACAATCTTGAGTCCTACCTTTTCAAATCGAGAAAGTATTTCTCCGACAATACCGCGCTGTACAGCATCTGGTTTAAAAACAATAAGAGAACGTTCTATGGTAGACATAATTTCATATAAATAAATAATAAAGTTCTTATACTCTAACAGAAAAACCGTTGCATTGCAATGATTTTTCTTTCTATCTTATCCTATATTTATCCATTATTTCGGCTTCAACTTCAGCGCGTTCACGGCCGAATTTGAGGTATGAGAGTTCTTTAATCTTCTCTATCACTTCCATGTTGCCTTTTGGTGGTGGAAATGTAGCCATGTTGAATGGCTTGGTAGGCTGGCCGTTGATGAGCATAGACATATAAGCATTGCGGTTCTCGATCTTCATTATATCGGCTGCGAGGAATGTAGGCTTGAACTTACTCTCTAGGAAGTTGGCATCCTCAGCTCCGACTCGGAACACTGCCATAGAGCCCACGTTGCCGAATACTGCGTTCTTGATCTTGTCTTCAAGCTGTGAAATGTACTGATGGGCTACTGTGAGCGAGAGCCTGTATTTACGTGCTTCAGATAGTATGGACTCGATGGAGTCTGTGGTCACATTCTGGAACTCGTCGATGTATAAGTAGAAGTCCTCCATCTTCTTGCCATACATGTCCACACGGGAAAGCGCTGCCATTTGGATCTTGTTTACAACTAGTAAGCCGATAAGGTTCGCATTGATGTCACCTAGGCGACCTTTGGCTAGGTTTACTAAGAGTATCTTCTTGTTGTCCATGATTTCACGGAAGTTAAAGATCGACTTTTCTTGGAGTACAACCGGACGCATGATGTCGTTGGAGATAAAGTTGTCGAACTTGGAAGTGATGTACGGCACAAAGTTTGCGATAGATTGGTCCCCTGTTGTCTGCTCAGCACTCTTCCAGAACTGGGTTATTATCGGGTTCTTGCAGTGTGAAAGCTTCATGTCGCGGAATTCTTTGTCAGCAAGTACTCGACCAATCTCAAGTAGCGTCGCACCACTCTCTGGGTGCTCCATCACTAGGAATGCAGAGTTCTTGAAGTATTGTTCAAACATCGGTCCACCCGATGTCTTCATGTCGAAGAGCTTGTTGAATATATTCATGAGCTCGTTGACCACAAACGTCTTCTGCTCGGGATACTTGGGATCATACTCCAGCATGTTGAGCCCCATCGGTCGTGCTGTATACGCAGGGTCAAAGTAGATGACGTCGTCGATGCGCTCCTTGGGTATATAACTAAGAATGTCTTGGATGTCAGTTCCGTGTGGGTCGATGTAGCAGACTCCGTGGCCGGCAGCGATGTCCTGAGCGATCATGTTCTTCATGATAGTAGTCTTACCTGTACCTGTCTGACCTATCACATATAGGTGGCGCATACGGTCTTCTGAAGAGAAGTGTATCTCTGTGTCTTTCCCTCGGTAACTATTGGTGCCGAGCTTGATACCTTCTGTACCCATCTCGATAGGAGCTGGGGCAATGCCGGCTTTGGCTTGTTTGAGCTGTGGAGATGAAGCGATACCATGTGGGAAGTGAAAGACAGTCGCAAGCTCTTTGAGGTTTAGTGGCATGGAGTAGCCATCTGAGAAGGTTCGGTACGAGAAGTCATGGACCAAAGCATTGAGGTCTTTGCCTTGTGGACGCTCAAAGTTGAACCCGTTACGGTTGGCTTCGGTAAACTGGTTGAAGGATGACTCCAGGTCTGCAAGGATGTTCTCGGCACGAGCCCTGGTCTCAGCAGAAGCCACGAGGCGAATGTTGGTCGCCATTATAGTGCTCTTCAACTTCTCGGTGATATTTGTGACTGCTTCGTCATTGACCTTCTTTTCTTTTGCTTTTGATGCACCAAAGAATATTTCCTTGGTGAGAGTCGAGAATTCTTTGGTTATCTGACGCGTCATACTCATAGCGTCTTTGACAGACATGCCGTTCTTCACATCGCCAAGTGCAATGTGGAACTTCTTGATGATGTCGTCGTCTTCAGGGCAGATGGTGAACTGTATACACGCCCCTTCACCAGACTTTTTAAGCTTGGTGAATACATTGAGGATGATGTTGAGTGGATCGTGGTCGAGTGCGTCATACATCTTTATAGGGTAAACCACATGGTGGGCTAATGTTGCATATGAAGCAGCTATCTCACCTCCAGGGGCAAATATATTGTAGTCGTTAGTGGCTTCGACGATTTTCGCAGCAGGATGCACACCTAGTAACTGCTTCTCGAATAGGTCAGCCTTGTTGGTAGGGACAGCTGTATAGAATATGAAGTGATCGGTGTCTTCGGCAAGGGCGATCTCGAGTGTGAAATGGTTACGACTAAAGTTCTCGCGACCTTCCCCTACTGAGTGCATACCTGCATAGAACTGCTCCATAGCAGAGAGTAACTCCTTGAGCCCTTTCTTGTCGGCTTCGTTGTCTGTTGGATCTGGGAGAGTGATCTCGAATAACTTCATGTCGATAGATTTGAAGAGTGGTGTGCCTTCTTTGAGCCCAGGGATCTTGTGAGTGCTGTAGAGGTACTGTACGAGGAATCGATGGAAGTCATCATCCAGGTGAGGGTTGTTCATCTTGCCTATGATAGAGAGCGCATTAGATATTCCTTTATCAAGTAGTATCCCTAGCATTTCTTCCATCTTGCTGTCATGTGGTTCTGGCTTGAGGCGTAGGACCAGGTTGCTGGCATCGCGCTCTGGCATCACAGCAGTTCTATGCATGACATCTGTAGGTTCGTATTTCTTGTATTCACTGATTACATTGTGGGCTAGGTGCTCTCTGTTCACTTCGTGACCTTGTTTATTCAAAGACTGTTCTCTCTCTGCAATATGCGCACGCAAAAATTCAAGCTCCTCTTGCGGGCTTTTGAATTTGGGAGCATTGTTTAAATTAAAACCTTCCATTACCAATCATTATAACACAACAAAGAGAGCGATAGTATAAAAATATAAAGGAAAAACCTTGCGCAGGAGTTTAGAAAATAAAGGAGGTACTCCGACTATTATTTTCTTGAACGACGAGCAGAGCAAAAACTGAGCACAGTTTTATGTGTGTTTTTATCTTATATTTTATACTAAAGCGAACTAGAAAATAGTAAGTATCTCTGCTTCGCCTTCTGTTATAAGTACTGTGTGTTCAAAGTGAGCACTGCGGGAACCATCGGCTGTCTTGATAGTATAGCCGTCTGAAAGTGTAATTATGTCAGCTTTACCTATGTTGAGCATTGGTTCAATAGCCACTACCATTCCAGGAATTAGCTTCTGTCCTTTGCCTGGCTTACCAAAGTTGGGAATGTATGGATCCTCATGAATCTTCTTGCCGACTCCGTGGCCTGATAGCTCACGGACTATGCCGTATTTGCGATTCACAAACTGCTCTATAGCATGACCTATGTCACCCACAGTGTTGCCACCCTTTGCTTGCTCTATGCCTACTAGGAGTGCCTCGGCGGTCATTTCGAGGAGTTTGTTTGAAGCTTTGTCTGCCTTGCCGACGGGGACTGTTATGGCATGGTCAGTAAACATGCCTTTGTGCTTGAGCCCGAGGTCTATAGATATGATGTCGCCTTCTTTAAGTATCTTATTTGGGTTTGGAATACCATGGACTACTTCATTGTTCACAGAAGTACATAGCGATGCTGGGTAGGCACGGGACTGGCCTTCTGGCTTATAGTTGAGGAAGGCTGGTTCGTCGCCTCCATCCTTTATGAGTTTGTATGCATAAGCATCTAGGTCTGCAGTTGAAATCCCCGGCTTTACCATATCGGCTACCTTCGCCAAAATAGCCGCCAAGCGAGCTCCCCCCTCACGGAGTATCTGTATTTCTTCTGGTGTTTTGATTATGACTGCCATATATGGCTTATACTAACAGAAACGGTATTTTATACAACTTCCTGCTGATAGCACGATTCACAGTAAACTATAGGAGATTCTTCTTTATTTAAATTGCTAGATATCTCTTTATCGCAATTTGAGCAGTTACGGACAGAAAACTTAATTTCCCCTCTGCGTAAAATGCGATTCTGGTGCCTGCAATAGAAACAGTTATGAGGAATAGGCAACTTCATCTTACGGTAAAAAAGAAGTTCTTGTTCTGTTATCTTGTAATTACGCTCACATTTAGCACACCTCAGGACTTCTTTTGTAATCTCATCTGAAACTTCATCGATATGGTCTGGTATTTGCTCTGGCAAAAATGTTTCTTTACCTTTAGTGATTTGTATATCATCTTCCCATCTAAACCCCAAACCTAGTACCTCTTCTTTAGTCATTGGGAAGTTGTCTTGCGCTATAGATTCATTATAAGCAAACGGTGCAAGCGCTGGAGGTATTATCAGTCCATATAAGCCAAATGATTTTAGTTCTTCAATTATGTGAGCACGATGGTTTTCGTATTCTTCTTTTGAATATTCTTTGTTGAGAATGGAGTACTTTGAATTCTTTAGTGCATCACAACCTATCACATTCTGGCAATTCTTTATATAGAAACCATACAATACATCTTGGCAATTCTCAGGACCATATGAACCTATTATCCTAGATGAATGCCCAGTGGCCACACACTCGAGCAATTGCTCTGATGCAGTCCCGTACCCGATCGTACCGAGTGAGTCACGAAGGCCTTTAGAGAAGTAAATATGCCTGGAGTCTTCTCCTTTAGTAACCTCAAATGAATTTCTTATATTTTTACATTCAAATAGGTAGTCCCCTGTTGAACCAACAGTCTTTATATTATTATTCTCTCTCCTTGGGAATTGGGAGCAGAAGTCAGTAAATTTCTGTCGCCTTTCTTCCATCTTCATATGACTCCCTAGTACTTCATTAATCCTAATATTGTACTCTTCTGCTGAAAGTTGTTCATTGAACCAGCAGTGGCTTTTGTTGCGGAGGTTAACACAACCAAAACAATTCGTCAGACCACTACAATTTAGGAGGAACGCTGAGCTGACACAGCCTACAACGTTCTGGCCCCATATAACCCCTGATGATTGTTGTATGTTTATAGACTCGTAGCAACTCTCAAATGAAGTTCCAAAGTATATATCAGCTGAGTCTCGCCCATCTCTAATGCCCCGAGAATACATGAGGTCCTCTGCAACACTAGTGTTAAAGACAAGGTAAGAATTCTTGCACCCACTGGCCATGTTTACATACTCACTGTTCACGTTTATACCGTCCCCTGTTGTTATATATGTATTTATCTTTGGGACTTTCTTTAGCAGTTCACCAAGCTGGTATATGAAGGGTTTACCTGGGTCGTAATTAATAGCGTAGTCTTTAGGATCCCATTTATCAGAGTAGAAGCAATCATGGCAGTAAACCTTGTAAGGAGACTTAGGGTTATACATGGTAATTATACCTTTGCCACAAAAGTCGCAATTTCGCCCAGAATAGAGTGTCGTTTCGTTTCTAAAAAGTGCCTTCATCTTAAAACGACAAGTTGGACATACACTAGGTGCAGAGACTTTCATCTTCTCATAGAAAGAAAAGTCATCCTGCTCAATATTAAAGGATTTTTTGCAGTTTTGGCAATTCCTTGTTTCCATATATTGTATTGTACCTCAGGAAGTTAACGTATAACAGTCCCCACAAACTCTCCCCCATCTAGATACTTTTTCAAGTTGTCGATATTCTTACCATTCATTATGACTACTTCGAGGCCTAGTGCTTCAGCTTTTTGGGCTGCTATAGGATCAAAAGGAGAACTGAGTCCAGGATTCCACTCTGTTGGGAGGATAGATCGGAAGTCAGCCCAAGAACTCTGCTCTATCTTTACTGCATCTGGGAATTTGTTTGGGTCTTTATCATAAGCATAATCAATATTCGAAAGGTTTATCAACTTTTTTGCACCAAGCTTCTCTGCATAGGATACAGAAGCAGTATCAGTACTTGCCCCTGGCTTCTCTCCTGCACCTACAATTACTGGCTTATCTGTATCAACCATAAGTGATCTATCTGTTATTATTTGATCATAAGCTAAGCCACCTAAAGCCAAGCGAATAAACTGCGCGTTTAAATGAGTTGAGTATATCCCAAGCCAATCTAAGTCATTTCCATCTTTGTTTCCTAATTCTCCGAGTGCATTTTGATATTTGCGACATATCTTTCCCCCACCTGTAATGATCACAAACCTAAAACCTCTTCCTGCGTAGTCTTTAATTAAGCTAGTGAACTCTTTCAAAAATCCAACATCTATCTCATCAGGCACGATAAGCGAGCCACCCAAAGATATGATGATGTGTTTTTCGTTGTTCATATTATATTCCTAGTGACTTTATTAAATCTTGATGAACTTCTTCTATAGTTTGCTCGCCATTGATAGTATGCATTTTGTAGCCATCCTTGCCTTTGAAGTAATTCATAGCTGGGATAACGTTGTTTACATATTCGTCGAACCGCTGGGCAATGCCTTCGTCGGTATCATCGGATCGTCCTCTTAACTTCATGCGTTTAGTTGCTTCTTCTTTGCCTAGTTCTATATAAACTACATGGACATTTTCACGGCCATAAAACTGCATAGCGCTTTCAAATGCTTCTGACTGTTCAATCGTGCGAGGAAAACCATCTGCGATAAATGTAGTATTTTCTTTCATATTTGCAGTCAAGATGTTTGTAAACAAACTTATAGTAAGGAAGTTGGGTTGTAAGTAACCCTTGTTGTATCGGTCTTTCACTAGAAGACTAGTAAAACTACCACTTTCTATTATTTTTCGATACTCATTACCTGTAGATGTGGAAAGGACATCCTCTGATAAATTGCTATCCTTCAAATACTGCTCGAGAAGTTGGACCTGCGTCCCCTTGCCGGAGCCAACGATTCCAAAGAAGACAAATGTTTGTGGTGTTTTCATGTTTATATATTATATACTAATTTCTTCAGGCATAAAAAAAGACCCGATTGATGGGTCTTTTAATATTCTCTCATTGAGAGCTGTGCTTCAACCTTCTTAATCAAATCAAGTACTACAGACACCACGATCAGAAGCGCTGTACCTCCAACAGCAAATGCAGTAATACCAGTAACAGCTTTAACTATAAGTGGAAGAACTGCGATGAGTCCTAGGAACACTGCACCCATCATAGTGATGCGGTTTAGTATTGTCGCGATGTACTCACGAGTAGCAGTGCCTGGGCGGATGCCTGGGATAAATGCACCATTCTTCTGGAGGTTTGTCGCAAGCTGGTCTGGGTCAAATGTAACTGCAGTATAGAAGTATGTAAATAGGAATACAAAGATAAAGTATACAAGTGAGTATAGCCAAGTGTTGGCGATAAACCACAGGAGACCTTTTGATATAGATAGGAGTACAGGACTACTAGATGTAGCTAGGAAGTTACCTATGAGTTGAGGGAACAATAGTATAGAGAGCGCAAAGATTATAGGGATAACTCCAGCTTGATTTACACGAAGTGGTAGGTATGTCTGTGTACCACCAGCAACTTTGTCTCCGTGCATCTGCTTGGCATAAGTTACAGGGATAGGTCTCTCGGCTTCTGTCACCACTACGACTCCTGCGACGATAAGTATCCCCACAGCTACAAAGAGTAAGTACATAGGCAGGTTTGCTACGTCGAATGTAAATAGGAATTGGTTTAGCTCTTTTGGAATGTTGGCAACGATACCAGCAAATATTATAAGTGATACACCGTTACCGATACCAAACTCAGATATAAGCTCACCGATCCACATAAGCAACATTGATCCGGCTACTATGACGGATAGGTTAGCAAACATTCCAAATGGTGTGAGTTCACCGAGGATTCCTTGGCGGTTGAGTATGACAAGAAGACTAAGACCTTGGATGATAGCAAGAGGTATGGTTAGCATACGACTGATCTGAGTGAACTTCTTGCGACCTACCTCGCCGTCTTCTTGGTACATGGCCTTCAAACGAGGTGACATGATAGTTAGGAGCTGCATGATGATAGACGAAGTGATGTATGGGCCCACGCCAAGCATGAGTATAGAAAGTGTAGAGAGCCCCCCACCAGAGAAAACATCCAGGACTCCGAGGAACTGGTTGTTGCTCATGAATGCTTGGAGTTTGAGTTGGTCGATACCAGGAATAGGAATTATAGAAAGTAAACGGAATACTATAAGAGCTCCAAGTACGAACAAAATCCGAGATCGGAGTGATTTGTCGGTAAATATTATCTTGATTTTATTCCAAATGGTTTGCATGATTTACTTAAACTACTTAACACTTCCACCTGCCTTCTCGATTTTAGCCTTGGCTGTAGCTGAAACTACACAACCCTCGACTGACAGAGCTATAGAGAGCTCGCCATTGCCCAAGATTTTAACCTTTGGCGATACGCCACCTGATCGGCGGACTAGATTTGCTTTCAAAAGTGCATCAGCGTTTACAACTGAGTTTGGTGCAAATACATTGAGAGCTCCAACATTCACCGGAGAGAACTTTGTACTTGCAGATGCAAACCTGTATCCACGAAGTTTCGGGATCTTCTTTATGATATCACGCATTTGCGGTCGGCGCTTGTTACCAGCACGAGCTGTCTGACCCTTGCCTCCACGACCTGATTGCTTGCCACGAGTACCTCCACGGCCTACTTGCTTGGCTTTACGGTTTGGGATATTCCTTTTTAGTGTGTGTAGTTCCATAAAATTATTTAACCTCTTTGCCATCTACTGGTAGTTCTTCGACTGTCGCTGCGATTTCTTTGACTTTATCTTCTTCTACTGCTTCGGCGATATATGCTGCAGTTTTCGGTAGAGATGCTTTCGCGCGAAGTTGGTATAGTGCAGCGTAAGCAACACGAGCGTTGTTGAGTTTGTTCTTGCTACCTGAGTGGAGTTTAGCTGTGATGTTTTTAAGTCCTGCAAGTGTGAGCATGTCGCGGACAGTACTACCTGCTACTAGACCCTTACCATGGTTTGGCATTATAGAGAGCTTTGAACTTGCGAACTTGTCAGAGACTTCATGAGGGATAGACATTTCTTTTGTAGTCTTGATCTTGAACATGTTCTTCTTTGCTTGGCGGAGAGCTTTGGCAATAGCTACGGCAGTGTCACCACCCTTACCTGTACCTAGGCCTACAGAGCCCTTCTTGTCACCTATAGCAAGTGCTACAGCGAAAGTCATACGGCGACCTCCAGCTACCACACGAGTAACGCGACGAATAGAAACCATCTTCTGGTCAAACTCTGGCTTTGGACGCTCGAAGAAAGCACGTGGCTTGCGGTCACCTCCTTCACGCTTCTGACCTGAGTCATTGCCTCTTGTATTTGTCCTTTGTGGTTTTGGTTTTGTAGTATCCATATATCTATATTTATCAGATTAAAATTCTAGTCCAGAAGCACGTGCCTGATCTGCAAGGGCTTTTATGCGTCCTGTGTATTTGAAGCCGTTACGGTCAAAGACTACTTTCTTGATACCTTTTGTACCTGCAAGCTTGGCTACCTCTGTGCCTACAGCGTTTGCCCGCTCTGTCTTTGTGCCTGTCTTTGAAGTCATGTCAGAAGCAGAAACTAGAGTTTTGTGTGTAGAGTCGTCGATAATCTGCGCGTATATAAACTGGTTTGATCGGAAAATAGAAAGGCGTGGGCGTTCTGCTGTACCGCTCACCTTTGTTCGGATCTTTTTCTTTAGACGTATTCTTTTTTCTAGTTTATTGTTCATATGTTTTATGCAGCTTTCTTACCTTGCTTACGGCGGATAACTTCATCTGAATAGCGGAATCCTTTACCTTTGTATGGTTCTGGCTTCTTCATTGTGCGGATAGATGCAGTAAATGAACCTACAAGTTCTTTGTCGATACCACTGATAGTGATGTTGTTCTTCTCAGCTGTAACTGTGATGCCTGCAGGTATTGCAACTTTGACTGGGTGAGAGAATCCAAGAGCAAGGTTGAGAACCTGGCCTGCAACTTCTGATTTGAATCCAACTCCTTCGAGTATCAATTTCTTTGTGTAACCTTCGTTTACTCCTGTGATCATGTTCTTTACGTGTGAAGCATATGTACCCCATAGTGCGTTAACTGTGCGGTCGCCTTGCTTTGCAGGAACGAAAGTTATCTCACTGCCTTTGATGTCGATAGTAACTGCACCTGGAAAGTCGCGAGACAGTGTGCCCTTTGGTCCTTTTGCAGTGAAAACAGTACCAGATAGATTAACTTCTGTGCCTGTAGGAACTATGACTGTTTGTTTGCCTATACGTGACATATAATATTACCAAAGTTTAAATAACACTTCCCCGCCGACCATTGCTTTGCGAGCTTGTTTGTCTGTCAAAATTCCTTTTGGTGTTGTAAGTACCATAACTCCGAATCCATTGCGAGTTGGCTTGATCTCCTTTACTCCTTTGTATATTCGGCGAGATGATTTTGATACGCGCTCTACGCCAGTCACCTTTGGAGTGCCGTCTGTGTATGCAAGACCAAGTTCAAGTGTAGGAAAGCCTTTCTTTGTCTTCTTAGTTACAGATGTAAGGAAGCCTTCAGCAACTAGACAGTCAGCTATAGCGTGCTTGATCTTAGAGTAAGGAACAGCCACAAACTCGTGTTCTGCACGAGAGCCATTCTTGATCATATTTACCATGTTTGCGATTTGATCCATATAGTTTAAAAATTACCAACTTGATTTACGAACACCTGGGAGCATACCTTCGTTTGCAAGCTCACGGAAGCAGATACGGCAAAGACCGAAATCCCTCATATATGCATGACCGCGACCACAGCGAAAACAACGATTTGTCTCTCGTGTTGAAAACTTAGATTTCTTTAAATGTCTTGCTAAAACTGATGTTTTTGCCATATATAAGTGAAATAAGGGGTTTTGACCCTCGTGTTTCGGGATATCTCGTGTGTTTGCTTAAAAGTGCTGATTTCTCATTGCCCTTAAGGAGAAACACGGATCTACGACTCACGTTCCCCTATACTATCAGATAGGTAGGTTGGTGTCAAATATAAAACAAAGGCACTGGTAGATGCCTTTGTATGGTAATTATTTCTTGCGGTAAGCGTAGGTGTTTGGGGTTAAAATAGTCTTTTTCCATGACTTTTTTCTTCCTTTCTTTTTAATTTCTTTTTTCTCAATTTCTTTGTTTAAAAGTAGAAGTTTTCGTGTTGGTTTTATTAGAAATTTATAGATGGCTACCAACATAAGCAGGCCAACTAGAATGAGTACACCTATCATTACTTTTGTCATAACATAATTTTCGCCCATTCTAATTAAAATAACCTTGTATGTCAACATAAAATCCCCTTTCGGGGATTTTATTAGGTTAACTATTTCTTAAACGGCACACCTATGAGTTCAAAGAATTCTGTTGCTTCTTTCTTGTTCTTGGCTGTAGTTACTATTGTAACTGCGAGGCCGAAGATGTCTTTGATGTCTTCATCGCCTGTTTCTGGGAAGATTGTGTGCTCTTTGATGCTCATTGTTAGGTTGCCGATATTATCAACAATCTTTCTTTCGATACCACGGAAGTCCTTGGTACGAGGGATAGCTACGTTGATAAGCTTGTCTAGGAATCCATACATGCGTGCACCACGAAGTGTAACCATAACGCCGATCGGGTCACCAAGGCGAACCTTGAATGATGCGATAGACTTCTTGGCACCGCGAGTAGCTGGCTTCTGGCCTGTGATTTTCGCAAGACGCTCCATGACGAACTTGTTGCGGTCTTTGTCTTTCTTGATGCCACTACCTGTTCCTACGGCCACCACAACCTTTACCAGGTGAGGTGCTGCCATTGTGTTCTTGTAGCCATAAGTACCCTTGAGTGTACTGAATGCTTTCTTTTCTTTTTGTTTGACTGTTTCCATATAATTTAATTACTGTTTCTTAACATTAGATACGTGAATAGGCATTGCAAGCTCGAGAACCTGACTCTGTTCACCACGCTTCTGAGCTTTGCGAGATTTCTTGTGTACGTTTACACCTTCAACAATCACCTTGTTTTCAGATGGGATTGCACGCATTACTTTGCCTTTCTTACCCTTGCTTGCCCCTGCAATAACTATTACATTGTCTCCTTTTTTTATATGCATAAAATTTATATCACTTCTTGTGCTAGAGAAATAATCTTCTGGTAGCCACGCTCTGCAAGCTCACGTGGGATAGGTCCGAATACACGACCCCCCTTTGGATCCTGCTTGTCCTTTTCAAGTATAACTACAGCGTTGTCGTCGAAACGGATATATGAACCATCTGCACGTCGGTGTGCCTTTACTGTGCGGACTACGACTGCCTGACAGACGTCCTTCTTCTTTACTCCTTTACGTGGTTCAGCTATTTTGACAGAGATTATTACCTTGTCGCCAATACCAGCATAACGACGCTTTGAAGAGCCGAGTACTTTGAAGACCTTGCCAACCTTACCGCCGGCATTGTCTGTGATATTTACTACTGTTCCGTCTTGTATCATATAATTTAATTACGCAATTACTTTAAACTTCTTATCTTTAGATATTGGCTTTGACTCTTGGATCTCGACAACATCGCCTATCTTCTTAGTGTTGCCTTCATCGTGAGCTTTGTACTTCTTGGTCTTCTTGATACGCTTGCCGTACTTTGGGTGCTCGACAAAGCGTGTGACTTTCACCACTATTGTCTTGTCCATCTTGTCTGAAGTTACTACTCCTTTCAAAATCTTCTTTGGTTGTTTCTTTGTTGTATCCATATAATTATCGAGCAACGATGCGAGTAGTTACTGGTAATTTTGTTCCTGCCTTGCGAAGAGCTTCTTTTGCAACAGCATCAGTAACTCCATCAACTTCAAAAAGCACTCGGCCTGGGCGGACATCTAGACAGTAGCCCTGGGGATCACCTTTACCCTTTCCCATTCCTACTTCTGCAGGTTTCGCTGTAAATGGTCTGTCTGGGAATACCCGGATCCACATGCGTCCAGTCTTGCCGATAGTACGTGAAGTTACTTTACGAGCACTCTCGAGCTGGTTTGAACGGATGCGTCCACCAGATGTAGCTTTGAGCCCAAATGAACCGAAAGCAATAGTGATGCCACGAGTATCAGGAGTGACTTTCGTCATATCCGTTCTACTTGTCTGCCATTTTCTAAATTTTACTTTTTTAGGTATTAACATAAAAATTATTTACTATTACGGTCATTATTCCTACTGTTATATCGAGGACTTGGGTTTGGTGTTGCACCCTCTGCAGAGAAAACTTCTCCACGGTAGATCCATACCTTGATACCAATGTCTCCGTAACTCATGTGCGCCTTCTCGCGAGCAAAGTCTACGTCTGCGCGGAATGTCTGAAGTGGGATTGATCCACGCTTGATCTGCTCAGAGCGAGCGATTTCTGATCCAGCAAGTCGTCCACCGACATATATACGTGCTCCTTTGACTCCACGAGCAGCCATGACCTTCTCGATAGTCTGCTTTATAACACGGCGGTAAGGGAGACGCTTCTCTAGGCCTTCGGCGATCATACATCCGATGATAGCAGCATCTGCATCTGGATTTGTAACTTCAACTATGTCGAATTTAAAGTCTTCTGGGATTATGACACCTTTCTTGCTCATAGCTTTGACTAGGTCAGCCTTTAGTTTAGTAGCACCGTCGCCACCACGACCGATGATCATACCAGGGCGTGAAGTATGGACCATAACCTTTGTTGCTTTGACATTGCGCTCGATTTCTATGCGAGAAACGTAGAAACCACGGAGCTTCTTGGCTAGGAACTCACGGATAACGACGTCGCTCTTTAGCAAGTCTTTGTATTTCTTGTCAGCAAACCAGCGTGATTTCCAATCACGGAGTGTTACTAGTCTATGTGCGTATGGGTGAACTACTTTTGACATATAATTTATTTATCTGCTGTGGCCTTAGCCTTAACTACTTTTTTAACTTTTGGTTTAGCGACTTTCTTCTCTGCTTTTTCAGCTTTTGTTGCCTTTGCTTTCTTTACTTCGCCCTTCTCTACAAGTGTAAGCATTACATGGCTTGTACGCTTGTTGATGCGTGAGGCACTTCCACGAGCACGAGGCATACTGCGCTTCATAACTATGCCTTTGTTGACTGTAACGTTAGCTATGTATAGGTTTTCTTCACCTACGCCTGCTTGCTTGGCATTGGCGACAGCTGAGCTTAGGAGCTGTGCTATAGGGCCTGATGCACGCTTTGGCATAGCGTTTAGATGCATAAAAGCATCAGCAATCCTTTTGCCTTTTATTAAGTCTGCTACAAGGCGAACCTTGCGGGGAGACTGTCTGTAGTTTTTCAAAAATGCTTTCATAATCTAGGTTTTATTTCTTTGCGTCGGTTGATGATTTGGCTGACTTTGCTGCGGAGATCTCGGCTTCTTTCTTCTTCATTTCTAGTTCTTTCTGCATTTTACCTCCGTGCTTAGTGAACTTTCGAGTAGGAGAGAACTCTCCAAGTCGGTGGCCCACCATGTCCTCACTCACAAGGACTTCTACGTGTGTTTTGCCATTGTGGACTCCAAACACGAATCCTACCATTTCTGGAGAGATAACGCATGCTCGTGACCAAGTCTTGATCATGCCTGTTTCTATAGGCTTTTTGCCGGCTATCTTTTTAAGAAGCCTTTCGTCTACGTATGGACCTTTTTTGAGTGACCTTGTCATATATAATATAAATAAGCTCCCAAGAGCTCGTCCGTCTATACTAGCAAATCTAAATATAATGTCAAATCGTAAAGCTCTAAGGCTCTGCTCTTATAAGTTTGAATTGACATGGGCCTCAAATATGGTAGATTTAGCTAAACTAAAATAGATCTATTTATGAAACAATCATTCTTTACAGCTGAAAATGTATGCCCACTTGGTAATGGTGGTGGCATAGTAAAATACATTGCTGATGTTCACAAACTACTTGCTACTGATCTTGGCGCCATAGAAATAGGCTCTATAACAGTAGAAGATAGGCCTGGCAACGAAGGCAATGTATTCCGTGATATGGGTAATTACACTCTCAATTCGATTGGCCTAAAGAACCCAGGATTTCTTTACTACCAGAAAAACCTAGGTCGCATGATTCAAATGATTCATGAGGCAGGGAAAACAGCCATTGTAAATGTAGCTGGGTTTAGCAAAGAAGAGTATTGCGATTTAACCAATCTGGCCTTCGAAGCAAAAGCGGACCTGGTAAACTTGAACTATGGATGCCCTAATGTAGGGCATAAAGAAATCCTAAGTTACAACAACTTGGTACTGAGAGATACAACCCTTAGTGTGATTAGGACCAACAAAGAATCTGCTGAAGGTCGCATCGGGATGAAACTATCCCCTATTTTCAGAAGGTCTGATATCGAAGACATTGCATCATTCCTAAACATTCTGTACCAGACAAAAGGGTCAAGTGGCTACATTGGGTTTGTCACAACAACGAACACTATCCCGAACTGTTATGAAGAAGATGGAAAAGGAGACCAGCTTATTAGCCCCAACAATGGTCTGGCAGGTATGGCAGGGCCGGCAATACTTCCTATATCATTGAGTCAGGTAAAGCAATGGAGGAGTATGCTGGAATCTGAGATAAAAATCATGGGTATTGGAGGGATATCAACCGGTAGTGATATAAAAAAGATGATGAAAAATGGTGCTGACAGAGTACAAGCTGTGTCAGTTTACTATGACAAAGAAGACCCTGGTATTTTCCAGCATATGATAGGTGAATACCTGAGTTAGAAATAAAATTTCTACAACAACAATACCCCTTGGGAAACCAAGGGGTTGTTTTATTGCATTTTTAAGATAAAAAGCATAGGATAGGGTAAATTTCGACAAAACAATATTGTAAACGAAAACTCACCATCATGGCTAAAAAGCTTATCCGGAACATACACGTAGTATTCGGTAATGTTCCAGGTCGCAGATGCGACATTTTGATCACTAACAACAGAATCTCAAGGATAGAAAACGCATGCTCTATCTCTGATGATGGTTGCGGTGTTGTAATAGATGGAGCCAACCTTTATTGCTTACCGGGGGTTATAGATGACCAGGTTCATTTCCGTGAACCAGGACTTACCCACAAAGCAACAATTTACACTGAGAGCCGGGCGGCTATTGCCGGTGGTGTCACCAGTTTTATGGAGATGCCAAACACCGATCCCCTAGCAACTACAGTTGAATTGCTGGAAGAAAAATACTCCATAGCAGGAAGAATGTCGTTAGCGAATTTCTCCTTCTTCATGGGAACAACCAATACAAACTTCGAGGAAGTTATGAAAATAGATCCCAAAAATGTTTGTGGTGTAAAGATTTTCATGGGAAGTAGTACTGGTAAAATGCTGGTTGATAACATCCCAACTATCGAAAGGATCTTTGGCAACATTCAGAACTGCCCGATATCGGTACATTGTGAAAATGACACGATGATCAAGGCTAATTTGGATAAATTGAAAAGAGAAATCGGGGAAGAAAACATCACTGCCGAGCATCACCCATTGATCCGGGATGCAGATGCATGCTACGCATCATCGAGCCTTGCAGTAGATCTGGCGAAAAAGCATGGCTGCCGTCTACATGTGCTTCATATAAGCACCGCAAAAGAGATATCATTATTCCGTAATGATATACCCTTGAAAGACAAGAAGATCACCGCAGAAGCCTGCATTCATCACCTGACTTTCTGTGATGAAGATTACGTCTGGCTTGGCAACTTCCTGAAGTGGAACCCGGCTGTGAAGAGCTCTACGGACCGGACTGCTGTCTGGAATGCAATGCTGGATGACTTTATAGATGTAATTGCTACTGACCATGCTCCTCATACTATCAAGGAAAAAAGGCAGAGTTATTTAAAGGCTCCATCTGGCGGGCCATTGGTTCAACATGGATTAAATGCTATGTTACAAAACAACATAGATGGCAAGAGACCAGTTAGTTTACAAACAATTGTAGAAAAGATGTGCAATAATCCGGCTACATTGTTCAACATCACAGACCGTGGATTTATCCGGGAAGGATACTTTGCAGACCTGGTACTTGTGGATATGAACAAGCACTACACAGTGAGCAAAGACAACCTCCTCTATAAATGCGGTTGGAGTCCGTTTGAAGGCCAGAGATTCAACTCTGAAATCACCCACACGATTGTGAATGGTAACCTGGTTTATGAACACGGAAAGTTCAATGAAGTAGCAAATGGTGAACGCCTTCTTTTCGAAAGATAAAAGTTCTTATATAAAACCTTTAACCTCCGTCCCTTGTGGGCGGATTTTTTTATTTGACAAAAAGTCTAGTTAAGGTAGGATTAGGTAAATTTATAATGCTCAAAACCATATTTTAAACCAAAATACTATTTGTATGCTGAGTTATTTAAAAACCCTCGCCAAAAAACTGGCACGAACAATGCTTTACATTAAAGCCACAAGTTACCGTAAATTACCAAAGCCAGCCTATAAATGGGCTTCAGGAATGCTAATGCGCATTTACAATGACAACCGTATGATGCTTCACTACTACAGCCATCGGATGCGCATTGGAGTTGGATTCCGGGAATTAATCAAACTGCTGGTGAAAACAGCCGAGAATCATGTTCTTCATATTCTTGGAACATCTACATCGGGCATTGCTCCGGCAGCAACAGTCGCTCAACTGATGAAGAAAAAATTGCTTATTAACCACAAGGGTAAATTCTACATTTATGAAAATGATTTATGTAGCCGTAATTTAATTGGGTTAATAAAAAGTTGGAAGCCTGATGCAATTGTATCCACGACCCCTTTTGCAATACCTTATGGAGTACAGTATGCCAACGCCTTGAAAACTGGATTTGCTTATATTAGACCTGGTGCAAAAGACCATGGGAAAGAAAAGCAAATCGAAGGCAACCTTAAAAAGGGCATGAGAATTGTACTGATAACATGCCCATCAAAAGAAGAAACTTGGGAAACTATCGAAAAGACAGAAAGTGCCCTTAAGGAAAATGGTTATGAAGTGGTGCTTGTATGTAAAATGGAGGATTCTTTTGTACATCATAGAATAGTGACTTCTGATGAACTAGGAGGTTGCAACGTAGTTGTTATTGAAGACTTATTTTCGACTGGAGGAAGTGCTGCATATGAAGTGTACCAGGTTCGTGAAGCAGGGGCGGTATGCAATTATTGCTTTTCAATTTTCAGTTACGGTTTTGATGTACTAAAGAAACAGTTTTCAGGAGAAAGTATGATCGGAACAAAGGGGGTAAAACTCTATACACCCTGTGAAATCGAATCCTTGCTTCCATTTGATGTATTAAAAAGTGAAATGGAGAGGATGAATTTCTATACACCTTCAGTAAGACAATCACTGGCTGAAGAAATAGATGGGTTTGACAAGAATTACCAAGAATTTCTTGCGACAAGTTAAACTTACCGAAGATACACAAGAGATAGGGGAGGCATTATTTGCCTCCTTTTTTTATTTGACAAAATGTGCCAATAAGGTAGGATTAGAAAAATTCTTAAAAAACATTCATCACTAAAACCACTATTATGGAAAGAAAAATCAACTATATCGAGCAGCTGAAAAAAGCTACATCGATATATGGAAGCCGGATGTGTTCTGGTTTAGATCCTGTAATTAATGCACTTCATAAAAAGTTTTCAGTCCATGGGATCATGGGGTTCTATTATATGCTGGAAGAACTTTTCCACTACATGAAGGAACAGAAAGTTTATCCCGGTGCATTTAAACCAAATTATGGGTTCTATGCAGTTCATTGTGTAGGTCGTGGACCAACCCCTGACTTTACTGGTCTGGTTGTATTAGGGAAGGTTTTGGATCTAATTGACCAATTATTCCCTGGCATGATCAAAATTCTTGATAACAAAACAGGAGATATTGGTAAATCTTCAGCAAATTATGCTATAGAAGATTTTAAAGTCTGGAATACTGAATCCGCTACAATCAGCCCATATATGGGGGATGATTCTATGGAGCCATACTTAGAATATTGTGGTAACCAACTCAAAATGACAGAAAATCGTGGAGTCTATATTCTGAATCGAACATCAAACCACGGAGCTAATACTTTTCAAACAATGGGTGCCTCAGAAGGTAGATCATTATACTGGGAAGTAGCTGAATGGATACGTAATCATGCAGGTAAATTTCCAGGGATTGGAGCAGTAATAGGTGCGCCAAACCTTAAAGATTTGGGGAATATAGCGAGGTTCTACGCAGAGGGTGTATATCCTGTCGCATCCCTCATTCCTGGGGTAGGAGGGCAAGGTGGAAAAGCTGATGAAGTAATCAAAGTGCTTAGTGATGCCGGGTATGATTTGGATATAACACGAATTAACTTTTCAAGTGGTTTCACCCACCCTTGGGGAGAAGAACCAGCACCAGATGATTGGAAAAAGATTATTGTTGAAAATTTGGACAATTACAATAGGCTAACAGCTACAGCCTAATCAGCAAAATGAGTAAGTGGGGGTATATGTATGAGGGTTTCCAGTTTTTGGAAACCCTTTTTTTATTTAAATAGCATAAGTATCTTCGGCAAGAAAATCATGATCCCGACGATTCCGGCCATGACTACAGATACAGATACAGCGCCTGCGGCGACATCCTTTGTGTCGCGAGCGTATGGGTGGTAGGTGGGGCTTGTGAGGTCGATGTCTATTTCGATTGCAGTGTTTATCATTTCAAAAAGAATCACAATACCTATAGTAAGCACAAGAAGTATCCACTCTATGTTTGAGATGTGGAGAGTAAACCCGAGGTACACAGCAAGTAGAGCAAAGAATAAATGCACCCAGGCGTTGTGAGTGGTCTTCAAGAACAACTTGATTCCACGCAGTGCGTGAGTCGTACTCTTGAGCCGAGCTACTATAGAGAATCTTTTCTTTTCTGAGAGTTTTTTATCCATACACTTATATTATACAACAAAAGCACCATTTCTGGTGCTTTTGTTCTTGATTATGCTTTTTTAGATTTACCAACTTTTCGGCGAGAGACGATCCACATGTTTGAGTATTTCTTTGGAGTTCGTGTCTTCTGGCCTTTTCCTGATGGCTTGCCCCACTTTGTTTTCGCTCGGCGGAGTCCTCGGCCCTGTGCACCTTCACCTCCTCCGTATGGGTGGTCAACTGGGTTCATGGCAGATCCTCTAACTGTTGGGCGGATACCCTTCCATCGTGAACGTCCTGCTTTACCAAAGTTCTGGAGTTTGAATTCTGAGTTTGAAACTTCACCAATACATGCGTAACAGTTCTCAGAAACTTTACGGACTTCTGTAGATGGCATCTTGATGTTGGTATACCCACCATCGTTGGCAACTACTTGGCCAAATGTTCCTGCAGAACGAGCGAGCTTGGCACCGTTGCCTGGCTTGATCTCTACGTTGTAAACAAATGTTCCAACTGGGATGAACTTGAGTGGAAGGCGGTTTGCAACTGTCAGAGGTACTTTCTCGCCTACTAGGAACGCATTGCCAACTTGGACAGACTTTGGCACTATCACGTAACGCTTCTCTCCGTCTGCATATACTGCAAGTCCGATGAATGCGTTGCGGTTTGGGTCATACTCGATAGAAGTTATCTTGGCTGGGATGTCACGCTTGTTGTACATGAAGTCTATCTCACGGTACAGGCGCTTGTGTCCACCACCTTTGTGGCGAGTAGTGATGCGTCCTTGGTTGTTGCGTCCTACAGATCGCTTGAATCCACGAGTAAGTGACTTGGTAGGTTCTGACTTAGTCAAAACATTTCTGTATGAAACAGTTGTCTGATGACGCTTTGATGGTGTTGTTGGTTTATAAGTTTTCATGGCTTTTTATTATGCAAATGTTATCTTGTCGCCTTTCTTGAGGTGTACGACTGCCTTCTTACCACCTTGTTTGACGCCTTGTACTCCACCACGGACCACAGTTTTCGGTGTGATCTGTATCATAGAAACTTTAACTGGAGTAACTCCATAGAGCATCTTGATAGCTTTCTTGATCTCGTTCTTGTTCGCAGAAGGCACTACATTGAAAGTATAAGCACCCTTATCTGATGCTATCGCTGACTTCTCAGTGATGCGTGGACCAATAACAAGAGGGTGGGTCTTGCCCTTTTTAGCTTCGTCCTTCTTTTCTACAACCTTTTTAGTTTTTGTTTTAGTTGTTGCCATATATTATTTCTTTTCTACTTTTTTCTCTGTTTTACCACCAAGAAATGCAACGCTCTCTGTCGGCTGTGCGATAACGACATATCGGAATGCAAGCAAGTCTACAGGGTTGATGTTGCGAACTTCGTCGACTTCTACAGTTGGGATGTTTGCAAAGCTTTTCTTCAAAGCATCTGTCTTGGCTGGAACTGCTATGTATGTGTTTGGCTTCTTACCACCAACAATGCGCTCGAAACCTTTGACAGAGCTTAGGTCAGTGATGACTTTAACTGCGTCTTTGGTCTTGATGTCTTTAAGTGCAAGTTCTTCTACGAAAAGTATCTGGCCTTTGCGGTATTTTTCTGAGAGCACAGTAAATAGTGCTTTGATACGCATCTTCTTGTTGATCTTCTGTTCGTAGCTCTTGTCGTTGCGAGGACCGTGAGTCACACCTCCACCTTTCCAAATCGGAGAACGTGATGATCCGTGACGAGCACGACCTGTACCCTTCTGGCGCCATGGCTTCTTGCCTCCACCGCGAACTTCACCTCGAGTGCGAGAGTGAGCCACTGGTGTACGAGAGTTAGCTTGCATCGCAGTAACCACTTGGTGAACAAGGTCACCGTTCCACGGTAGTCCAAAGATTGATTCTGGTAGGTCATATGAGCCTACAGACTTACCTTTCTGGCTGTAAACTTCTGTCTTCATGTTGATTGGAGCCTTCTTTGAAGTTTTTTCTACTACAGTATTCTTTTGTGTATCTTTTGTTGCCATAAAGTTTATCCGATGATTTCTACTAGAGTGCCACGTCGTCCTGGGATAGCACCTTTTACTAGTAACTGGTTGTTCTCTTTGTCTACACCAACTATCTGCAAGTTCTTTACTGTTATGCGGTCGCCTCCTGTTCGGCCTCCCATGCGCATTCCTTTAGGAACTTTGTTACGGAGACCTCCTCCGATAGAACCTGGCTCACGCTCAGAGTGCTTTTGACCGTGTGAACGTGGTCCACCGTGGAATCCATGGCGTTTAACAACACCTTGGAAACCTTTACCCTTTGAAAGTCCTGAGATAGTGACCATGTCACCTTTTGCAAACACATCAACAGTGATGCGGTCGCCTACAGCGATCTCCTCAATGTCGCGGAATTCACGAAGGTGCTTGAATGCACTTTCTTTACCTTCTTCACCTTTACCAGACTTGGCTACGTGACCTAGGTGTGACTTTGTCGCACGAGATGCTTTCTGTTCGTCAAATGCTACCTGCACAGCAGTATAGCCGTCAGTATCAGGGTTCTTGACTTGGGTCACAACCAAAGGACCTGCAGAGACTACTGTCGCTGGGATCACTGTGCCATCAATATCAAAGCACTGCATCATATGCTGTTTTTTACCAAGAATAAATTTCATATATTTTAATTACATCATTTTCACATCAATATCGACTCCAGAAGGGAGTGATAGGTTTGTGAGTGCTTCGATAGTCTTTGCGTTAGGGTTTAGGATATCGATAACGCGTTTGTGGATTCTGATTTCAAACTGTTCACGTGCGTTCTTGAATACGAATGATGCACGGTTTACAGTGTACTTTTTAATTTCAGTTGGAAGTGGAATAGGTCCAACGATCTTTGCATCGTAGCGGAGAGCTGTGTCGATGATCTGCTTTACAGATGCATCGAGAATCTTGTTCTCGTATGCTCGCACTCGGATACGTAGCTGGACAACTGTGTCGTCCTTAGCAACTTTCGTTTTCTTTGGTGCACCAACTCCTGATTTTTTCTTTGTTGTCGTTGTCATAAATTTCTAAATTAAAAAGAACGGATGTTACAGAGAACTATTTGTTGATCTTTGTAACGACACCTGCACCTACTGTCTTGCCACCTTCACGGATAGCGAAGTGCATAGACTCTTCAAGTGCGACTGGAGTAACTAGCTTTACAGATAGCTTGACTGTGTCTCCTGGCATAACCATTTCTACGCCTGCTGGGAGTGTAGACTCACCTGTCACGTCTGTAGTACGGATGTAGAATTGTGGCTTGTAACCAGTAAAGAATGGAGTGTGGCGACCACCTTCTTCCTTCTTTAGGATGTAAACTTCACATTCAAATTCTGAGTGAGGAGTCACAGTACCTGGCTTTGCAAGCACTTGTCCACGAGTGATGTCTTCTTTCTTGATACCACGAATAAGGATTCCAGCGTTGTCGCCAGCCATACCTTGCTTGAGGTTCTTGTTGAACATTTCGATACCAGTAACTGTAGTCTTTGCAGTATCCTTGATACCAACGATTTCTACATCTTCACCTACGTTTACGATTCCGCGCTCGATTTTACCAGTTACAACTGTACCTCGGCCTTCGATAGAGAATATATCTTCGATTGGCATAAGGAATGGCTTGACTGTATCGCGCTCTGGAACTGGGATGTATGTATCGAGTGCTGTTGCAAGTTCGAGAACTTTCTGTGCCCATTCATCAGTATTGTCTTTTGCTTCAAGAGCTTTGAGTCCTGAACCGCGGATGACTGGAGCGTTTGCACCGTCAAACCCTTGTTTTGTAAGGAGTTCACGGATTTCTTCTTCTACGAGGTCGATCATGTCTTTATCATCAACCATGTCGCACTTGTTGAGGAAAACGATGATCTTTGGCACACCCACCTGCTTTGCAAGGAGTACGTGCTCACGTGTCTGTGGCATCGCACCGTCAGTAGCAGCTACGACAAGTACAGCACCGTCCATTTGGGCAGCACCTGTAATCATGTTCTTTATGTAGTCCGCGTGACCTGGAGCGTCGATGTGAGCATAGTGACGAGTTGGAGTCCAGTACTCATTGTGAGAAAGAGCGATCGTGATACCACGAGCTTTTTCTTCTGGAGCTGAGTCGATTTGATCTACGCCTTTAATTTTAGCACCAAATCCTTCACCTTGACGTGAGAGAACCTGTAGGATTGCTGCTGTTAGTGTTGTCTTTCCATGGTCTACGTGACCGATGGTGCCCACGTTTACGTGTGGCTTATCTCTGTTAAACTCTTCTGTTGCCATATGTTTTATTGGTTGATATTCATAACGGAGCATACAATAAAATGCTCTATTCTAAACACCAACATAAATTACTAATAAATTAAATTTCTCGACTTCCGTCGAGACAGGCGCAAATATTGCGATTGACTCTCATACTAGCAAATCTAGAAATAAAGTCAAATCCCCAGCTCGAAGGCTGGGGATTTGACTTTATGTTCTTTAATTCTCTTTAACGTCGATCTTTATATTGCTTTCATTGTTGTCAGCATCACTAGTACAACCAGAGTCGCTTGGGTAATCCACAAATCCATCCGAGTCGTTATCGATACCATCGCTACATTGGGGTTTACCACTAGGATCCTCTGAACAAGATGCTGTTGTTCCACCATTTGAACCAACACAGCTCCATGCCCATGGACCACTAGATCCACCTGTACCACCTCCGGGGTAACTTCCGGCTGAACAGTTGAAGTGAGCAGCTCCACATACACCGTTTACCGCAGGAGCAACACATCTTCCAGCACCTGCATTCCATGTGTTTGCTCCACAGTTTGCTGTTACTATTTCAGTGTCAAGGACTGTAGATCCATCTCTTAGATTGAATGTAGTAAATGGATAGGCAACCCAGACTTCTAGAGGGAAGGCGTTGTTTGCAAGAGTAGAGAGTGTTGTACTGGTGTTAGCATCTAGAAGGTTAGGAGATGATGCTCCGCTTGTATTCCAAGTAGCTCCAGTAACAGAACAAGTACTACCTCCAAGTGCTATGGTACATGAATTTGGCGATATAGTTAGAGACCCAGATGCACTAGGCTCAGAGGCTACTGTGACAGTCATGGTGTCTGACCCTGTGAGGCCTGGAGTGCCGTTGTCTGTTACTACAAGCTGGAACACATATGTACCAGCTATGAGGCCAGTGATAGATGTGTTCATAGAGCTAGGAGCAGTGATAGTGTATGTCGCAGGTCCACTAGTCTTGGTCCAAGCGTAGGAGATTATTGATCCATCTCCATCATAAGACCCAGAACCAGATACTGAAACAGAGTTTGAAGGTAGAGTTATAGATTGATCAACTCCAGCATTTGCTACAGGAGGGATGTTGCCACTATTGACTGTGACAGTCATATCATCAGCACAAGTTGCACCGAGGTTGTCAGTAGCGCTTAGGCGGAATGTGTATGAACCTTGTATGAGGTTTGAGAATGTAGGAGTGAGGGTTGTGCTGTTGGATATAGTAGCCACAGATGGTGTTGCGCCAACTTGAGCCCATGATTGACTTGCGATAGTGCCGTCAGAGTCTGATACAGTTGCACCGCCAGCAGGGATGGTTATGGAGTTGGTTGGCAGAGTTACAGATCGATCTATGCCTGCATTACATGAAGGAGAGATGTTTGCTCCAGATACGATGTAAACTACATCGTGAACTGGAGTATACTGCCATGCAGCCTCTGAAACAGATGGCGCGTAGAGAGCAAGTATAGCTAGAAATATTGTAGAGATTATTTTTTTCATATTTTTATAATTATAATTCTATTAAAATTAAACTGCACACTCTTCACCTTCTTTACATTCTCCTCCTACCGGCCTAGGACCTAAATCATATACTGTAATAGAATCATTTGCAGATCCAACTACGTTTGAACAACTAATGGTATAGGTAGTATCTCCGCTTGGTGTGATACTTAATGATCCACTTGTAGCACCACTAGTTGAGAAATTTGTTCCTGTACAAGAGGTCGCGTTTGTAGAGAACCAAGATAGGTTGAAAGATTCTCCTGTATACACTCCGTAAGTTCCACCTATAGAAGCTGTTGGTGGTTGAGGTATAAGCTGATATGGGACAGTTTCACTTAAGCCATCTAATACAGTGAGTTCAGCGAGTTGCCCCCACCAACTATACTCACAGTCTTCTGGCACATATTGACCTGGCACATAATACTCAGTAATAAGACCCGAACTAGGAGATCCATAAGCATACGCAGTTTCTCCAGACAGAACAGAAGTTAGTGTTGTCGTAGGAGGTATATATTCACCAAAGGTACCAGCCCATGTTAGATAACCTGTATTTGAATAGTAATTTATTCTAAGTCTTAAATTTTGACCTGTAACATCATACTTTATACCAGCATTATAGTTTGCTATAGAGTTATAGAAGTCGACTTCGTATGCTGTCTTAACAGCACCCTCAAGGTAAGTGCCTGCTCCAGGAACACCTTGAACAGCACAAGAAAGAGAACCAGGGCCCTGGACTTGTACAGGCCGTACTACTACATATATAGGGTTTTGTGGTTCATCCACTCCTGTAATAAAGTGCACTGCGTATGTTCCAGCGGTAGAAGGAG
>CAZMZT010000007.1:0-34917 GCA_964571085.1 uncultured Candidatus Saccharibacteria bacterium
TTATGTGCTCAAGTCAGCGGGTGCTAAACTCCAACACAATTGCCTATGTGAGTGCAGCCGCTGACTAGAGAACACAACGGCTGACAGAACAAGTATATCAATAATATATAAAAAACAAAACCCCCACGATTTCTCGAGGGGGCTTTGTCAGGCAATTGTTTTTAATAATTATCGGAATCCTTTACTCACAATAAGAGTATAGCAAAATAAAAGGGGATTGTCAAGCACCACTTGCTCTGTTATACTAGGAGCGCGTTTGTATCAGATAGATGCGCTTTGACTTCGGTCATGGTGAGGAAAGTCCGAACACATATCACTGAGTAATCAGTGGGTCCGTAGCGGGTAACGCCCGTCGACAGCAATGTTAGAGGTGCGAGCAGAGACGTCTTTATCCGAAAGGGTAGGACATCCTTATGTAAATAAGGATGAATCCTATAGGTAACTATAGGGGTGAAACGGCTAAATCCTTACGTGTGTGCAAGATCGTACTAGATGGGTTAAACCATCTTTTGAATCGCTTGAGCTATAGGGTAACTTATGGCCTAGATAAATATCTATCATCTGTTGCAAGACAGACACAGAATTCGGCTTATAGATACAAATGCAAAAACACGAAAAACACCTTGTCCAAAGCAGGGTGTTTTTCATTTATAGATGCAGTTTGCTCCGTAATAATATTCTCGGACTCAGCACGCATAAAACTGTACTCAGTTTTTGCTCTGCTCGTCGCTCAAGAAAATAATGGTAAGAGTACTTACTTTATTTTCTAAGCTCCTGCGCAAGGCTTCCCTCGAAAATATTTTACTTCGCTATCAAAGATTATTTTTATACCGTTGTGAAATTTTTCTTTTAATAAATATTTTTCTCATTTTACAAAAATAAAAGTTATCCACACATTTAGTGTAAAAAGTATTGCAGTATACATATATATGTAAGATAATGTAGTAGTGAGTGTGATCAATTTTTTTACAAAATATTTTTTCTAAAATTTTTTTGTAAGGTCGTTATATCACACATCTTTTAAAAATAATTAATTTTTTAAATATATGGCAGCAAAAAAGAAAGCTAAGAAAGCAGTTAAAAAAGTAGCTAAGAAAAAGGCTACAAAGAAAAAGAAGTAATTCATTTTCTCTTTTAGAAAATCCCCTCTCTATCGGGGATTTTCTTTTTGCTAAACCATGCATAGTGTGGTCGCACGAACATTTTTATAAAATGTATTAGTGTGTTAAAATAGGGGAATTATGGCTATATTGAAAGGTATATTTGGAAGTGAAAACGACCGTATAATAAAAAAATGGAATCCCCTAGTAGATAAGATCAACTCCCTAGAGGAGGGTATCAAAGCTCTTTCTGATGCTGATTTTGCAACTAAAACCCTAGAACTCAAGGCTCGCCTCAAGGATGGTGCTACGCTCGATGAATTGCTCCCAGAAGCTTTTGCTCTTGTTCGCGAAGCTGCATCTCGCGCTCGCAACGAACGCCACTACGACGTCCAACTCATCGGAGGTATAGCACTACATTTTAATAATATTGCAGAAATGCGTACAGGTGAGGGCAAGACTCTAGTTGCTACTAGTCCAGCGTACCTCAATGCACTTACTGGTCGTGGTGTGCATGTAGTTACGGTCAACGACTACCTATCTCGTCGTGATGCGGTGTGGATGGGTCCAGTGTTTGCTATGCTTGGCATAACTGTCGGAGTAGTAAACTCTCAGAATACTTCTTACGTTTTCGACCCTTCTCACAAGAATGCCGAGACAGATGGTAACGATGACCTGAGTTCATTCAAGGTTCTCTACGAATTCCTACGTCCAGCATCACGCAAGGAAGCCTATGCTTGTGACATCACCTATGGTACAAACAACGAGTTCGGCTTCGACTACCTCCGCGACAACCTAGCCAACAGCATAGGTGAAGTAGTCCAGAGGCCTCCTTTCTATGCGATAGTGGATGAGGTAGACTCTATCCTTATCGATGAGTCTCGTACACCTCTTATCATCTCATCTGCTGCCGAGGATTCCGAGGACCTATACTACACATTTGCAGACATCTCAAAGCAGTTGAACAAAGAAGAAGACTATACAGTAGACGAGAAGCTCCGCGCCATATCACTCACAGACCAAGGCATCACCAAAGCCGAGAAACTCCTAGGTATTTCAGATATCTATACACAAAAAGGCATCAAGTACGTCCATCACTTGGAGACTGCTGTCCGTGCTCGTGCTCTATATATCGACAACAAAGACTATGTAGTCAAAGACGGCGAGGTAATCATTGTGGATTCATTTACTGGTCGTTTACAACCAGGCCGTCGTTGGAGTGAAGGTTTGCACCAAGCTATCGAAGCCAAGGAGGGCGTAAAGATAGAGAAGGAGACACGTGCTGTAGCTTCCATCACTTTCCAGAACTACTTCCGTTTTTACGAGAAGCTATCTGGTATGACAGGAACAGCCGAGACTTCCAAGGAAGAATTCTTCAAAGTTTATGGTCTCAATGTAGTCGTCGTGCCTACTCACCGTGCCATCAACCGTAAAGACCTCAACGACCTCATCTATCAGACAGAGAAGGCCAAACTCCTTGCCGTTGCTGATAAGGTCAAGGCTCTTCATGCCAAAGGCCAGCCAGTTCTCATAGGTACAGTATCTATCGAGAAGAACGAACTCCTGTCTGCTTACCTAACCCAAGCTGGTGTACCACATACAGTTCTCAATGCCAAGAACCATGAACGTGAAGGAGAGATCATCGCCAACGCTGGTCGCAAAAGTGCAGTTACTGTCGCTACCAACATGGCGGGTCGTGGAGTCGATATAAAGCTCGGAGGTGTGCCTTACAATGATGTTCATTACGAAGAAGTGAAAGCTCTTGGTGGACTTTTTGTCCTAGGTACCGAGCGCCATGAGGCACGTCGTATCGACAACCAGCTTCGCGGACGTTCAGGTCGCCAGGGTGATCCAGGCGAGACACAGTTCTTCGTATCTCTCGAGGATGACCTTATGCGTATATTCGGATCTGACCGTATCAAGAGCATGATGGCTAAGCTAGGCGTACCAGAAGACCAGCCTATCGAGAACCGGTTCATAACCAACACTCTTGAAGGTGCTCAGGCCAAGATCGAAGGGTTCCACTTTGACTCTCGCAAGCATACTCTAGAGTACGACAATGTTCTAAACCACCAGAGAAAGATCATATATGAGCGTAGGCGCACTATGCTTTCTGGTAGCTTCGAGGCGCTAGAGAACTTCCTTGCTGACCTGACCCTAGACTACCCAAACCTTTCTGAGGTAATACCACAAAAACGGTCTGCTTCAGGAGACACTGCCTTCTTCGAGACTGTTCGTCGCATCGCCTTATATACCACCGACTCTCTCTGGGTAGAGCATCTCGAGACTATGGAATATACTCGCTCGTCTGTAAACCTCCGTGCATATGGTCAGCGCGAGCCACTTATAGAGTACAAGAAAGAAGGGTTGAGGCTTTTCAAGGAGATGGAGGCATTATTCAGAGAGCAGGTTGCTTCTTTGATTGGAACTATGAACATAGACCCTAGCAACACATCTGTCGAAGTGACAGAAGAGCGACCTTCGCTCATATTAAGCTCCACGGATAGTACTGGTAACGTACCAGGAACACCAAAAGGGGAGCCAAAGATAGGACGCAACGATCCTTGTCATTGTGGGTCTGGCAAGAAGTATAAGAACTGTCACGGTAAGGACAAATAGGTCTATTTACTTATAAAATAAGGGTTTTTATAGGACAAAGATTCTAAATTGTCAAAATCTCCAATATATCCTGATTCTAAAGGCTGATTACTCAATATTTACTATGTAATGTCAAGCTATCAAACACAGAAAACCCTTATTTTATAAGGGTTTTCTGTGTTTGACGATAGGTAAAACCATGGTATAACTATTGACTTTTATATCGCTTTGTGCTACTATATGGGTACGTCCAAGTATGTTGTCACTCTGATGATATATAAGGACTTTTTAGTTTATATCAAACTCGCGCAAGCGATTTTTTTATAACCTATCCCCAATCTTGGGCGTTTGGCAGAACGTAACTGCCGACTATGAATAAAAACAAAATCAAGAAGTTCCTACGTTCTATTACTACGGTCCCGTTGCTTGCAGTAGTTATCCCTTTCTCGGGTATGGCTACAATGCCAGTGACAGCACTAGGGATTAATCAGAACCAGGTCTCAGTCCAAACAGAGGTGATAATCACACCAGAGGAGGTAGACCTAAAGGAAAAGGCTGAGAAGATAGATGCATTCTTCAGAGCTCGCAATGCTCCACTAGAGGGCTACGGAATGAAGTTTGTACAAGAAGCAGAGAAGAATGACCTAGACTGGAGACTGCTTGCTGCTGTATCTGTCATTGAGTCCAATGCTGGTAAGCAAGCTTGTAAGAAAGCTACAAACAGTGTCCTAGGCTATGGTTCATGTAAAATGAACTTCAAATCTATCGATGAATCTATTGAGATAGTCTCAAGTAAGATCAGTGGTAATGGTGGTTCTCGTTATTATCATGATGAGATGACCCTTGCTCAGATACTAAAGAGGTACAACTCAGTTATCCCTACTTATTATCAAAAGGTGACTATGGTCATGAAAATGATCGACCCGACCGAAGAAATAGGTTAAAAATTTAAAGAAAATCCCCGAAAGGGGATTTTCTTTTTTGCTTTATATCTTCTTTAAACTCTCTATCATCAAGCTTTTCTCACCATTGCGGAGGGTCACTTTGCCCTGCAGGGCTATTATGGAGTTCTCTATGAGAGTGTCTTTAACTGTCTCAAAAAGTTTTGAGAAGACTACAGCTTCTATAGAACCTGAATAATCAGAAAGGCTTAGGAATGCCATACGGTCGCCCTTTTTGGTGGTCACTATTTTTACTGTGTCGATAATACAAGCCACAGTCAAAGGCATGCCTACGTTGGTGTCAGCTTTAACTTTCGATATGAGCGTGCTGAACTTCTCTATCTTTTCTTTATAGGCATCAAGTGGGTGGCCAGAGATGTATAGACCGAGGAGGTCCTTCTCCCAAGTCAGCTTCTCGGCCGGAGTTGTTTCAGGTTGAGGTGAAAGAGTGAGCTTGGCTTGTATTCCACCAATAGACCCAAAGAGTGAATCCTGTGAAGCCGTACCTCTCGATTCCTTATTGAAGGCAAGAAGAGTCTCAAGGTTACCGATTATCATGTTGCGGTCAGCCCAGTCGTCCATGGCACCGGACTTAGCTAGTGCTTCGACTGATTTTTTGTTTAGGTTTTTGTGGTTGATACGCTCAAAAAAGTCGGCGAGAGATTTGAATGCACCACCTCGACTACGCTCCTCTATGATTGCGTCGGCTATATCGGTCCCCAAGTTCTTGATAGTGTAGAGACCGAATCGAATTGTACGTCCTGTTGGCTTATCTGAGCCTACGATAACAGTGAACCCTCCGAAACTTTCGTTTACATTGGGTGGCAGGACATCAATACCCATCTTCTGGCATTCGTGGACTATTTCGGCGACCTTCTCTATGTCACCGGACTCAGCAGTCATGATGGCACTCATATACTCGACGGGGAAGTTGGCTTTCATGTATGCTGTCTGATATGCCACGCGGCCATAGCTTGCAGAGTGTGCTTTGTTGAATCCATAGGCTGCGAATGGCTCTATCTGGTCCCAGAGTTGGGTGGCTTTCTTCAATGGCCATTTACTGTGCTCGACAGCTCCGTTGATAAACTTGTCTTTCTGTTCAGCCATCTCTTTCGGGATCTTTTTACCAACAGCTTTACGGAACTTGTCTGCTTCACCCCATGTATACCCAGCGATGTTGATGGCTATCAAGAGCAGGTCATCTTGATAAACAAGCACCCCATAAGTTTGCTTGAGTATTGGTTCGAGTGCAGGATCCATGTATTTTACGAGTCGCGAATTGTGCTTGCGCTCGATATACATAGGGATGAATTGCATAGGACCTGGACGATAAAGTGCCACCATGGCGTTGATGTCGTGGATAGTTGTAGCACGGAGTTCCTTGAGGTAGTGAGTGATGCCAGAACCATTGAGCTGGAAGAGCCCCATGGTCTCTCCACGAGCAAGCATTTCAAATGTCTTCTTGTCATTTAGGATTATCTTATCTAGATCCACATCTTTGTTATGGAGTGTTTTTACGAGCTTTACTGCGTCGGCGAGTATGGCTAGGTTGCGAATGCCCAGGAAGTCGAACTTGGGTAGTCCAGCATCTTCGATGCTGTACATGTCGTACTGAGTGATGATGTTGCCACCTTTTGGGTCGTATTGGATGGGCGAGAATTCATATAGTGGTCGCGGTGCAATGACTACACCAGCAGCGTGGACAGAGATGTGGCGGACACAGCCTTCCATCTTCTTGGCTAGGTCTATTATCTTCTTTGTGTCAGATTCCTTTTCATATGCAGTCTTGAGCTCTGGGGTTATCTCCATCGCATGGTCGATAGTCATAGGCATGCCTTGGGAACCTAGGGGAATCATACTCGATATACGGTCGCCAACAGTGTATGGATAGCCGAGAGAGCGCGCCACATCGCGCACTGAGCCCTTGGCCATCATTGTTCCAAATGTTCCTACTTGAGCTACTCTGTCTTCGCCGTACTTTTGTTTAGTGTAGGCAATGATTTCATCTCGGCGGTTGTCGGCAAAGTCCATATCGATATCTGGTAGTGATGGACGTTCAGGGTTGAGGAATCGCTCGAAGGGAAGCTTGTACTCGAGTGGGTCAACATTTGTAATGCCTAGTAGATATGTAGTCAGAGATCCAGCGACACTTCCTCGGATGTTTGTCAGTATACCGTTCTCGCGTGCATAGCGAAGTAGATCGCCGACGACAAGGAAGTATGTCGGGTACTTCTTTTGTTTAATGATTTCTAGCTCGTACTCTAGGCGGTCTACGTATTCTTTGGATTGAGGTAGGTCTCGGAATGCAAATCCTTTATAGGCAAGGTCTTTTAGCACTTCATCTGCATTTGTCCCATTTGCGATAGGAAAGTCTGGGAAGTATGCTCGGCCGAGCTCGAGGTCATAGTCCTCACAGAGGTCGGCCACCATCTTGGTGTTGGTTACGGATTCAGGACTGTCTTTAAAGTATTCGAATGCAGTTTTCTCGTCTATCAGAGAGAAGTCATCGTCAGAGAATTCAAATTTGCCAGTGTCTTTGCCTTCAGCTCCAGTGTTGACTTGGAGTAGTGTGTGGTGGGCTTCGTGGTCATCTTTACATGGATAGTGTGAGTCCTGGGTGGCAACTGTAGGTATGCCATGCTTTTTGGCAAGTGCGATCAGTGCTTTGCGTAATTCTGCATCTCTGTCGATGTGTGGGTGTGATTGGATTTCTATAAAGTAATTTCCTTTACCAAATGCATCTTGGTGGGCTCTGACTAATTCATCAGCCCTTTCCATATTGCCGGCAAGTATGGTCCGGGAGAGCATCCCACCCATACAACCCGAAAGGCATATTAGACCCTCACCATATTCTTTGAGGAGTTCCATATCTACACGTGGTTTGTAGTAGTAGCCTTCGAGGTTCGCTTTTGTAACAAGCTTCATGAGGTTCTTGTAGCCTGTCATGTTTTTGGCAAGCAGTATGAGGTGGTATCGCTTGTTGTCTATACCAGGTTCTTTGTCTGTACGTTTGCGTTCTGCGACGTATACTTCACATCCAATTATTGGCTTGATGCCAGCTTTTTTACATTCCTTGTAGAACTCGATAGTCCCGTACATGTTGCCGTGGTCTGTGACTGCAATAGCGGGCATTTTGTGCTCGCGGGCGATACGGACAATATCTTCGATTTTAGACAATCCATCCAAAAGGGAGTAGTGGCTGTGAGTGTGTAGGTGGATGAATTTGGATTCCATAGAGCGATTATACCAGAATACTGAGGGCTTTAAAAATTGGATATTTTGCTATACTAATGTCATGAAATCGAGTATTTTAATCGGAATCGATGAAGTAGGCAGGGGGCCGATTGCAGGTCCTGTGGCTGTGGGAGCATTTGCATGCTCGGCTCAATTTTTCGATTCAATTGCACTAGATTTACCACTTAGGGATTCTAAAAAACTTACTAAAAAGCAGAGGGAGAAATGGTTTGAATATTTAAAAGGGGAGAAAGAGAAAGGTAACTGCGACTTTGCTGTAACTATGGTCTCTGCAGAATGGATTGATAAGGTTGGAATTGTGAGGTCTATACAGAAAGCATTGGATCAGTCCTTAAAGAAAGTTGCTTCGCGAGCGAATCAAAATCTTTCCCGCTTTACCCCAGAGGGGCCCTACGCGATGAAAGATTTTGATCCTCTCGCTACGCTCGATATATTTTTAGATGGTGGATTGAAAGCCCCAAAAGAATACAAGAATCAACAAACAGTCATAAAAGGCGATGAACTCCACCCTGTCATATCCTGTGCTTCAATTGTAGCCAAAGTCTCTCGCGACAGACTCATGGATGACTACACCAAAGAATATCCCGAGTACGGATTCGAGAACCATGCTGGTTATGGCACGAAAGCTCATTACGACTCAATCAAAAAGCACGGCATAACCGTGCTTCATAGGAAGAGCTTCCTTAAAAGTTTTTCTTGAGCCAAGTTTTTAGCTCCTTCTGATCACTTTTCTGCCAAGCAGAGTTTGAGTAAATACGTTCATAGGACTGTTCTAGGGTTCGCTCTGCGCCAGGTGCAGAATTCTTCGAGAAGAATTTCTTGGCATCTATAGCGTCTTTGGTGTTTGTGTGGTTACCAAGTGGCGAGAGTAGTCGGCCGAGGAAGTGGCCACCTTCACCATACTTTTTGAGCAGTACTTTCCAATTACTTTTTACAAAGCGCCACGTTATATCACGGCCGAGTTTATTATTCCAGACACTGCCTATGATGAATGGTGCATCTTGGTCTCGAACATCTTTCGAGAGTGCGAAGTTTAGAGTCTTCTTTAGAAGTGCCTTGTCTTGGAATTGTGCCATAGATCTACTGAGGCGGTCTTTTTCTTCGTGTAGGCTCTCGCTGTTGTGGAGCTTTCTAAATAGTTCCCATTCTTTAGTTGTGCCATTGTGGGCTACTATACTGTAAACAACTCCACGGATGTCGGCTTCGATCTTACTCTTATTTCTATTTGCAAATAGTTTCTGAGCCTGTTTGATCACATCTTTGTCGCCATAGTGTCCAGCTTGTCCGAGTGCGAGACTACGCAGGAATGTCTGAGAGTGGTCTTCACCTTTCTTTTTCTCCCAGCCCATACGGAGAGTTAAAGGCGAGAATAGCGACTGTGCGTACTTCTGGTAAGAATCTTTAAGTTTGCTATCTATAAACACATTGCTAACTCGAGCAACACCTCCGGCTATTTCAGACCACACAGTGTATTCGTTTTCGTTCTTGTATGAGAGAGAAAATTCAAGTGCTTCTACCACAGATATATATCCACCTTCGGCTAGTGCAAACAAGTCACGAATGATACCAAGCCTATCACGGATGGATAACTTGTCTTGCTCAACTTCTCCTTTTAGTTTCGCAAGTGTTTCTTTATCGTACCTGACACGGATAAATGAACCCTCCCCAATATTTACTTTGCCTATAGATTTGCCTACCAGAGGGAATGACTTCCTGGTTGCAAGTTCTGTGATAGTTTTCTTTTCTGACTGGTATTGGAAGGGAATTTGCCAGAGAGTGTTATCCTTGTTTCTCTGTGCAGATATACGACTCGAGAAGAACCTCTCTTGAGTGCCAGTAAATCCGTTTTTACCTTTCGATACTGAAATTATCGGGTAGCCGGTCTTCTTGGTCCAGCTTTCCATTATTTTCTTTATGGGTTTTTTGCTTGCCTTCTCAAAAGATTCCCAGAGGTCTACTGTGTCTGTGTTCTTGTAGCTGTGCTTTTTTAGGTAATGCTGTAGGCCTTCACGGAATTTATCGGCACCGATGTATGCAGAGAGTTGTCTGATGACAGCAGAACCTTTAGCATATGACACCATGTCGAATATCTCTCCTATTTCTTTCGGGTGATGAACTGTGACTTCTATAGGGTGCGAGTTTGCAAGCGAATCAAGTTTGAGTGCTACTTGGTAACGGTCAGCAAGATACAGGTCCCACACACGCCACTCTGGGAACATATGGTCTACACAAAGGTTCTCCATATATGATGCAAAGCCTTCATTGAGCCACAAGTCTGTCCACCATCGCATGGTGACCAAGTTGCCAAACCATTGGTGGGCTATCTCGTGGGCTATGACTATAGCGATCCACTGCTTGTTTGAAAGTGAAGTATGCTCCTCGTCTACTAGTAGTGCGCTCTCGCGAAATGTAACTGCACCCCAGTTCTCCATCGCAGCACTCTCAAAGTCGGGTATGGCTATCAGGTCGAGTACAGGCAGTGGGTAGGGGATGCCAAAGTATTTGTTGTAGTATTCAAGAGACTTGATGGCTACATCAAGTGCAAACTTGGCTTGGTGCTTTTTGCCTTCTGTTGTAAACACCCGTACTTGGACTTTGTCTTTAGTGTAGCCCTCTACGAACTCAAATTCACCTATAATGAATGCAAGCAAGTATGTAGACATGCGTGGAGTTGATGCGAACTCTATGACTTTGTAGCCACCCTCATGCTCGCTGATAGTATGGGGCAGAGTATTTGATATAGCAGTATGACTGCCTGGGACTATAAGTGACACATCAAACACGGCTTTCTGTGCTGGTTCATCAAAGCAGGGGAAACAGCGCCTAGCATCAGTGGCCTCGAACTGAGTAGTAGCCATGCTCTTCTCTTTGCCACCTAGTGTGTACCGACTACGATAGAACCCACGGAGGCTTTCGTTTATGATGCCTTCAAATACAAGTGAGAGTTTAGCTCTACCTTTTGGTATTGGTTTAGCAAAAGTAAATACGACAGTTTCTGATTCTTTGTTGTATTTTATCTTAACTGCAAATTGGGTATCTTTACCTGCGATTATTTCTGCTGTTTTTATATTAGTGTCTATTGAATGCAGGGTGATTTCTTTTGTAGGCTTAGTCAGTTCGACTTCGATAACTTCCTGGCCACTAAAGGTAAATGCCTCAAGGTCAGGCTTAAGTGTGAGTTTGTAATGAATAGGGCAAACATGGTCCGGCAAGCGAACTTTTGTAGATACTTTTTCCTTCATTATTTTGTTGCTTGCTCTATGCGTTCTAGTGCGACAATAAATGCAGTGCGACGAATGTCGGTTTTCAATTCGGTTGAGCGCTTCCAGATGACTTCTGTTTCTTCATCCATTATCTTTTTTAGCTTGGCAAAGACTTCAACTTCAGTCCAGTGCTCACCTTTGAGGTTCTGTTCCCATTCAAATGTAGATACAGTTACTCCTCCAGCGTTCGCTAGTATGTCTGGGATCACAGGGATGTTGCGACTATACAAGATGTCATCGGCTTCTGGAGTTGTAGGTCCGTTGGCAAGTTCAAGTACGAGCTTCGCTTTTACCTTATCTGCATTTAGGGCTGTGATCTGGTTCTCGAGTGCTGCAGGAATCAGTACGTCGCATTCAAGTAGCAATAGTTCTTCGTTCGTGATCATCTTTGACCCAGGGAACCCACTGATCTGGCCAAATTCTTTCTTGTAGTCATTTAGAAGTTTTATATCTATACCATCTTCTTTAAGTATTGCACCTTTGGAATCAGAGAGGGCAATGATAGTGTGGCCATGCTTGGAAAGTATGTCTGCGGCGTTACCTCCCACATTACCAAATCCTTGGATGACTATTCTGCATGATTCTGGCATAGCCATCTTCTTCCTTAGGACGTCAAATACATAAAACCCTCCGAGTCCTGTAGCTGGGCCTCGGCCTTCTGATCCTCCTACTTCGATAGGTTTACCTGTGATGACTGCGTTGGTCTTGTCTCCAGTTATCTTACTGTACTCATCTACCATCCAGGACATTATCTCAGGAGTAGTGTTCACATCAGGGGCAGGGACGTCTACTCTAGGTCCGATAACTGGTGCCATGAGCTTGATCCACCCACGAGAAAGTCGCTCGAGCTCACCCTTGGATAACTTCTTTGGGTCTACGGTGATGCCACCCTTGCCTCCACCCATAGGGATGTTGGCTACAGCACACTTGAGTGCCATCCAGAAGGCGAGTGCTTTGACTTCATGTATGTCGGTGTCCTGATGGTAGCGGATACCACCTTTGTATGGACCACGAGCATCGTTGTACTGAACTCGGTAGCCTTCAAATATAGAAAGAGTACCGTCATCCATAGTGACAGGAATAGATATGCGGACTTCACGGTTTGGTTGGTGGAGTCGTGATAGGAATTCTTTAGGGAAGGCTTTCACTTTGGTTGCTCGGTCGAGCTGGGACATGGCGTTTTCAAATGGATTACTCATATGTATGTTTGGTTATATATAATATTTTTTCATTATACTCTTTTTATTCCTCAACTGGTAATTTGGCATTAAAGCCTTGGAAAATAAGGGTTCCAAGGCTACATCTGGGCTATGTAATGGGGCTTGACAAGTGGCATATATTTATGCTATAATACCCATATGAATAATAAAACATCAAAAAACTTAATAGCACTCGGAGTAATGGCAATTTTCTTTGCTAGTTCATCTGCAGCTCTTGCTTATGTTCCTGGTGTATGGGATCCTCAGCCACGTGTTGCTACCAACGAAGCTGGCTTTACTATTGTGCCTATGCCAAAGGATACTGCGCCAACTGTGCAGACAACATCTGCAACAAATAACTACAAGGCGTCAGAGGCGGCACCTATTAGCACAGTAGCTATCACTCCAATCAAGAAGACTTCAACAGTTGCGACAAACACTAACCGTGTTAACACTACATCAAACTCAGGTTACTCAAACACTTCAGGTTTCGATCAGAACAGTCAGTATAATAATGGTAACTATCCATATAATACATATGACAACAATGGTAACGGCATAACAGCACTCTCACTAAATGGTTCGAATGGTTTTATGCCTGATACTATAGTTGAGTGGATACTAGTTATACTACTTATACTTGCTATGATTGTGATCTTCCGCCGAATTGTACGCAAAGACGAACACGAAGTTCATGTAGTTTCAGGACATTAATTCTAATATAAAACTAAAACACCTCCGACTTATCGGAGGTGTTTTAGTTTGTTGTTACCACGAACTATTATATAAACTGTAATTATATTCATAAGGAAAAGCGCCAGAGGATAGATATATGTAACAGTTGTGAATTGAGTCAGGGCAAATAGTGATAGTCCATGACGGATGCAGTTTAGCACCCAAGAACTCAGAGTCTCACTTCCTGGGTCATTAATGGTTTTCCTGATAGTAGGGGAGAATCCGCATACATCTATAATAGTTGCAATGACTACAGATATGGTTGGGTCATCTGTAAGCCACCATGGGATGATCGCTAGTAACCCTATTACCAAGAAAAAGACGTCTGTCTTCGTGATGTCCTTGGTACCGTACTTTATAGATAGCACCATGAATACTGTCGTAATGATGGCCATCACTCCTGTGGTCCATGCACCAGGGCCTGCACCACCTGCTGTCTGACCAAAGAATGCCAAAGTGGTGACAACAGCCCAGATGATGTTGGAGAATAGGTGTGGCTTGGTTTTGCCTCTAAATATATCCCTTATATATGGTATAGCGCCTATAATACCTAGAGCTACAGCTATTATTCCTATGGCTTCTTTCATCTAAAACAAGTATATACCATTTTTGCCTTTTTACCTGATTTTTGCTAGGATGTATGGGTTCTAAGGTAGAACAAAATATTCCTCGGTAGCTCAGCGGTAGAGCAATCGACTGTTAATCGATTGGTCGTAGGTTCGATCCCTACCCGAGGAGCAATATAAAAAACTGCACGAAAGTGTGGTTTTTTATATTGCTCCCCGAGCGAGTGATCTGCATCACTCGCGGGGTAGGGAGCGAAAGGCTTTTCTATGTTTTGTTTACAAAACGAGAAAAGCACCCGCGGCGGTAGCCGAGATCACCCTGCCTCCGGAGCATAGACATTTCTTTAAAAAGTTGTATCATTAAGGCATTAATAATAAATCTATATAGTTTCTAAAACTAGTCATGTTTTGCGAACATTGTGGAGTTAAAAAAGAAGAAGGTGCCATATTTTGCCAAGGCTGTGGAAAGAAAGCAGAAACTGCAACTGAAAAAGTGGAACATCAAGATTTCGACCCTCAAACAGAATCCACCCCTTTAAAATTAAGCGATGATATTTTTTATAGTAGGGAGTGGAATCAAAAGGCGTCGTTTGTAATATCATCTCTCCCTGTCGTAGATATATTATTGGATGATAAAAATTTATATATTATAAAGTTGCCCAAATATCATAGTAGCACTACGGGAACTATTATAGGGTTTATTGTGCTTAGTTTAATTGGGGCAGCTATTGGTAACTCTATAGGAGCCTCAAGCGACCGTAGAAAGCGAGAATGGTATAGATCGGCATGGGTTAATACAGAAGGAAAAGTTACCTCTAGGGAATATTTAAATAACTTGGTAACCCGAATTCCACTAAATTCTCTTAAGGATAAGATTATTTTTGAAAAAAAGAAACTCATTTTAATGATCGATGGTAAAAAAATTAAATTAAAAAAAAATCAGGTCGCATTAGATCGCTTTAAAGAAAAAATTAAATCATATGTTTTGTAAGAACTGTGGTATAAAATCGGATGGGACAAAAAAATTCTGTACAAATTGTGGTACGGGATTTACAAGTAGTGAAAGTTCAAACGCTTCTACTACACCGCCACCTGTGCGTCAGCCAATGCCTAAAGAACCATGGACAACAGGGAAAATAATAAAAACAGTACTTGCTGTTATTGTTGTAGGGGGAATTATTGTGGCTAAATTTGGACTTAGCTCAATCAATTCCATCGATAATAAAGCAGTCGACAAAAACAACTCAGCTCAAGAATCTTATGAATCTGGCGGTGACCCCAATCTAGCAATTTCTCAGTTGGAGCAAGCTTCTAGTGATGCTGTAACTAGAAGCACGAAAATGACAACCAGAGTAAATTTGGCGTATGTGTATTCCTCGGAAGGAAAGAATGACCTCGCTCTTAGTACTTTTAAAGAGGCCTTAACTTTTGCTTCAGAAGGATCAGTTGATTATTATCTGATTTCAGGAGAGATTGCACTACTTGAAGGAAAGCCTAATTCAGCATTAGTTGCCTACAATAAGGCATACGAGAAAGATCCTAATAGTTTTCAAATAAACAATGCACTTAATTTATTTTATTTGGATATTTCAGACGAAAGACCGCAATACTCAAATTACCCTAAAGCTCTTACATATGCGTTAAAAGCGAACGAAGTTCAACCTTCATATATAACAAAACAAAATCTTGCCATTGCTTATCATTTGAATGAAGATTATAAAAAGGCAATTTCTGTTTTTCTATCTATAAATAATATTAGTAGTCAGCCATACACTGCATTTTGGCTTGGTCTTGCATATGCTGGAGACCAACAACCAATTAATGCAAAACTTTATTTACAAATGGCAATAAATGGTGGAGTTGATGTTCCACAAGAAGTTATTAATTATTTAAACTCAAACTAATATGTTTTGCGAAAACTGCGGAAATAAAAATAAAGAGGGTCATAAATTTTGCACGAAGTGCGGTGCAAAACAAATAAAAGAAGAAATAAATAATAACAGAGATTTAAATGAAGGATTAGTTATTAAAGGACCTACTAAAAAAGGAGACAGGGCAAGCTTTGTAATTTTGGGTGTTGGTATTTTAGTAATGGCTATAATTATGGTATATCCCAAAATACAGAATTATTTTAAGAATACACAAGAAATAAATAATTCACTTATTGCTAATCAACAAGAAAAAGAAGATGATTTAACCAAAATCCACGAAGAAGAATTAAGAAGAAAATCAGAACAAGAAAACGAATCATTAAAAAAAGAAATTGAAAGTTTAAAAAATAAATCTGATAATCAGGCAAAAAATCAAAAATCAACTGACACAAAACTTGCTGAATTAAGGGAAGATTTGAAATCTTCAAAAGTAGGTCAAAATAATTATAGTGAACAATCCAATACGGTTATTAGTGCTGTTGCAAAAGTTTACTGTGATTTAGACAATAATAAAAGTTCCACTGGTTCTGGTTCTGTGTGGTTTTATAATGGTAGCTATTATTTAGTGACAAATTATCATGTATTAAAAGACGTTAATGGAGTAAATGAATCTTGTGCGATAACTTTAGCAAGAGATTGGAATGCTGTAACTCAAGACATTGATAAAGCATACCAAGATGATAATCTGCTTATCTACACAGTTGATACGAGTGGTTATACTTATTGGGAAGATGTTGATCTAGCAATTTCTAAGTTAGTTGGATATGAACAACCCCTTTCTTATATGGAAGATATTGCCATGGAAACAAATGAGACTGAGTGTAATGAAAATTTTTCTCCCGATACTAAAGTAAAAATAATAGGATATCCTTATACTAGTGCCCTCACTCTTCCAACTATTACTGAAGGAATTATTTCTAGTTGGGAAGATGTTGGGAAGGTGGGTTATTATATAACTTCAGCTAAAATTGAACATGGTAATTCTGGAGGCATTGCAGTAATAGAAAATTATTATTGCATGGTAGGTATTCCTTCTGCTGTTGTTGTTGGATCATCAGAAAGTCTTGGTCGAATTCTTATATTAAATGAGGCGGATTTAAAAAATTTCTTTGAAAACTTAATTGAATAAATTTATAAAAAATAATTTCAACCTAAATAATACCTCCTATTTTATTTTAAGATGATATCCAGGCATCACAATATCAGGCCTGCTATTTTTTATAATATAAAATAGCAATTCGAACATCCTCCCAAGTACGGAGCCAAAACAAAAACACCTATTATATAGGTCTATTTCTTCCTTATTTCTTAATTATGTTAAAATATAAACAGTGTTTATTATTTTAACTTTTAATCATGTCTCAAATAACAATAATGTGGATTGTGTCTACTCTACAAATTTTAATAGCTCTCGGGTTGATTAATGTATGGATTTTTAGATCTGGGCGTGCAACAAAATATCGTGGCGCTGGAGCTCAAAATATGAAGCAGGAGTTTATTGTGTATGGATTACCAGTTTGGGCGATGTATGTGGTTGGATTTTTAAAAATGATGATTGTAGTAGTTATGGTTTCAGTATTGTTTGCACCTTATTTGATGGTTCCGTTCGGCATTACTGCCTTTGCTTTACTTGTTGTGTTAATGATTGGTGCAATTGCTATGCATATCAAAGTTAAAGATACATTAATGAAGATTTTTCCTGCGATATGTATGCTATTTATGTCAGCATTGGCTCTATACCTGACATTGTCAATATAAGCATCTCTCTTCATTATCAGCAAAAACCATGATATAATCGGCCTTATCGAGTAAGATACTAGGGGACACACTATATATACAATCCTACATATTCTATTCAAGAGAAATATTATTTAATATCTTACAATTCATATGGAATCACAAACTTCTTTGATTATACTGTTTGCTGTTATTGTCGTGGGGTTCCTTGTTGCTGACCTAGGGTTCTTTAATAAAAAGAGTCACAAGATTGCATTCAAACCTGCGCTCTATCAGTCACTTTTCTGGATAGGCATATCCCTTCTTTTTGGCGTACTGATATTCTTCTTTATCGGTAAAGAAACAGCGGTTGAATTCTTCAGTGCATACATAACAGAGAAGATGCTTTCAGTAGACAACCTTTTCGTTATATTACTGATATTCAACTACTTTAATCTAGAGGAGAAGTACCACCACAAAGCCCTATTCTGGGGTATTATAGGGGCGATAATTTTCCGAGCACTGTTCATAGGGGTAGGTGCTTATGTTATAAGTCAGTTCTACTGGGTGCTGTATGTGTTTGGGGCAGTTTTGCTATATACAGGTATCAAGCTCTTGGGTAACAAAAAGGAAGAGCACATTGATTTTAAAAAGAATAAAGTCATAAAGTTTGCCCACAAGATACTGCCATTTATTGACTCTCACCATGGTGGCAAATTCTTCATAAGGCAGAATGGTAAGTTCTACTTTACATCACTATTTATGGTGGTACTACTAGTAGAAGCAACTGATATCATCTTTGCAGTGGATTCCATACCGGCTGTGTTTAGCATCTCACAGAACATGTTCGTGGTGTTTACATCAAATATATTTGCGATCATGGGACTCCGAGCGCTGTTCTTCTTGATCGAGAACATACTACACAAGTTCCATCACCTGCAGAAAGGTCTCGCCTTTATATTGATATTCATAGGGATCAAGATGCTAGCTGGAATATTTGGAGTGCATCTGTCATCAGTGCTGTCCCTTTGTATCATAATGTTTGCACTTGTTTCCTCTATTGTGCTTTCAATTTTGTTCCCTAAGAAAATATAGGACTTTAGTAAGAACCCATCCTATAATTACAATCTACTTCAACTTATTTAAATAGCTAGGTGCCTTGATTTTGTGCTCAAAATGTGCTATATTCGTGGCGTAGTTCTTTCAAATATAGGTTAAATCAGTTTTCTCTGACCCTAATTCTCTTTGGTGTTAGGGATAACTGATTCTTAACCTCTAATAACGTAAAAGATGAAAAATGTAACAATTATCTCTTGTGCTCTTCTCCTTTCCTCAATAGGAATATTCCTGTATAGTTTTTTTTATCCAAATTCGGAGGGTTTCTTTCTGCAAAGTATGCAAGTAGTAGAAAGGATTCTTTTAGCAATTTATGTGATCGCATTTTTCTCACCTTACACAAGGTGTATAGGGGATTTGCGGGTACATTTTTTCTCTCTACTTGTATTTTTTACACTCATTGCATCTGTAACCTACGAGTACAACAGTACTTTCTTTACAATGCTTCACAGCTTCTGCTATGTGTATTTTCTGACAGTTACTGCGTTCGTTGTAAAATCTTCAATGTTTCAGTTAAAGAAATAGTAAAAAGTGCAATACTTTCATTATCCAAACCTGCCCTGCAGGTTTTTTATTTTTATAGCGTTTTACTATCAAAGTTTGGCCTAAATGTAACCTTTTTACCTCAATAAGGTATATAATAAGTGTCTGATCATGGATTTAGAACAAACTATAGAAAAAGCCAAAGAAAGCGACAGTGCGTTTAAGGATATTTATGATCTGACCATAGATCGCTTATTCCCCTTTGTTCTTATCAGGGTAAAGAGCAGGGAGGATGCTCTCGATATATGCCAAGAGATATATTTATCATTTTGGAAGTATTTACCAAAATTTAAATATATGGGCGATGCCCACTTCTTTTCTTTTATATTTTTGGTCGCACGCCGTCAGATTATAAAGGCGAAAATAAAGAAAAGAGAAACAGTCCCTCTTGACGACATCTTTGAGATACAAGCTGAGGAAGAGGACAAGGAAGACTATCGATTCCTTGTAAAAAAGCTCGACCTTCTCAATGAGAAAGAGCGGTTGTGCATAGAGCTTAGGTATTTTAGTGATATGAGTCTATCTGATATTGCCCAGAGTTTAAATGTCAAAGAAGGCAATATTAAAGTCATACACTATAGAGCTCTTAAGAAGTTGCGTGAATTGATGCCAAATTATGAATAATATAGAAAAAAAGTTAAATAATATTAGAGTGAAGAGTATCTCAAAGGATGAGAAGGATTCTCTTTGGCATAGCGTGTCGGTTAGAAAAATCGAAAGCAATAGAAATTCTGAAAAATTATTATTAAATATTTACAAATTTAAAATGAAAAAACTTATAGTAGGGTTTATAGCATTAGTGGTTATCCTAGGTGGTGGTGGGGTAGTTTCCGCATCGAACAATTCTGTTCCAGGGGATCTACTTTTCCCGATTGATTTGGCATTAGAGAAAATCCAAGTCAAGCTCTCTGCAAATGACAAGAAAGAAGAGCTGAAGTTTAGATTTGCAGAAGAGAGGATGTCAGAGATCAAAGAGGTTTCAAGCCAGAGATCTACACAAGCTACATCTTTGGTTGCTGACCTATCAAGTACTACATCCCTAGAGGTAGAAGTTGATGTTTTTACAAATGAGACAGTTGTAAAGATAGAGTCAAATGATAAGAAATATGGATATATAAGTAGTTTGAAAAACAAAGAAGAGATCATAAAGGAAATATCTTCTAAGTATTCAATACCCGAATCAAAAGTGTCTGCTGTGGTTGATTTTGAAGTAGAGGACAGGTCTAGTCGCCCAGAAGACAAGCAGTTCCTAAACAAGACCAACTCTATTAATTTCTCTGAAGATGAGAGTAGAGATGTGAGTAAAGCACTCTCAGAGATAGAATTATTCCTAAATGAAGGTACTAGTAATACAGAAAAAGAAGAGCTCAAGAAGTCACTGGCTCAGATACTCATTCTGCTTGGTGATGAAGGTAAACTCGAGCTCAAACGCGATGGAAGTGAGATCAAAATTGAGACTAAAGACGGAGAGGTAAAAGTTGAGATGGAATCCAAATCAAAAAAAGGCTCATCAAAAGATTCTGATGATGATTCAAGCGACAAATCTGACGACGATGATTCTGATGACTCAGACAAAAGCGCGATAAGTAGTGATATAAAGGAAGACGATAGTGAGGTCTTCTGTCGAGGTGAATGGAGAGATGAAGATGACTGTAATGAAGATGATGATAGTGATGACAACAACGATTCAGATGACAATGACGATAATGATGAAGAGGATGAGGACGACAATAGTGGCAGTGGCAAAAACAGAGGATCAGACGACAACTAAAGATTATAAAAACCACCTAGATTTAGGTGGTTTTTATAATTTAAGTAGTCTACCCATAGATTTATTTTATTTGACAAATCGATACAATCATGATAATGTCCATGCAATATCAGTCCTTTGATATAGGTTTATTGGTGACTACAGCAGGTGATACAAGCCTCTTGTAGCCACCAATAAAACTAATATATGGAAAATAATACTCAAGTGCCTGCAGTTGCAGATACTAAAAAGAATCTAGACAGTAAGAGTTATAAATACCTGTTGTTACTCATCTGGCCGGCAATTATTGGATCTGTGGGTGCGTTTATATGGTACCTTATCGGAAATAAGATATGTGTAACAAAAAAAGACGAGGGTATTTTTGAGAATATTCTTGTCATAGTTGGAGGAACACATGGTTTTATTGCTGGTCTCCAGATAGCTTATGCTTCCAGGAGGAAACAAAAAATGAAGCAGGCGATAAAGTTGAAAAATAAGCAGATGTTCGACGAATTTGCTTGTGACGGTATACTTGAAGAAGTAAGACACATTTTAGCTGTTACCTCAGTCTTGATTTTTGGAATCTTCCTATTTTACCCGTTTGATAGTATCTACACCGGCCTTGTGTCTGTATGGATTGTAATGTTTTTGCTGTATATGCTGTGGGCTTATGCCAATGAAATGTCAGATCCATATAAGGGCGTTTCAAAAATAACCCCTGAAGAAGTAGAAGAGATTTTTGGAAAAGAAGAAAAAGCTTAGTAAGCATCCCTGCTGTATGGTTTATCCATCCAGCAGGGATTTTTTATTGGAGATGCGTATTATGCTATAATATACTCATGAAAAATACAAATATACTTTATGGAATTATTGGTGTGTTGGTAGGAGTTATTATAATTGGTGGGGTTTGCATGATGAGATGCAACCATATGAAGGGTGATTACTCAAAGAAAGACGGTATGATGATGCACAAAATGCCAGATGGTTCTATGATGAGCAATAGTGATAGTCATATGAGTAATATGATGAAAGATATGATGTCAGTCCTCGAAGGTAAAACAGGGGACGAATTCGACAAAGCATTCCTATCTGAAATGATAGTTCACCATCAAGGCGCAGTAGAAATGGCCAAAGCAGTTCTCGCGACTTCAAAGAAGCCTGAGCTAGTCAAACTTGCCAATGATATAATCTCTGCTCAGAACAAAGAGATAGAAATGATGCAAGGTTGGCAGAAGGCATGGTTTAAATAATATATATGAGAAAATCAAAAACACGAGATGTTGAAAAGGTTTATACAAAAGGGGAATTTATAAAGAAGCTCCGTAGGCTTGCCGACTCACTCGAGAAGGGTAAGGATTTTTCTATCCAGGTTTCTGGAGAGAAGATAAATATACCGAAACATGCAGTTATAAACATCGAACATGAAAAGGGTAAGAAGGAAGAAGAGCTCGAATTCCAAATAAAGTGGAAGAATTAATTAGAATGAAGAAAAAACCTTTAAAGTAACAGTACAAGTTTCTAACCAAGAATCTTTAATTGTTTTTATTTATATTTTAAAACTGTATGTAGCAGTGGTTTTATTGACTTTTGATAAAGGATGGAATAATCTATTTCTAATAGCTGTCCCTTGAGAATAGTTTTGTGGTTATTTGAGTGTATCCAAGCGGTGCTTTCCAATAACCACAAAACCACGCACCATGAAAACCAAAGCTTTACTCCGAAACAAAGCATTTATAATTTTCTACTTAGTAATTATATTTGTTGCTCCACCGGTGTTTATTGGTTTGGAAATAATACCCCAAACCCCATTTACGAATCTTATTATCTTGATTATCTGTACTCTGTTCTGCCTGACCATCATGATCGCTGAAGGGTGGAAATGGGAAGATTATGATACAAAGGCAAAGGAAGGTGTAGATATGTATTACCTTACGTTTACTCTGTATGGAATAATATTTGTAATCATAATGAAAGAAATCCTTTCGCTAAAGGTAAATTTGGAGGTATTGAATCGTCCTTACTTTCTGGCATTATTTATGCCGATCTGCTTCATGCAGGTGCTAACCTATAATGTGTTTCTCATCAAGAAATTGATGATTTTTACAGAAAACAGAGCTACTATTGTCTTTATACGCACTCTCATTTTCAGTGGGATGCATTTAATTTTTAGTTTCGAATTCTTTATCATCTGCCTCTTTGGAGGTGTTGGATTTACATATGTTTATCTAGCACATCCAAACATAAAAAGGATGTGGTTTAGCCACTCGACACTAAATTTTACAGTAGCACTTTTAGGAGCTTTTTCACCTCAATAAGTATACATAATTTATATGAAGTTGGGTCATAAATGATCCAACTTCTATTTTTTTTAACATATAGTAGTATTCTTTAATAATTTGAAGTATAATAGAATGACTTATCAATAATAAACAATCATATGGCAAAACGAAGTACTAACCTAGGCATCAAGCCAAAATCAATACATTCTCGCAAGACCAAGAAGCGCCTTGCAATCAAGAAGGAAATGCTTGCAAAGAAGGCAGCAGGAAGAAAGCACAAGAAATAATCACAGGTTAAACAGCAAGGCCAAACCTTGCTGTTTCTCTATTATATGAAGAAGTATCGAATAATTGTAAACCTAAATAGAGTAAAGATTCCTTACAAAGAGGATTTCAGGAGGGCATATGAATACCACAAGAAGCACGGGGTAGATGTAGAGTTTATATTCAGAGAAGTGGATGTTCAGGGATATAAGTCAGTAGAGTATGTACATCCAGATGGATTCAAGCAGTATATACTTGCAGGGGCAGAAAGTGTAGTGAAAAGTGAAGCTGATGTCGATGCCAACATGTTTGTGTTTGACATGAGTGAGTGGGCAACAGAACCCGGATCCAAGTTCCCACTGCGACCCGATACTCCCAATGGTAGTTGTGCACTAGTTGATGGAGTTCCGTTTATCTGTATAGGTACATATAAAGTTGACCATGAGAGTGGTGAAACTTGGATTCAGATAGCGCACGAGATCATGCACTCCTATGTAAAGAATGCATACATGAAAGGCATAAATATTACAGATGTAATGGATACGTACAGGGAAAACAGCAACCCAGATTCTACAAATGGCAACTTTGCCGAGCAGTGGAAGCTTTTAAAACCGTATTTTGTTCAATTTTCTTTTGATAAATAATCGTGATATACTTGGCGCATGAAAAGGAAGGTAACGAAGCCAATGCCTATAAATGAATCCCTGACATTTGATGATGTCCTCATACTTCCTCGCTATTCTGAAATCCTCCCTCGTAACGTAAAAGTGAGCACTAGGCTTACAAAGAAAATCACCCTCAATATCCCTATAATTTCTGCTGCCATGGATACTGTTACAGAGGCGCGCCTTGCTGTGGCTATCGCTCAAGCCGGAGGTATAGGAATTATCCACAAGAATATGCCGCTATCTATGCAAGTAGACCAGGTCAAGCAAGTGAAGCGCTCAGAGAATAGTATAATCCAAGACCCATACACACTACTTCCTACTGCTACACTCAAAGAAGCCACAGTGCTAATGCGCGAGAAGGGCATAAGTGGTATGCCTATTGTAGAAGAGAATGGTAAACTTGTTGGCATCGTCACTAGTCGTGATATGCGTTCCGAGAACGATCTTTCGAAAAAGGTTAACCAGATAATGACCAAGAACTTAATAACAGCAGACGAAAAGTGTAGTCTAACAGAAGCAAAGCAAATACTCCTCTCGCATAAAATAAAAAAGTTACCAATAATAAACAAGAAGGGAATCCTCGTCGGGTTGATAACATTTAAAGATATTCAAAAAGAAGAACAGAACCCCAACGCTTGTAAAGACGAGCGTGGTCGACTGCGTGTAGGTGCTGCTATTGGTGCAGGACCTCAAGCACTAGTATCTGCCGAAGCACTTATCAAAGCTGGAGTCGATGTACTAGTGCTCGATAGTGCTCACGGCCACTCGAAAGGTATCATAGATGTACTCAAACAAATAAAGAAAAAGTTCCCAAAAGCTCAAGTTATCGTAGGTAATATTGCCACGGGCGAAGCAGGAGTGGCTCTAGCTCGTGCTGGTGCAGATGCAGTCAAAGTAGGTGTCGGCCCTGGGTCTATATGCACTACTCGCGTTGTTGCAGGCATAGGTGTGCCGCAGCTCTCTGCTATCATGAATGTGACAGATGCACTCGCACGTGCTAAATACGACATCCCCGTAATTGCTGATGGAGGCATACGATACAGTGGCGACATGGTCAAAGCCCTCGTTGCTGGAGCATCTGTAGTGATGATGGGCTCGCTTTTTGCAGGTACCGAAGAATCACCAGGTGAAGTGGTATTACTTGAAGGACGTAAATACAAGAGCTATCGAGGTATGGGTTCTGTAGAGGCTATGAAAGAAGGTTCCCGCGATCGTTACTTCCAAGACGGAGAATTTGAAGACACCAAGCTTGTACCAGAGGGTATAGTCGGTATCGTGCCATTCAAAGGTACAGTTGCAGAGATCGCATATCAATATGTTGGAGGTTTACGTTCTGGCATGGGTTACATAGGCGCGCCAACAATCCCTGATATGTGGGATGCTACTTTTACAAGGATCACATCAAGTGGCATGGCAGAGAGTCACCCTCATGATGTAACAATTACCAAAGAAGCACCAAACTATTCAAAATAATTTTATATGATCAAAAAGAAAGTCACAGTTATACTAGGGCTACAATGGGGCGATGAAGGGAAAGGAAAGTTTATCGACTTTCTCGTTTTGTTTTTGAGTAAGATCGAGAAGCTTGTAGTAGCTCGGTTTCAAGGTGGATCTAACGCTGGTCACTCTATAGAGTTTGGCGATAGGCATGTAGTCTTCCACGCTGTTCCATCAGGGATGTTACAGAAAGATACATACAACCTCATAGGAGCAGGTGTAAATGTAGACGTTGTATCTATACAGAAAGAAATAGAAGATATAAAAGACATCGCACCTTGGTGGAAGGAAACATTGTTTGTGGCCAAGGAAGCTACAGTTGTAGTCCCTACTGCTAAACTCATCGACAACGCCCAAGAAGCTGGCCGAGGTGCCAAGAAGATAGGAACAACAGGTAAAGCTATCGGCCCTACTTATAGCGATTTTTACGGACGCACCGATGACCTGGCAGTTTATGAAGCAATAGACGAGAAAGTTTTCGAGGCAAGATATCAAGAAATAAAAGAATCACACCTAAAGACTCTCTCCGGTAAGTATGGATTTGAGGTAGACGAGCAAGAGCTTGCACTTGAAGAAGAAAAGTTCTTTGGAGGAATCAAATTTCTGCGTACACTCAATATAGTTTCTTCATATGAATTTATGGAAAAGACTATGAACGATGGTAAGCATGCTATAGCCGAAGGTGCACAAGGCACACTGCTAGATGTCCGATTTGGTACAAGGCGTGACGTGACTTCTTCACATACCACATCTGCTGGAGCATGTGTAGGTCTTGGGATAGCCCCTAGTTCTATAGGTGAAGTATTAGGTATATGTAAAGCATATACAACTCGTGTAGGTGCAGGAGAGTTTCCCACAGAAATAGGAGGCAAGGAAGCTTATCTATGGTCTGGTAATCACAAGCGCTCTGATGAAGAGAACTTTGGGTATGACATCAATGACCCTGACCCACTTCACCAAGAGATTGCTCTGCGAACACTTGGTCGTGAATATGGCGCAACTACTGGGCGCCTCAGGCGTTGTGGATGGCTCGATATACCACTTGTAAAGTACGCTATCGCTATCAATGGAGTAACTGTACTAGGTATAACCAAGATCGATGTATTAGACACTCTCGAGCAGATACCAGTCTGTGTCGGCTATGAAGGTCAAGAATATGCAGATATAAACAATCTCGATAAAGCAAAGCCAGTTTATAAATACTTACCTGGTTGGAAGACAAGCACACGCGGGTGTACTTCATATGACGAACTACCCAAAGAAGCGAAAAGCTACATAGAATTTATGGAGAGTGAATTATCTGTGCCTATCAAGTATATATCTACTGGGCCTAGTCGTGACGAGATGATAGTAAGAGGATAATATTTATGGATAGCGATAAAATACAAATCATAATTGTTGATCTAGGTTCACAGTACACACAAATAATCGCTAGAGAGCTACTTTCCTTGGGATACAAGTCACTCGTACTTCGAACTGACTCTGTATCAGAATACATTAAACACTCTAAACCCAAAGGCATAATCCTATCCGGTGGATCCGCAAGTGTTTATGATATTGACGCACCAGAGATACCAGAGGCAATATTTCAAATCGGTTGCCCAGTGCTAGGGATTTGTTTCGGTATGCAGTACATGGCTTATCGTGAAAACAAAACTCTCGTTACAGGTAGTGAAAAGCAAGCTAAAGAATATGGACCAATAGAAGTGAGTTTACAGCAGAGCGCACTGTTTGAAGGACTCAAAGATAAACTCAAAGTTTGGGCAAGTCATGGTGATATTGTTACAGAGGTTCCAAAAGGTTTCAAACTTATAGCCAGTTCCGAGAATGTTATCGAAGGAATCGAAGACAATGAGCGCATGCTCTACGGAGTACAGTTCCACCCAGAAGTCACAGACACAGAGGATGACAACTTTATACTCAAAAACTTTGCAGACAAAATATGTAATTGTATTGCTGACTGGAAGTCCGACAATGTTATCGATGATATAAGGATTCAAGTTGTAAATACAGTTGGCAATGGCAAGGCTGCTATTGGAGTCAGTGGTGGTGTGGATTCCACTACACTCGCAGGACTCTTGGCACCTATAATGAAAGATAAACTATATGCGTTCTTTATAGATACTGGTGCCATGCGCGAAGGCGAAGTCGATGAAGTAGTGGGAATGTGCAAAATTGCAGGGATAGATTTGCATGTGATAGATGCGGGGCAACAATTCTTCGACAGTATAGGTGACTCTATAGATGCAGAGGATAAAAGACAGAAATTCAAAAATGCATATAAGAAGATATTTAAAAGTGTAATAGAAGAAAACAACATTACTCATATACTCCAGGGAACACTCGCAACAGACCTTATTGAGTCAGGACACTTGGGTAATGCTATGACTATCAAATCACATCACAATGTAGGGCTTGATTTTGGAGTTGTTGAAGTCACTCCTTTTGCTCATCTGTTCAAGCATGAAGTCCGAGCCCTTGCACGAAGCATAGGTCTAGAAGCAAGTATCTCAGAGCGTAAACCATTCCCAGGGCCAGGACTTTTCATAAGAGTTGTAGGTACACCAGCAACTAGAGAGCTTGTTGAGAAGGTTCGCCAAGCTGACCACCTTGTGAATAATATTCTAAAGAAAGAAAGTTTTTATAAAGATATATCACAAATAGTTGTGGCTATACTCGGGAGTAAGACAGTGGGTGTACAAGGGGACAGTAGGTCGTATAGCTACCCTGTAGTAGTGCGCACCATATCATCAACCGACTTTATGACTGTAAAAGGCATGGAGATTCCTTCTGATATTCGCAAATCGATAATCACAGAGATAACCAAGCACGGGTTCAATAGAGTCTTCTTTGACGAGACACCCAAGCCACCAGCAACTACCGAGCTAGAATAGCTAGCTATTTATAAATGGAAGTTCAACAAAGAATGTTGAGCCCATATCTTTGCCTTTTGATTTCGCATATATTTTACCACCATGCCTTTTTATGATTTGCTTAGATAGATACAATCTTATGCCGAGGCCGTCAGTGTTTGTGACTTTGGCGCGTGGACTCCGGTAGAATCGTGAAAAGATACGCATCTTGTCAGTGAATGAAAGCCCCATACCCGTATCGTTTACATAAAGCGTCAGCCTATTAGTCATAGATATACATTCGATAGTGATTTTACCCCCAGTTGGAGTGTAAGATATTGCATTCTCGATAAGTGTATCTACTACAAATGAAATCTTCTTCAGGTCTACAGACAGGAGTGGAATATCAGTAAATGAAGGGATTTGAAATGTTATGTTTTTGCTACCTATTTCTTCACGGTACTTACTCATAGACTTCTCGATGACTTCACGTAGTGATATCGCTTCAAACACATAGCTTGACCTGTCATTGATATCTTTTATACCTGATAGTAAATCTACAATATCCAGCACTTTTGCTGTAGAATTCTCTATGTTCTGTACTATAAACAATCGGTCCTTTTGAGGCATGTCTTTCTCAAGTTCTTTTGTAAGCCACATCACCCGAGTTAGTGGAGTACGGAACGTATGGTTCATGATAGAAGTGAATTCATGCTCAAGTCTGCCAGTACGAAAAGTTGACCTAACATATCGATACCCTCCATACAGGATAAATAAAATAGAGACTAATGGGATGGTATAGGGAGATAGGCTATAGCTCTCCGTTATGTTCCTGCTATTAACTAGCAAGAAATACATTACAAAGAGTAAGATAATAAAGAAAAAACTATCTAAGAATTGTTTTGCTCTGTACATAAACTACTTTCCAGATTTTTTTGGTTTACGGATGTTTGTAGAACCCGATCTTTTGGCTCCACCATCTAATCTACTTGCTTGATACAACCTCCCTGTAACGCTTTTCTGATGAATTTTTATACCTTTTTTTGACATATGTTATATTGTATATCTTTTTGAGTATAGTCGCAATTTTTCTGGTATAATGTATGTATTATTCACTAATCTATAAATATATGAATATAAACATTAAAGGAACAAACATGGAATTAACAAGTGCTATCAGTGAATATGTCAATGATCGTCTATCCAAGATCGAAAAATACTCAAAGCAAGGAGCTCTTAGTGGTCATGTAGAAATAGGCAAGACTACGAATCACCACAAGCAAGGGGAAGTATATAAAGCTGAGTTTGATATAAATATAAATGGAGAGAAGTTCTTCGTTGTATCAGAGAAAGAAGATCTCTACAGTGCAATTGATGATGCCAAAGAAGAAATAGTACGCAAAATAACTCATACCAAAGACCGCAAGCAGACACTCTATAAGCGTGGTGCTGCTAGTGTAAAGAAAATGCTCAAAGGTATATCTAATCGCAACCCTTTTACTTCAAAGTATTAAGGAATACATCGTAATCCATTTCTTTCTTGCCTTCAGGAACAACTCGCTCTATTATGAACGAGTTGTTTTCGTATACAGCCTTCTTGATTTTTACACGAATTCTTCGGTCATTTTTCTCAACAAAGAAATAAACCCCAGGCCAGCCTTCAAATGCTCGATACTTGTTGTAATTCTCGCTAGCATTTCCAGCTATGTCTATCTCACCGTCTTCTTTCTTGATTTTTGTGCAGAAAGTTGCTTTTGATTCATCTTGAGCTTTTGGAGTTAGTTTACCTTCTACTACATCTGGTAATATATTGGATAGCATTTGTCCTCCGATATCGATAAGTCGAGAGCGGAGCTCTTCTTTCATGTCATCTACTGCTATTGGCACTATCTGCTCGGCTAGTATAGCTCCGCTGTCTAGTTTGAATGCCATTTGCTGTATTGATACACCTGTCTTCGTGTCACCCTTAATCAAGGCTTCTTCTACTGGGGAAGCTCCTCTGTATAATGGAAGTAATGAATAGTGTATGTTGATAGTTCCACGGAGAGGTATATCAATCAGTGCCTGGGGCAGTATCTTGCCGTAGGCTACTACGATAGAAACATCTACTCTATATTTTGAGAATTCTTTTATAAAATCTTGGTTCACCTTTTCTGGTTTGAGGCAAGGAATACCATGCTCTGTGGCCCATTGCCCAACTTGCGTCTCAGTCATGTGCATCCCACGGCCACTGCGAGCGTTCGGGGATGTGACTATGACTTTCGGTATATAGCCAGATTCTAAAAGTATATCAAGTGTCCTACTTGCGACACTCGGAGTACCAAAAAATGCAAAATTTATTTCGTTTTTATTCATTTTATTTATATTCTTCTTCTGAAGTAGATTCGTGGAGGTCGCGGGCTTTGTCGATAAATAGTATTCCATCAAGGTGGTCTGTCTCGTGCTGGAATATGTGTGCCAGCAATCCACTACCACTCATTGTGAACTTCTTGCCGTGCTGGTCGTGTGCTTCAACTGTAGCTTTTGTTGCTCTACGGACCTTACCATAGATAGGTCGTACAGAGAGGCAACCTTCGGCAAGTAACTTCCTGTCCTTTGATATTTTCTTTATAATCGGATTTATAAATACAATGTCATGGTGAGGTGCCTTTTTGGTATGTCCTTCTTTGGGAGTCTTTGGGCTCTTGCCCCTTATGAAATCTTCTTCAAAAACTTTTCCTGATACGACAAATATTCGCAGAGACACACCTATCTGTGGTGCGGCGATGGCTACTCCGTCGTCTTGGGAGTATAGGGCTTGCACCATGTCGGCTATGACTTTTTCGATCTTGGGCTTTGCAATGCTAGTGATTGGAATTTCCTCAGCGACTTTGCGCAAAACAGGATCTCCATTTTGAACAATTTTAATCATAGTTACTTTAGTTCTTTTATATAGTCTAGCAATTTTGAAAGTTTGACTGTCTCTTGGGAACGGTTACTCATGTCTCGGAAGATTACAGAGTTCTCCATAGCTTCTTTTTGTCCGAAGATTATCGCATACTTCATTTCGAGCTTCTCAGCGACTGCTAGCTGGGTTCCGAGGTTGTCTTTCGATATTGACTGAGCTATAGGCACCTTGCCTTTGCGGAGTATCTCGATAACATTCAGAGATTTAAGTTTGGCATCAAACCCAAGTTGGATGAAGTATATCTTTGGCTTTTTTAGAATACGAGGACAAAGCTTCTTGCACCATGTAGACTCGACAACACGATCAACACCGATACTTACTCCCATGGCAGGTATGTCCTTCTTGGATCCAAGCTGTTTACCCAGGAGGTCGTAGCGTCCACCACCAGCGATGGTTAGAGGAGTACCGTCTTCACCACCGTTCTCTTCAATGATCTCAAATACAGTTCGAGTGTAGTACGAAAGGCCACGAACCAGGTTCTTGTTGATATTGTATGGTACCTCCATTTGTTCGAGGTATTCGAGGACTTCTTTGAAGTGCTTTTTACATGATGTGCATAGGTATGACAGTGAATCAGGAGCACTGGCGTTGATCTCTATTGTTTTCTCTTCTTTTGAATCTAGTATTCGCAATGGGTTTGTCTTGAGGCGTTCTTTATCTACTGCAGGTAGGGCAGAGAGGTGCTTCTTGTAGTAGTTGGTAAGTTCGCGTATATAGGCACCACGGCACTCTTTGTCCCCGATGGAGTTGATGCTGACAGATAGGTTTTGTGCACCTGCCTCCTCAAGTATGACCAGAGTTGTCTTGATAATTAAGGCGTCGATGATGCTCTTCTCTGAGCCTAGAGATTCAAGCCCAAACTGATAGAACTGGCGGTATCTTCCACGTTGAGGTTTGTCATGACGGAAGAATGGTCCATAGTAGTAGAGCATTACTGGTTGAGGCAGTGACTGCATTCCATGTTCGATGTACGCTCGCATAACTCCAGCTGTATTCTCTGGACGAACCGCTAGGTGATCACCACCCTTTGTTTTCAGAGTATACATTTCTTTGTCGATAGCATCTGTACCGACACCAATAGCAGTAGTAAACGTACCTTCGTGTTCTAGTAGAGGAGTCTCTATCGGCTTGAATCCGTAGTAGACGGCTATCTCTTGAGCCTTCTCAAAGAATCCTTGGAATTGGTAGTATTGATCATCGATTATATCACGCATACCTTTGACGGAATTGAGGGGTTCTTTGTTTGCTTTTTTCTTGTCTGCACTCATATGTTATTTATTAGTTGTTATTGCTCCTGGTAAATAGTCTAGGTTGCCCACTGGAAGTAGTCGTAGGTATGCTCGCCCAATCATGAACTTCTTTGGTAGAACTCCCCATGAACGTGAATCTGAACTACGGTTGCGGTTGTCACCCATGACAAAGTATTGGTCGTTGCCAGTTGTAAACGTCTCTGTGGTTGTGAACTTTTCATTTAGATATGGTTCTTCTAGTATGAAACCATCTGGATTCTCTTTGTTTATTATTTTCACTACGCCATTCTTGATCTCTATGGTTTCGTTTGGCATGCCGATTATACGCTTGATAAAGAATCGTGAAGGATCGTTGGGGTAGCGGAATATAGTGACTTCACCACGTGCTGGACTGCGGACTATGTATGAGATCTCGTCTACTATCAAGTACTCTTTGTTGTGGAAAGTAGGGAACATAGAGTCACCATTGACTACGAATGGCTGGGCTATGAACATGCGCACTGGGATAACTATCGCAAGTGCGATGACTGCGAACTTGATAAGGTCCCAGGCGCCTCTTAGATTCTCTCTAAGTTTTGAATTCTTTGGTTGCATCGGAGTCGGGGATTGAGTGTTTACTTGGTTATTGTTTTCCATATAAGGCGTATTTTAACACACAAATAGTATTGACATAATAGATTCTAGTGTGTTCTAGTGTGTTTTTACAAAACCTTCACAAAGTTTATCAACAAAAAAGTCCTCGGATCTCCTGTCCATGCGCAAGGGAAGGCAGGCCAGACATTTTTTCTTGAAAAACTTTGCTTCGGTCAGACTGAGAATCTGTGACCAAGATATGATATAATTGAGAATATGTTAATTGTAGGACTTGGAAACCCAGGAGATGAATACGAAACTACTCGCCATAATGCTGGGCGTATAATACTTGCCAATATTGCGAAAGCAAATGACTTTGGTGACTGGAAAGATGATATGAAGACCAAGTCATTTCGTGCGAAGGGTGAACTTGCGAGTGAGAATGTGGAGTTCATGTTGCCAAACACATTTATGAATAAATCAGGGCTTGCAGTGAAGCCGGTGATTGATAGTCCAAAGAAATTAAAGAATTTAGTTGTTGTTTATGACGACCTAGACATCCCAGTTGGATCACTGAAAATCTCTTTCAATCGTTCAAGTGGTGGGCACAATGGACTCGAATCTATCATCAAGCAAGTCAAATCTCGAGAATTTGTCCGCATCCGGATCGGAGTATCACCACACACACCTACAGGCAAACTCAAGAAGCCCAAAGGCGAGGACGCAGTACTAAAGTTCCTCCTCGGCAAATTCAAAGAAGACGAACTCAAAATCCTCAAAAAACAATCGAAAGAAGTCGCTGAAATAATCGGTCTAATCGCAAGTGAAGGGAAGGACAAAGCGATGAGTTTGTATAACTAATCGCTAAAAATTTTACTGGGTTCTGTTGCTGTCGAGATAATTTAAGTTTGGATTACCCCATCCAGTGTATGCAGGGTCTGATCCATTTTCAAGCCTCATACCAAATATGTAGTCTGTAGCATTTCCTGTTGTTGCAAATGAGTTAGTTCCTGTTTTTATATAACCCCTACCGTAGTAATACCCGTAACCGCTCGTATTTAAAGGGTCGTTTTTAATGCTTGATATATAAGTTGGAACTACTGCCAGCATGCTTAATGCTGTAAATGCACCAGTAGTGTCACAATGTATATCAGCTCCGCATAGTGGGTAGTATCCATTATTTGTATAGTATAGTTCTAATGCATTCTTTATTTGCTTTGCTGCTTGGTATCGGACTGCATCACGACTTTTTGCTCTTGCTGAATTGACAGCCACTAAAACAAAACTAGATAGTAGACTTATAATTGAAATAACTATCAGAAGTTCTATCAAAGTGAAACCTTTTTGTTTTTCTTGAGTATTCATTTTATTGGTAATTCATCTGTATTATAATCTGCTCTCTGTCAGTTATTACAGGCTTAGATTCTTCTTCAGAGCTTCTGTTTATTAATATAATAGAAATTATAAAAATAAAAATTGCTACTATCAATAATACAAAGTTCGCTTTTGCTGGATCAGATACACCAAACTTCATTACAAGTTTAACTAGTTTTGAAATTTTTGGCTGGGTGCTCACGTATTGAACTTTTGCTTCATTATTGAATTCTATCCTTTCCATATCTGGATATATAGTAACAGTAGCATTTACTAATGTCAAAATTTAAAAACCCCTCAAATGAGGGGTTTTTAAATTTTGAGATATTATTCTGCTTTCTTGCCGTCTTCTAGGAACACAAGAGTCATACGCTGGTCTTTTGGTTCAAAGAGGGTGACTTGGAAGTCATACTTCTTGCCAAGCTCTAGAGTCTTCTTGAGCTTTTCTTCAGATCCAAAGCTTGAGTTGTGGACGAGTCCAGCAACACCTTGCTTGATAG
>CAZMZT010000008.1:0-2287 GCA_964571085.1 uncultured Candidatus Saccharibacteria bacterium
TCCTTGAATGGACCATCAGCAATGCGAACTATCTCACCTACTTCGACATCGATCTGGTGTGAGCCTTTGCCACCTGCCTTCTCCATGCGACCAAAGAGGTCGTCTACTTCGCCTTTGTTTAGTGGCACTGGGTTGACCCCTGCACCAACGAACCCAGTCACACGAGGAGTGTTGCGAACTACATACCATGAGTTGTCATCCACGATCATGTCTACGAGCACATAACCTGGGTAGACTTTCTCCTCTACTTCGACACGCTTGCCTGCTTTGATCTTGATCTTCTTCTCAGTTGGGACGACGACAGAGAAAATCTTGTCATTCATACCTAGTGAGTCGATACGCTGACGGAGGTTGCGCATAACTGCGTTCTCATACCCTGCGTATGTATGTATCGCGTACCAATTCCTTTCACCTCTTAGTTCTTGTTTTGCCATAAAAAATAAATATTATCTAGCTAGTAACCATGATAGACCCATAGAGAATATGTAATCAAAAAGACCTAGGTAGTACGCAACAAAAACAGATACGATAAGTACCGCTAATGTGAAGTACATAGTCTGCTTGCGAGTTGGCCATTTTACATTCTTCGCTTCAGCGCGCACGTCTTTAAAGTATTGGATAGTTTTGCTCATATATTTTATCTATAAAATCCCCTCTTATTAAAAATCACCCCGGAGGGCTTATAAATACATAATACTCCGTTAATGACCTAAAGTCAATCCAAAGAAAATACCCTCATATATGAGGGTATTTTCGGATTATAGTTTATCGTATCTCGTATGTAATAGTTACGTTTGAAGTTATCTTGTTCTCCCCTTTTGGAAGTGTTGGGGCTGGAGCAGAAGCTCCGACAGAGTCCATCATCATCTCACTCTTAGCATACATCATTGGGTAGCCACCACCGTTCTCTCCAAAGCTGACAACCTTGCCAAGGTCTACACCTAGTTGCTTGGCTAGGACTTTAGCTTTAGCACGAGCATCATCGATAGCTTTATTGCGAGCTTGTTCGGTATAAACATCTTCATCGTCGATACTAAATGTTGGGCCACTAATGTCAGTGATACCTGCATTTGCAAGACCGGTTCGGATATCGTTAGCTGTGTCTACATCACGAACTTTGATAGTAACAGACTGAGTGGCAGTGTATCCGACAATCTTCTGTTCTGGTTGTGGACATGGGTAAGCAAAACAATTTATAACTTCCCTTGAACCATACTTGGGATTGAGTCCGCCGTATTCTGACTTGATGTCTTTGTCTTCTATCTTGGTTGTTTTCAAGTAATCAAGGACTTTGGTTAGCTGAGTGTTTAGAGCACTCTGTGCCTCTTTAGAATTTGTCCCTTCTTTTGAAATATTAAATGATAGTGTAGCAATGTCAGACACAGCCATGACTTCACCTGTACCACTGACTGATATAGTGCTTGGTGGCTGAGATCCACGACCCACATACTTGCTAGACTTTGCTTCGTTGATAAATAGTACAAAAACAAATAATGATAATAGCACCATAAGTGCTGTAGATGCTTGTATAAACTTCTTGTTTGTTAAAAGTGTTTCCATCAGCCCATTATAGCACAGCGGTAAAATAGTCAAAAAACCCTTTAAATACTTACTTGTTCATCTTGTCACTAGTGATGACCCCATCGGCCATGGTGATGGTTCGGTGGGCGAGCTTGGCATACTCGGGCTCGTGAGTGACCATGACTATAGTCTGGCCCTCTTTGTTTAGGTCAATAAAAGTGCGGATAACTTGCTCGGATGTTTCAGAGTCGAGGTTGGCTGTCGGCTCGTCAGCAAAGATTACTTTCGGTGCATGAGCTATGGCACGTGCGATAGACACACGCTGTTGCTGACCACCAGAGAGCTGGCTCGGCAAGTTGTTCATGCGATCTATGAGTCCTACTCGATCAAGAGCTTTCTTTGCTTTAGCTGTAGCCACTTTGGAACTGAAGCCTTGCATTAGGAGCGGTAGGATTGTGTTCTCGAGAGTAGTGAGAGAAGGAAGTATGGCATAGTCTTGGAATATATACCCTAGGTCATTGAGCCGTGTATGGGTACGCTCTTTTTCTGACGCAGGAACTAGGTCTTTGCCATCTATCAGAACCTCCCCAGATGTAGGGATATCGAGAAGCCCGAGCTGGTATAGAAGTGTAGACTTACCAGATCCAGACTTACCAGTGATAGTCAGGAACTGACCTTGAGGTACCACAAAAGAGATATCGTTTAGTGCAATAATTTTCTGGTCACCGCTTTGAAAGATTTTGGTAAGGTTTTTTGCTTCTATCAT
>CAZMZT010000008.1:2387-8012 GCA_964571085.1 uncultured Candidatus Saccharibacteria bacterium
TTGATAACTATACGAGCTGGGATATAACCGGCGATGATGGTTGCAACTAGGAGTATACCTGCGCGCAAGAATGTACCCCCGAGTGTGGCAACAAGTATACCATCAGAAAATGGGAAGTTGATAGGGTTCACTGCAAAATAAGGTTTGATAATAAAGAATATAAGGACCATACCTATGATTATCCCCCCTGATGCATATATGAAAGCTTGGTACATGTATGAGTAAAGGATGGCTTTCTTGTTTATACCAATACCTTTCAAAATACCGATAAATCTGCGACGAGTTATAGCGTTGACGAATATGACTATAAATATAGTGATAGATGCAACGACGAGTCCAATACCAGAAATTGCTGAGCCCAATATACTAAAGGTGGCCTTGATGTCTTTGAGGAACTTTGGGAATGCTTCCTCTGCTGTTTGAATGCGTGCATATGAATCAACACCAGAAGCAACAAGGAAATTCTTGGCGAGCATCGGGTCTGTGCCTGGAAGTAGTTGGATAGCTACAGTGCCAGCATTTAAGTCATCTCGACCCAAGATCTTGCGAACCTCAGAATCAAGGGCAACTATAGAAGTATCAAATTCATCAACTTTACTTGATATAATACCTTTTACAAAATATTCTTTTGAAGTATCCCCCACCGTGACTTTGACACGTGAACCTATCGCCACATCTTTTAGTGTTTGGAATCCTGGGGCTTCAATAGGGGTGAACTCATAGAGCAAGTTTTTACCGATAAGCACACTGTCTTGGTCTAGTGAAGTGAGGTATGAACCACGAATAATAAACTTGGAAATACCAGAGAACTTTTCTTCTTGGATTGGATCTATGCCGAGGAGCGAGCCTCCTGCTCCATCACGTTTGTCACCCGGAGCCACTGTCTCGCGATAGTTGGACTCTACTCGTACACCACCTGAATATCGAACAGTATGGTTCTTGTAGCCTGGAATGGTCTTCACAATGTCTACTACTGTTGGAGTTTGTTCGATGGCATCCTTGTTGAGGAACGGAGATATAACGATGTCTCCTATAGCATACTTCTTCTGGGCATCTTCAGAACCTTGAATAAGACCAACTAATATTCCTGAAACTATGATCAAGTTTAGGAATGTGAGCGTCATGACAAGCACGATGAGTCCTGTAGTCCAGATGTTGGCACGCTCAATATCACGCTTGGCTAGAAACCAACCGACACGAACATTTCGAGAAAATGAATCTTCGTTTGTGATTTTATCTTTCATTAATTACTTGGAAACAATAGCTATATCCTGACCGTTAGACAGACCACTTGTAACCTCGATAAGGTTGCCATCGCCTAGGAGTCCTGTAGTCACTTCTACTCCTTTGTATTTCATTCGTTTCTTATCTGTTACAATGTTTACATACATTTTACTTTCATTCATTGTTATCGCAGCCTTTGGGATAACAAGTGCCTGCGGCTTCTCAGCTGTGAGAATGTTGATGTCGGCATTCATACCAGAACGTATTCCTGGATCAAGCACAGATATAGATGATTTGATTTTATAATTTACAATACCATCAGCAGTAACTGCAGATGGATCTACGTGAACTACATTGCCATCAAAAACACGACTCGTACCAAATGCATCAAATGTCATTGTGACTTTCTGCCCAAGCTTAACGTTGGCAATATTTGATTCATTTATTTTTGCTTCTATATACAAGTTCGTTACATCTTGGAGTGTTATAACCGGCTTTTGTGACTCAGACAACTCCCCGAGTTTGATATCTATGCTGGTTATTGTGCCGTCAGCTGGTGCACGCAAAAGGGTGTCCTCGTACTTTGCTTGAGCTGACTGAAGTTGGCCTTGAGCGGAAACTACATCTGCTCTTGCTAAATCTATATCAGAGCCTGTTGATCGTGCTTTCTTTAGAGAAAGTTCAGTGGTTCTTTTTTCTATTTCTGATCTTGCTTGGTTAACGGTCTCGTTGTAAGAATTTAAATTAGCAATATAGTCAGGAGCTTTTTTGTTTGGAATTGTAATTATCCAGTCCAAATCTACATCGATATCTGATGGAAATGTAACATACAAACCTGAATTACCTATTGGTTGCGGAGTAAGAGTATTTACTGAACCACTACCAGAAGCAAGACCAGAGGCACTGAAACTGTATCCCCCATCACTAACGTAAGTATCTAAAACAATAACCCCCTCTTTGTTTAATCCATAACTACCAGTTATAGTAGGTAGTTCATAATTACCATCACCATCCTCAAGTAGAGCTTCAGGGGTAGAATTTAGCAAATTAGTATAGGCACTTTTTATTAAAGTATCTTGGATTATCTTGGTCTGTTCTAAGTTTATTTGAGCTAGAGTAACTTCCTCATTCTCAAGAGTTCGCTTTAGTCTAGCTTCTGCTGCTGCAAGTGCTCCACGGGCTGAAGTCAGAGATCCGAGTACAGAACCTTGATCAATGGTTGCTAGTATGTCGCCTTTCTTTACTACGTCGCCAACTTTAACTCGAAGCGACTTAACAGTCCCACTAGTATTGAAAGACAAGCTTAGATCTGTGCTAGATGTGACTTGACCAGTAGCTAGTACTGTCTGCTTGAGGTCTATGTATTTAACAGTATCAAGGACAACGCTCTCAGATGGAGCTGAAGGCTTAAAAAGGAATACAAGGAAAATAATAGCAATTATAAGTATTGCCCATGCACGCTTTTTCTTGAAAAGGTTTTTAACCCACAGTATTTTGTTTTTGTATTTTTCCATTATAAATTTATTTAACAGCTATAAGCTCTACATCAAATACTAAGTCTGCATTGGCTGGTATGCCTGAGCCACCTGGTGGGTTAGCGCCATAAGCCTGTGCTGCTGGTATAACTAGACGACGTGTACCTCCGACTTTCATACCTGGGATTCCGTCAGTCCAACCTTTTATTACTTGAGATAGTGGAAATGTAATAGGGTCTGTGCCGAAATCCTTGGATGACTGGAAGATTTCTCCAGTTGCTGCAACAGCACCAGTGTAGTGAACACTTACTGTAGCACCTGCAGGAACTTCTTTGCCGTCCCCTACCTTTAAGTCTTTCTTCTCTAGGGTTGCAACACCTGTGACTGGTGTGAAGTTTTGTAATAGTTTTTTGTTTGATTCCATAGGTTTTGTATTATTTGATTCTTCTTTTAATGTTTGTTTTGTATCTCCTGGGTTTGCTTCAACTTGCTGACTTGAACTCTCTCCTATACCGTCGAGAGGGTCTACTTTGTTTTCTGTGCTACGCATGAGCAAGTATATGACGAGCAAAACAACTACGATGATAACAACGAAAGAAAATAGGACGCTTTTATGACTTTTTTGATCTTGCATAATAGGAAAAGTTAACTAATATATCATTAGTATAACATTTCCTAAAAGATTTGAAAGTGATTACTTTCGAGACTCTATAATAGTTGTAGCCACGTTTTGTGGAACTATGTCGTAGCGGAGGAATTCCATTGTGAAGCCTGCACGGCCTTCTGTCATAGAACGAAGTGTGGTCATGTAACCGAACATTTCAGACAGAGGAACAACAGCTTTAACAGCTTGGTTCATACCACGAGCTTCCATTCCCTCGATAAGTCCGCGCTTGGATGATAGTGAGCCTGTGACGTCACCCATGAATTTATCTGGAGTAACCACTTCTACACTCATCATTGGTTCGAGGATCACTGGCTTTGCCATTTTACATGCGTCCTGTATAGCCATTGAAGCTGCGATTTTGAATGCCATTTCGTTTGAGTCCACATCGTGGTAAGAACCGTCGTATAGATCGACAGATACGTTCTCGAGCTTGAATCCTGCAAGCACTCCGCGGTCAAGGCCTTCTTTGAAGCCCTTTTCACATGCTGGGATGTATTCCTGAGGAATAGCACCTCCTTTGATTGTGTTGATGAATTCAAATCCTTTCTCACGCTTTATGTTCTTTGGAAGGTCTGCAACATCTACTGACTGATCCATAGGCTTGATCTTGATCTTGACGTGACCATAGTTACCACGGCCTCCTGACTGCTTGATGTACTTGCCTTCTACTTGAGCTTCGCCTGTGATTGTCTCGCGGTATGCAACCTGAGGTTTACCGACGTTGGTCTCCACTGCGAATTCACGCTTCATACGATCAACGATGATTTCAAGGTGAAGTTCTCCCATTCCTGCGATAATTGTTTCGTTAGTTTCAGCATCTGTAGATACTTTGAATGTTGGATCTTCTTGTGCGAGACGGTTGAGTGCCATGCCCATTTTCTCTTGGTCAGCTTTTGTTTTTGGTTCAACACGTAGAGATATAACTGGCTCTGGGAATACGATACGGTTTAGCTCTACTGGGTGCTCTTCATCACAAAGTGTATCTGAAGTGATAGTGTCTTTGAGTCCGACAGCGGCAGCAATTTCTCCAGCGAAGACTTTCTTTACTTCTTCACGATCGTTGGCATGCATACGGAGTATTCGTCCGATACGTTCTTTGTTTCGAGTACGAGGGTTGTATACATATGATCCTGCAGTAACAGAACCTGAGTATACTCGGAAGAATATGAGCTGACCTACGAATGGGTCAGTAGCTACCTTAAAAGCAAGAGCTGCAAAAGGCTCAGAATCTGAAGCTTTGCGAACTACTGGCTCATCTGTGTTTGCATCTACACCTGGGATTGGAGGAATGTCTAGAGGTGAAGGAAGGTAGTCGACAACCGCGTCGAGGACGAGCTGGACACCTTTGTTCTTGAGAGCACTACCTGCAAATACTGGGAAGATTTCGTTGGCGATAACACCCTTACGCATAAGCTTCTTGAGTGTATCGTAGTCTGGAACTTTACCTTCGAAGTATTCATTCATAACCGTGTCGTCTTGTTCAACGATCTTTTCGATAAGTTCTGCATGGTACTTTTCAGCATCATCCTTTAGGTTCTCTGGGATGTCCTTCTCGATAACTTTGTTACCCATCTCGCCTTCGAAGTAGAATGCCTTCATTTTCAAAAGGTCGATGACTCCTTCGTGGTTATCTTCGAGCCCTATTGGAATCTGCATGCGGATTGCCTTCTTGGTAAGTCGCTCGTGGATAGTTTTGTATGAGTGCTCGAAAGATGCACCTGTACGGTCGAGTTTGTTTACGAAACAAATACGAGGAACACTTGCTTCATCAGCATAGCGCCAGTTTGTCTCGGACTGTGGCTCTACTCCAGCAACTCCATCAAACACAACTACGGCACCGTCGAGTACGCGAAGTGAGCGCTTTACCTCTACAGTAAAGTCGATGTGACCAGGAGTATCGATGATGTTGAAACGATGCTTCTTGGATTTATCAGTAAGTGCATATGTAGGAGTCCAGAAACAAGTAACAGCCGCTGATGTGATCGTGATACCACGCTCGCGCTCTTGCTCCATCCAGTCTGTTGTAGTCTCACCATCGTGAACTTCACCGATCTTGTGTGACACACCAGTGTAGAAGAGCACACGCTCTGTGGTAGTAGTCTTGCCGGCATCGATGTGGGCAATAATTCCAATATTTCGAACTTTCTCTAGGGGATAATCTCTTTCCATATGTATGTTTTAACCTGATAAAAATAAAAAGACACGAGTGTCTATGTCCCTAGAATATACAATATATAGCTCAAATATGCAAATAAAAAG
>CAZMZT010000008.1:8112-33062 GCA_964571085.1 uncultured Candidatus Saccharibacteria bacterium
GAGTGTCTATGTCCCTAGAATATACAATATATAGCTCAAATATGCAAATAAAAAGGCCGTAAACTTAATTACAGCCTTCTGTATGAAACTCTTTCTCATGAATTAGACTTTTTGAAGAAGCACCGGAGATCTGGATGATAAGCTTTCTAATATCTTTTCACCCTCATTTACCTTTTGGGTAAGTGTATCCCGACGATCTTTCAGCTTCAGCAGGTCATCTTCAGCATCTGCTATCTCGGCATCAACCTGCTTTATGTTTTCCTGGATATGCTTATTCCTGAAATTAATCCAGGCTCTGATGTCTTTTTCAGTAAGTTGGTTAGTAAAGAAAGAGAGTTTCAGAAAATAGAAATTGCGGGATGCAATAGCGATTCCTAAAATCACTCCTCCTGCGATGAAAAGCGTCAAACTTATCCAATGATATTCTGGAATAGATTCGCCATTTACATACGAATACCCATCATTTAAATGCGGAGTATTCTGATGAAGAAAAATCATAATAGCTACACAGAGAACAGTATTAGTAATATGCCCGAAAATCCTCCCTCTTAAAGAAAAATCAAGGGCTTGTCTCTGTTGTTTTGGGGAAGAAAATTGAATGTTTTGCATGTCATATTTTTTTAAAAGATGAATAGATAAGATAATTTTTAAGCACAAATACGCCCAAAAATCACCTTACCTTACTTAAGTAAATGATACCATATTTAGACCTAAATGTCAAAACTCACCCGAAGGGGTGAGTTTTGTGAGTAGGTTAAATTTAGGATTACCAAGCGAAGTGAGCGAATGCTTTGTTGGCGTCAGCCATCTTGTGAGTATCATCACGCTTCTTTACTGCGATACCTTCATTCTTAGAAGCGAGTATTAGTTCCTCAGCGAGTTTCTGATGGATAGGAGCTCCCTTCTTACCACGAGCAGCGAGGATGATCCATCGCATTGCTAGGGCTTGGCGTCGCTCTGGACGGACTTCGCGAGGAACCTGGTAGTTTGCACCACCGATACGGCGAGAGCGGACTTCTACGAGTGGACCAGCGTTCTTGATAGCAGTGTCGAAAACTTCGAGTGGGTTTGGGTTACCTGTCTTTTCTTTGATAACATCAAAAGCCATATAGACAGCTTTGCGAGCAGTCTCCTTCTTGCCGTGGACCATGATGTTGTTTATGAACTTCGCAAGCTTTTGCGAATTGTACACAATGTCAGCATCTACTATATTTCTGTTTTTTATCTTTCTTCGCATATTGTTTTAAATTATTTCTTTACTGCTTCCTTTGGAGTTTTAGCACCATATAGACTTCGTGACTGGCGACGCTTGTCTACACCTGTAGCATCGAGACGTCCACGAACGATGTGGTAACGTACTCCGATCAAGTCCTTTACGCGTCCACCACGGATCATAACCACTGAGTGTTCTTGGAGTGTGTGGCCTTCACCTGGGATGTATGCAGTAACTTCCATGCCGTTTGTAAGGCGGACACGAGCGATCTTACGGAGCGCAGAGTTAGGCTTCTTTGGAGTTGTTGTAGATACCTTTGTACAAACACCACGCTTGAAAGGCGCAGGGTAGTATATAGGCTTGTTCTTTATAGAGTTAAAACCGCGAGCAAGAGCTACGGACTTTGATTTTCTCTTTACTATTTTACGGCTCTTGCGAACCAATTGGTTGATTGTGGGCATGAATTAAAAAAAGTCGCAATTGGACTAGTGAGAGTACTTTACTATAAGGCAGTAAAAAAGGCAAGCCCTGTAGAGCTAAATGCCTGTGAGTACAGAAAATGCTATGGATATAATAGGCGTAATAGCTCCCCAGATGAAAATGATGAAGAATATAAGGATAAACACACCCCACTGGTTTAGAAAGTCCTCTATGAATCTATACTGTGGTGGTATGAGCGAGAACAGGATCTTAGATCCATCAAGAGGTGGGATAGGAATAAGGTTGAAGAGCGCAAGCACTAGGTTCATGAAAACAATTATGGAGGTAATCGCGTAGAACGGATGTGTGAGCAACGGATCAGGGTTGTACGCTGGCAGGCCAAGAATTGGAGCAAATCGAATCAATAATCCAAACAACACCGCAATGACAATATTGGCAACGATACCAGAGAGTGCGACCATCAGTACTCCCCTACGTCCATTACGTAGATTGTCAGGGTTGAAAGGTACTGGCTTGGCCCAGCCTATAACAAAGCCAACTTTGGTAATGATAAGGAAAAGTGGCAACAAAACAGAGCCGAACAAGTCTAGGTGTTTGATGGGATTGAGAGTCAGACGGCCACTAAGGCGGGCGGTATTATCACCCAGAAGATACGCCATGTATCCATGAGCAAACTCATGGACTACTATAGACATAATAAGTATAGCTACATAGAATATTCCGTCGATCGCTTGCATATGTATGGTCTATATGATAGCATGGGTGTCACATATGGCAAAAGTTTGTGCGATAACTAAAAAGGGCTCAAAGATGGCTGGAGGCTACTCCAACGTTGTTCGTGCTACCAAGTTTAACCCTACAGGTATGGTTCGCAAATACACAAACCTCCAGAAGAAACGTGTGTACGTCCCTGAGCTAAAAAAGTACTTCCCTCTTACAATATCTACCCAGGCAATAAAGACTATCAACAAGCACGGTGCTTATAAAGTCCTCAAGAAAGCTGGAATCATAAAATAAATCCTCACAATTGTGAGGATTTATTTTTAGTATGTCAGACTCACTCCATCTGTTTTCATAAGAATGGTCCCATTCTGGAAAGTTCCAATGTATGGAATATTGAAGGATTTTAATCTATTTAGGATATCTTGATGAGGGTGATTGTACCTATTGGAACGTCCAGCAGAAATGACCGCGAGGTCAGGGTTAATAACTTCAAGCCAAAGCTCGCTTGTAGAGGTTCGTGAGCCATGATGGCCAACTTTGAGCACATCTGATTGAAGCATCAGCGGGTCTTCATTTTGCTTTACCAGTAGTTCTGTGAATTTACTTGCATCCCCCATCAGCATGAATGATTGCTCACCGTAGACGAGCTTGCCAACTATCGAACCATCGTTAGGTGACCAAGTGCTCACATCGCGGTCAGGGAATAAAATATCAAAGTAAACATTCTTCTCCTTATCGAGAACTATATGCATCCCTCGACGAGCGATTACTTTCGTTACATTATGGTCTATTATCGATTGTTGGAGCTTTTTATAAATCAAAGTGTCTTTTGGTGTGCCGGGCTCGAGTATCTGGCCTGCTGTATAATTCTCGAGTACATCCACAAATCCCCCCATATGGTCCATGTCAGGGTTAGTAACTATCAGCATGTCGAGCGATCTGTCACCAAAAGGCATGACCTTGGCAAGCTGTGGTAAAACTATAGGCCCCGGACCAGCGTCTATCAGCATCTGTTTGCCATTTGGAGCTTCTACATAGATGGCATCGCCTTGGCCGATATCGAGAAATGCAACCTTCATGATGTTGTTGGCCCTCCCTCGATTTACATTTTGCCAAATAAAAAACGCTACAAGAAAGAGTGTGACGACTAGTATGAGGGGTAAATATTGCCTAAATCGTTTCATGATATAATACTAGTATATGAAAAAATTCGAAGAAACAAAATTCAATATAGGTGAACTAAAAGGAATATCTGGAAAAAACATCGAAGAGCACCTGAAACTCTACTCTGGTTATGTGAAAAACGTAAACGGCATCATAGAAAAGATGGGGGTTTTAGATAGTGAGAAAGACCCTTATATAGTAGGCGAATTATTTCGACGATTTAGCTTTGAGTATAACGGTATGCGCAATCATGAAGTATACTTTGCTTCTCTTTTAGGTGGACCAAAAAAGTTTAACCCTGCAAGCGAATTTGGGTTGAAATTATTGGACCTATTTGGAACATACGAAAAATTTATAAAAGAGTTTACCTCACTTGCGCTTACTCGAGGAATCGGCTGGGCAGTACTTTGGTATGACAAGAAGGATGACAGATTCCTTGCTTCCTGGGTAGACGAACAGCACCTTGGCCAACTAAATGGAACTAGTATGATCCTGGCTCTCGATATGTGGGAGCACGCATATGTGTATGACTACCCAACGAGTGAGAAGAAAAAGTATGTGGAAGCATTCTTCGCAAACCTAAACTGGGAAGTGATTGAAGAGAATTTCAAGAAGGCATCTCACTCTTCTTAAATATCCATCTCACCAAAAATACATACAGTATCAAAGTCAGCAAAAGCGGAAACGATTTGATTGTTACACTAGCAAAAGGAAGCTCGGCAAAGAAGTGGATTATTGAAAGTATGTATGAAAGTAATAAATCTGCAATATAGGCAAAGGGTATTGAGAGTATAGGTGAAATAAACCCAAACACTCCCACAAGGAAACTAAAGAACATGGTCAGGGGTATGAGAGGAAGTATGAGTATGTTTGCTGGTAAAGATACTATAGATAAAACACCGGTAACATGTAGCAAAAGAGGTAGGACAGATATGGTAGCTGCGATAGTTGTGGCTACAAGCTCACGGAAGCCGAAGCGCATGGGTAGGAACTTTACCCACTTTATGACCTTTGGAGTTACGAACAGCACACCCGCTGTAGCTATAAATGACAGTTGGAAGGATATATCAGTAAGCACCCTAAGATCATAAGTAATCATCAGGAGACCGGCTATGACTAGCCCACGGCCAGCATCATATGTACGTCCTGTCATACGAGCAAAGAGCAGTATAACGGCCATTATGCCCGCACGAACGGCTGTAGCAGATGCACCAGCCATAATGACAAATAGTAATACTACAAACATTCCTATAGCGATAGAGGCTGCACCTGCGAGCACTAGTCCGATCACCCGCATGACTCCTTCGGCAACTATGGTTACATTGTAGCCAGATAGCGCAACGATGTGGATAGTACCAGTTGCTATAAACTCATCCCGAGTCTTAGTATCAAATCCCCCACGTGCACCAAGTATAAGTCCATTGGCCAAATCACTTTGTGGTGTGGTTACAACTTTACTTATGTTTTTCATAAAAGCTTCACGGAATTTGAACAAGGATTTCTTTATGGAGCTCCCGTTTCCTACCGAGACAACTTCCGCCTCAGCTTTGTCTAATAAGTAATAGATATCTTGATTAGCCAGATATCGCTCATAGTTGAATTCCCTACCGCTTGATGTCATGAAATTCTCAGGGGTCTCAAGTATTCCCTTGGCTATGATTTTGTCACCGTACTCTATGTCGAATTCTTTAGGAAGTACCACAAGTATGTTTGTTTCTTGTCTGTCGGGTCGGATAGTAATCCGTTGGTTGCTCAATCGCACATCGGGTGCATTGATCACAACACCTGTAACACTCACTTTCTCACCTACTACACTACTATAGTCCGGTGGCTCTGGTAAGAAAAATAAAAACCGCACAAGTGCAATTAATATTAAAATTATTATTATAAAAGTTTCTCTTTTAGTAATCATAGTGTAGGCAATATATGATTTTTTGAGTCGCGTAGGGCCCCTTTGGGGTAAAGCGCGAATAAAATCATGTATTGCCGAAACATTATAAATTATAACTTTCTTGAAGCGACGAACATTGGGTCGCCAGCTCATCTGCGCGCTCGTTGTGCACATGACCTGCATGGCCTTTTACTTTCTGCCAAGAAAGTTTGCCTTTGAATGATCGGACAAGAGATATCAATTCCTTCCATAGATCCTGATTGAGGACTTCTTTCTTGTTTGCTGTTCGCCAGCCGTTCTTCTCCCAGTTGTGTATCCATGTGGTAACTCCACCGAGTACATATGTCGAGTCTGCATGAATTACAACTTCACCGTTCTTATGATCTGCAAGTATGTATCTGAGAGCAGAAATAACCCCCATGAGTTCCATACGGTTGTTGGTAGTATTCTTCTCGCATCCTCCGAGCTCTTTTACAACTTTGTCATTTTCTGTAATCACCACTCCAAAACCCCCAGGCCCAGGATTCCCAAGCGACGATCCGTCTGTATATATTTCTATAATTTTCTGCATATTTATATTATATCAACAATTCGTAATCTTAGTTCTGTGCGTCCACCGAAGGTGCTTTTCTCGAAAGTCGCAGTTAGATCTACGCGCTCCCCAGCTGTAAGAGACCTACCAAAGCTCTCTCTATCCTTGAAGAATGCGATGGCTTTCACGGGCCAACCACGACTATTGGTAAACAACACCTCCAAATGATTTTTTTCTTTTCCAAACTCTTTTATGGAGCTTATAGCTATGTCTGCAAATTTAAATACTGGTTTTGGATTGGCCATTCCATAAGGAGCCAGCTTCTCTATAACGGTGTAGTTCTGTGCTGTAACATCATCAAGCGTAATACTCGCATCAATCTGTACATCTACAGGGCTTTCTTTTTCGTCTTTTATACCATCAAACACTGCGAGCAACCTTTCCTCTAGAAAGTGCACTTCTTCGTGTGACACAGAGAACCCCCCAGCCCCTGCGTGTCCACCAAATGCCATTAGGCTATTCTCAGGTAGCTTGGTCATTATTTCTACAAGGTTCACACTTCCCCACCCACGACATGATCCACGAATAGTATCACTACCTTCTGAGCCCCACACGAATGCTGGGCGTTTGTATTCTTCAGTAATCTTTGATGCTACAAGTCCAAGTATCCCCACTCGCCAACTTGGATTACCTATAACTATCAGAGACTTCTCGTCCCTCATTTTTAAAGTCTTCTTCACATCTTTCATTATATGAGCCACTGTTTGCTTGCGTTCGTCATTGATCTTGGCTAAGTGGTCTGCAATAGTTTTAGCCTCCACTACATCAGTCGTCGCAAGTACTTCAAACGCGTGCATAGGGCTCCCCATACGGGATGCAGCATTGAGGCGTGGAGCAAGTGTAAAGGTAATGTCTTCCTCATTGAGGTTCTCCATTTTCACTCCTGCCTTACGGAATAGCTCTACGAGTCCTGGCCGGCGGGACTTCTGGAGGACTTTGAGTCCATAGTATGCAAGCACACGATTCTCTCCTAGGAGTGGTACCTGATCTGCAAGTGTGGCGAGTCCTGCCATGTCGAGGGACCATTTCTCCCATCCATCGCTTATCTTCCAATACTCTCCATACTTCTGTATAAGCGCACAGAGGAGTTTGAAAGCAATCCCTGCTCCACAGAGCATCTTGTCGGGGTATTCACATCCATCTTGCTTGGGGTTAATGATTGCAAATGCACGAGGAACAACTGCCTGTGGTAAGTGGTGGTCAGTAATGATTACGTCTATGCCACCGGCTTGTGCATTGGCTACTTCATCGACTGCAGTGATGCCTAGGTCAAAAGTAATTAATAGTTTAACCTCAGAGTTTATGAACTCTGTTATAGCTTCAGCATGGAGACCGTATCCTTCATCATGGCGATCTGGTATATATATTGAAAAGTTCTCAAAGCCAATCTTGGTAAAAAAGTCGTGCATTATCACTGCAGCAGGAATCCCGTCGCAGTCATAGTCACTATATATTACAATTTTTTCTTTGGCCTCTATTGCTTCAAAAATACGTACAACGGACTTCTCCATGTCTTTGAGGAGGTAAGGATCATGGAGTCCATCTTTATATGAAGGATTCAGGAACATATCGCGATTGCCCTCTGTGATGCCACGATTCTTTAGTAGTAAATCCAAAAGTTCTGCATGGTTTGGCATTTCATGATTGTAACACAAAGCTGTTTCTGCTCCGAACTTAGAAGTATGTTTGAGTTAGATTTTACTTCAAAACTTTAATACCTGGAAGGGTGCCTTTAGCAAGGAAGTCGAGAGTGGCTCCTCCCCCAGTAGAGACAAAGCCTAGTTTGCTTTCAAGCTTTAGTTTGGAAACATATATAACAGTGTCGCCTCCACCAACAACACTCTCTGCTCCTGACTTGGCTATAAGTTTAAGTATTGATTCAGTCGAATCATCAGATACCCCAGCCTTACTCAGAGGGCCATTCCAAAGTATGAATTTTGCTTTCTCTATCATCCCCTTTAGTAGTTCGATACTCATTGGACCAAGGTCAACGATGTTTTCATCCTTTTCTACATAGCTTGGTTTTACAAATCTAGCTTTGTTTCCTTTGATTACTTTTACATCTGGAGGTAGGACCAAGTTTTTGTGCTTCATGAGAGATGTGATCTGGAAACTACTATTATCTACAAGCGAAAGCCCAACTTCATAACCTTTGGCTTTAAAGAAATCGTTGGCGAGCGCTCCTCCGATGAACACTTGGTCTGCATCGCGAAGGAACTTCTTGATCAGTGGAATCTTGGTTTCAAATTTGGCGCCACCGAGTATAAAAAGGAATGGGTGTTGTGGCTTGAAAGAATTTGATAAGTGCTTTATCTCATCTAGCATCTGTAACCCTGCATACCCAGGAAGGTACTTGGTAACACCTATGATAGATGCATGTGGACGGTGGGACACAGCAAATGCATCGTTGACATATACCTCACCATACCGAGAAAGCGCGCGCGCAAACGAAGGGCTGTTCTTCTTCTCCCCTACTTCGTTGCGGAGGTTCTCGAGCAGTATGATATCTCCCTTCTTGGCATCTTTGATCTTCTGCTCAGTTTCATCTGAAAAGATTGGAGTAGAAATAAAATGTAACTTTGGTATATATTTCTTAAGTTTATCGGCCACTGGCTTCATACTTAGAGCATCTTTATCCCCCAAGTGGCTTATGAGTATAACTATTGCACCCTTCTTGTGTAAGTATTCGATAGTGGGCAATGATTTCTTTACACGGAAGTCATCTACAACCTTGCCATCTTTGATAGTGAGGTTGAAGTCCACACGCAGAAGTACCCGCTTACCTGAGAGTCCTTCGATTTCTTTGATTGATTTCATATTATTTTATGTTACTTGCAATTTGCACAATAGCAGAGAAGTTCTTGGCATCTAGGCTTGCTTTACCAGGCAATAGTCCATCGGCGCCAACAGACAAGAATGCTTCTGCATTATCTTTGTTTACCGAACCACCATAGATAACTCTTACAGATGAGCCTACACTAGGGCCAGACATGTCAGTCAAAATTTTACGGATAAATATTTTCATCTCTTCAAAGTCATGTGGCGTAGCATCATGTCGGTTCTCTGTAGATGAGAGTGCCCATACAGGTTCGTATGCGATCACGATTTGTTTTACTTGAGCTTTAGGAATCCCAGCAAGGCCACGAGTTATCTGGTCTTTGACTGTAGCTAGGTAAAAGCCGTTGTGTTCACGAACTGACTCCCCTACACATAGTACTGGTGTGAGTCTTGCCTTTATAGCTCCTGCGAGTTTCTTATTTATAACTTCATCACTGTCTCCTAGAGACCTCCTCTCTGAATGTCCAACGATAACATAAGTCACCCCTAGGTCACGAAGTAGAGTTGGTGACACTTCGCCAGTGTATGCACCTTTCTGTTCATAGAAAACATTCTGAGCGCCCAAAGCAATCTTTTTATTTTTAAACTTGGCTATTGTTGAAAGTAATGGAAATGGAGGACATACAACAACTTCTGTGTTCTTGATGCCTTTGATAGTCTTGCTGATATTCTTAAAAAGAATTTCCGCTTCTTTTATAGATTGCGGATTCATTTTCCAGTTGCCAATTATGAGCTTTTTAGCCATGGGTCCATTATACCACGAACTAGGTATTACTGGGATTCCTTCCAAGTAGACACACTCCAAGTACCTGATGGGCCACTCGAGAAATTGTTGTTAGAGAGTCCTGATTCATACGTGATACTAGAACCACCATCGATGGTTATTCTATACCCTGTTGCTTCCTTTAGAGAAGCTCCGCCTGATATAGCTATAGTCCCATTCTGAGCATAAGCAATGACTGCCCCTGCTCCACCTGAGATAGATATAGCGCTTGTAGATGTACTTGTAGATAAGATCATTAGGTAGCTACCTGCAGTTCCAGATCCAGTTGCATTTCCACCGCCTGAAATAGCTACAGTGCCATCAGTCACAATAACTCCGTCATTGGTACCATAACTTGATGCTAGTTGTATACGTCCACCGCCATTTAAAGTAATATTTCCAGTCACCCAAAGAGTACCAGTAACTGTAAGGACTCCACCTCCGCCCACAGTCAGATTCCCCACTATCTTCTTAGGACCAAGTGTCGCACCAGCCCAACCTACAGTATAGTTACCAGTATGTGTACCTCCTGCGAGGGCGTCAGCCTGCCATTGAGTTATGTTTGCGTCAGAAACTGGGAAGGCTTGATAGACAGGATCAGCTTGAGCTGTACATGCTTTGTTGTTACCTGTACCACTTTGGCAGTAAATAGTACCAGTTGCATTGGTGTAGTTGACAGTGTTTGCTTGAGCAGAACCAGACACAGTACCTATGTGAAGTTGGTTCCATTGACTACCTGATGATCCAGCAATTAGGCCATTCACTCCTCCAAGATAAAGTCCAAAATAATAATCAAGGCCTGATGGAGTAGTGTTGTTCCAAGTCCCAGAATACTGTCCTATCTTCCCTAGGCCGTTGGCATACCCACTATTATTTGCCCCGAGTATATAGTACCTTGTAGCGTTAGTACCACCGTCTATAGTAATCCAATATGTAGTTCCTACATCAAGCAGGGGGTTGGTAGTAAAGGACACATCCACCCATCCATAAGAAGTCGTAACTGTTGAAGCATTGAGTGTGCCTGTTGCAAGTACCGTTGTACCAGGATTACCACTTGAATTGTTTACGATTCTAACCGTAGCATTACTAGGAGTGCTTACCTTCTTTATGTAAAATTGAATTTTGTTTAATGGGCTCTCAGTCGCAACTTGGAAACTCTGTGCTATATCTTGCGTACCGTTTGCATTCCCAAAAGTAACATCATTAGTTGGAGTACCAGTCCCGTTTGTTTGGTCAGTGGTTATAGCAGGACTATTGGCTGAGATAGCGGTACCGGTAATGACAGCAGAGCTATCACCTGTGATTGGACCATTAGCATATACATTACCATTCACAGTTCCACTACCATTTAGGTTTATTCCACCCTGACCAACAAGCACTCCATAATTAAAGGAAACTCCAGCTGCAGTTGTAAGAGATAGAGAAACCTTTCTCTGATTATTATCAGCATCGCCAAGAGAATCAATCTGTTTTTGGTTTCCGCCAACAGTAGTGATAGTTGTTGTTGTACTATCTCCATCTATTGTTATAGTCTCACTCGTGGATATTTGTCTACTATTCTTTATTCTATATAGAGCATCCTCACTTCCAGACTCGGCAAGGAAGTATGCTTTCTTTGAATTAAAGTTTGTGCCTGCTATCTTAAACTCTCTCACAACAGGAGTTATAATACCAGCCAATATAGTCAGACTTATAAAAATAAAGAACAGTACCACAATCATCATTGCAGCACCTTTATTCTGCTGATAAGTTTTAATTTTGTTTATCATATTCTTAATAAGTCCCTCGCAATATTACTGTATTATAGAAATTCTCAGTTTTAGTGCTTGTGCTTGATGTATCTTGTACGGTTAGTTCTATCTTTACTGCTTCGCTATTCGCAGTAGCTATCCTGCGAAAAATAAGTGAGGCAGGAGAAATGTTTTCCATAACAAGATTGTCTACCAATGTGCCATTTTCGTAAAGATTCAAGTTGCCACTTGCGATGGCAAACCTAACCGTCATCGGAGTCCCTGCTGAATCCCTGCTGTTTAGTTGTAGTACCCCAGGACTTGATCCTAGTGTGCTGTTTACAAGGTCTACGCTCTCTGCTTGGCGAATCTCTCTTGATAGACGTTCCATTGTCTTTGATCCTGATTGGAGTAGGTCCCGGTTGGCACGAGTAGTGTTAAATGAACCTAGTATCACTATAAAAGAGTTGATAACAAGTACAGATAAAGCAGAAAATATAGCCAAGTAGACTACTATTTCGATAAGGCTATATCCTTTGTTTTTGTGGATTTTCATTTAATTAAAAATATCACTCATATAAAAAGCTAAAGCTTTAGAAGATGTTGTAGCGTCAGCTAGGGCCCAAGAAGTAGTAACGGTAACCTTTTTAGTTCTAGTGTCTACAGTGCCCGATACGGCTATATCATCATTAGCATCTCTGTTTACAGCAGACACAACTACGGCTCTAGTAAAAATAGAATCTATGGTAGCAGTAGGGGTAGTACCTAGAGACCATGTATTTGTACCTGTGTTAAATGTCAGGTAGTAATTTGTATCTAGTGTAAGCCCTGAGATGTTGGTCCAGCTAGCATCGCGGATAGACTTCACAGCCTCAGCTCCCTCCTCTAAAAGCATGTTAGCCTGGGTTTGCCTTAGTGCTTGTGCTGAAAGCTGAATACCTTTTGTGGACGCAGACATGAGTGCAAAAGTAGAGGTTGATATTATTGTACAAGCGACAAGAACCTCTATGAGGGTGAAACCGTGTTTAAATTTTTTATAAGAAAAGATTTTCATTTAATCTACACTGACTGCACCTGTTTTGTTAATGGTTATTGTTTTCTGGCGAGTTGCATCTGATGCAAGCCTTATAATAATAGTACCATATCCTGTGACATATCCTCTATCGTCACCTGTGAGTCGTGTGAACACCACATTACTCCCTCCCCCATTTAGATTTATACCTCCACTAGCAGGAATAATAACAGATGAGTCCAAATTAACTTCTTGGTTAGTTCCCGCTGCATCATCGAAAACTGTACCTATGAAGTACACTGCTCTATCTGTTTCAAAGTGAACGCTATAATCTGTACCTAGTGCAAGTGAGTCGGCGTCTGATTTAGCCTTATTTAGAAGTGAGATTATGTCAGCTGTAGTATTCTTGAGGGCTTGCTCTTTTCTGAAGTTAGAAAGACTAGGTAAGATCATTGCAGAAAGTATGACGATGATAGCTATCACAAAAAGTAACTCTAGAGCAGTAAAACCTTTGTTGTTTTTATATTGCATAAATACTATTTTATATTACTCATAACAGAATACATAGGTGATATCATAGACACCGCAAAGAATCCTACAGCGCCGCCGATAAAAACCATGAGCACTGGCTCTATAATAGTCGACAGGTCTTTAGTCTTGTTGTCGACTTCCGATTCGTAGAACGTAGCAATGTCGAGCAGCATCTTCGACAAATTACCAGTCTCCTCGCCCACCTCAACCATCTCACCAACCATCACTGGGTAAAGGTGAGTGTTGTCTTTAAAGGAACTTGAGAGTGTGAGTCCTTTCTCTACCGAGGCAATGGAGTTGTGTATGATTTCTTTGTAGTAGAAATTCTGCAAGACTTCTTCAGTATTTGCTAGAGCTTTAGACATATCAACCCCAGAAGAAAGTAGGGACGAGAGTGTACGTGCAGTACGGGCAGCATTGACTTCTTTGACTAGAGTTCCTACAACAGGTAGGCGGATAATAATGTAGTCAAAGTACTTCTTGGTAACTTTAAGTTTAGCAAAAGATACTCCAGCACCAACTACGACTAGAATAGCAAGTAGGAAAAGTAGTGTGTGTTGACTGATAGTGTCTGATATCCAAATGACTGCCTTTGTAGAGCCTGGTAAATCTGCCCCCAGATCTTTAAAAGTTTTTGTCAGTGTTGGCACAACATATATCATCATCAGTATTCCGATAATCACAATCGCAGCAACAATGATGGATGGATATGTAAGTGCTCCTTTGATCTTCTTGTTCAAGTCATACGACTTCTTTAGGTTTAATCCCACCTCAGCGAGAGCTTGAGGTAGACCTCCTGATTCTTCACCTGAATGAACCATAGAAGTAAATATCCCCGAGAATACTTTGGGAAACTTCTTCATTGAATCTGAGAGTGTATTACCTTTGTTTACATCTTCAGTAAGGCTAGATAGAACTTTGGTGAGTGCAGGGCTTGTGGACTGCTTTTCTAGAACTTGAAGTGCCCGAGTAAGAGAAAGTCCAGCAGAAAGCATACCCCCCAAGTTATTGGTGAACATTATTTTCTGAGCTAAAGAGACCTTATTAAAAAGTTGTATGCTGCCGAAACCTTTACCTCCTTCACCTTTAAACTCTTTGATAGATATCGGTATGTTACCTTGATCTCTTAGTTCTCGAGCTAGAGCAAAGTTATCTGCGGCATCCATTGTGCCTTCTACTATATTACCTTCTTTAGATTGTGCTTTATACTTAAATTTCATTGATTATTCAGACACGACACGGAGCACTTCTTCTGTAGATGTCAGGCCTTGGGCAGCTAGGTAGATACCGTCCTCTAGCATTGTCATCATGCCTTCTTCTTTGGCTTTCTTTTCTATTTCATCTGTTGCTATACCTTTAAGTATCATCTCGCGTATAGCTGGGCTTACTTTCAAAACTTCATGGATACCGATACGCCCTTTGAAGCCATTTTCTGATTCTTCACTTGTCATTGGTTTATAGAATGGTATTTTGTCCCAAGTTGCACTTGCATCGACTATCTTCTCTGATTTCAAAAACCCTAGTACACGGTCTAAGTCTACAACTTTCTCAAGCGCCTTTTTCTCACCATCGCTTAGGAAATACTTTTCTTTACCTGGAGCAAGAAGGCGAACGAGGCGCTGAGCGATGACTGTCTTTACTGTTGAAGTGATAAGGAAAGGCTCCACTCCCATATCGATCATACGTGGTATAGCTCCAGCAGCAGAGTTGGTGTGGATAGTAGATAGCACCAAGTGGCCAGTAAGAGCAGCATTCACAGCAAGCGAAGCAGTCTCTCCGTCACGAATCTCTCCCACCATTATGATGTCTGGATCCTGACGCAGTAGTGTACGTAGACCGTTGGCAAATGTAAGGCCTATCTCGGCTTTGGTCTGAGTCTGGTTTATACGTGGCATCTGATACTCTATCGGGTCTTCAACTGTTGAAATGTTCACTTCTGGAGTATTGAGGATATCGAGTACTGTGTAGAGTGTAGTGGTCTTACCTGACCCTGTCGGACCGGCAGCCAGAAGCATTCCATTCCTTTGCTTCATACCGTCATGTATACGTTCTAGTGCTTCACCATGGAACCCTAGCCCTTCTAGAGAGAATCCTTTAGAGTTCTCACGCAATATACGGATGACAGTCTTTTCTCCATAATAAGTTGGGAGTGTAGATACACGGAACGACACTCTTCCTTGCTCATTGGCTATTTTAAAACGTCCGTCTTGAGGGAGGCGCTTCTCGTCGAGCTTCAAACTTGCAAGGACTTTGATGCGAGCGACAATACCTGAAGCTGTGTCACGTGGAAGTGTCATAGCATCATGGAGTATGCCGTCGATACGATAGCGCACAACTAGAGACTCTTCTCCTGGTTCTATGTGGACATCAGATGCATCTTGTAGAATCGCATGAGATATAAGAGTGTCTACAATTTTCACTATTGGCAGATCTTCAGCGAGCTCTTTGAGCTCTTTTTCTGTTTTCTCTTCAGCAGCCCCATCGTCCCCTACTGTACGAATAGAAGCCGACTCTTTCTTGATAATATCCTCAAAGTCAGCCTGGAGGCTTTTCTTGTATTGGGTCAGAGCTTCTTTGATGGAGTCTGAGCTCGTCATACGAGGTAGTATTCGCAATCCCACTTTCTTCTTTATGAAGTCTATGACTGAAAGGTTGTCTACATCTAGCATGGCTACCTCGAGACCTAGACGACTCTTCTTGTAAGCAATTATATTGTTATTGCGAGCAATCGGTTCTGGTATGAGCATGAGTACATCTGGATCTATGTGTTCCCCTTTCAAACTCACAAAAGGAATGCCTAGAGAAACTGCCTGCATACTATTCCAATCTTTTTCTGTAAGCTTTCCATCGCTCACTAAAATAGCCCCTAGAGATTGGTTGGTCTCTTTTGACTTCTTCTGCGCCATAGCGACATCGGTCTTGCTAACAAGTCCAGACTTATTTAGGAGGTCTACTATTGTCTTTTCATCAACATGCATACTGTTATAGTATATCATGTTTAAGTAGTAGATATAACGTACTGGGGAGTAAAAGTATGCTAAAGTATTATATCTTTCTAAGATTTACTTTAGTTTCCCGTAGTGGTACCCGTTGGAACTCTCATCTTCTTCTCTTTGCCTCCTTTCTTCTTCAGATATATATGCATCTTTTGCACTCAGAGTGTTTTCTACCCAAAATGTATAGTTCGGGTTTATAAGTGCAGTATCAAGTCCTGTGATCATAGGGGTGCTGTATGAATGTAGCCCCTCTATATATTTTATAAGTCTTTCACTAAGTGATTTTTGGGTTGTGAGCATGAGCATGTATTGTTCCACGTCTTGGATAACCCCGCGCCACGGGTATATAGAGCCTATAACCCAGTAGTCAGCAGATATAGCCAACCTCTCCTCTATCGCAGCGAGTCCTATAGACCGTGCCTCATCGGCACTCTGACAAGTAGTATAAATAAAAACGATATTTTTAGGTTCCTGTGTAATTTTTTCTACGAGCATGTAATTGAAATTTAATTAGTAGAAATAATTGATTCTCTCTTTGAAAAATAACGATAGTTTAGTGCTATGAGGAGTATAAATATCTGTGCTGTTAGAGCCATAACAGGTACAGTTATGTAGCCAAATTCGAATACATATCGAGCTGCACATGTAACTGCCCCTACTTGATATGTACTACATGCGAGGTCAGATGAACCACCATTTTCAACATATACGTGATACATAGACACAAACATACCAACAAATGCGAGTAGAGCGCTGAGGTTTATAAGCATCTTCTTTGACTTCCATAGTGCTATACCCAGGAGGAGTACTTGTGGATAGATAAAGTATCGTTGGATTATGCATAGTTCACAAGCAGCATAGCCTATGACTTCAGAGTACAACAATGACAATAGGAGTGAACCTAGTGCTACAGTAAACGCAAAAGCAACACCGTACTTTTTAAAGAATATAAGTACAGTGTTGCTAGTAGATCTTTTGAAAATAATACTGACTAGCAAGATGAGTGACGCTACTTGTAAAACAATCATGCCTATAGCAAGAAGTTTGTTTATGATAGGTACGTATTCTAACATAAGATTATTCAGGGAGAGTAAAGCCTATTTGTTGAGCTAGAAATGGAAGAGGTACTTCGCCTGTTGCAATGGCCTGTGATGGGAACTTCCAAGCAAAGACTCCATCTCCGCCAGCTACCGCCTCTTTGGTTGGTTCAGTAGGGCTCTTTACAGAAAACTTATACCCAGGGAAAACCCAAGTCTTAGTATATGCAGATGAAGCATTAGCACACACAGCAGGCTCGCCAGGTAGGCCAGGTTTTACTGCACATACAGTAGGCTCCCCTGATGATGTGATCATTATACCGTTAGCAAACCTCCATGTTGGATAACTTTCAATGTTATTGTCTTTACAGATTTGTGTCTGACTCTGGTTAGGGTTGGAGCATTCGATATAAGGTAGATACTTCTTAGCAGTACCAAACTCGGCTTTCTGCGCCTGACAATGTGGGCACCAGAATGCACCAAAGAACTCAGCACCCCCTGACTTCAGAGCTTTAGCAAAGTCGTCATACTTGCCTGGGCCTGCAGCTTTATCCATAAAAACACCCATGCCAATAACGATTACCACTATAATTACTATAAATATTGCGAATTTTGATTTCATACTTATATACTACTATTCTTCCCCTTTTTTGTCATCCTTCTTTTCATTATTGTGACCATGGGCATCAACCTCGTAAGCTGTGTTTTGAGCCTCAAAGAAGTTTACAAGCTCATACACATCTGTAGATGTAGCCATCCATTTAGCAGGGTTTGTGACATTGAAGTGCACTGGGAGTCCTAGCTCTTCAAGTCGGCGGTCAGCCACATACTGTACGTACTGGTTAACATAGTCAGCGTTGAGTCCAAGTATTCCCTTCGGGAACAAATCTTTGTTGTAATCAACCTCAAGGTTAACACCTTCTATAACTATGTCGCGGATTTCATTAGCAAATGATTCTGTTAGTATCTCTGGGTTCTCTTCAAGTATTGTGTGTATCAAGTTGATACCGAACTTCAAGTGTAGAGATTCATCGCGGATGACCCAGTTGATCATAGAGCCCAAGTTGCGGAGCTGGTTGCGCTGACGGAATGAGAGAGCCACCATGAATCCAGAATAGAACCATATTCCCTCCATGACAATGTTTGTAGCTACGAGGTTGCGGACGAAGTCTTTCTTGCCCTCTTCGGTATCAATATCTAAACTATCTTCAGTCATGCGTATAAGATACTTCTTTATGAAGTCCTCCTTTTTTAACATAGAAGGAAGTTCTAGGTGAACATTGTATACTCTCTCACGATCAAGTGGGAATGTCTCAAGGACGTACTCAAAAGACACACAGTGGTTCGCCTCTTCAAACATTTGCTTGGCTAGATACAAATGGCACTCTGGTGACTTGATGTATGGATACACACCAAGTGCTAGAGATCGGTTAACTATCAGTTCAGCTGGGTTGAAGAATGCCATTAGGAACTCCACAGCGTGGCGTTCATCTTCAGTCATTGCCTTCCAGTCTACTAGGTCCTCGCCGAGCGCTATCTCGTGAGGGAACCATGTGTTACGCACAGCTTGGTTATAAAGTTCATAAGCCCATTTATAACGCATTGGATGAAGATTCATATCTTCTGGTGATGCTTTTCCTAGGATCATATATTAGTTACGCTTCACAACTTATATTCTGAAAAAAGTCCTCGGATCTCCTGTCCATACTCAGGCTCCAGGCAGGCCAGACATTTTTTCATAAAATAATTTGTTTCGCTTTTTAATTACTTTAATAATTACTGACAACTTTCACACAAGAACTTATCGTTTGGGTCTTCAGGGAGGCATATGTGCGAGGCCTCTTCTGCTTCTTTATTTTGTAACTTGGCGACGTCTGCGATAGTTTCACCCTTTGGTAGTGGATTCAGGTCACCTACAGCAATATTGGAAAGTATTTCTGCTGGGGCAACAACACTACTCTCTGCTGGCTTTGCACGTAGTGCTGCAAATCCTCGGCGACCCATAGCTTCAGACTTGTTCACACGAGTTGTGGACTGCTCAGCTGTGTGTCGTGGCTTCATGTGTAGGTAGTAAGTAGTTTTGAGTCCCCTATCCCATGCACTTGTATAGATGTTCATGATCTCATCGATGTCGCGGATGTCGAGGTACATATTGCGAGATATTCCCATGTCTACCCATTTCTGTGCTCTTGCTGCTACTTCTATGTATGCATATGGCGACACAGAGAAGGATGTCTTATAAATTCTCTTTATCTCGTCTGATATCTCGGCTATCTCACTGATGTCTCCATGATGTTCTAGTATTTGTTCACGAACATTCTCCCACAATCCTTCTTTCTGTAGAGTTGCTACTAGGTTTGGATTTATCTCAAGGTACTTACCAGAAATCTTGTTACGAGAGAACATCTGTGCGAATCGTGGGTCTATACCTGGTGACGTACCTGCGACTAGCCCGATGTTGGCGTTTGGCGCGATAGCAAGTAGTGTAGCGTTGCGCATTCCTTTCTTCACCTTTCCTCGAACCCGATCCCAATCAAGCGCTGGTAGTATTTTTACAGAATCTTTCTTAGTTAGAAGTTCACGATCACGCTCTCCTGCTAGCTTGTCCATAGTGTCTATTGGCACATGACCCTTGGACCACTCTGAACCTTTGAAGTTTTTATATGAACCACGCTCTTCCGCAAGTGATGCACTCTCGTCTATAGCCATATAAGAGATAAATTCAAATACTTGGTCAGAGAAGTCGTATGCTTCTTTGTCCTCATATGAGTATCCAAGTTGTTCGATGGCATCAGAGAACCCCATGAGTCCAAGTCCGACTGCGCGGTTCTCAGAGTCTGCACGACGTGCTTCAGGAATAGGAAGTGCATTGATATCGACAAGGTTGTCGAGCTGACGGATAGCAAGGCGTGTACTGTCTTCGAGGCGGTGCCAGTCGATCTGACCGTTCTTGATATGTCGAGCTATGTTTATAGATACAAGGTTACATACTGCTACATTTTCGCGATCAGTTGGGAGTGTGACTTCAGTACAGAGGTTAGAACAGTGTATAGTACCTGTGTTGTTGTTGAGTGCTCTCACGTTGATAGTGTCTTTCCAAGTCAGCCATGGGTGTGATGTAGTCTCGAGCGACACAAGGATGTTCTTGTACTGTTGGCGAGCTGGGAGTACGCTGTAGAGCTTGATTTTGCCTGCTTTTGCCATATCTACATACTCGTTATAGCGTTTGGAGAACTCCTTACCGTATAGCTCATTGAGGTCTATTACTTCTTTAGGGTCAAAGAGATACCAGTCATCCCCTGCAAGCACACGCTTCATAAACTCGTCTGATATATAGACAGCTGTGTTGGCTGTACGAGCGCGACGATAGTCATCTCCGTTGTTCTGCTTCAAGTCGAGGAAGTCTTGGAAGTTGAGGTGCCAGTTCTCCATATAGAAACACAGTGCACCCTTTTTCTTACCTCCACGCTGAACTGCGCGAACTGCAGAGTCTATGATGTGCATGAATGGAATCGGTCCAGATGAAACTGTGTTGTTGGATTTAAGTAGTGAACCTTCTGCGCGAAGTTTTGTAACTGACATTCCGATACCACCTGTTGCTTTGGAAAGTAGGAGTACATCGGAAACAGTTTTACCAATGTGCTCCATGTCGTCGTGAATCTCCATCAAGAAACAGTTTGAAAGTTTTGGATTTGGAGTTCCTGCGCCGATGTTTGAAGATCCTGCAGAGAGGTACTCGAGTGCAGACATCTTGGCATAAAACTTTTTTGCCCATTCAGTTCCATTTGATTCGTTGAGTGACATTCCCATCGCAACACGCATCCAGAAGTATTGTGGAGTCTCGAGTGGTGACTGCTTCTCATCTTTCATGAGGTAACGGTTGAGCATTGTAGAGAGTCCAGAGTATTTGTAGAGCTCATCGTTCTCAACTGTGAGTGCATTTGCGAGTACATCAAGGTCGAATGCAGTGAGCATACGTTCATCTAGAAGCTTGCGGTTCACTGCATCCTTAACATATTCTTTAAAGTGAGCAGCATGGAGTTTAGCAAAGTCATCTGCGGTGATAACAGCAGCTTCATTGTCGGGATCGTAGTCCCCCATCACCTTCTTGTATATAACTTTTAGTAGTAGTCGTGTAGCTATTTTATCAAACTCGAGGTCGTACTGAGTGTTCTGTAGCGCCGCATTGATAGTGGCGAGGTCGAGCTCTTCTGTAGTTATACCATCATAGAGAGTTAGGCGTGTTTCTGTCGCAATTTGAATTACTTTACTGATCGGGTCGGTCATGCCATGGCATGCACGCTCGATTGACTTGTTAATTCGGTCCGCATTGAAGGGTGCCTTTGTTCCGTCTCTTTTTGTGATGGTAGTCGTCATGATTATTTGGTTTTTTATAGCACGTTAATAATAGTTTTTAGGAGGCTCTCGTATCCGGGAATACATTATCCTCCAATTTGTGACACATAACAAGTGAATAACGGGAAATATTAGCACTATGTAAACTGCTTGGGTATTCGTCAACCCTCGCTTTACATAGTGCCTAAAAAGCCGTTCTAAACTTGGCTTTTTTGTGCTAAAAATCACCGGAAATTTTTATAATTTAAAACTTCGAAAAAATTAAGAAATTTTACAAAACTTCCGCCTGGTAGCACTGCTCACAGTAGACCTTTTCCGGCCGATTTGGAGCATAAGTCGTCTCAAATTCATTTGAGCAAGCATTCCCAGAGTGAAAATGGGTGGTTTGAGTGCATGTACATGACCTTTTGTAGAGTTTCATAGGGTTTCGATACTTGAGTCGCTCATAGTGACGACAATTTGGGCAGTATCTTGGGAGTGGGAAATTCTTCTGTCTATAGAATTGCAATTCAGCTGGGACAATTCTATAGGCAGTCGTGCACTGAGTTATCTGATCACCATTATTAGGACAAGAAATTATCTGATCGACAATATCTTCCGGTACTTCAAAAATATCATCGGGTAAATCTTCGCTCAACAAGGTAGTTTTATAACTTTTTTTATCTGAATCTTTCCAAGGATACCCTTTCTCTATGGCTTCCTCTCTTGAAACGGGCATATAGTCATGAGCGTTAGTTTCATTATATCCAAAAGGGCTCATATCGTATGGGAAAAATTCTCCGTATGAAAATATCCTGCTTCGTTCATCAACATAAGGCATTTCCATCATGTGATTTTTTATTTTAGCGACTGTTTTAAAGTAATCTTCTTTTGAATATTGTTTATTGAGAATACAATACTGTGCATTAGTAAGTCCAACGCATCCAAAACAGTTTGAACAATTTTTCATAATCAAGGAATATTCACATTCTCGACATCCTTGAATGGTAATGTAGCAAAAAAAATCTTTAAATGAATTCATTGTTCCAGCCATAGATTCATAAATCAATTCTCCGTATCCACACCCAGAATTGTCCATGCAGTCTTTACAGTGCAGAACTCTGCAAGAATAGTAAATATTTTCTGCATCGTGAGTATCGAAACTTTCTACGACATTTTTTACATGGTGGAGATAATCCCCTGTTGCATTCTCAGATGCATATATGGAGGCATATTTATGGATTGAATAATTCTTGATCATATCATTGAACTCCAATTTCAATGGTATTAAATTTGAATACTTATTCAAATTTAATTTCTTAATTTCTTCAAAATATTCTTCTTTACTTAGTTTCGTATTTTTAAAGTAGTATTGTTGACTACGTAAATTTGAAGACATGAAGCAATTACTACAATTTGCACAATCATAAAGAAAGTAAGAATCAAGACAACTCTGAGATTTTACAGCAAAGTGAGTGTTGTAATTACCTTCACAATTTATATTTTCAAAACACCCATCTACCTTCATAATATTTAAACAGTCCGTCGAATTCTTTGAAATATCCACAAGGGTTGAATACAATATATCCTCGGAATCAATAACTGAATAGGACAAATAAGCGTTTTTGTCGTCTTTTGCAAAATTCACAAACTCAGAGTTAACAAAAGTTCCAAACTTATAAGCATAAAAACGTGGATTTACTTGAAACAACTCCTTTAGTTGCACAAAGAAGGGTTTTTCAAAGTTGTAATCCCGCGCATTAATAAATTGATCCCAATCATTCCCATTCCAGCATTCAGTACAAAAAACGGGAACTGCTCCATCGGAGTACATTGATATGAGAGACTTTTTGCAGAGTCCACATTCGCGTTTACTTAAAGACCTCTCGTTTCTCCAGATTAATCTCCTAGCCATTCTGCACTCCGGACAAAATGTCGGTGCAGGTACGCCAATCTTCTCATAGAAAGAAAAATTGTCTTGTGTTATATTGAAATCTTGTTTACAATTTTGGCAGTTTCTAGTTCCCATAATTTACAATACTTCTTTCTGGTAACAGCTTTCACAAAAAACTTTTTCTGGCCGATCTGGAGCATAGCTTGTTTCGAATTCATTTGCACATTTGCCTTCATGACCATGATTACTAATGTCACACATACATGACCTATACCAGAGCTTCCTCACAGGCCTGAGATCTATTCTCGATTTATATCTACAATTTGGGCATTTTCTTGGAAGAGGTATTATTTCTTTTCTATAGAACAAAAGTTCATCTGTAGTTAGGTTATAATTTTTTGTACATGAGATACAGGAAAATATTTCTTTTAGATAATCATCAGATATATCTATAATGTTATCTGGTATATCTGAAGCAGTGATGGTTTCTTTACCAAATGTTCCTGGTAAACCTTCCTCCCAATTCCACCCTCTACTAATTGCGTCTTCTTTAGACATAGACATATAAAGATTGCCTTGGGTTTCGTTGTAGTAAACAGGTGCGATAGAAGGTGGGAAAAATTCTCCATATTCTCCTGTGCTTTTCATATGTTCAATGATTTTTTCTTTTAGTAAAAGATACTCATCTTTTGAATACTTTTTATTAAGGATCATATACTCCCCTTTTTTGATCGACACGCAACCAAAAAGATTCTGACTGTTTTGACAGGTATCGCAGTACATAATGTTTACATTGTCATAACAAAGATGACAAAACTGGCAATTTGCAACCCTAACACAACCTTGGGATTCATAGCATAATTCGGCATTATACCCCACATGATAGATGTCCATTGAATCCTTTATATGTAGACTTCCATATAAATACTTACAATTTTCACCATCATCCAACTCAAAAGACTGAACTACATTATTGCAATCAAAAAGCATGGAGCCAGTAGAGTTGATGTTCCTCTCACTTATAACATATCTATGTATTGATTCCCGCTCTCTTAGATTCTTAAACTCATTATTGAGCAACTCTCTATGTTCGAATGAACCTAGATTATACTTTTTTAGTTCTTCAAAGTACTGCTCGCGAGTGAGTTGTTGGTTTTTAAATACATAGCTTTTGTTTCGAAGATTCGAAGATAGGAAACAATTATTACAACCTCGGCAATCATAACAATAATAGCAATTCGAGCAATCTTTCAAGAATATACTATTCTGGCATTGATATGACTTTCGAGAATCTATAACTTGATATAGTCTCTCCCCTTTCTCGTTAACAAAACTACAATCCATGCAGTCTCGAGAATTTTCTAAAACCCAGTTACTATACATTATGTTCTCACTATCAAAAATACAAAAAGAAAGATAGGCGTCCTTGTTATTGGCAGAATGATTTGTATACTCAGAGTTGGTACTATTTTTATTGAGCAGTGCCATTCTAGGAGATTCATGTTGTAACTCTGAGAATTGATCAAAGAATGATCTGCTGAAATCAAAATATTTACCATACGAAGACGGATCCCATTTATCACTCCACCAACATTCGTTACAATAGACTTTATATGGCTTACTTGGAGAATAAATAGTGACAGTACTTTTATTACACATGTCACAGTTCCTTCTGTATAAGGTTCTTTCATTACGCCAAGCGTACCGTCGTTGTTGACGACATTCCACGCACCACGTCGGCGCAGGTACGCCAATCTTCTCATAGAAGGAAAAGTCATCAGGTTCGATGT
>CAZMZT010000009.1:0-27707 GCA_964571085.1 uncultured Candidatus Saccharibacteria bacterium
CGCCTTGAGAAAGTATTCGTAAATGACTTGAAGAACAGAATTGTAGAAACTTCAAAGTATATACAGCCCGAGGAAGGCACCATGGACTTCGCATTTATGTTCATCCCCCACGAAGCCATCTACTATGACCTGCTGATAAACAAAATAGGTGCAGTACAGGAAGACACAGAGAACCTCATCCAGCGCGCAGCCGGCAAGTACAAAGTCATCATTGTGTCCCCTACTTCGTTCCTTGCATACTTACAAACTGTACTCCAAGGTTTAAAAGCGCTCCAGATAGAGGAAAGTGCCAAAGACATCATAAAGCGGGTTGGTGAGCTCGGCACACATTTGCGCACATATGAGGAAGCACATCAAAAGCTTGGCAACGCGCTTGCTACGACAGTGAACCACTTCAATAAATCAAATGGCGAGTTCAAGAAGATCGACAAAGACGTCATGCGGATCACCGGTGATGCTATAAGCATCGAAACACTGACTCTAGAGAAGCCACACGCAGACGAATAGCAAAAACCCTCGACCAGTGTCGAGGGTTTTTGTTTAATCATTTAGCAAGAGTATGTGAAGCAAGTCGGAGGGTATCCGTATCCACTGCCGTACCATCCACCATAAGTGTATGGGTTGTTGGCATATGTATCATAGTACCCATATGTTGGGTAGATCACATCACTGTAACCATACGACGGATAACCGCCATAATAATAATTGTTTTGTACGTTACTACCATAGTATGAGTCGCCATAGCCTTGGTCATAACTGTAACCATAGTCATCATAGCCGTAGCCATAATCGTCGTAACCATATCCATAGTCATCATAGTACCCACCTCCTCCGAAACCTATGCCTATTGATAAGCTCCATTCTGCCTCTGTAGTCTGGGGAGTTGTTAGAATCCCTATACCCAGTAAGGCTATAAACATTGAAATAATTATATATCCTTTCTTCATAATATTAGCATTATACTCCTTTTGTATGATTTTGTCAACTACCTCTCTTGCTGTGTATTCCCTGCTTGTATTGAACCTGTATTAAGGTACAATTAAGTATTATAAGTAGTAATTAAAATAATTATGCAAAAAAATAAATTAGCAATCCTAATAGCTCTAGCTTTAGTGTTCTCACCTATGCTGAGCGTGCAGGCAGAGAAAGGTTCTTCAGATGGAAGCGTAGATGTCAAAACAGATTCAGACATTCGACCATTGCCTCCAACACGAGATCCAAAGTTCCCTAAGCTACGAAGTACAGATGACGGGAAAGATATGCCTCGTCCAGGTGTAGTGAAGTTTATGGATAAGAAAGATGACAGTACCGATGACATGGATGATGACAAAGGTGGACTACGAATGAAAGAAGAGGGTCGTATGCGCAAGGATTTAAAAAGTAGTACCGATGATGATAACAGACCTGAGCTAACAGACGAACAGAAAGCAGAGATGAAGAAAAAGTATGAAGTTCGTAAAGCTGAGCTCAAATCCAAAATAGAAACACGTAAGGGTGAAATAAAAATTAAACTTGAAGACAAAGCCAAGGAAAGGGTCAAGAACATCCTCGCTAATATGTGGAAGATGCTAAACAACCAGCTCGACAGGCTATCCAAAGCAGATGCTCGCATAGGAGAGAAGCTAGCATCACTCAAAGAGAAAGGCTTGGATGTATCCAAAGCTAGTGCTCAGTACACAGTCGCACAGACAGCACTTGCAAAAGCAAAGCTAGATGTAGAAGCAACAAGTTCCCTATCTAGTGAACAAGCAGAGACAGATACATCCAAGGAAACACTTCGCTCCCTAGTAAAGACAGCTTCTGACAGTATCAAGTCTGCAGGTGCTGAATATAGGAAGATATTCCCTCTAATGCCAAAGGAACCTGTAAAAGTAGAGGTCGAGACCAGTACTAGTGCATCTACTAGTGTGACTGAATAATAATAACCAAGAATAAATTATGGAACCAACAACAAAATCAAACGGGTCAAAATGGATCATGGCTATCGTAGCTATAATAGTGATCCTTCTTATCGTTATGGTCATGTCTAACAAGAAAACAGAAGCTCCTGTAGAGGAACCTACAGTCTCTGGCGCAAACATGGACAACAGTGCTCTTGAGGCAGAAATCGAAGCTTCGATGAACTTCGAAACCGAGACATCTATGAGTGAGATGGACACAGTGTTCGAGTAGAAAGCACCTAAACATAAACACCCCTGGCCGATAAATCGGCCAGGGGTGTTTTGATATATCTTTTATATCTAGTCGCTACTATCGTCGTCCTCTTCCTCTAACTCTTCTTCTTTATCTTTCTTCTCTTGGTTATCATTACTCGGATCATTATCCTCAGTATCAAATTGGTTGTTGTTTGGGCTCATCTTTATATTATAGCAAAAATTTAACATTGTGTTTTTGGCATTTTTAGTGTATTTTAAAGAGGTATTTGGGGATCGTCTAATGGTAGGACAGCGGCCTTTGAAGCCGTTAATTGGGGTTCGAATCCCTGTCCCCAAGCTCGTAAAATAAAAAGAAAGGACTGGCAGAAATGCGCAGTGCTTTCTTTCCAGCCCTTTAGTATTTAATTAAACACCGAACTATTAGTACAAGGAGCAATAGACTCATCAGGTGTTTCCAGAGAATTGCCGAGTTCCTTTTCAATCTACTATTCATGACTAACGCTAGTGTTCGTTTCTTTCCACGATCAACTTCAATGTCTTCCACATCCTTCATAAACTCTCTTACACTGACAATACAAGTAATGCATGTTGCCAAAAGACATAACTCAAAAACATTGTTACCAATCAGTGAAGGAAATAAAATTGTAGCTCCTACGTTCATACTAACAATCATATTCTTCGCAAGAGGATTGCGCTGTACTTTATTGTAAACAATGGAAGTAAACCACATTCCCATACAGAGCATACCGAAGTATGGATTACGTAACCAAACAATAATTGAGAGACCAAAGCTGGCCACGATAATTGTTAGAGCATAACGTAAGAACCAGACTGGCTGACTGCTTGCTAAAAGTCTTCCTTTTGCAACATCAATATCTCTATCGTAGTAGTCGTTTATGAGCATTGCCATGGAGGTAATGAAGAAAACAGTGACAACAACAATCCAATCAATACGTAGATGAGCGTAGAAAAATCCTGAAATTACTAAAAGAGCTGTTAAAATCCCGCATGAGGGACGCATAGCATTTATCCATTTCATGGGACTTATTTTTGGTTAACTTAAAGTTAACATATTAGATAAAAAGTTCCAACTTCGTCCCAGACGGAAAGCCAATAATTTGCTAGAATATAAATATGGAAACAAAAACGAGAATTGCTGGAATGTTTATTAACGAAGGTAAACTTCTCATGCTTATCGGTAGGGGCCACAAAGAACTCTGGACACCAGGCGGAAAAATTGATGAGGGTGAGACTGATGAGGAATGTCTAAAAAGAGAGCTTAAAGAAGAACTCGGTGTTGAGCTCCTAGAATTAAAATTCTTTAAAGAGTATGTAATGGATAGTTTCTACCGTCCTGGGAATACAACCATTGAGAGAGCTTACATAATAAAAATACAAGGTGAACTAAAACCAGATGCAGAAATAGAAAGTATCGTATGGTTCACAAAGCAAGACTATCAAGATAATAGATTTCCAATGATAACTCATACACAAGAAGAACTAATTCCTGATCTTATTGAAGCTGGTATTTGGTAGAATCGATCTAACTTCGTCCCAGACGGAAAGCCAATAAATTAGCTGTATTTTGTGCTACACTTTTACTATGAACAAGATACTATTCATGGATCGCGATGGTACAGTCATTGTTGATCCAGAAGATGAGAGAGTCGACAGAGAAGATAAAATAAAGTTATTCCCTGACATCATAGAAGCTCTGAAATACCTAGCTGATAATAATTTTTCTATTATCTTAATCACCAACCAGGCGGGGGTTGCAGAAGGCAGGATTAATCTCCAAGATTTCGATCGAATCAATAACAAAGTTATAGAAATGCTTGCACCAAGTGGTGTTAAATTCTTAAAGACATATGTATGTCCCCACTCTCCTGACGATAAGTGTGAATGTCGTAAACCAAAACCAGCAATGATACTTGAAGCTATTAAGGAATTTCATATTGACCTTTCTAAATCATATATGATTGGTGACAGAGAATCAGATATTTTCGCCGGTATTAATGCAGGGGTGAAAACTATCTTAGTAAAGACGGCGAATAAACCAGTTGAAGTTAAAGAAGCAACCTATACGGCTCCTACCCTATTAGATGCTGTGAAGTATATCTCAGCTAATTATATTGTTTAAAACCGCTCCAACTTCGTCCCAGACGTTAAAATAAAAAATAAAGCTTGGTTAGAGCTTTATTTTGTGGGATTTGTTATATTGTTACTTTTGTTTTTTCTTCTTGGAGATTTTTTTGATCTCGTCACGAATCCTCGTGGCTTGGAAGTGGTCTTCCCTTGAAGCAGCATTCTGCATCTGCTTTCTTAAGTATTTGACGTAAACTTTTTTATCATCTGTTTTGAAAATTTTCCTTTTCTGTTTACCAGAATACTTAAAGAAAATCATATCACTGTCTCCAATAAGATTATTGTGAACAGAATTAGGTTCAAAAAATAATGGGTAATATAAACAGCCAGAAAAATCAACTTCAAAATCTTTCTCAGTCAATCCTGAGCCAGTTCTACGGATTTTTACGAGACCGTACATCTCCTTTTTTTTCAAATCTTCCTCATAAGCTACTGCTGAGTCAGCAGGTATAAATATGCCCTTTTTAGTAGCAGTTACATACTCTGGTGACATATATACACAACTACCTACAGTCACTCCTTTCAGAGTAAAGTAATAATTTTGTACATTTATTTTTCCTATGATTGCCATAGTAGTAGATTTTAAAGGGTGAACCGATGATTTTGTTTGCTTATACAAATACTACCCTGACTTTTTAAAACTGTCAATTTACATATTCATATCCCACGCAATCATAAAGACTCAGTAATCTGCTATAATATCTTTATGAAAAAGCCAATCATATACTCACTCTCAGCTGTAGTTTATATCGTATTTGTTGTGTCGCTTATAAACTTTACAGGACACCTTGAACTCAAAGAAACAATCCTTATGCCAATGGCAGTGCTAGGCCTCTTTGTATTGTCTGTTGCTGTTATGGGGTTCCTATTCCTATCTATGCCACTTAGTTTGTACTTGGATGGTCAGAAGAAAGAAGCTATGGCATTCTTTGGCAAAACTCTCGGGTTCTTCGCTTGCTTTGTGGTACTACTTGGGATTTTGATTCTACTCTTTTAAAAATATAGAATATTGAAACTGACATAGGGTTCTTCATATGTTATAATTAAAACATATGAATAAACAAAAAATAGTATTCTTGGGTCTACGTTTTGTTATGTCGTTTATATTTCTATGGGCATTTTTTGATAAAACTTTTGGTTTAGGTTTCGCAACAACTGCAGATAAAGCTTGGATAGCAGGAGGATCCCCTACTTTTGGTTTCCTGTCTTTTGCTGCCAAGGGTCCTTTTGCAGAATACTTTAAAAGCCTCGCAGGTCTACAGGTAGTAGACTGGATGTTCATGATAGGTTTGTTTTTTGTAGGAATTACTTTGCTTTTAAATAGATATGTAAAGTGGGGTGCTATAGCAGGAACTCTTATGATGATACTTATGTGGCTTGCTGTTCTTCCTCCTGAGAACAACCCTATTGTGGACGATCATATAGTATATGCACTTGTATTGATTCTCTTGGGTATCAAAAGCAGAGAAGACAAGTTGAGTCTAAATAAATAATACCCCCAGTTTTAACCATGAAAATAATCAGAAAATTAGAATTAAGAACTCAAGCATACCTGAGTCACCATCCTAAACTATATGCCCTTATAGTGGGTATAGGTATTGTGCTGTTCTGGCGTGGAGTCTGGCATAGTGCCGACAGCCTTCACAATGCCATCACTTTATTCTCCTCTAGTTCATCCACGACACTACTCTTTGCTTCGTGGTGGGACGGACCGCTGTCATTTCTGGTTGGTGCAAAGATCCTATATATAACAGGAGCATTCACTTCGAGCTTTATAGGTAGTGAGCTCATACTATCCGGACTCCGAGGTGAAAAGAGGCTCAATCAAAAGACTGAGGCCGAGATAGGAGAAGAAGTCTTGGAAATAAGTGACATAAAAGAAGAACTAATACTAATCTCAAAGAAACTAGAGAGGCTCGAAAAGAAGTAAAAGAAAAAAGTAGAGAGGGTTACCCTCTCTACTTTTGTTGTATTTGTAGAAAACATTTTATTCTGTAATTAGGATTTGATGTCAATCTTCTTGCTCTTTCTTAGAATCAAGACTGTCATAATAGAGTTAGTAGTTATCATAGCTATAGAATGCAGAACTGTGGCTACATTGTACGCCTGTAAAGAAAACAGCATAAGTATATGTCGCAATACATTGGTCATATACAGTGTGCGTGTCTCGGACTTGGGGTATGACCATGTCTTTCTGAGCGTAGGTATGAAGGCTACCAAGTCTATACTTACAGCTATTATGACTGATATAGTGGGGTCATCCGTGAGGATCCAAGGAATAATACCCAGCAATGCTATCACAAGGAAAATTGTATCCACTTTCTTTATATTCTTGAAACCATAACGAATCGAGAAGAAGAATATGATAATAGTAAAAATCTCAGATGCAAGCGTGGGTAGAGCTCCGATCCCAGCACCCTTGGCGACCTGACCAAAGAATATAATGCAGGATACTATAGACCACACAAGCCATGTGTATGGATGTGGCTTTACTCTTTTCTTGATAATATCCCTCAAATAAGGGATGTTGCCGACAATGGCAAGTACTGCTGCAATTATGGCGATAGTTTCTTTCATTATAGATAGTATAGCACCCCTAGTATAAAAGCTGTTATTCTAGTAAAATATATAATATGACATACAACATACATCCACTGTTTGTTCACTTCCCTATCGCTCTATTGTTACTATACTCTGCGATAAAAATACTTCCACTGCATAAGTGGCTCCCTAGTGTAGCCTGGAAGCATCTCGAGCGGGTCTTACTTATTACTGGTGTTCTAAGTGCGATGGTGGCCAGTAGCACTGGAGAAGTTGCAGAGCATTTGGTCCGGCCTGATCATGATCTCGTAGAAATGCATGCACTTTTTGCATCAGCATCTACTTGGTTTTATGGATTACTACTAGTTGGAGAAGTTCTATACTTCATCAACCCTAAAATAACGACAAGGTTTGGTAGTTCATATGTGACCAAGCTACTTGGTTTTGTTCAAAAGGTATTAACAAACAGAGCTGTCACACTAATCTTGGCAATACTCGGACTAGTAGCAATATCATTAACAGGTCTACTAGGAGGAGTAATGGTCTACGGAGTCACAGCCGATCCTTTGGCCCCAATAGTACTTGATATACTCGGCATAAGTTATTAATTTAATGAAAAAAAGACATGAATACACCGATCACTGAAAAATACTTTTTATTTGGATTACTGATTGCTGTCATAGCTGTGGTCATAGCGATATTTTACCCATTCTTGACTATGATCATACTTGCAGCAGCTTTTGCTGTGGTTCTCGACCCTGTGTACCTCTGGATTAAAAAGCATATAACTCGTGGGATAGCATGGATTGCTTCGCTGCTTACAGTGATTTTATTTTTGCTTTGTTTGTGTGTACCGATCTTCTTTATTGGAACAGTAGTATTCAACGAGACTCAAGGCTTGTATGAATCAATCTCCCAAGGAGGTGGGCTTGGCAACGCTTCAATTCAATCAGCTAACTCATACATAAACAACCTACTCCCAAACGGCTTTACTTTTGATACAGAGCAGAAGATCAGTGAATTGGTGGGTTTTGTATCTAGTAACATAACCAGCTTCTTTACTTCAACTTTCAATACCATCATCATGTTCACACTGATGGTGCTTAGTATATTCTATATACTAAAGGACGGAGACCACTGGAAGAAAAGCATCGTGCATGTTATCCCTATTTCTAGAGATAATATAGAAGAGATATTCTCAAAACTTACTGCGGCTATAAATAGAATACTCAAAGGATCATTCTTTATCGCAATAGTTCAAGGGCTCCTAACGGGGATAGGGTTTGCAGTTTTTAACGTTCCTAACCCAGCACTCTGGGGAGTTGTAGCTGGTATGGCTTCTTTTGTTCCAACAATAGGTACATCTCTTGTGTCTGTACCAGCAATGATATACCTATTCTTAAATGGTATGGAAACCCAAGCTATAGGGTTACTTGTATGGTCAATGATACTTGTAGGTATGGTAGACAACCTTCTGTCACCATACGTAATATCTAAAAATACAGAGATACCTTCTCTGTTTATATTGTTCTCTATACTAGGAGGGATAGCCCTCATGGGCCCTGTGGGCATACTCATAGGTCCATTGGTCCTCAGTCTACTGTATAGTCTAATAGCTATCTACAAAAAAGAAGCAGGGCTCCACTAGTTAGCAATTGGTCCCTGCGATATAACCCGAGGTCCAGCATATCTGAAGTCCATAACCGCCTGATGGGCGGTTTATGTTTAGTAGGTCGCCAGTGATGTAAAAGTTGCTGTATAGTTTGGAACGCATTGTCTTCATGTCGACTTCATCGAGCATGACTCCCCCGTCAGCCACAACTGCTCGGTCGTAACCCATGAGGTTAGTGATAGATAGCGGGAGAGCTTTGAGTGCGTGAACAATCTTTTTCCTTTCTTCTTTGGTTACGCTGTGAACTTTCGTTTCAAAGTTTACGAAGTCAAAAACATGTTCGAGTGCCCGGGCTGTGCCTTCTGGAGCAATCTCTTTCCATACAGTGCGGAGCATTTTGTTCTTGTTGGCATCAAATATTTTTATAATTTTCTCTTCGAGTGCCCCATGATTTGTATCTGGATATGCATCTATCCGTGCTGTGACCTTGCCTTCCTGCAACAAGTCGCTAACTTTTGTAGCGCTGTTTAGTATGAGTGGGCCAGAGAGTCCAAAGTGAGTAAACAGGACTTTACCAGTCTTGGAAAACTGCTTCTTATCTTCAAGGAAAAATGTGATCTTCATAAATGACAACGACACTCCAGCGAGCTCGTGTACCCATTTCTCAGGAACTTCGAGTGGGACTATAGATGGAGTAGGGTCTTTGACTTTGTGGCCTAGGTCTTTGAGGAATTTAAATCCGTCACCTGTTGAACCAGTCTCTGGGTGAGACATCCCACCTGTGGCAAGAACAAATGAGCGAGCAGTGAATTCACCTTGGTTGGTCTCCACACTCACAACCTGGCCGTCTTTTTGAACGATCTTCTTTACACTGCAATTGGTTCTTATTTCGACTTTACCTTTCTCTAGGTCTTTCAGGAGGACTTTGTACACATCAAGAGCTTTCTCTGTGTGAGGGAATGCTCGTTTACGTGCCTGGACTACTAGAGGTAGTCCCCTGTCTTCGAAGTATTTAAAAGTATCCTTCTTGTCGAAGATCGAGAACGGAGAGTATAGATATGGCTCTGCCTTGCCGTAGTTTGCTAGGAATATGCGAGTGTCATCCTCATCATTGGTGATGTTGCACCGACCTCCACCTGTTATCTTGAGTTTCTCTCCTAGAGACCTATTCTTGTCTAAGATAAGAACAGATTTAGAGAGTGATGATGCAACCGCACCTACCATCATTCCCGATGCTCCTCCGCCAATGATTATTACATCCCAAACTTTTTTATTCATCTTTGTTGAGAATCTTTATCAATGCAAGTTCTAGTGGAAGTGTAGATATCACAGCTGTTCTAAGTGACTGATATGAATCAAGCAGAATAGATAGTGAAGATGAAGAAATGTGCTCGGGTTTGGTGCTTATAAGCTTTGTTATATACTCCATATCGTGCTCGGACAATACCGTTTCGATTGACTTCTTGGTATTGGGAGCATAGCGGAGCATCAATGCATAGCGTAGCTTGGCGAGTATCATTTTCAAGTACACATTCATCTCTATGTTCTGCTTGCTTGCTTGATCGATAGCTATAAACCCAGCTTCGATGTCGTTGCTTGCAATGGCATCCAAATATGCATCTACAAGACTCTCATTAGGTGCACCCGTAACTTCTTCTATATCAGCAACACTGACCGACTTTCCTTTAGTAAATGATATGACTTTCTGCAGAGTCCCTAGTGCATCTCGAAAAGCCCCATCAGCAAGTAGTGCAATGAGTTCTGCACCGCCTTCTTCGAGAGTGAATCCTTCCTTCTTGGCTACATTAGTCACAACACCAGATAGCACTGCGTCGGTTGGTTTCTTTAGTGTAAAGAGCTGGCATCGTGAGACTATGGTGTCCGGGACTTTCTCAAGCTCAGTAGTAGCAAGTATGAATATGACATGTGATGGAGGCTCCTCGATGGTTTTCAGAAGTGCGTTCCAAGCATCCTTGGTAAACATGTGGACTTCATCTAGGATATAGATCTTGTATTTGGAATCAAAAGGCATGGTGTGAACACTCTCGCGGATGCCACGAACATCATCGATACCACGGTTTGAAGCTGCATCTAGCTCGTATATGTCGTTGGCTGACGATCCAAGTTCTCGGGCTATGATGCGGGCAATGGTTGTCTTGCCAGTACCTCGTGGTCCGCAGAGTAGGTATGCATGAGCAACTTTACCTTGCGCGAGAGCACCCCCCACCGCTTTTACGATGTGGTCTTGACCTACGACTTCACTAAAATTCTCTGGGCGGTATTTTCTATACAGTGCAATATTAGAATCAGACATGGGGGTATTATACCAATAAATAAGTTAATTAAAAAACTCGTTGACTATGGACTCAATCTGCTTTGAATCATCTGCTTCCATAAGCTTAACTCTCAGTTCTTTAGCGCCATCAAAGCCATTTACATACGCTTTGTAGTGCTTCTTCATTATTGCGAAGTTTTTATACTTACCAAGTATTTCTTCAAATAGTTTAGTGTGCTCTACAAGTACTCCCAAGCGCTCTTTGATAGGGATAGTGCTTTCAGCTTTCAACCAGTACTTCCCCTCTTCTCTGATCTTGGCCTTACTCTTGAAAAGATTGGTAAATGAAGATATAAAAGTTTTTTTGTTTATGATCGCCTTTGGTGCCTTATCTTTATCTGCAAACAACCATGGATTACCAAATATCGCACGACCAATCATGATTCCATCACAGCCTGTCTCCTCTGCAAGAGCACGTGCGTGGGCTATGTCTTGTACATCGCCATTACCAATGATCTTTGTTGATAGATTCATCCGGTCACGAATAGCAACAACTTCTTTGATATGTTCCCACCTGGCCGGGACTTTTGACATCTCTTTGCGAGTACGGGCGTGAACAGTTAGTACAGCAATATCTTGGGAAAGGAGAAAAGGGATCCACTCGCTAATCTGGACACTATTGTAGCCAACACGAGTCTTTACCGATACAGGAATATCACGCCCCGCATCTTTGATACCGTCCTTTACAGCTTGTATAATTGTCGCAGCAATATCAGGAGTCTTGATCATCGCAGCACCCGCGCCTTGCTTCTCTATCGACTTGTCAGGGCAACCCATGTTGATATCGATACCATCAAACCCGAGTTCTGCACATAGCTTACTCGCTTGGCGCATTTTCTCTGGATGAGCAGAGAACAACTGAGCAACTATAGGGCGCTCAGCTTCGGTGTACATGAGGTCTATTTGCAGAGCTTCGCGTCCTTCACTCGCCAAACCATCGGCAGATACGAACTCAGTCCATGTAACATCGGGCTTGCCGTATTTACATATAATACGACGAAAAGAAGCATCGGTAACGTCAGCCATCGGCGCTAGAACAAAAAAAGGTTTAGGTAGTTTTTCCCAAAAATTAGACATTATTGAAACTTATATAGAACCTTGTTATCAAACCTAAGGTCTATATATAGAAGAGTATCATACTTGGAATTGATCTCTCGTGCAAATTCAGACTTACCCATAGCAGTAGACAAGTTGTCGAAGATAGATGTTAGATCATCCTCTAGTTTGAATATTACCTTAGGTGTTGTTAACCCTGACTTATTGTTTAGATACAGCGAGTGAGTGCCATCGGATTCAACAGTGAAGTATATAGGTTCAAAGCCTAAAGAAGTGACACCGTCAACAAACCTCATAAGTAGATGGAATCTGTCCGTTGGGAAAACATATTGAGTAAGGGGGCTCGTATCTAGTGGTAGAGTACTATAGTACTTGAAATACACATTCCCAGAGAAGTATGGTGCTTTGTCGAAGATATACCCATCGTTGTTTATAAAGTAACAGTTCTCCCCTACTTCTGACTTAACTTTCGGAACATCAGCACCACAATACAAGTATGCTCCTGAGCGTTCAGATATTTTGATCTCAAGCGTGTTGAGTTTGTTTCGAGAGATAGCTAGTGTTTCTATGCGAGGAAATGATTCGATCAATCCTTTGTAGATCTTGTCATGTGGGTATATAAAAGAATTGGACCGAGCAAATAAATAGATATACCTACCAGAGAGCCCGTCCATAACATACGACTCTACTTCAGGGGCATTGATTATCTGTGTTCCTTCAACTTTTATATGGTTGATAGTGACATTATGATGCGAAGAGAAATAAGCTAGTGCCCCAACTAGAGAGATGAACAAGATTGCGAGCATTACTGCTATGCGTCGGCGTCTGTTACGACGCTTACGCTTCATGTCTTCGATACGAGGAGATGTGAGAATGTCTCTCATATTTAACTATGAAATAGTATCTTTACCGAAATATTTTTGGAGGACTTCTGGAATCTTGATAGACCCATCTGCTTGCTGGTAGTTTTCTAGGATGGCTGCTGGGAGTCTTGATGTGGCACAAGCTGTGTTGTTCAGAGAGTGAGCGTATTTCATCTTACCGTCTGTATCTTTATAGCGAATATTTAAACGACGTGTCTGGAAATCGTGGAAATAAGATGATGAGTGTGTTTCGCGATACTTACCGGCAGATGGCATCCATGCTTCGATATCATACTTCTTTACTTGACCTAACCCAAGATCGCCACCACAGTTAAGAACAACTCTATACGGAACTTTAAGTTCTTGCATTAGATGTTCAACATGAGCCGTGATCTCTTCATGGAATTTAACACTCTCCTCATGAGATGCTTCACATAATAAAACCTGTTCTATTTTGAAAAATTCATGAACTCGAATTATACCCTTTACATCGGCTCCATGTTTACCAGCTTCTGCTCGAAAGCATGGTGAAAAAGAGATAAATTTCTTTGGTAATGAAGATTTATCTAGTATCTCATCCATATGGTAACCCATAGTTGCAACCTCTGCTGTACCTGCAAGGTACTCATTTTCCCCTACTTTATATAAATCCTCTTCACTCTGTGGTAAAAATCCAGTTCCAAAAAATGATTCCTTTCTAACAAGTGACGGTACAATCATAGGTGTATATCCTTGTTCAATGAAATAATTGTAAAAATAATTCCAAAGTGCAAAGAATAGTTGGGCACCTTCGTTCTTCATAAAGTACCCACGGAAACCAGAAACTTTTACCCCTCTTTCAAAATCTGCCATGTCATGTGATTCTAAAAGTTCGACATGATTCTTTATGGGAAAATCAAACTCAGGTTTCTCACCCCAAATTTTAAATTCAACATTATCTTCGTCACTTTTACCATCCGGGACTGTAATATCTGGAATATTTGGGACTTGAATCATTAGTAACTGCCAGCTTTTTGTTAGCTCTCTAAGTTGTTCCTCTTTATCCTTAAGTTCATCCTTGACCACGCGCATTTCTTCAATCATTTGAGCACGGACGGTTGAATCTATATTACCACCCATTTCTTGGCTTACTTTATTCTGCTCGGCCCTTAGGCTTTCTACTTGGGAAAGAATCTCTAGGCGTTTATCGTCAAGCGAAATAAGTTCATTGATATCAATATCAACATTCTTTTTCTTGGCTCCAGCCATTACTACGTCCTTATTTTCGCGGATGAATTTGATGTCTAGCATATCCCCAGTATATAAAAAAATGATACAATAAACAAATCGTATGGAGGACGTCGTCAAATTAAAAAATGAAGAGTTCCCAAAGCCATTACTCGAGATTCCCCAGCCACCCAAAGTACTTTATATGCGGGGCAAGATGCCACCCGAGGATTATGTCTATCTCGCTATTGTAGGGTCACGTAAATTTACATCGTATGGTCGTGATATCTGCGAAAAATTGATCAGGGGTTTGAAAGGCAGACCAATAGTCATAGTTTCAGGTCTTGCCATGGGTATAGACACCATTGTCCATAGGACAGCACTCGATACTGGGCTCATAACCATGAGCATGCCAGGATCAGGGCTCGACAACTCTGCTCTCCACCCCAAGTGCAATATCAGACTCGCACAAGAAATAGTAGATGCTGGTGGATGCCTTTTATCTGAATTTCCTCCAGATTTCAAAGCGACTCTATATTCATTCCCTCAGCGCAATAGGCTAATGGCCGGAATATCGAAAGCAACCCTAATAATAGAAGCAGAGGACAGGTCAGGTACACTTATCACGGCACGTATGGCGACTGATTATAACCGTGATGTACTTGCTGTCCCAGGGTCGGCATTCTCATCAAATTCCAAAGGCACCAACAACCTGATCCGCCAAGGTGCTACTCCTATAACGTCGAGCGAAGAACTCCTAGATGCACTAGGATTCAAAATAGAAAAACCAGTCCAGAGTGATAAAGAAAAGTATGTTGACTGTTCTAAAGAAGAGATGAAAATAATTGGACTCCTGCGTGAACCGCGCGAACGTGATGAACTTATACGCGAGTCTGGTATGGACACCGCCACAGCCAATGCACTGCTTTCAATAATGGAAATAAAAGAGTTGATAAAGGAAGAACTTGGAGAGATAAAGAAGATATAATTTGCAAAAAAAATTAGTAGATGGTACTAATAGAGGAAGTTATGAAACTACTCATCGTAGAATCGCCATCAAAAGCAAAGACTATCGAGAAATACCTCGGTGGTGCATTTACTGTGCGAGCATCTGTCGGACACGTGCGTGATTTGCCAAAGTCCAACAAAAAAGCGATAGACATAGAAGCAGGTTTTGTGCCTCATTATGAGATATCGAAGGGTAAAGACAAAGTTGTCGAAGAACTACGAGGTCTTGCACATGGAGCCAAAGAAATAATGCTCGCAACAGACCCGGACCGCGAAGGTGAAGCGATCGCTTGGCATATCGAAGCACTACTAAATGAAGACAAGAAAGTAAAAGCTCCTATAAAAAGAGTTACTTTCCACGAGATCACCAAAGAAGCAGTTGAAGAAGCCCTAAAATCTCCGCGAGATATAGATACCAACTTACGCAAAGCCCAAGAAGCACGAAGAGTGCTCGATAGACTTGTCGGGTATGACCTCTCGGGAATCATTTGGAAGAAGGTGCGATATGGTCTCTCTGCAGGCCGTGTGCAGTCCCCTGCGCTACGCATCATCATGGAACGTGAGCGAGAGATCCGTGCGTTCGTACCAGAACAGTACTGGACACTCCAAGGACTCTTTGAAACTAAAAAGAAAGTACAACTAGAGCTTAGTGCAGTTGAGGAACCCCGCGATCAAAAAGTTGTCGAAGAAATACTTAAGAAAGGTAAGAATGAAAAGTGGCAAGTCACTGACTTGAAAACTAGCGAACAGAAACGCCAACCCCGTGCACCTTTTACAACCTCGACACTCCAACAGGTAGCAAGTACAAGACTGGGGTTCTCGCCATCGCGCACTATGCAGGTGGCCCAGAAGCTGTACGAAGCCGGCCACATTACTTATATGCGTACAGATAGCACAAACCTCAATGCTCAAGCGCAGGCACAAATACTGGCACTAGTGGAAAAGAAGTATGGTAAAGAATACGCAGAAGCTCACACATACAAAACAAAGTCCAAGAATGCTCAAGAAGCCCACGAAGCTATCCGCCCAACACATATAGAGAAGTTAAACGAAGGCTCAAACGATGAACAACACAAACTCTATCAGCTGATCTGGGAGCGAGTGGTGTCCTCACAGATGACTGATGCAAAGTTATTGAAGACAAAAATCACAGCCAATATAGAGAGTAAATCCATCCCTGACTTCACTGCCAACGGCTCACGCGTGCTTTTCCCTGGATGGCTGTCAGTCGATGTGGATGCTCGTGGTGAAGACGTAGAACTCCCAGAAGTAATAATAGGTGAAGAACTCAAACTCATTGAACTTGGAAGCACAGAAAAGTTTACAGAGCCACCAAACCGCTACACAGAAGCCGGCCTTGTGAAAGAACTCGAAGCTCGCGGTATAGGTAGGCCTAGTACATATGCGTCTATCATGCGAACAATAGAAGAGCGTGGATATGTAAACAAAGAAGGGCGAACACTGTTCCCTACTGATACTGGTGATGTAGTTTCGAGCTTCCTTGAGACTAACTTTGGTGAATATATCAGTGACACATTTACAGCAGACATGGAAGACAAGCTCGACGATATCGCCGAAGGTAAACGAGAATACACAAAGACTCTCAAAGACTTCTATGGTCCGTTTACAAAAGACATAAAAGAGAAAGACAAACTCGCAAAAGCAACCAACATGGGTGAAGCTCCAGTGGACATGCTCTGCCCGAAGTGTAAGGCTCCTATGATAGTGAAGCTTGCTCGCAATGGCAAGTTCTATTCATGTTCACTGTTCCCTGACTGCAACGGAGCGCGCACTATCGAAGGACTCGAACTTGAAGGGCCGAAAGAAACTGGTGAGATGTGCCCGCTTTGCGGCGAAAAGAAAGGAAAGTCCGGTGGAGGTAAACTTGTGATACGCCAAGGAAAATTTGGAGCATTTATTTCCTGCTCACGATACCCAAAATGCAAATTCATCAAAGAAGACGAAGAAGAAAAGAAAAAGAAGATGACAGAGATAGAGTGCCCAACATGCAATAAAGGCAAGATGATGGAGCGCCGTGGAAGGTTTGGTATATTCTACTCATGTAGTAACTACCCCGACTGCAAATACGCCATCAAAGCCAAGCCTACAGGCAACATCTGCGACCTCTGCCAGTCACTGATGATGGAGGGTACGAAAACTATCCCTGAGCGATGTAGTAACAAAATGTGCAAGATGCACAACCCACACAAGCTTGGTGAGAATATAAAATCAAATAAGAAGAAATAGAAAAGAAGCCTCCAAGGCTTCTTTTTTTATGATACAAAATCTTCCTTATGCCACTTTTTTAGCTTCAGCGATAACTTCATCCAAGCTATATAGCCGATGATACTTACCAAAATCAGCATTAGATAGATAATCAACGTCTGTGGTATACATTTTCTTTGATGGCCATATTTGTCTCGAGCATTCTATAAGTTCTTCTGGTATCACACTCTTGAAAGCATCTGATAACTCAGAAGCTGATATGCTACCATTATCAAAGAAGTGTAGATCCCCACCACCATGAACTTCTATATCCGTAAGCCCACTGTCCTGCATATGCTGTAGCAGAGCTTGAGCATGCAGATCAAATGGTTTACCTTTAATCATTAACAGAATTTGTGGGACTCTATCCTTATCATTAATAAGGAGAAATTTAAATACTCCCTTCATAAGAAGCTCGCAATACTCATCAAAGTAATTTTCTGCTTCGCCGATCAAAATTAGTTGTTTATTTAACATAGAAAAGGTTTTTAAAAGTTACAAAATGACCTTCATCCTACCATTTCACTAAAACATGTCAATACAGTATAATGATAAAATATGGCCCCAAAGATTGAAGAAATACTTAAATTTATCCCAAACGCAGGCGCAAAAAGCAAAGCTCTTATTGAGAAGGCTTTTATGTTTGCACAAAAAGCACACGGTGGACAACTACGTAAGAGTGGTGAACCCTACTTTAACCATGTATTCCTCACTGCCAAGAACCTTGCCGACCTCGGCATGAGCCCTGTGGTTATCGCTGCAGGATTCCTGCACGATGTACTCGAAGATACAAAGACAGAGGAGGAAGAACTCAAAAAAGAATTCGGTGAAGAGATAGTGACCCTAGTACAGGGCGTCACCAAGCTTGGCACCGTGAAGTATAAAGGCATCGAGCGCAATGTAGAGAATCTTCGTAAGTTTTTTGTATCTATGACAGAGGACATCAGGGTTCTCGTCATCAAGCTTGCAGACAGACTCCACAACATAGAAACCCTTGAACACGTCCGACTCGACAAACAGAAACGCATCGCCCTTGAGACACTTGAGGTATATGCCCCACTCGCCAACCGCCTGTCTATGGGTCGCCTCAAGGGCCGACTGGAAGATGCAGCATTTAAATTTGCGTTTCCAAAAGAGTATGAGCAAGTTCACAAAATGCTAATTGCCAAAAAAGACGTGGAGGAGAAATACCTTATCGAAGTTAAGAATGAACTAACTGAAAAATTAAAAAAGGATGCTATAAAGAACACTCATGTAGACTACAGGCAGAAGCACCTTTACTCTCTGTATAAAAAGCTCAAGAAGTACGACATGGATATAGGTAAGATCTACGACATCCTGGCACTACGTGTAATGGTGGACTCTGTAGCAGACTGCTACCACGTGCTCGGTATTATCCACGGCACATGGACCCCGCTCCCAAATAGATTCAAAGACTATATAGCTACACCAAAGCTCAACGGATATAGAAGCCTGCACACTACAATATTTACTGGAACAGGAGGCATAGTTGAAATACAAATCCGTACATATGAGATGCATGAAGAAGCCGAGAACGGAGTGGCCGCGCACTTCGCATATAAGGAGAACAAGAGCATGGACCCTGACCAGTTTGGTTGGATACAAGAACTTCGTAACCTCAACGAAACAACTGGAGAACGCGCCAACCCAGAGAAATATTTGAAGGCAATCAAGATGGACTTCTTCAAGGACCGTGTGTTTGTGTTCACTCCAAAGGGTGACATCATAGACCTCCCTGAAGATGCAAGCGTCATCGACTTTGCATACGCTATCCACACAGACATAGGCAACCATGCCCAGGGAGCGAAAGTAAACGGCAAGAACGTGGCCCTACATACTAAACTCCACACTAACGACATCATAGAAGTTCAAGTAAACAAGAACGCCAACCCATCTTCTAAATGGCTTGATCATACGAAAACCGGTATGGCACGCAAACATATCAACACATATCTGAAGTCACATAGCCTGCTTTCAAAGTTCTTATCTTTTGGGAAAAACTAATAAGACACAGCGAAATACAAAAATAGCCTTTGAAATGCCTTTCGCAGGAGTTTAGAAAATAAAGAAGGTAAACCGACTATTGTTTTCTTGAACGACGAGAAGAGAAAATTTTCACCAGAAAATTATTCGTGCATTTCAAAGGCTATTTTTGTATGTAGTCTCTGATTAAAGAGAGAAATTTTTTATGTTATAGAGATCTTCCTCTTCGTCTATTTTGGCCACTTCGTCTTTGCTACGATCATCTAGAAGGCCTACCTCCGCATCAGAAGTTGGAGCAACTTCTACCACTTGAGTAGCAGCAAATCGCTCTAGCATCTCTGTAGGGCTCTTTTCTTGGTTTGATTTAATTAGGTCTAGTATTGAACGAAGGTCTTCGTTTGAGAAGAAGTCTATAGTGATCTGCCCGCCGTTTTCTTTGCGGTCGATGTGGACACGGGTGCCGAGAGTTTCTTGGAGTTTGTCTTCTAGATCTGCCAGCTCTGGATCGGGAAGGTACTCCTTCTTGCGAATACGGTCGACAGCAATTTTGCGAGCTATCTTCTCAGCATCACGAACTGTCATCTTCTTGAACATTATCTCTTTGAATAGGACCATTTGTTCCTCGGGTCTATCAGCAAGCATCATTATGGGCCGAGTGTGGCCTTCGCTTATCTTACCAGCAGAAAGGCCATCAAGAATTTCTTGAGGAAGCGAGAGGAGTCGCAAGGTATTGGAGACATGCTCGCGACTCTTGCCGACCTTGATACCTATCTGCCCATGAGTGAATTTAAATTCCTCTACAAGTCGGAAGAACGCTCGAGCGCGCTCGACAGCATTTAGATCTTCACGCTGGAGGTTCTCGATGATAGCAAGCTCAAGCTTGGTCAGGTTGTCATCACCAACACGGATGATCACAGGTACTTGTTGGAGCCCGGCAATCTTGGAAGCTCTAAGTCTTCTCTCCCCTGCGATTAGTTCATACTCTACTACTATACCACCGTCTTCTTTCGTTACCTCACTGCGAGATACCACTAGTGGCTGGAGCACACCGTACTGGCGTATAGAGTCAGCAAGGTCAGAGAGCCTTGCTTCGTCGAACTCACGACGTGGCTGAAAAGGGTTGGGTTTGATCTTTTCTGTATCTACCCAAAAAATAGAGTTGCTGTAAAGTTGTGACATGAGATGTATTTTATCATATTTTCTTTCTGTTGAAAAATTAGAGAAAAGCGTGTATACTCCCCTTTGTATGCGTCGGTGGTAGAGTGGTCTAATACATCAGACTGTAAATCTGACGGCTTCGGCCTTCGTTGGTTCGAATCCAACCCGGCGCACAAAAGAAAGAACGGCTTCAGCCGTTTTTTCGTGCCGGAGCAAGTAAACTGCTTTACTTGCGTGTTGGATTCGAAAGACTTTTTTGTATTGCTTTGTAATCAAAAAAGTACCAGCGACCGTAGGGCGAGAAATTCCAACCCGGCGCACAAAATTAAAAACCTCCCATCTGGGAGGTTTTTAATTACTTGGTGTTGTATGGGCTTGGCTTTGCGACTCTTACGTTTGATTTGATTTTCTTTTTCTTCATTTCGATTCCTAGTTCTCCATCTTTGATAGTGACATTTACTACATCCCCTTTCTTCACACCTTTACCTATGATAAATGTGGCGACAGGGTTTAGTATCTTGTTCTGGATCAACCGACTAAGTGGTCGAGCGCCATAGTGTGGGTTGTAGCCTTCTTTGGCTAGATAATTAAGTGCATCGGCAGATATCTCGAGCTCAATGTCCTTGGCAAGTAATCGTTCACGGATGACTTGAATCTTTAGATCAACAATGTGGCGTATAACATCTTCAGACAGGATATCGAACACAATTGTGTCATCAAGTCGGTTGAGAAACTCTGGGCGGAAATGATCTTTGAGGCTTGCTAGAACCTTGTCTTTGGTTGCACTGTATTCATCTTTCTTTGAATTATTCGAGAATCCAAGTGTTTCCATCTTCTCTATCAAGTGTGAACCGATGTTGGAAGTAAGTATTATGATCGTGTTCTTGAAGTTTACCATGCGACCCTTGGCATCAGTCAGGCGACCTTCGTCGAGGACTTGAAGGAGTACATTGAAGACTTCTGGGTGGGCTTTCTCGATCTCGTCAAAAAGTATCACTGAGTATGGACGGTGGCGGACGGCCTCGGTCAAATTCCCTGCTTCATCATATCCTACATACCCTGGAGGTGAACCGATGAGTTTGGATATGCTGTGGCGCTCCATATACTCACTCATGTCTACGCGTATGAGTGCCTTGTCGTCGTTGAACATAAACTGCGCGAGAGTCTTGGTAAGCTCTGTTTTACCAACACCTGTAGGACCTAGGAACATGAACGAACCTATTGGTTTGTTCGGGTCTGAAATACCTGCACGTGAACGGCGAACGACATCGGCAATCTTGGTGATTGCAGTGTCTTGGCCGACAACTCGCTTGCGGAGTTCGTCCTCCATATGGACCAATTTCTCCCTCTCTTCTTCGAGCATTTTCACAAGTGGAATACCAGTCCAACGGGACACAACTTCGGCGATGTCTTCTGTAGTAATCTCTTCTTTGAGTATTCGGCGTGACTTCTGGAGCTTCTTGAGTCGTGCGAGTTTAACCTCGAGTTTATTTTGAAGTTCTGGAATCTGTCCATAGCGGATCTCTGCGGCACGGGTCAGGTCTGCATGCATCTCTGCATTCTCGCCAAGTATTCGAAGTGCTTCAAGCTCTTTCTTTATTGCGCGGATACCTACTACTGTCTCCTTCTCGTTCTTCCATTTGAGTTCGAGTTCGCGAGTTTTTTCTTTCAAGTTACCTATCTCTTTATCTATATCACGCACACGAGCTTTGGTGTCTTTATTGGCATCTTGTTTGCCTCCACCCATAGAGATCTCTTTCATGAGTGCTTCTTTCTCTATCTCAAAGCGCATTATCTTCCTATGTGCATCTTCCAGTACTTGTGGTTTGTTCTCGAGCGCAAGACGAAGAGCAGAAGAAGCCTCGTCTATAAGGTCAACTGCTTTGTCAGGAAGGTAGCGATTTGTAATGTAGCGAGTTGAAAGGTTCACTGCAGATATAATGGCATCATCAGTTATACGAACTCCGTGGAAGAGTTCGTACTTCTCTTTGAGCCCACGAAGTATGGCAATAGCATCCTCAGGGCTTGGTTCATCGATAAATATCGGCTGGAAACGGCGAGCAAGGGCTGGGTCCTTCTCAATATGCTTTTGGAATTCTTTGAGTGTAGTTGCGCCGATTGCTCGGAGTTCACCGCGTGCAAGTGCGGGCTTCAACATGTTGGAAGCATCGAGAGAGCCTTCAGCAGAACCGGCACCAACTATAGTATGTATCTCGTCTATGAAGAGGATAGTTTTACCATCTGACTTCTCTATCTCTTTCATGATGCCACGGAGGCGCTCTTCGAATTCACCACGGTACTTTGTACCAGAGAGTAGTAGACCGAGGTCGAGTGACACTACCTCTTTATCGCGTAGACTCTCAGGCACATCATTCTTGGCAATACGTTGAGCAAGTGCCTCTGCTACAGCTGTCTTGCCTGTGCCAGCCTCACCGATAAGTATCGGGTTGTTCTTGGTACGGCGAGAAAGTATCTGCATCATACGCATGATCTCAGTGTCGCGACCGATGACTGGGTCGAGTTTGTCTGCGCGTGCAAGCTCTGTAAGGTTGCGAGTGAACTTAGTTAGGAGTTTTGGCTTCTTGGCAGAACTAGACTCTGTTACGTTTTCATTACGAAAGATTTCAAGTATAGCAAGGACCTGATCCTTGTCTATCTTAAATCGAGAAAGTAATTCTTTTGCTTCGCCAGATGTTTCTAGAAGTGACACAAATAAATGCTCTGTAGAAACGAACTCATCCTTGAGTGCAGTGGCAACTTTACTAGAGTTCTCTATAGCGCTTGCAAGGTCTGGAGTCAGATAAAGCTGATATGAAGGCGAAATGGTGTTGCGACTCTCTGGTGACTCTATCATCTCTATCAAGTTGTCAGTAAGGAGCATAGTGTCGACTTCGAGGCGATCGAGGATAGATACTACCAAAGAATCCTCTTGAACCAGAAGAGATGTGAGTAGATGAAGTGCATTTACATGGTTCTGCCCACGTTCAATAGCTAGCTCGTGAGCTTTACGAATGGCTTCCTTGGCTTTAGTTGTAAAGTGGTTGAATGGTGGCATATATTTATTGTGAAATGTGATTTTAAAACTTCTACTCTACTGTGTCAACCTTGGCTCCAGCAGCTTGCGCACCTTGGGTTTTAGGATCTACTGTAGTTGTTGGAGCCTTCTTGGCGGTAATTTTCAGTATTGTGAACCCATTTACAAACTTCTTTAAGATCGTAGCGTCGAAATCAATTTTGTTTAAGATAACTTTATATACTTCTTTATCGGTAAGTATGCTTGAGTCCACAAGTATCAAACCCATATCTGAAATGATTATTCCTTGACCTAATGCTTTTGGTTCTTCAGCTAAAGTTGCAGGTGGTAGGTCGGACGGTAGCACTACTTGGTCTATTGAATATATAGAGACCACTGCTTCACCATCACCAACTAAAGGAGAACTGGTGTTGTCTTTCGTATCTGTCTTAGAAGGTAACGTTTCAGCAGGTACTGTTGTGACTTTTTCTATAGTTCTTTGGATAACGTTGTTTATAGTTTGAGGCACGCTCTTGGGTGCTTGCTGCATGAGCGAAACGGTAACAATACCTGTAGCAATAGAGACCACAAAGGTAATAAGTAGTGTCAGGAGTATGAGTTGTTGTTTGTTTAGTTCTTTTATATCCATACCCCTATTATATCATATGCGTCAACACTACTTCCAGTTTTTGTATTTAACTAAAATAGCTTGAAGTGATTTAACTAGATTATCTATGTCACTATTTTTTGTAGATCGCCCAAGCGAAATACGGAGCGAGCCATCGACACCACTTGATTCTATATTTTGGGCTTTGCGGAGAGCTTGTATAACATGCGAACCACTCTCGTCATCACTTGAGCAAGCGCTCCTTTCAGAGACTAGTATTCCCCGGGCATCGAGTTCTATAACAAGTAATTCACTTGAGATTCCAGAAATAGAAATGTTTACATTGTTCGGCAGGCGATTTTCTTTATCGCCATTTAGAATTATTTCATAACCAGATGCTTTTGAAAGTGTAAGGAGTTTGTTCATAGCATAGTCACGAAGTTTAACTAGGCGAACTGATTCTTTTTCTTTCATAGCACAAGCTATCTCAAACGCTTTGGCTATTGCGACGATTCCTACTACATTCTCTGTGCCTGATCGTAGCCCAGATTCTTGCCCTCCGCCTGTATATATAGGATCAAGATCAACTCCCCTTTTCTTGTAGAGCACAGCTATACCTTTCGGACCATATATCTTAGAACTATTGAATGTTAGTAGATCCACTCCTAGCTTATCTATGTTCTCAATATCAAGGTAATTCATAGCCTGGCATGCATCTGTGTGGAAAATTGGAAAATTAGTTTCTATGGTTTTTCTATGGTGCCTGATTTCTTTAGCGATTTCTCTGATCGGCTGGATTGTACCTATTTCGTTGTTTGCGTACATAACTGATACTAAAACAGTATTTTCTTTTAAAGCATCACGTAAATCTTTTGGGTTTATTGTCCCTTGCTCATTTATCTTTAGATAAGTTACTTCGGCTTTTTTATTCATCTCAAGCATTCGGCAGTTCTCAAGCACGCTTGGGTGCTCTACTTCTGTAGTAATGATATGAGGAAGGTCTGTTCCTTTGTATGTATTCACCACCCCGAGGATTGCTATGGCATTGCCCTCTGTACCACTACCTGTAAATATGATCTCGTCGCTATGAGCATACATAAGAGTGGCAATCCTTGACCGAGCGTCATCTATAGCCTTTCGAACTCTTACTCCGTCTTTATGTATTGCGCTCGGATTAGCAAAAAGCTCTCTCTCAATGCGAGAGGTGAATTTGGTCACACTTTTATCTACAGGTGTGGCAGATGCATGGTCTAAATATATGGTTTTCTTCCAAAGTTTAAGCATATTTTGATTGTGTGATTACTATACCACAGCATTGTAAAAAAACATGATTTCATATATACTCTTTTAAGTTATGACTAATTCTATCCTTATTTATATACTTGCGGGTGTAGTTGCCATCCTTGCTATATGGCTAGTGATTATGGAACGCCGATTAAGAAAACTATTTGCAGGAACAAAGGCGCGCAACCTAGAAGATATGATCGGTGGTATCGGTAAACATATGGCAGAGCTAGGCGAAATGCAGTCGCAGATAAATGACCACCTTATAACAGTTGACGAGAGGCTCAGTAAGTCAATCCGCCGTGTTGAGACAGTGAGGTTTAATCCTTTCCTAGATGCAGGCAGTAACCAGAGTTTTGCTATTTCATTCCTCAACGACAGAGGTGATGGAGTAGTGCTTTCGAGTTTATACGCACGTGACCGTATGAGTATATTTGCTAAACCAATCACCGGAGGTAAGTCAGAGTTCGAGCTCTCTGTTGAAGAAAAAGAAGTTCTAAAGAAATCAAAATAATATGACCAATAAAAACCCACAACCAAATACAGCCATACGTCCACCTGTTGTGGTAGTAATGGGGCACGTAGATCACGGCAAGTCTACGCTGCTCGACTATATACGCAAGTCCAACATTGTATCTGGTGAAGCTGGAGGAATCACCCAGCATATTCATGCTTATGAAGTGTCACACAAGAGCGAGACAGGCGAAGACCGTCTGATAACATTTATAGATACTCCAGGACATGAGGCTTTTTCGAAAATGCGTGCTCGTGGGGCTAGTGCAGCTGATATTGCTATACTCGTCGTATCAGCAGAAGACTCTGTAAAGACTCAGACCCTCGAAGCATACAACACTATAATAGAAAGCAAGATCCCCTATGTGGTTGCTATCAACAAGATAGACCGTCCAAATGCTAATGTAGAAAAAGTAAAGATGGACCTTGTAGAGAAAGGCATATACCTCGAAGGCCTCGGAGGCGACATACCATTTGTTCCTATTTCTGCAAAAGAAGGTACTGGTGTAAGCGAGCTCCTCGACATGATCCTGCTTGTTGCTGATCTGCAAGGATTCACAGGCGACACGAACCTACCAGGGTCTGGAGTAGTAATAGAAGCTAAATGTGAACCTAAGCGTGGCATATCTGCGACTTGTCTGATAAAGAATGGCACACTAACTTCAGGAATGTTCGTAGCTTGTGGGACCGCTGTAGTAACGACTCGAATATTTGAAAACTTCTTGGGTAAACCTATCAAGGAAGCTACATTCTCGTCCCCTATCCGACTTGTAGGATTTGAATCCATGCCAGATATAGGTAGCACTTTTGTTTCATTCAAGACTAAAAAGGAAGCCGAGAACTACATAGTAGAAGTAAAAGAAAACAAATCCGGAGATAAACCTCAAGCTAGAGATGCTCAAACAGGTAAATCTATCCCTCTCGTTATCAAAACAGATGCCATGGGTACAATAGAAGCACTTGAGAAAGAAATCGAAAAGCTAAACACTGAAGAAATATCTTTCAAGATCATCAGCCGAGGTGTAGGCGCGGTCAATGAGTCAGATCTCAAAATGGCCAATGTAAACAAAGACACCATAATAGTAGGATTCAATACTAAGATAGACAACGGTGCACGCGATCTCAACGAGTCACTACACATAAATGTACAAACATTCGATATCATCTACAAGCTGATCGACTGGCTCAAGGAAACTGTGGAAGAGCGCCGCCCACGAGTGGAAACTGTCGAGGTGACAGGTACACTCAAGGTCCTCAAAACTTTCGGTGCAACCAAAGAACGCCAGGTAGTCGGAGGTAAAGTCACTACAGGGCGTATCACAGATAATGGCAACGTGCGTATAATGCGACGCGAGTTTGAAATAGGTCGTGGAAAAATTGTCGGACTCCAACAAAGTAAAATAAAGTCTAAAGAAGTACTTGAGGGTACAGAAGCTGGTATGCTTGTAGAATCCAAGATAGACATAGCCCCAGGAGACGAACTCGAAGCATTTATAATCGTAGTTAAATAAAATGTCAGAATACCGCTCCGAGAAAATAACTAACCATATAAAAGAACTTGCTGCACTGTATATAGAACGTGAAGCTGGGCCTACTTCTCTGATCACTGTCACGCGTGTACTGCTTTCCCCTGACAACAGACGAGCAAAAATAATGGTGACAGTTCTACCACGAGAGAAAGAAGATGCGGCATTTGGGTTCATCCGACGTAACCTAGGTGACTTGCGTAAATACATCACCAAAGGGCTAAAAATAAACCCTATTCCCTTTCTGGATGTAGAGATAGATGAGGGTGAGAAAAATCGTCAGAAAATTGACGATTTACTCACAAATGGTTAGGATGTAATGACGCAATAAGGCCTAGTCGCCAAGTGGTAAGGCAAAGATCTGCAAAATCTTTATACGGCGGTTCGATTCCGCCCTAGGCCTCAAAGAAGAAAC
>CAZMZT010000010.1:0-22314 GCA_964571085.1 uncultured Candidatus Saccharibacteria bacterium
GCAGTAAATAGTGGGTGTGGTGAGAGAGGTCGGGCTTTGAATTCTGGGTGGAACTGTGTGCCCAGAAAGAATGGGTGTTTACTAGGTGGTAGTTCGGCTATCTCAGCTAGCTTGCCATCTGGTGAGAGTCCTGAGAACACGAGCCCTGCCTTCTCTAGGTCTTCCCTGTAGTGGTTGTTCACTTCATAGCGGTGGCGATGACGCTCAGATACGGTAGATGACTTGTATGCAGTCTCGGCGACACTGCCCTTCTTGAGGTGCGCTGTAAATGCTCCTAGGCGCATACTGCCGCCAAGCTTCTTGGTGGCTATCTTTTCTTTTTGGTCTTCCATTATATCGATGATGATGTTCTTGGAGCTTGGGTTCACCTCGCGAGTGTTGGCGTCTTTGAGTTTCAATACATTACGAGCGTATTCGATGACCAAAAGTTGCATCCCGTAACAAAGCCCGAAGTAAGGGATGTTATGTGTTCGAGCGTATTCGATGACTTTTAGTTTACCTTCAACTCCACGAGAACCAAACCCCCCTGGAACTATTATGCCATCGTACTTGGAAAGCTCTTTTACTTTCTTTGGGTCTTTCTCAAAATCCACAGATGATAGCCAAGTCAGCACTGGTTTGCGCTTGTTTGCATAGGCAGAGTACTTGATAGCTTCAATGACAGACAGGTATGAATCTGAGAGTGTGAAGTCACCTGTATCGAAATACTTGCCGATAACAGCTATATGAACCTCGTCTTTAGAGACATGGCTAGACTTTGCAAAAGCACTCCACTTGCGTGAGCCAGGATTGTCGGAAACGTCACAAGTCATCCCTACCACATCACAAATCATGTCGCCAAGGCCTTCTTTCTCGAAGTTCAGAGGGATGTCATAGATACTGTCGACATCAGGAGCAGAGATGACTTTGTCAGCACTGATGTTGCAGAACATGGAGAGCTTCTCTTTACGGCGGTCGTCGAGTGGTTGCTGACTACGAGCGATGATTATGTCTGGTTGGATTCCTGAAGCGTTTAGTGTGCGCACAGCGTATTGGGTAGGTTTGGTTTTCATCTCGCCAACCTTTGAAGGTATAGGTAGGTAAGACACCATCACAAAGAATACGTTCCTGTTGTGTTTGATCTTCATCATGCGAGCAGCCTCGAGGAACAGCATGTTCTGGTACTCGCCTACGGTACCGCCGATCTCTATTATCACCACATTGGCACCTGCGCGGTCCCGAGCTTCTTCGATACGACGAATAACTTCAAGAGGTATATGAGGCACAACTTCTACACACTTGCCTTGGTACTCGAGATTGCGTTCTTTCTCTATGACTGTCTGGTACACACGGCCTGTAGTCATGTAGTTGATACGGGTCAGGTTGATGTCGAGGAATCGCTCGTAGTTACCCATGTCTTGGTCGCACTCATCACCATCATCTAGCACAAAGACCTCACCATGCTCGGTGGGGTTCATAGTGCCCGCGTCTATGTTTATATATGGGTCAACCTTGATAGCAGTTACCTTCTGGCCACGATCCTGAAGTATACGTGCGATAGATGAAGCAGCGACTCCCTTACCCACTCCAGAGATGACTCCACCGACGACGAAAATATATTTACATTCCGAGATTTTTTTCTTCGTAGTGTCGGGAGCTTTGGAACTCATAATTATTTCCTTAGATAGCGGTGAATGGCAAATGTACTTGAAATACCTCCGAGTATTATGCCTGAGCCTAACATGATAATGAATAACTGGAAGAAATTATCTTTGTAGTATGTAAACAAGTTGAGCCCTAGGAAGTCAGTCATCTGGTTACCGAGCCATATAGAGATAGGAATGAATAAGAATATAGTAAATATAGCTGCACATATGCCGACAAGTACACCTGAGACTATAAATGGACCTCGGATGTATTTGCCTCCAGCTCCTACAAGCCTCATGACATTGATCTCTTCGCGAGACATGTAGATGATGAGTCTGATGGTATTGAAAGTAATAACAATAGATATAAGTATGAGTACAAAAGAAACTACAAATCCTAGTCTTTTAGCTCCATCGATAATGGATGTAAGTCTGTCTATAACGACTTTGTTCTGATGATAGTCTATCTTGTCGATTATAGTGAGTATACCCTTGGACAAAACAGAGTCAGACTCAAAGTACTTGGATATGCTCTCGTACTGAGAAGGATCTTTGGCTTTTATGTTGAGTGTCGCACCTAGAGGGTTGTCGTTTAGCTCTTCGAGGGCTTGGAGTGTTAGGTAGTCGTTGGCATGACGCTCCCTAAACTGAATCAGGGCATCGTCTTCTGATGTAAATGAAACTTCTTTTACTTCTGGGAGTTTGACTAGGGCTTGCTCTACACTCCTGATAGATTCTTCTTCGGCATTTGGTGTGAAGTATACTGTGACATCAACCTTCTCTTTTATATCTGCAAGTGAATTCTGAAGTGCTGCCTGGAGGAAGATAAGGCTAGTGATGACAAACAGGGTGATAGTCATCACTAGAACTGAAGCAATGGAGGTGAAACCACTACGCACAAAGTTGCGATAACCGGAACGTATAATCCTTTTAGTGTGGATCAAAATCATAGAGGCATTATATCATATACTTCCCATCTTTATCATCTCTGATGACACGACCGTTTTCGAGTGTTATAACTCGCTTCTTGATCTGGTCTATAACTGTCCTGTTGTGAGTGGTCAGGAGGATGGTAGTGCCCAGATCGTTGATCTTCTTTAAGATATTCACTACTTCATTGGTGTTGATAGGGTCTAGGTTACCAGTAGGTTCATCAGCAATGATAAGCTCAGGTGAAGTAATGATAGCGCGTGCTATAGCAAGGCGCTGTTTCTCTCCCCCAGAGAGCTGGTGTGGGAAGTGCCCTGAGCGATTAGTAAGGTCGACAAGCTCGAGTACGTGGGGTACGTCTTCTTTTATCTCCTCATCGTTTTTACCTGTAGCCTCCATAGCAAATGCGATGTTCTCATATGCTGTCTTGTTAGCAAGCAGGCGAAAGTCTTGGAAAACCACGCCTATCTTGCGACGGAAGTTGGTAAGGTCACGATTCGAAAGCTTGTGAATGTCTGTCGACTCGAAAAACACCGTCCCATCGGTCGGTGACTCTTCTGCGAGGATGAGCTTGGTCAGGGTCGTCTTGCCAGCACCAGAGTGCCCCACTATAGACACGAACTCCCCTTGTGCTATCGAGATGGTGACATCTTCAAGCGAGGTATTGTCGACGTATTTTTTTGTAACATTGTTGAAGTAAATCATTTAGAAAGTCCCGAATCACGGTACGAAGTGTATTATAACTTTTTTTCTGCCTCAATGAAAGGTTCAAGTTCGCCACCTTCTAGCACCCCATCTACATCGTGGACTTCTACTCCTGTGCGGTGGTCCTTGATCTGCTTGTAAGGGTGTATAACATATGAACGTATCTGGCTCCCCCACTCTATATCTGTGGTTTTCGATACTGAGAGGCCAGCTTTCTCTAGAGCTTCATCTTCCTGGCGCTTTTTGAAGAGTTTCCCTTTGAGCATCTCTATAGCTCGTTCGCGGTTCTGCTCTTGAGAGCGCTCGGTAGACACATGAACTGACAGGTTTGTAGGTAGGTGCACCACTCGGACTGCTGTCTCGCGCTTGTTTACATTCTGACCTCCTGGACCTCCAGATTTAGAGAACTCGATCTTCATATCCTCTGGGGGTATGCTTATAGCCTCATCATTGGCTCGGAGCTTGGGAATGACTTCAACAAGAGAGAATGAAGTGTGGCGTTGTGATTTAGAATTGAATGGAGAAATGCGAACAAGACGGTGCACGCCAGACTCGTTCTTTAGAGTGCCGTATACATCCTTGCCAGTTATTTCTACAGACACATTGCGGTAGCCGCCTAGGTCGTTCTTGTTCTCGTGAATAAGCATGACTTCCCAACCTTTACTCTCTATATACTTCAGATACATACGCAAAAGTATCGCAGAGAAGTCTTCAGCATCGTCGCCACCTGCACCAGAGAGTATAGAGAGTATGGCGTTGCCTTTGTCATACTTTTCACTTCCAAGGAGTTTGTCTTTGAGTTCCCCGAGCTTCTTGATAGTTGCTTGAGCTTCGAGCTTGTTGGTCCAAAAGGAAGCCTCTTGCATCTGTTCTTCTAATGCCAATATTTCTTTCTTTATATCTTCAGTATCATTCTGCATTTCTGTATTATACCAAAATTTTGGAGCCGTCAGTGAGAGTCTCTCCTTACAGGAGCAGTACACCTTTTCGGCCTACTCGAGATAAAATCCCTCGTATGCAACGAAAAGCTTTCCGATTCTCACACGGGAGACATATATATGTCTCCCTTTGGAGCCGTCAGTGAGAATCGGACTCACGGTCTCTGTCTTACCAAGACAGTGCTTTACCACTAAGCTATGACGGCAATAGTGCTGATAGTACTATAATTTGAGCTTATTTTCAACGCTGTTAGGGATATTTATTGCAAAATTATGCATTTTAGGTATAATAGCTCGTATGCTCTACGGAGCGTTTTTATATAGCGGGGTAGAGAAATGGTATCTCGTAAGGCTCATAACCTTAAGACCCTAGTTCGATTCTAGGCCCCGCAACAATGCAAGTGCTGGAAGCGACAGTTCGGCCTTCGGCCTCACAAAGTCGCCATGCTTTACTTGGTGGTAGTGCCATCGACAAAAAGCAAAGCAGTTTGCTTTTTGTCGGCGTAGCTCAGTTGGTAGAGCGCGGGACTCATAAGCCCGAGGTCACAGGATCATTCCCTGTCGCCGACACAATATCAAGGAATAGATAATTTATCTGTTTTATGATATGTTTGAGAGAATGCAGTCGTAGCTCAACTCAATTAGACTATAGTGAGCGCCCGCCTGGCGGTCATGGAGATAAATTGATAGAGTTATATAGTGTAAAGTTATGCAGTCGTAGCTCAACTGGTTAGAGCACCCGCCTGTCACGTGGGAGGTTGAGGGTTCAAGTCCCTTCGACTGCGCATATAGAAAAACACCTTCTTTACGAAGGTGTTTTTCTATATAACTCTCATTTCTTCAAAGAAGTTCTGGTAGAGTTTTATGACCCTACGACCTTCTACTTGCGATAGTGGGAACTCGGAGCCTTGGTGAGCAATCTGGTTACGGACTAGGTGTGCATCCCACGCATTCTGGATGGTTGCATATCCACTCTCTCGTGCACCTTCAAGCAAGTCACTAAGGTTGTCTCCAGAGAATCCTTTACCTCTGAGTATTTCTTCAAGCATAGTGTCTGACTCTATGATGGCTACACGCCAGTCAGACTCGTTGGAGCTCTCTATAAGTGTCTGTATATAGTGCCAGCGTGGGTTGGTGTTGCGACTGGTTTCTTTGTCGCGAGCGAGTGCTAGGTTGATCTCGTGGTCGATCTCGGCTTTCTCATGGAGCTGTATCTCGCGCATGCGTACAAGCGAGTATATTATAACTGCAATAAATATGATAGATAAAGCTGATGATATCATGCCGATAGTAACCCATGATTGTGGGTCAGAGAAAAACGCAATGATTGGCTTGAAGAATTGTACAATCTGGTTAAATACATATTCAATATTCAAATAAGTTGGTTCGAAAAGTGGCTTTTCGACAAGGGGCGCAATAGTTCCGGTGGACTCCATATTGGTTTATTATACTATTCTTTTACTGTATTCTCAAACGATTTTCCAACAGAGAAGAGGATGTCTTCACGGAGGTGTGGAGCCATGATATGGAAGCCAAGTGGTAAGCCTTCGGCAGTCTTGCCTGATGGTATAGATATAGCAGGTAGCCCAGCTATGTTTGCAGGCACGGTGAAGAGGTCTGACATATACATAGCAAGAGGGTCTTTGCTCTTCTCGCCAAATTTAAATGGTGGGAATGGTACAGATGGAGTAATGATAGCATCGACTTCCTCGTAAGCTTTCGCAAGCTCAGCTTTGATAGCCTGACGAACTTTAATGGCTTTGTTGTAGTAGGCATCGTAGTAGCCATGTGAAAGTATATAAGTCCCTAGGAGTATGCGACGTCGAACTTCTTTACCAAATCCTTTGCCTCGAGTTTTAGTATATATATCTAGAAGGTTATCTCCCTTGACTGAGAGTCCGTATCGAATGCCATCATAGCGGGCCAAGTTACTAGAGACTTCTGCAGGCATAAGTATGTAGTACACAGCAAGTGAATACTTGATAAGTGGTAGTGATACATCTACAAGTTCGTAACCTTCTTTCTTTAGATTCTCACAGCTCTTCTCAAAGTTCTCTAGGACTTCTTTGTCTATCCCCTCTCCAGAAAGGAATGATCTAGGGACACCAAGCTTCTTTTTGAGTGGTTTTGGAGCTGGGCGCTTATCAAGAGGGATCGATGTGCTGTCGTTTTTATCATATCCACTAATAGCATCGTATAGTATCTCTACATCACGTACAGTCTTGCCCATCGGGCCTACCTGGTCTAGAGAGCTACCCATGGCTATGATACCTGAGCGAGATATTGCTCCATATGTGGACTTCATCCCGACAACTCCACAGAAAGAAGCTGGCTGGCGTACTGAACCTCCAGTGTCACTACCTAGTGATACAAGAGCTCCATCCATAGCTACTGCTGCTGCAGAGCCACCAGAAGTACCTCCAGGGACTCTTGTCGGGTCGACAGGGTTCTTGGTTATTCCATATGCGCTTGTTTCAGTCGAAGAACCCATGGCGAACTCATCCATGTTTGCTCGGCCAAGTATTACAGCACCTTGAGCTTTTAGTGCTGTCACAACTCCTGCGTCATATGTAGCTTTGTAACCCTCGAGGATCTTAGACCCTGCACTCGCCATGTGCCCATCTACAAGCATGTTGTCTTTGAGTGCTAGAGGTATGCCTGTCATGAGTGTGGCCTTGCCTTCTTTGAACATCCTCTCTGCTAGGTGTGCTTGCGCAATAACATCTTCATATACTTCTAGATATGCGTTTATGTCGTTATTCTTCTCTTTAATAACCTCAAGGTATGTGTTTACTAGGTCAGTAACTGTATACTCACCTTTTGAGAGAGATTCATGCGCCTTTTCTATTGTAAGTGTCTTTAGATCAATCATTATAGTATTTGTTTTACTTTTAGGAATCCATCTTGGCTATCAGGCATCTCAGCTACTATGTGTGATGTGTATTGACCAGGGGTATTTGTAGCCACATCTTCACGCATAACGTTCTCTAGCATCTCCTGCCCTTCCGCTTCCTTAAGACCTGAAACTTCTTGAATCTGGCCTATATATGACAAAATAGAGTCGAATTCCTGAGCGACTTCAGTGAGCTCTTCCTCGCTCATATCTATACGAGCCATTTCGGCGAGTTTTTTTACATCGGCTAATTGCATAGGTTTACAATAGCATATTTATAGGATTTTATAAAAGTTGAACTAGAAAATAGCCAGGAACTCCTTTTCAGAGAGGATTCTAACCCCGAGTTTTTGCGCATCGGAATATTTACTTCCTGGTTCATCCCCTGCCACTACATAAGTAGTATTTTTTGATACGGAGCTAGATACCTTGCCACCTTCTCTAGTGATTTTTGCTTTTGCTTCGTCTCGAGACATAGATGACAGAGTCCCTGTGAGTACAAAAGTCTGTCCTGTGAGTTTGCCTCCTTTTACTACTTTTGCTTTTTCTATCACTACTCCATTATTTAACAACTTCTTGATAAGATTAATATTATCTTTCTGTCTAAAGAATTCATAAGCACTACGTGACACAACTGGGCCAATGTTTTCGATATTATTTATATCATCTACACTTGCATCTATGACTTTTTCTAATACTCCAAAATGGTTTGCAATGTCCTGGGCTGTTTGCTCCCCTACATGGAGAATACCAAGTGCGTATATAAACCGCCATAGTGGGACCTTCTTGTGTGAAGAAATAGAAGCAATAATGTTCTCTGCAGATTTTGCTCCAAAGCGCTCGAGTCCAGATAGGTCGCTCTCCTCTAGCGTAAAAAGGTCAGCTACATCAGACACGAGGCCCTCATCTTTCAATCGATCTAGTATTTTCGGACCTACAGTATATATCTCGAAAATATTTACAAAGTGTTGCATACCTCGACGGTTCTTGGCTGGACAGTTTTTGTTGGTGCAGTAGTATGCAACAGAAGATTTCGCAGAAGTTGCAAAATTCGCCCGCTTTACCCTCTCTCCGGGGGCTCCGACACGGATCGAATTTTCCAACTTCTGCTTCATTTGTTCAGAATTTATTTCTCGTTTTTCTACCTCAAATCCACACACAGGGCAATTTTTCGGCATTTTGAATTTCTTTTCTTTGCCTGTGCGCATTTTTGCCAATACTTCCACGACTTCAGGAATCACATCGCCAGCTTTTTGTATAACAACTGTGTCCCCTACACGGATATCAAGTCTTTCTATCTGGTCCATGTTGTGTAGTGTAGCTTTGGACACTGTTGACCCAGCAACAAGAGTCGGGTGAAAATGCGCAAGCGGTGTCAGTACACCTGTGCGACCCACATTTACAGTTATATCTGTGACTACAGTGGTTGCCTTCTCTGCTGGGTACTTGAAAGCCACAGAGTACCGAGGTGCTTTACCTACAACACCGAGCTCACTCTGATAATCAAGCTCATCAACTGCAACTACGATTCCGTCAGTACCATAATCAAGTTTAGGTCTTTTTGTCTCTATCTCATCTATAAAAGCAAACACTCCATCCAAGTCTTCTGACTTTTTCTCATGTGGAGCAACTTTAAACCCAATACTGCGTAAATATTCATGTTTACTACTATGTCTGTCTATACCTTCTATATCTGTAGCTATATCCCAGGCAAAGAAATCAAGCTTCCTCTCGCGAGTAAGACTCGGATCAAGTTGGCGCAGTGAACCTGCAGCGGCATTGCGAGTGTTGGCAAATAGTGGCTTACCGTCCTGTTCCTGTTTCTTGTTTAGCATCTGCCAGACACGCTTGGGCATAACAGCTTCTCCACGAACTTCTACATAATCAGGGTACTGACCTACAAGTTTAAGTGGGATAGACTCGATCATCCTAAGGTTCTCTGTTATATCCTCACCTATAAACCCATCGCCACGTGTAGCACCACGCACAAACTCTCCATCTTTATAGATAAGCGACACTGCTAGTCCGTCTAGCTTGAGTTCACAAAAGTAAGAAAATTTCTGGTCAACTACCTTCGATACGCGTTTACTCCACTCTATAACTTCATCTTTTGAGAACGCGTCATTCATAGAGAGCATCCTCTTCTCATGCTTTACTTTACTAAACTTATCCAGAGGCTTGCCGGCAACACGAGATACTGATGAGTTTATATCTCGGAATTTTGGATACCTATTCTCAAGATCATGAAGCTCGCGAGTGAGTGACTCATAAATGTCGTCAGTAACATTTGGGTTATTCTTGGTATGATACTCATCTCTTAGTCGAGAAATCTCATCCCGAAGTTTTTGTATTCGGTTTTTAATTTGAGAATCGTTCATAGGCTTTAATAATTAACTTCAATCTCACGTTGGACAGTCTTTGCATTGGTCTTATCACAGCTATTGTAGCCTCTGCCTTTAATACTGACTGAAGTAGGGCTAAGTAAACCTTTCTCCACACTAATCTCAAAACAAGGCACAGATGAGCCTAGAGAGGTTGGATCTATCTGATAACCATCACCGCCACCATCTAGAGGTCCTATGGTAAAAGTATTGTTGTCACCATCTGAGTCTATTCCACACTCCCAAGGAGACGGGCTCCCTGATGTGAGGGCTAGTATGTTCTCAGCATAGAGTCCACACTCTGTTGCAGTGTCTGACTGATAGAATGCTGACTGTGAATCTTTCGCGAGTGAAGAAAGTATGATCTGTTTATATGCACTATTAGAGAGACCTACAGCAAGCATAGATATAATACTAACTATAACGACAGCAAACAGTATTGCATAGCCACTTTTATATAGGTTCGGGTTTTTAGTTTTAGTTAATTTATTATTCATATTATTGTTGCCAGTTCAACAAACTTACTTGTAGTGAACGAGAACGGACAAGGTTGCCGTTCTTCCATTCTACAGTAACCCTTATATCTAACTCGTCAGGCCTACCAGGGTTTACTGACATTATCACCTGCCTCTTGAAGTTTACAGGAACTCCGTCATTCTTGTATGTATAGAAGTTTTTATTTACAGCATTTTCGTCATAGTTAAGTCGTCTGCAACTCTGAGTACCAAAGTCTCCAGTTGTTGGTGTAGAACAAGAAATGACTTGAGTTAGAGGATTGGTATCTGCAGGCTCTATCTCACAGCCACCATTGGAAGAAAAAGGCACGAAACACAGCTCCAAACTAGGACCTCCGCCATAGCCATACTTGCTTAGAAAGTTGACCCATCCACCGTCTACATCGCCAATCTTTTGAAATGCATATGTATCCCTGTCATTTCTAACATAGTCAACAACTTCCTGAAGAAGGTAGTTAGCAGTAATCTCGTTCTGAGCATATCGAGCAGAGAACAAGCTCGTAGCTATGATTCCAAAGAATGCGTTGAGGGCTATTGTTAGTATAAATATAGCCACGAGAGTCTCAACAAGAGTAAACCCTTTATTATAGGTCTTCAGTATATTATTTTTTTGTTTAAGTATTGATTTCATATTATTCTCCTGGGCGTTGACTAGCCATCGTTTGTATAGCAAATGTTTTAGGCACTCCTTTGACTACCACTACCCCCTTCATAACAATATATACACTTGGCTGTATTTTATCAGCAACATCAGACCCGTTAACATAGAACTTTAAGTATTGTATATCTACATTGGTGGACACCATATCAACACAATTTGTAGTAGTACAGTACTGCAAGACATTGGTCCCATCACCTCTTGCTGTTACCATGTATGCAGAATCACGAGGTGTGGCGTCATGACCAGTCGGAGTAAATATGATTGCTCCACCGCCAGAAGACGATATAGGACAGTCAGCGTTAGCAGAGGCAGGTAGCGAGACGCCGGATGAAGAAGCTACACATGTATAGTCACGACCCATTCGTAAAGACCTAGTCATACTCTCCATCGCAAAGTTTACGTTATCCATAGCGCTACGGAGGGCTTGCGACTTCTTTGCAGTGTCAGATGTAGTTATGAGTGCAGCCAAAGACATAAGCATGATAATCATAAAAATAGATGTGGCGACCATAATCTCCACGAGGGTAAAGGCTTTATTTTTAGAGAAATTGATTTTCATATTATCTTATACTGATCTGACCAATACTAGAGACTGTAATAGTTTTTATGTTTTGACTTTTAGAATCCTGGACGACTATATCGACACTCCCCAGAGGACCAGAGCAAGATCCACCTACACTACCAGTACATATATAAGCGTCTGGGTTCGGACGGATAAAGGTAATATCAGCATACCCAGTAGTACATCCAGTTCCGTTAGGGCATACGTATTTTATCTCGTCTGCGCTTGTGATTGTCAGTAGGTCTAGGCACTCGTTTCCTGATGAGAGTGTGGCGCTACTACAGGCTGAGGAACTACTAGCTGTATCATAGTCATACTTCTTATTAGGACTACCAGATACAGGTATGTCGTTGAAGATGATGAATGACTTGTTGGATCCAGCGAGGCGGACAGATGTAGGTGTAGCTGTTGAAAAATGTATTCCATAACCATTGGAGAAGTCAGACTGTGCATTCTGCACACCTATAGCATAATTTTGTGCACGACGAATAGAGAGAGCTATGTCGTCTGCTAGGTTTTGAACTGATACAGAAGACCTGAACCTACCGTAGTCAAAAATAGTAAGGCCCATAACTATGACAAATATGGCAAGGACCACAAGCAACTCTACTAGAGTCATCCCGCTCTGTGTGCCCTTTAATTTATATTTATTTATTTTGAAATTTTTATTCATTAAAATTATTAGAAGTGAAGCAATGACGCCAAAGAGAATACGTCTAGGTTAAACAAGAATGTGATGAGTGCGCTTATGATTAAGAATGGCGCAAAAGGTATCTCGGTCTTCATACCCATCTTTTTATGACTAAAAAGCATTATAAATAAGCTGACTATAGAACCGATCCAAAAAGAAAGTATGGTAGCAGCTAGAGCCTGTGCAGGTCCGAGCATCCACCCGATACCAAGCATTAGTTTGGCATCACCAAGCCCCATTGCCCTGCCTCGAGATGCTAGCCATATAAGTGCAAACGGCAAAGCAAAGAGCGGGCCTGAAAGTACGCCGAGTAATGATGGCCAGACAAAGAGCGGGCCAATTCCTGTAGTATTTAAAAACACCGAGAAGAGGGAGACGATAGCATAAGTATAGACAAGTATGTCAGGGATTATCTTGTGTCTGATGTCATACACTGCTATAACCATAAGGAGAGAGAAGATAAAAACAAACAAAGTCACAAGTACAACATATGAGACATAAGAGAAAGTAAGTAAAGGTAAGAAGTGAAAAGCTATAAGAGTAAATATCAGGCCAGTACCGAACTCAACTATAGGATACTGGTGAGATATGTGGCTTGCGCATTTACGGCATCGCCCTGATTGTATTAGAAAAGAAAATATTGGTATCAGCTCATACCATCGAAGGTGGTGATTACATGTCATGCATATAGAGCCTCCAGTAACCATAGTCTTACCAGTCCCCAATCGGTATATGACAACATTTAAAAAACTTCCAATGATACAGCCCAACAAGAAAATCAAAACAAATATAAGGGTGGACATGGGTATATTATAACACCCAAAAGCCAAAACATAAACAGCTCCCACGCAAGTAGAAACTGTTTATGATTATAGAGCTAGTTGCAAGTATAAAGAGTGGCCAGGTTCGGATAAATAGTAGAGGCATTGCCTGCGGTCATAACAGTTGGTGTTTGGATTATACCTACCCCATTGTAGTCCACACAAAACGATCCAGTAGAAGTAGAAGCCGCGAAAGCCCACAAACCTCCAGATAGAGGGCTCACTCCATTTGCAGCGTAGTAGACAACTGTACCAGTGGGTAGAGCTCTTGTGAATTTATAGAGACTATTATTAATCACTGTTGAGTCGGTAAATAGATTCCCACCTGCAACACCTGTAGGGGCTGTTGTAGTGGCAGTTACAGCAGAATTTGCACCAGTGAAAAGCTGAGACTGAGCAATCATAGACTTCAAATGTGCTGTTATTTTTGCATCAGAACCTTTACTTCTAGATGAGCTTAGAATGGCAATAATGACTCCAGTAAGGATACCTATAATCGCAACCACTATGACAATCTCTAGAAGAGTAAAACCTTTTTTATAATTCATTACGATATTACTTTATAATTATGAATAATGACAACCTAGAATTCTTATACATTAATTATACCACCAAATAAACAAAAACCACACGATTGTGTGGTTTTTGTTTATTGAACTACTATATATTATATGCAAGTAGTAGTTGCTGCTGCAATAGAAGTGGTAAGAGTAGTTGTATACAATGTACCTGCCTTATTACTAGCACTTGAGTGTCCAGTTGAGTCTACACACCATGCTCCTGTAGAAGTTACCCCTGATACAGCCCATGCAGCACCTGCTGATGGAAGACCAGCAGCACTAGCACAACGAGTGTTAGCTAGAGTAAGACCTCCAAGTAGGCCTCCCAAACCACCACTGTCTGTTTCAAATAGTGTATCGTCTGTTGTAGCACATGTACCTGCTGTGAAAGCACCTACAGTTGCTCCTGAATCACCTGTATAAAGCTCTGCTTGAGGTCGCATAGATGCAAGTTGACTTGCTACCTTAGCGTCAGAACCTTTTGCACGAGCACTAGATAGAGCAGCAAGAACGACTGAAGCAAGGATACCGATGATTGCGATAACGACCAAGAGTTCGATAAGCGTAAAACCTTTATTTTTATTCATACTAAAATTTAATTCTATTAATTTTGTCTTTACTGTAAAAAGACGCGACCTTATTTTTAATACTGTTATTATATCATATAATCACCCAAATAATGTAAAGTAAGCCCATCTGTGGATATCTCTAGGTCTAGTTTATGCCACCTGCGATATTGTAGATAGGCATTAGGACAGATGTAAGTAGCAGTCCAACACCAAGACCAAGTCCAACTATCATTAGAGGCTCTATCAATCCAACGAGCGTATCGACAGCATCATTGACCTCGCGACTATAGAAATGACCAAGTGTTTTAAGTATATTTCCAAGCGAGCCAGTCTCCTCCCCCACACGTATCATTTGCCACATAATAGGTGGAACTTCAGCATGACGAGAGAGTGCCTCTGAGAAAGAACTTCCGGCTTTCACTGATTCTGTTGCATCTACAAGTATGTCCTCGAAAACACGATTCCCTACCACAGCTCCAGTAAGCTCTATAGCTCGGATAATTGGGATACCTGATGAGAGCATTGTGTCCATGTTGTCAGAGATACGAGAGAGGTAGAGCTTGGTATATATGTTCTTCATGATAGGAGTTGTGATCTTTATCCTATCGAGGTACTTTTTACCAGCTTTTGTTTTCGCAAGTCGTAGTAGGTATATAACAAATATAACCAAACCGAAAAGTATAAATATGCCGTAATTTACCAAGAGATCACTTATACCTATAACTATTTTTGTAGAAAATGGTATGTCTTGACCTGATTCTTGTATTATGACAGCAAGCCTTGGGACGATAAAGACAAACATAAGTGTCATAACAAGCACAAAGACGCCCATCACAAAGGCAGGATATATAAGTGCGTTCTTGGTTTTCGCTGTTAGCTGATACTGGCGGTCTAGATACTCGGCAAGGTATGTAAATGTCTGAGTGAGCTTACCAGACTCTTCTCCTGCTTTGACCATGTTCACATAGAAGTTCGAGAAGATCAAAGGATGCTTAGAAAGTGCTTGAGATATAGTCACACCTGACTGTATATCAGAGGACACAGTGTTTAGAACCTTGATAAGAGCTTTGTTTTCTGTGTTAGTCGCAAGGAGGTTGAAAGCCTTTAATGCTGAGACTTGGGCTTCGAAGAGCGTCGCAATCTGTCGTGACATTATGACCACATCTTTCATAGCGACCCCTTTCTCAAAGAATGTCATGTTTAGGAATCCTTTCTTCTCCCCTTCTTCTGCTACAGATAGTACTATCAAACCTCGGCGTTGGACAGCAGTGATGGCCAAATCCTTGGTAATCGCGTCGACGGTACCTCTTTTCTTCTCTCCCCCCTCTGTTATAGCTTCGTAACTAAATAGCATATATTAAAGCATCCGCTCAAGGGATTTAGGATTAATAGAGTACTGGTATGCGACCTCGAGGCTTATCTCACCTTTCTGGACAAGTGCCACAAGAGAGCGGTTCATATCCACCATGCCTTGCTCAGAAGAAGTTTCTATGACGTTGTTGATCTCGTGAGTGCGCTTCTCTCTTATAAGGTTTGCTACTGCATTGTTGTTTATAAGAAGTTCATAAGCAGGTATTCGTCCCCCTGTAATACGAGGAATCAAACGCTGAGAGAACACTCCAATCAAACTCGAAGCAAGCTCAAGCCTGATCTGATCTTGTTGAGATGGAGGAAACGAGTCGATGATGCGGTCGATAGTCTGCGCTGCGTTGTTGGTATGAAGTGTAGAGAATACAAGGTGCCCAGTCTCGGCAGCAGTAACAGCAGCAGAGATTGTATCGGGGCTACGCATTTCACCAATAAAGATAACGTTTACATCCTCACGAAAAACTGACTTGAGAGCTACTGGGAAATCAGCAGTATCTATCCCCACTTCGCGCTGATCTATGATGGATTGGTCTGGTTCATACACGAACTCTATCGGGTCCTCTATAGTTACGATATGACATGCTCGGTTTTTGTTGATCATGTTTATCATTGTAGATAGGGTTGTAGACTTACCCTGACCAACAGGACCTACAACCAGGAAGAATCCCTGCTTCTTTTCGGTGAAAGTCTTGAGTATAGGTGGTAGATTCAATTCTTCAAATGATTTGGCTTTAGGTATGAGGCGGAGGGCCATACAGATACCGCCACGTTGAAAGAAAGCATTGCCACGTAGGTGTGTGTCGGACTTAAATGTATATGAGAAGTCAGCTTCCTTGGTCTCTAGGAACTTCGTGGTTTTTTCTTTGCCTAAAATAACATTTAGGATCCCCACCATGTCTGCTGAAGTAGTAGGCTTCTGGTTCGCGAGGAAAATGAGTTGTCCACTTACTCGCATAGCAGGCTTGCGACCTGCACCTAGATGCAGATCAGACCCATCTTCGTTTATTAAGTTCGTCAATAATTCATCTATGAATTTACTATAATCCATATATTATTTTTTAAGGTTAGTTATAATGCTGTGAACCTTTTCAATAACCTCAGAAGGAGTGCTTGAAGCTTTGACTATATAGCCCGCTGCTCCTAGTGACTCACCTCTTGCAACATCAGATGGTTGACCCCTGTTTGATAGGATTATTATTGTTGCATTGGTAGCCAGATTCTCTTCTTTTATCTTTTCCATAAATTCAAAGCCGTCCATCACTGGCATAACTATATCTAGCAACATAACATCTGGAACAAAACCTTCTTTGAGTTTAGCTAGAGCGGGCTCAGAACCAAGCGCAGTAGTAACTTCATAGTTTGACTGACTAAACTTAAGTGCATACATATCAAGGAGGAAGCTATCGTCATCAATTATGAAAATTTTTTTCTTTGAATCCATATATAAAGATTATAATACAATTACAAGAGTTCTCCTATCCTACTAATAATTATAAACTTCCCTAAATGGGATGTCCCCTCTAAATGCTTTGACTATTGCGTCCTCCTTTATAGACAGCATACCTCGTGCTCTGGCAAGCCTATATATCTCTTGCTCCTGAGGCTTGTTGAGTATGATGCTCTGCATCTCCTTGTCTATTTTAAACATCTCAAACAGAGGTATACGGCCACGCATACCAGATGGACACTCAGGGGCTGGAACTGCTTCATATATCTTGTCGCCCAAGTTAAGCTTGGACTTAAACTCTAGAGGCAAGTCTTCGAACTGTTTATCGAGCATAGTCTTTACTATATCATCAGCAATAACCTCCTTCTTGGACTGAGGATATATCCTACGAGCTAGACGCTGCGCCACACAAAGTATAAGCGTTGGGGCTATGAGGTACGGATCGATACCCATGTCTATAAGTCGGGGTATAGCTCCGACAGATGAGTTGGTGTGGAGTGTTGAGAAAACCAAGTGACCCGTAAGCGCTGCCTGTATGGCGAGCTCTGCTGTCTCTTTGTCTCGTATCTCTCCTACATATATTATATCAGGGTCTTGACGCAGGATAGATCGGAGCCCAGAAGCAAATGTATAGCCTATCTCTGGTGTAACCTGAGATTGGTTGATCCCATCCATATGGTACTCAATAGGATCTTCAAGCGAGACGATGTTCTTTTCTTCATGGTCAAGCTCATTTAACATAGAGTAGAGGGTTGTAGTCTTACCGGAACCAGTAGGGCCTGTTATCAGAACAAGTCCGTAAGGCTTTGCTAGAGCTTCTCTAACAAGAGCAAGATTCTCAGGAGAAAAGGTTAAGTCTTCTAATTGCTGAATACCTCTTTGGGAATCAAGTATACGCATTACTACTTTTTCACCGTAATACCCAGGCATAGTAGACACGCGGAAGTCTATCTTGTGCCCATCAATCTTGGCGCCAAAGCCACCATCCTGAGGTTTGCGTTTCTCGTCTAGACGAAGTTTGGCAAGGATCTTGATACGAGCTATCACACCGTTGTATACACTTATAGGGAGCACTAATGAAGTATGTAGTATACCATCCACTCGGAAACGGACTTTTACCTTATCCCCTACATTCTCTATATGTATGTCGGAAGCAGAACCTTCTGTAGCATGACGTAGTATCACCGCAACGATTTTTATGATAGGAGCGTCTTCTACTATGCGCTCTTCTTCACCAGGTTTTAAGCTGTCTGATGTTTTTTTATTAGTCTCTATCATCACACCTTCATCAGCACCTCCTTTTGTATCTGCAATCTCAGCATCCAGTTCTGAGAGTGCTTGGTCAACCTCATTGCCAATACCCTCATACATTTCTATAAGTTTATTGTAGATGGAAGTTTTTATGATAAACAGCTTAAAAGGCTTGTTCATCTTAGAAGTTATGAATGTGAGGGCATCCATAGCCTGCACATTTTCTGGATCGATAATACCAACTTCTAGTACGCTATCAGTCATCCCTATAGCGACAAAATGATATATCTTGGCAGCATCTACTGGTATCAACTTAAAAATACTCGGTGATATAGACTTAGGGTCTACATCTCTTGTTGGTATGTTAAAAAATTCTCCTTTAACTGAAAGGATTTTGGTTTCATCAAGATTAAAATCAAGTAGGGCTTGGTCTATACTGCCGTTATATTTTTCATTGGCAATTTTTAAGATTTCTGGTATCTGCCCTTCTTTAATGATGCTTAGTTTTACTAATTCTTCAAGAAGTATCATATTTAGTTTGTAACAAATGTCACTATCTCCCCAAACACTATATTGTTACCTATTTTTGCGGAAGCTCTGTAGAAGTATGTTGTCTTTGGTGTTAGTCCAGTTACATTGGTTACAAATGTTCCTACTAACGATTGTGAAGCTGGGGTAGTTTTTTTGCCTAGTGTAGCAGTAGGTCCATACTCAAAGTAGACACTAGTAACCCCTGTTTGGTTGTTTACAGTGCCGTATAGATTTGCAGACTTATCAGTAATCTGTAGAGGTGGATTTGTAGATACAGGTCCTGCTTGGGGTGTTAGAGTAGGTGTGACTCCGCTTATTGGAGCAAAAGGGTTAATTCTTCCTGATGGAGTTGATTCTAATTTAACATTGTTATCGACAAGAGCATTGAAGGATTCATTCATGAATAGAGTTGTATCGATTTTGATCTTTGTAAGCGAGGTAAGTGATGCGAGGAAAGCAGTGTCAGCATTGATTTGCTGATCATTAGACCCTAGCGCATTACCGTTGACTATGTTCCCCATCGGAGATGAGTTTGAAGATGATGATAGTGCTGAGCTAGACGCTGGAGCTGTTGCTGCCTGTGCATTCTCCCCATAAGCAGAGTAGATATAGACACCGGCTATTACTAGTACGCCTATTATAAATAATGTAGTTTTGTTGTGTGGTTTATGCATATTATTTGAGCCAGTATGTTTCGACTTTTAATGTGTAAGTATATACATTTGGATCTTGACCTTCTCCGGGTTTTGCCTGTGGTGGCGGAACTATAAAGCTAACTGACTTCACATCTACTAGACGTAAATTATACTCCAGATCTTTCAAAAAGAGAGAGAACTGATCATATGTACCTTCTGTTGTAAACTCTATAGGGAAAACTCCATAAGGGCGCGCATCAGAAGGGTTGTTACTTGCAATAACTACAGTACTAGTCGCTCCATTGGCTGTGATTTTTGTGTCTTGAACTTTCTGTGGATCAAATTTTATGTTACGGATAGGCATGCTGTGTATGTTGGCAATCCGCTCTACCTCAAGTATAAACTTGATATTGTTGACTGTGTTTGGTAGAAAATGCTCCAAACGCTCTTTGTCTACTGGTTTAATGTTCTTATATGTATCTACCAGAGAATCCCGAGCTTTTTGAAGTTCAGTAGAGTTACCAAGTGCTGTGTTATAAGTACTAACATCACTGCGCAATCTTGAAGTCTCTTTATAAAGAGGGTCAACTATAGAGAAAAACAGTACTATTGAAATCAAGACAAATGAAAGTGGGAAAAGGAATCTCATAATTATGGTTGATTAGTTATATCTGTAGCTGTAGCAGGTATTGCAGTCCTACTGACAGGAGCTGCTTGAGCTTCAGTAGTTGGCTCTGGTTGTGTCGCAGGTTGTTGCTGTAAATCTACTTTTACTTTAGATTTTTCTAATAATGAATTCTTTTCATATGATAGCAAGCTAGGATCAACTATGAATTCCAAATCAAACCCCACATTGTTGCTCTTGTCCCTTGTGAGGTTAGAGAATACAACGTTCTTGAAGGATCGGCCTTTGGTGCTGTTGAATACGTCGGCTTGGAGGGCTATAGATCTGTAGTCACGAGCGAGACCTGAGATTTTAACAAAGAATCCCTTTTCATTAGTCTGGTGCTCGAATTTAGTGTATTGGATTGAAGGTATTGTTAGAGTGCCCAACAACTCAAACATTGGAGATAGCACTATATGGCTACTGAGGACTTGCTTGGCAGCAGATGCACGCTTGTCGAACAACTCGAGCTCAGAGATAGTGTCTCTTTCAAAACTATCGCGAACCTTTTCAAGAGAAGAAGACAATACTTCCTTTTGCTTTGCTAGATAGCTTTTATATACAAACAACCCTGCTGAAGCAACAGCTATAATTATGAGGAGTAGCACACTTAGAACAGAGAAAAGGCTCTTGGGTTGCTTCCTAGATATATCAGTAGCAACTGGCTTCTTTGGTATAAATGATGTTTGAAATGAATTTTCCATTGTATTGTTTTACGAAAGTTGACGAAGCGCAAGCCCTAATGCAACTGAGAACTCTGGGCCACTCATTTTCAACACTCCTTCTAGGAATACTGGGGCTTCTGTTTTAGAAAATGGGTCACTATAAGCTACATCTACATGAAAATTCTCTGTAGAAACTTCAAGTAGTCCTTTCAGAAGTGATCCTCCGCCAGTCAGAATAACTTTACTTATGTTTTTATTATACTTCTTCTCATAAGCAAGCACAACACTGTTAGTGTCTGAAAATATATAATCTGTGGATAGACGTGCCACTGTGGCAGCTTGTTGATTCGCTGAAAGGTCTAGGCCTGTGGCACGCTTGAGCTTTTCGGCTTCAGCAAAAGATATAGACATTGATTGAGAGATGTTCTTTGTGATGTCTTGTGAGCCGCGGTTAACAATATGAAAGACTCTTACAACTCCAGCCTCTACGATAGAGAGCTTGGTCTTTGAAGCTCCAAAGTCCATAAGTAATACCGGGGCTATATCATTGTCAAAAGAAGACCTTATGTTGCTGAATATCTCCATCTCAAAAGAATCTGATTGGAGTTTGGTTTTGGTGAGTATCTCTTGGTATTTAGAGAGAGTGTCGTTGTGTATAGCAACAACCAGGACCTCTAGCTTCTGATTAGAGGTGCTGGAGCCCTGAGACGAAGAAGATTCATCTTCATAAGCAACCACTTCAGGCGGTATTACAAACCAATCGAGGGCGACTTCTGATATAGGAACTGGTATATATTTACGAGCTTCATTAGGAACTATTACTTTTAGTTGCTCTTCACTTACCTTCCCTGGGAGTGAAATAGTGAATATAAGACTTGAAAGTGAAGGTATGGCTATAACCCCTGAGTTAGTAGTGATGTTTGATTCTCGCATTACGTCTGTAAGGGCTTTAGATATATCGTCAGTTGGAAGATTGGTGACCATACCTACATCTGTATTGCCATAAGGACCGAGCGAAAGTGCGCCGTATGTCTCGAGTACGGCCTTGCCACCTTTTTTCTTTATTTGGACAACTTTTATTGCAGAAGTTCCTATGTCTATCCCTAGTGCTGACTTTGAAGACTTGTCGGAGCGGAAAATGCCCGAGAGACCAGAAAGACCTTCTGATATGATTTTCTTCAATGAATTATCCATAATACTACTACCTAGTATACCATAGACATAGTAAAATATAGATGTGATAGCAGGTATGAATACTCTGAATAAGTTAAAAAAGTGGGCCCTCGATCTAATCTTCCCTGAGGTCTGCCTTGGATGCCAGAAAAAAGGCGATGTTTTGTGTGAAAATTGTGTATTTAGTATAAGGAGAGCGGAACGTGAGACTGACACCCGTATATATGCATGCTTTGACTACCGAGACCCTGTCATAAAGAGAGCTATTTGGAACTTGAAGTACTACAAAAGAATGCATTTAGCTAGTAAACTCGGCACACTGCTCCATGAATCTATGATAGAAGAAGTGTCTGATATGAGGATGTATGTGAGTGGCCAACCGATACTTGTAATTCCTGTTCCCCTGTCTAAATCCCGTAAGAAAACACGAGGATACAACCAAGCAGAGAGGATAGCGCAAAGCTTTTGCGATATTGGAAACACCGATTCGAAAAATACTTTCGAATTACGTGGTGACATCGTGACAAAAGTTAGAGACACATCTCCTCAAGCAAGAATCGCTAACAGAACCAAGAGACTAGAGAATATAAAAGGTGCTTTCAAGATCAACAATGAAAGTATAGTTAAAGGACGGACAATAATAGTCATCGATGATGTCACCACCACAGGTGGCACTCTGCTTGAACTAATGAAAATTTTAAAAAATGCTGGCGCAAAAAAGGTTGTGGG
>CAZMZT010000011.1:0-13758 GCA_964571085.1 uncultured Candidatus Saccharibacteria bacterium
AGTTAGGGATTTTGCTCGAAATGGGTTCGGACTTTTTCAAACAAACACCACCAAAAGAAACGCCTTCGGGCGTTTTCCTTTTTGTGGACCCTAAGCAAAGTATCTGCATACTTTGCGTCAGGACGAGAAAAGCTTTTCGTTCTCCGATGATAATCGGAGCGAAAAGGTATACTGGTCATGTAATGACAGAGGTCCTGAAGGAAAAGTACCCACGACCGTAGGCAGAGAGACTCCCCCTTAAAAATTCCCTACTATACCAAAAACCACCCAGTAACATCTGGGTGGTTTTTGGTAAAGGATTAACCTCTCTTTGGAGCCAGAGGGTTTAATGCTATAGGAACCAATTCTGGTATCTTTAGCATAAGTTCTGGACACATTATATTGTTTACTTCTGTTTGAGTTGTGATATAGAAGATTCCTGTTGGTTTTGAGAATCCCCATGGAGTGAGTATCTTGTCTGCATGAGCAAGCTGGAACTTCTTCAAAGCATTCTCTGTGCTTAGTCCAAATACTCCGTCTTCCTTTAGACCTGCTTGCATATAGTCGTTCAGGAATTTCTGAACTTTCTTCACAGCTTCAACATCGTTCATATAACCTCGGCGTAGGTATTTGTCTACATATATTCCACATGTAGATGTAGCACCGAGAACCTGGCCATTTGGAGAATTACTAGATGAACCTCCTCCCCCTCCTCCGCCACCATTTGAATCATCAGATTCATCGTTGTCAGCTGGGTTCCAAACATGACCATCACCAGAGAGGCATCCTGGGTCGTTTGAGTCTACTAGGCCATCATCATCATTACTTAGACCATCAGAACATTGTGTGGCTGAGTTTGATTCACTGTTATCTTCTGGATCATATGACTCAGGGTTGTTTACATTGCCGTCTGTGTGACATCCAGGATCGTTTGAATCGGATAGACTATCCTCATCATTATCAGACTCGTCTGAACATGCTGGCAATGATTCTGAAGTTGCAGGTTCAAAGTCATAAGTTTCTGTGTGAGTGTTTAGTCCAGTTTTGATACCAAGGACGAGTTTATCAACGTTTCCATCGAAACCTCCAGCCCAGTTACTACCGGCCTTGAAGCCAATACCACCTAATGTTCCATGAATACCTCCATTTGGAAGTGCTGTTTTTACTTCAGCCCATGTACATGGATTTGCCTGAGTACAACCTGTATTTGTAGCAATTGTTCCATTACTAAACCACCAGTTTCCGGTTGCGGAACCAGCAAGATCATCAAATGCATTCCATGTCTGCCATGCACCAGTAGTTACTATTTGAGTGTAGTACGGTTCATAGACGAGACGTCCTTGCCATCCGACAACAGCGTCAGTCGTATCAGTATCAATATTTATTTGAATCGAAGGAGCAAGCGCTGCACCACCTGCAGTGCGATACGTGCTATATACAAGTGTTTTCATATCTGAGAACGGTACTCCAGTATATGCAGTCGCTAACAATTCACCACCAGCAGCATCAACAGTAAGTTGAGCACTTCCCATACCAAGCGGTGCAGTTCCAGGACCAATCATCATTTGCCCAGTACCATTTGGAGTTTCCTGTACAAACAACCATCCTGCCATAGAACTTGGAGTAACTACTGTTGTATTGCTTGTTGCAGTCTCACCTAGAACATCAGGACACTTTTCATTTATTACTATGACGTATTGATCAGTAGTTATGTCAGTATACACAGGGGCTATGGCACTTAGTGCTGATTCTTCTGCTGATTCTAGAGAAGTTCCTGATTTGTAACCAAGAAGTCTGTATTTACCTGCAGGACAAGATTCTGAATTTGTAGGAACCACAAGATCTCCAACTGTTTCAGAAGTAGTGTAGTCAGCTGGGGCACTCATTGCTGAAGTGTCTGCAGCGTATTTAAGAGTTCCTTGTCCATGGTAATCACCTAGAAAGTAAGCACCAGAAGCTGTACCTATGTTATCTGCACTCCATGAAGAAGTCATAGGGAAAGCTGGAGCTGTAGAATCATTTGGGATTTGAGCTGTAACTTCACCATTCTTTAAGTATTTGTAGATGTGAACCTTTAGTGTAGTTGGAGATGCAGGAATCTGTTCGTTTAGAACGATAAATTCTTCTGTAGGAGTGTCAACAGTAACGGTTCCGAGACCTGAGACATTCTGCCATCCATCTTGCATTATTTCACCTGCAGTATATGTACCATAAGGAACATCTGTAAATGTTACACATCCTGGGCCAGGATTTGCTGTGTCAAATCCTTGAGTAATACCAGCAAAACCTTTCGAGATGTTTACTGAGAGTGCTCCACTGTTGTCGCCAAACCATCCTTCATTCTGAGTTGTACCTGTACCATCAAAGATACGGAAGTTTGAAGAAGTTCCTGTTGGTACAAAAGATTGAGCATAAGTATGTAGAGAGTTGTAAGCACCCCAAGAAGAATTTGGGTCAAACTTGTTATCTATCTGAAGTTCAAGGATATCACTTTGGTATCCTGTGTAGCCGTCCATCTGTGTCGCCCATGAGTCTGTAGTAGAGTACTCAGCATCTGCAGGGTTAGCACCACTTTGGTTGAGCCATGTACCCACTGCTTTTGCTACATATGATGCACCAGCAACCAGAGGGTTGACTGTACTTACCCCTGCTTGCGTATTTGAAGGAACTGATAGGTCTTCAATACTGTCACCTGTAAGAGTAAGTGTCCATCCTGGCATCGGATAATAGCCTACATCACCTACTGGAATATCTGCATTCTGTTTACACATAGTTACAGTAGAAGTAAGGATAGGTGGTGGAGGAACTATACATTCGTTGTTAGTAAGAGAAAGTTTATAAAGGAGACCCGCTGGATTATTTGCTGGATTTGGATCCTGGCCTATCTCCAAGTTTGTTACAGTGATTTCGAGTATATTTAGACCACTAACTAGCATAGGAAGAACATTGTAAGTGTCTTGAGTACCTGCTTGGAAGTTATTCTGGTTGAAAACTACTGGTACACTAGTACCGTTTACTTTCACACTATAGTTGTTATCAGCTGCTATATCTAGAGTGCCTCCTGTTGGAGTTCCGACTATATTGAATGTCTTTATAAAGACTTCTGTGTTGTCTGCGTCATTGGTTGGACCAACAATAGGGTTAGTTGACCATATCCAAGATGCACCCGGGATAGAAGCTGTCCATGCCTCGTGAATTGGAGTGAGTAACTCTGCATCACCACTATCTACTTGTGTAGAAGAATCGCTGACTACTACTGAAGTAGCGTTTGCGTTGCATTGCTGAATCGGCTCTGGGTTGCAGTTGAGGCTGACATTGTCGAGATAACCACCAAAACTTGTATCAGTTCCAATATCTTTAAATTCAATAGTTGTGGAATCAGAAGTAGCTACAAAACTGTAGTTCTCACCATTCCAAAAAGTATTTAGGAGTGATGTACCATCATCTGCAAGCGTACCGAGCAAATTTGTACCTTCTCTAACTTCTATAGTGTTGTCAGCTGCATCGCGACCTGGGCGTGCAGAGTAGTCGAAGCTAAGGTTGTAAGTCTCACCTACTATAGTAGGGATTGTCTGAGAGATAGTAACTGGATGGTCACCATCAAGTTCTGCGTGTTGACTACCTTCTGATGGAGCACCTGCTACATTGTTTTGGATTTCCAATCCAAGCTGTCCAGTAGTTTGTGGGTTAGTCCAAGAAACTAGCCATTTAAGTAGAGGATTTGTGTTTAGTATTATATCCCATGATCCAGAGCTGAGTTCTGGGTTTTCAAATGATCCGTTCTCAAGAAGGTTTACCTCAGGATTACATTGTAATACTTCTGTTACCTTTGTGTTATAAAATGCACAATTTATTTTATCTCCGTCATTCGCTATGAATGTCTGTGTATTATTTACTGTTACTGTTAGAGAGTCCTGCTCTACATTTTTACCCACTACAATGTCAGAGCCCTTGAAGCAGTACGCATTGGTCAAATTCCATCCTTCTGTAGCTTGCTCTGTAACACTATAAGATTCACCATCTTCATCAGTATCAACCACGAAGGAAGTAGAATCTTCGCCTTCTACTGTCGTAAGGTCAAAACCACCCTCTAACCCTAGTCCAGTAAAGTGAAAGGGCTATCCCCGCCTGTTGTATACTTAAAAACTGTAACACTTGCTGTTTGTGAAGCTTGAGGAGCGTTGTTTGCACACCATTCATCGTTGAAAGGCTCCTTGCCAAAATAAAGGTAGTCCTCGTGATCTTCGTCATGAGCAGAAATAGCATTCTCGTTTATAGTTAGAGCATTCCATGGGTTTTGCTCTGAACCTGTCTTATGACAAATATTCACCATGACTGGTTGTGTTTGTATGTTGATCTCATTTTCAGTTACATTTTCAACTACATCGATAACTGGTTGAGTTTCTTCTATGGCTGGCTCTACAGGTTGATCTATCTCTTCGGTTGCAAGAACAATCAAAGGTGAAGTATTAAAAACTATAAAACTAAACATAAGCACGCTAGCGAGAACTTTTTTAAAATTTTGCATAAAAAAAATAAAACAAATTAATAATTGTTAATAAAAATAAAATAGTAATGAAAGAGCAATTTTCTGACCCTGGCTTATATGGTTATTTCGGCCTTTTGTCTAGTGAACCTCCATTCTACTGTAATTTGACGACATGTCAATAAATATAAGGTGCATAAGGGTGTGTACAAGAAAAGGCATACAGTGTATGCCTTTTATCAGCTAGTGAGCTCTATGCAAGTAAAGTCGTCATAAACATGCTCCTGTTTATATATATGAGGCAGACCATGATCACAACTACTAGTAACCCGTAGATTATGTGCTTTTTATCTTGTCGTCTAACTTCTATGACTGACATTAGTAGGAGTGCGACGAGTACAACCCAGATAAGTGTGCGGTAAATGCGGTCAGTATATGATGGTGCAAGGAAAAGTAGTCTGTCATACCAAGAAGAATACTTTACACCTTCATCGGTTGAAACACCTTCGACTTTTTCTTCTGCAGAAATATTTTTGACAGCAACGAATTCAGTTGTCTCTGTTATGACTTCTAGATCTTGATTTGAGTTTGAAGTCTCACCTTTAACGACAGGAGAAACCACAGCCACCTGAGTGGATGGCTTTACTACTGGCTTTACATCCTTCGTAAGAGTAGCTGTAACTGGCTTAGAAGTAGCTGGGTTTAAAGTTTTCGCAGGCTTACCAAACATCTGGACCACATACGTAGTTGGGTAGCCTTGGTAGATTCCATCCATAGTGGCTATGCCTATTTCGGTGAATTGAGCGTTCAAAATGTTGGCTCTATGGGTTGGTGAGTTAAGCCAAGCCCTTTCTACGTCGACTGACTCAGTGAAGTTTATAGCTAGGTTCTCGCCTGCATAAGAGAACACATACCCTGCTTTGCCAAACCAGTGCCAAGGAGTTACCCCAGTTGGGCTAGTATGCGCAAAGTACCCATTTCGGGCCATGTCTTCGGCCTTCAGCTGCGCAGCTTGATCAAGCACTGTATTGCGAGCAAGTATTTGAGTGTTGTTGGATAGACGAGCAGAGTTGGTGAGGTCGACAAGTACTGCAGGTAGAACTGTAGCACTCATGCCAGATCCTTTGATGTATAGAGTACTAATAGAAGAAATAGCAAACAAAGCAACGATGACTATCGCAAGAGATACAATAGAAAGTTCGCGGAAAAAGTGCGGCTTGTAGTCGTTGTGCTTGTGAGGAATGAAAACTTTTTTAAATGTTTTGATTACCATATTCACTAAACCCAATTATACCACAAAATAGAGAAATAAACAATGCCTAAAACCCCTTTAAATATAAGACAAAAAGAAAAGGCTCCCGTTGGGTGCCTTTGCTAATCAATCATCAATCCAATCAACGCTTACTGGGTTTATTAACCTTGTAATCAACCAACTCATCCAGTACTACATCATATAAAGACTTTTTAGGACTATTGGTACTTTCGTAACCCATAGAAAAAACATACAAGGTATCCCCGCCTTTTGAGAGAGATACTCTTGTAAAAAATTCTTTGCCTTTTACAAGATCAACAGCACCCTTCGCTGATTGTGTGTACCGGTGAACAAAAACAATTTTTTCAGAAGTTCCATATTCCTGGTGTGCATTATATATAGCCCTTTTCAGTTCAGCTATTGTGAAAGAATCTAACCCTCCTGGATTAAAATTAAAATCCGAGGGACTTAATTTTTGTTTGTTGTTTTTTACAGTTTCATTACTGTTGTTTTTGTCATTACAGATAGCGAAGATTGTAAGAAAAGCTACGCCAAGAGCCAAAATAAGATACTTCATACAAATAGATTTTAGGGTGAGTATTTAATTGTTTACTTTTTCTTACAAAAATACTAACATTTTTGTGTTAAATGTCAATGAATAGCTACAATAAAGAGTTACCTACCTTTTGAGTGCGAGGCCTAGGATATGGTCTATGAATTCAGGCATACTTGCGCCTACAGCTCTGATAGCCCGAGGAGTGATGGATTCGTCGGTGAGTCCTGGAAGGGTGTTGACCTCGAGTGCGTATATCCCCTTTCTAGGATGGATGATGAAGTCACTACGTGAATAGTGGTCGAGATTGAGGCCAGTGTGAATAAGCGATGCAAGTCGCTCGAGTTCGTCCTTCTCTTCCCTAGTGAAATTGCCTGGACATATTTCCTCTGATATTCCACTGTACTTGGCGTCGTAGTCAAAGAAAGTTTTGTGTTTAGGCACACGGATCTCTACTGGTGGTAGCACATAATATTTCTGCCCACGGAAGGAATCTACAACAGGCACTGTGGCCTCCTTGCCTTCGATCATTTCTTCTATCAGTATCGTGCCGTCACTGGACTCACTACCAGCAAGTGCATCTACAAGCTCTGGAAATGTTTTGCAGATTTGTACACCTACAGATGAACCACTGGAAGGCAACTTTACAACCCACGGAGGTGGGAGCTTCTCCCAGATACTTTTGGCTGTGCGCTTGGCGTAATCTTCTACTGATTCACCGCTGTCTTCTTTATATGATTCGTACACAAGGTACTGCGGAGTTTTGACACCTATTTGTGCAAAGCGTTCTTTGGCTAGGATCTTGTTGTAACCTATTGCCGAAGCAAAAGAACCAGAGCCAGTATAAGGTATACTCCACTGGTCTAGTATCTGTTGTATCTTGCCATCCTCACCAAAGTCACCATGAAGGGCATTGAAGATGACATCCACCGAGTGAGATACTTGATCCATAGTCACAGGCTTGCCTTTGACATGCCATGTGCCGTCCTTGTCTATCAAGATGTCGATGGCTTTGTATTTATGGTTTAGTTTGTCGCCCTGCAAATGCGAAAGCACGTTGGCGCCAGTTTTGAGCGACACATCGTATTCAGAACTTATTCCTCCACGAACAACTCCGACTCTTATCATAGTCATATATTAGCATTTAAAAACTTTCTTAAATAGTCCCTGAGAAATGCCTTGCACAGGAACTTAGAAAATAAATGAGGTAACCCGATTATTATTTTCTTGAGTGACGAGCAGAGCAAATTCCTACCAAGGAATTATGTGTGCATTTTGAAGGGAGCTATTTAAGAAAGTTTGTGTTTCTCTTCTTTTTATGAAAAGCAATCGCAAACCTATGTGACTCACTGTTGGCAAGGAGGACAGACTTCTTGTGCTGTTTGATTATTGCCTCGTCACCCATGAGAGCTTTGGCTTTATGCTTGTCGTCCTTTATAACTGCAACTATTGGTATCTCGAACTGATACCTGTTTAGTACTCGCTTAGCGACATTCACCTGAGCGGTACTACCATCGACAACTACGAGGCTCGGTAACCCCCACTCAGTATGGCGGAACCGGCGCGAAAGAACTTCCTCAAGTGCACCAGTATCATTGGCTCCAGTTTGAGTGCGGATTATAAACTTCTTGTATTCGTTCTTGGCTACTTCACCGTCTTCTACAACAGTCATTACACCCACCATGTTTTTGCCAGACATATGGGCTATATCATAAGCCTCGATACGAAACGTAGCAGGAACTGCAAAGTTTTTCATCGCGTAGGGCCTCTCTGGGGTAAAGCGGGAAACACTTTGCAGTTCCTGCGAAGTGTTTGTGTCTTCCTTAATCAAAGCCACATCATTAATATGCTCGAGTGCGAAAATTCTCTTCTTTACTTCCCCAGCTTTTTCAAACTCGTTCTTCTTGGCATATGCGAGCATTTCCTTCTTGAGGTTTTGAACTATCTTTTTCTTCTTACCTTGGAAGAAAAGTTTGAGGTTGGTAATGTTCTTCTTGTAAGCACTCGCTACTTCCTTGCTGCCGGTGTCTGGAGTTAGCCCTAGCTGACGATAAAATTCAAAGTTGTCACGCTTGGCTGACTGAGCATCTATGTATGGGAATATCCGGCGAATAATCTTCATGGCTTCACGAAGTTGTAAGCCATTGGTAAATGGGCCGTAAGTCGCTTGGTACTTGTTGCTAGATACCTCTTTCTTTAGGTTACGCCCTCGGAGAACTAGAACCTTGGGTAGAGCTTCCTTGGTAATACAAACATAGTTAAAGCTCTTGTTATCCTTCTCTTTGGTGTTGTATTTGGGTTGATGCTTTTTTATAAGCTCGGCTTCGAGGATGAGGGCCTCAAGAACACTGTCTGTCTCCTGCCAGTCTACCGAGGTTGCTTGGACTGTCATATCAAGGATGAGTGGTCCGCGAGTAGCGATCAGATCCTTGCCAAAATAGCTCCGCACGCGTGAGCGTAGCGAAGTAGCCTTGCCTATATATAGGAGCGACTTGCCTTTATAAAAGAAGTAGACACCTGGCTTGTCTGGCATCTTATATTTCTTTAGAGATTGACTTTTCATAGAATCATGATATCATATACAGAAAATAAAACAAAGCCAAATGAAAAAGAAACTCAAACCTCGTCGCCGTAAAGGCGTATTTTCTTTCTTCGACAAGCAAACAATATTTCAAACCTTGTTAAAAAACCTAATAGTTAGCTACAATGACCACTACTACATAGTCACTGAAGATAGCAGTTTTTCTAATAGTGGAGATATGCACTTTCGTTTAAATGAAAGGCCTCCTAGGAAACACTCTATAAGAGCAATAGATTTATTTTATAATTCTTCCGCACAAAAAGTGCAGTTAAACTTTTCCCAGGAAATTTTACCGAAAAGCTTAGGTCGTAAAAACAGGATACAAACCCTGCAAAAACATGATCTTGCAGCGAGAAAAGTAAAATCCATTATCGCAGAATGGTTTGAGAAGGAAAAAATGCAGGGGTACAAATTTCATGTTACTTTCAAGACAGAGTTTCCTTTGTTTGATTACAATAAAACTCTGTACGTTGAGAGTACCGGATCAACTCTGGCCAAAGATATCGCAGAAGATATATTTGGAAAAGAAGCATTGAGTAATAGACCTACAGAGATGGATCGATTCCGCCAAGCATTCAGGTCAGCTAGGCACATGTGTGACTGCACCTTGCATTGTTCTGTTGTCTCATTGGCAACAGACAGAGAAGTTGAGCATAACGGAAATATGATGGCTACAGAGATCGGCAACCAGATTTATAGAATGTTGACTCCTCCGATTAAACCCGACAATATTGTAAACCGCAGAAACTACTACTGGGAAACGGTAGTTAATTTCTTTTCAAGTTTGTTTTCAAGAGGCAGGAAAATCCCCTCTTATTAAGATAAATAATGTGATCAAATACACAAAGTCAGCAGTTAAAGAACTGCTGACTTTTTTATTTCTTCCTTAGAATTTTCTTGAGATATTTACCAGTATAACTACCTGGGGTATTGGCGACCTCCTCTGGAGTACCACGAGCGACGATCTTACCACCACCTACCCCACCCTCAGGTCCGATATCGATAAGGTAGTCAGCGCATTTTATGATATCCATGTTGTGCTCGATAAGTATCACGGAGTTGCCTTTGTCGACTAGCTTGTTTAGAACTTCCAGAAGTTTTGCTACGTCGTCGTAGTGGAGCCCAACTGTTGGTTCGTCGAGTAAGTAGATTGTCTTCTCTAGATGCGGACGATAAAGCTCTGAGGAAATCTTTACACGCTGAGCCTCACCACCAGAGAGCGTGGTTGCTGACTGACCAAGCTTGATATAACCAAGACCTACATCCATAAGAGTTTTCAATCTATCATGGATAGCTGGTATGTCTTCAAAAAACACTACAGCTTCCTCAACTGCCATCTGCAGGACTTCATAAATATTCTTTTTGTTATATTTTATTATTAGAGTTTCTTTGTCGAACCTTTTACCTAAGCAGACATCACAAGTGACATATACAGTGGGTAGGAAGTGCATCTCTACTGCTATCTCACCGTTGCCTTCACATGCTTCACATCGGCCACCTTTTACATTGAAAGAGAACCTGTTCGATTTCCACCCACGCAGACGGGCATCTTCACTAGCAGCGAACAGATCTCGAATGTGTGTAAATGCACCAGTGTATGTGGCTATGTTTGAGCGTGGAGTGCGACCAATAGCTGACTGATCGATAAGTATAGCGCGAGACAGATACTCTGTTCCAGTGAATGAAGCACAGTTGTAGACTTTGGCACTGCGGAGTTTGCGTTCGTACCTAGTCTGCAAGTTCTTGTGCAGTATTTCATACATGAAGGAGCTCTTACCAGACCCAGATACTCCAGTGATGATGACCATTTTACCTAGTGGGACTTCAGCATTAAGATTATCAATATTGAAAACTTTACCACCGACGATCTTGAGTGTTCCTTTGTCGGCAGTACGACGCTTGTCTGGGATTTCGATACGAACTTCGTTACGAAGGTAAGCAAGCGTTCGAGACTTGGAAGGATTGGTCTTCGCATCAAGTAGTGGTGCCAGATAATCAGCGACTATAACCTGCCCACCATGGACACCGGCTTTCGGACCAATGTCTACTATGTAGTCAGATGCATATATAGTATCTTCATCATGCTCTACTACTATGATGGTGTTGCCTAGGTCGCGGAGGTCCTCGAGAGTCTTGATAAGGCGTTCATTGTCACGCTGATGTAGGCCTATAGTTGGTTCATCGAGCACATACAGAGCACCCACAAGTCGTGAGCCAAGCTGTGAAGCTAGACGGATGCGCTGTGCTTCACCACCAGAAAGTGTGTTTGCCTTACGATCAAGTGATAGATATTCTAGTCCAACATTGAGAAGGAATTGAATGCGAGCTTCGATCTCTTTAATAACTACTTTTGATATTTCTTGCTCCTGTTCATTGAGTTTGAGTTCTATAAAGTAGTCCGCAACTTGCTGAATAGAGAGGTGTGTGAGTTTGACGATGTTTATACCTTTGGTCTTGCCGAGAAATACACTAAGTGCCTCGGGTCGTAGACGCGCACCAAGACAGGTGTCACAAGGCTCTGTGCCTCCAAAGTATTTGGTACCTAGTCCATTACATGTAGGACAAGCCCCGTATGGAGAGTTGAAAGAGAAGAGTCGTGGCTCGACTTCTGGGAATGAGAAGCCATCCTTTGGACAAGCAAATTTGGAAGACAGCATGTATTCCTCTTCAGCTATTTTTATTATTACAAGACCTTCAGATTCTACAAGAGCACGCTCTATACCTTCAGCTAGGCGCATACGAGTATCATCTGGAGAATCCTTGAATTCATGTATCTGGAACGAATCGACAAGCACCTCTATGTCGTGCTTCTTGGTCTTTGAGATATCTATTCGTTCACGGAGGTTGCGTAGCTCACCATCCATGCGGACCTTCTGGAAACCTTTGTTGAGTAAATCATATAGCAACTGATAGTACTCGCCTTTGCGGCCACGAACTACTGGTGAAAGGATGGAGACTGGTGTCTCATCCCACTCGACACCCATAACCTTTTTCTTTCCTTTAGTTTTCAATGGTGACTTGTCTTCTTTTTGGAATCCTTTTATTTTTGTAAGAGCAAAATTCATTATTTCTTCATTGGAAAGTTTCTTGATCTCATCTCCACAAGTCGGACAGTGAGGTCGGCCGATACGCGCAAAGAGCACACGAAGGTAGTCGTATATCTCGGTAATGGTTGCCACAGTTGAGCGAGGGTTGTTGGAACGAGACTTCTGGTCTATAGATATGGCTGGTGAGAGGCCCGTGATCTCATCTACATCAGGCTTGGGCATTTGGTTTAAGAACTGGCGAGCATAAGCAGATAGTGACTCCACATATCTACGCTGACCTTCTGCAAAGATAGTATCGAAAGCAAGTGAAGATTTGCCGGAACCTGACATGCCAGTAATAACCACCATCTTGTTACGAGGCATTTGTACATCGATATTCTTGAGGTTATGGGTGCGAGCACCTTTAACTATTATTGAATTGCTTTTATCTAGTTTACTCATAAATCATAAGACCACCCGCAAAATAGCTATCTGGGGGTGTATCGATATTTAACTACACACAATATAGCATAATTACGAGGCTTTTTTAAATAGTTACTTTCTAGGCATTTTTACTGTGAACTCCCCCATCGCATATGGAGCAACTTGATACTGGGTGAAGTAGAGAGTGATGGACTCTCCTGTGAATGTAAAGACGCTGAAGTTTTCTGCTGTAGGCTCAGTACCTGCAGTAAGCATATCCATAATACCTGAGTCTATGTCTGATTTAGAATCAATCTCAAGTCTATCCCGAAACTGAGCAGTGAGATCTCTGCGAGAGAAATCTGAGACAGTCTTCAGATAGTTTGCATTATTCGAAAACAAATGACCTAAAGTCATATCTTTCTTCCCTGCAACATCGTAGTTATATGAAACCATGTTCTGATAACCATGAGCCCCTCCAGTATAACCGCCGAAAGTTACCAGGACGCTAACAAAGTTTTCGTTAAGCTGGATCGGCTTCCAGGACATTGAGAACTGGAACTTCTGATCATCTGTTGGGAACTCCGCTATGTCATCGCCTGGCTCCCTTGTATCGTACCTTGCCCTCCAGTTCTCTGCGGAATCAACAATATGATTCTCTATACCTTTATCAACAAGGTTCTCTATCCTTTCATTGAATTCAGTAGAAGTATTTTTAAATTGTGGATATACGACATCAAACACAGCATACTGTGTGACTTTTTTGTAAGTCTTCTCTTCTACAAGAGATATATCTACCAAGGCAAATGGCTTGTTGTCTTCAGTGGCTATTGGGACTTCTACCTTGGATTCTTGGTTACTTCTAACTAAGGCGTATATAACACCAGCAAAAATAGCTATGATTAGTATAGGAACAAACAAAGATGATTTTAGTATTTTCATATAGACATTATACCAAATACAAAACTATTTGTTCATCCTATCTTTTAGTACCACTATCTCATCACGGAGGATCGCTGCTGTCTCGAAGTCGAGCTCTTTTACTGCTTTGTTCATCTCCTTCTCTTTTATTTTGATTATCTTGTCATAGACTAGGTTGTTGCGGTCTTCGTCGGAGAGCATGAGGTTGTTGATTGATTCCTTCTCTGTCTTGCCTTTTTTATTCTTGTCTTTTGTAAATGCTTTCTTGAACATTTCTACATCTAGATCAAGCTCGGCGTTTACTGCTTTCTCATGCTTGTTCTCGAGTTCTTCTGTAATATCTTTGATACGTTTAATAATGGTCTTCGGAGTGATACCATGCTTCTTATTGTAGGCCACCTGTATAGTACGACGACGATTGGTCTCGCCTATGGCGCGCTCGAGTGAACCTGTCATGACATCAGCATAGAGTATGACCCTACCCTCTACATTGCGAGCTGCACGACCGATAGTCTGGATAAGTGAAGTCTCTGAGCG
>CAZMZT010000011.1:13858-21921 GCA_964571085.1 uncultured Candidatus Saccharibacteria bacterium
AAACCTTTCTTTATTGTTTTTTCTGCTTCAGCTATGAAGTCTTGGATCTGACCTGAATATTCATTACTTGCACTAACTGGTCGAACGATTATTTCTGGGTCTATCAATCCAGTCGGGCGGATGATTTGCTCGACAATCTGTTCACTGAATTCCCTCTCTAATTTAGAAGGTGTTGCAGATACATATACAACCTGACCAATACGTTCTTCAAACTCATTAATTTTAAGTGGGCGGTTATCTTTGGCAGATGGAAGTCTAAAGCCAAACTCTACAAGCGTACCTTTACGAGAGGCATCGCCAGCATACATGCCTCCAAGCTGTGGGAGTGTGACATGTGACTCATCGATAATGGTTAGGAAGTCGAGTTCTCCGTTTTTATTTTTAGGGAAATATGAAAGCAGTGTCTCTGGAGCTTCACCTTCTTTCTTGTCAGAGAGATGCCGAGAATAGTTCTCTATGCCGTTACAGTATCCTACCTCTTTAATCATAGCCAAGTCGTAGTTTGTGCGACGCTTGATACGCTCAGCTTCGAGCAACTTACCTTCCTTCTCAAACTTCTTGAGCTGAGTAGCCAGTTCGGCTTTGATTGCTTTGATGGCCTTGGCGACTTGTTCTTTGTCTGTGATGAAGTGCTTGGTTGGGAAAAGGAAAATGTTCTTTTCTTCTGCGATGACATGCGATGACACTGGGTCGACTTTCGCAATGCGAGATATCTGTCCACCTGCAAACTCTATCTGGTATACGAAAGTCTCTGACACAGGCATAACCTCGACTTTGGGACCTATAGAGCGGAACTGGCCTGGGTTGATGTCGGCATTGGTGCGTTCAAAGTGTACTTCAATAAGTTTCTTCATCACACTCGTGCGATCTATCTTCATACCCTTTTCAAGCTTGAGGTTTACCTTCTCGTATTCTTCAGGAGAACCCAAACCATAAATACAAGACACCGATGCAACTATGATGACGTCTTGGCGGGTTAGCAGAGCTTGGGTTGTGGCATGACGAAGGCGATCAATCTCTTTGTTGATCTGAGCATCCTTTTCTATGTATGTATCACTTGCAGGCATGTATGCCTCGGGCTGATAGTAGTCGTAGTAGGACACGAAGTAGTGAACAGCAGCGTCTGGGAAAAACTCGCGGAACTCTTGGGCAAGCTGGGCAGCTAGGGTTTTGTTGTGGGCTATGACAAGTGTAGGCTTGTTGTGTAGGGCTATGACGTTGGCCATGGTGAATGTCTTGCCTGTACCTGTAGCACCTAGAAGTGTCTGCTTCTGCATGCCTTTATCTAATCCCTCAAGCAACTGCGAAATAGCCTTTGGCTGGTCACCATCAGGCTTGTATTCACTCTTTAGTTTAAATACTTTCTTTGACATATTGGTTTAAAAAACTTTCTTTAAATTCAAAAAAGCTATCGTTCAAAATTGCTTCGCGCATTTGATCAACTAGATTGACTATAAAGTATACATTATGAATCGAGGCAAGTGTAGAGGCTTCCATTTCCTTGGCGCGGAAAAGGTGGCAGATGTAAGCACGAGTGTAATTGATGCAAGTATAACAAGCACAACCTTCGTCAATAGGACCAAAGTCGGTGATAAACGGAGCGTTGGTAATATTTATTTTACCATTCTTTGTAAACAGCGTTCCATTGCGAGCAATGCGAGTGGGCCCGACGCAATCAAAAAGATCGACTCCATTATCTACTCCCATAAACAAATCTTCTGGCTCCCCTATTCCTAGCAAGTGGCGGGGCTTTTCTTCAGGCAAAATCTCATTGACCCATTTTACGGCTGTACTCATGTCTTCCTTGGCAAATGAACCACCGATACCAAAGCCATCGAAATCCATAGCACCTATTACTTCAGCAGATTTCTTGCGAAGTTTCTCTGACCGTCCACCCTGCACAATACCAAACAATGCCTGAGGAGCGGGAGAAATATTCTCGGGCGAATGGTCTGGCCTGCCTGGAGCCTGCGTATGGACAGGAGATCCGAGGACCTGAGAACGAGAATGTTTCTCTCGCTCTACTACCGACTTCTTCTCCTCCAACTCTTTATGCTTCTCTAAACTCCTCTTCGCCCACGCATGGGTACGAGAAAGTGCTTCATCTTGATATAGTTCAGTTTCAGTCGGTGAAGTACATTCATCGAAAGCAAAAATAATATCAGCGCCTAGGTTGTGCTGGATTTCTATAGAGCGCTCGGGAGTGATGTAATGCATCGAGCCATCTAGATGTGACTTGAAAGACACTCCATCAGAGCTTACTTTCGCAAGAGGAATGACACTATCAAGTGAACGCTCTGGGATTAAAAAACTAGGATCAGTGATGGTTGTGATTTTAGAAATCTCTTTGCCATATGCAACACCAAGCGAGAAAACTTGAAAACCTCCAGAGTCGGTCATAGTTGGACCACGCCAATTCATGAATTTACCCAAGCCTCCGGCATCACGCACAAGTTCGTCGCCTGGTTGAAGGTATAGATGGTAAGTGTTGGCAAGAACAACTTGCGCACCTGCACTTGCGACTTGCTCTGGAGTCATAGCTTTGACTGTGGCTTTGGTTCCCACGACCACAAAAGCTGGTGTATGGATTTCACCATGTGGAGTCATCAGTACCCCAGCTCGACCCAAGGAGCTGGCCAATTTCTTTTCTATTTTAAATTCAATTGGTTTCATTATTTACTTTTTACTTGCACCCATTTGATACTCTGTATATTGATTGGAGAACGGAGCAAGACTTTCTTTATAGGGTCTGTAGGAGTTGATATTATCTCTTCGATTATTGCTATGACCTCCGTACTAGTATTGGGTAAGAGTACAGCCCAACCTTTGTTGGCAGATAGTTCAAGAGGGATAATCATTTCAAAGTTGCCACCTCCACGGCCGACGAGCTCTACACTGGCGTTGGACCCATCAAGTATGACCTCTGTCTTCTGACCTGGATTAGAGTACAGCATTACAAGTGAAGTCTTATCATTTACCTTGCTTATCTGACCAAGCGGGATACTGGCATTGGCATAAACTCTTTGGCCAATCTCTACTCCAGAATTAGAACCTATATCTATAATGATAGTGTCGTACGGAGAGCGGTTTGGCTTGGCGAGTATTGTCGCAAGTGTAAATTTACTTTCCTTTGGAATTCGTCCTAACAGTTCTCGAAGCTGGTCATTCTCAGATTTCAGGACCTGATAATCAATCATTGAATTATTGAGTTCAGCATTCTCTCCTAGAAGTCGATCGTTGTCGCGGAATACAGATGACTTGGTGCGGACGAGCACACTAGCATCGTGAGCAGTATCAACTACAGCTTGTTGTGCTTGCCATACAGGACGACCAATAGTACTAAGTAACCCAGCTGACCATGCCAATACCCCAGTAACTGCAAGCAAGAGGAAAACACCAAAACCAATTGCTGTCCTGATTGTTTTCTTTCTTTTGTTTATTGATTTTTTATCTCGGAATTGATGTATCATCTGTATTCACTAAGACTTCTTGGAATGATTCAAATTCATCTAGTATGACTCCAGTACCACGTGCAACAGCAGTCAGTGGATCTTCGGCAATGTATATTGGGATTTTGAGTGCATTACCAAGCAGTGTGTTGAATCCTCGAAGCAGTGCCCCACCACCAGATAGTACTAGCCCTCGATGCATGATGTCAGAGAGGAGTTCTGGCGGAGTTGTTTCAAGGACTTCTTTTATACCATCAACTAGCCCTAGCACTGATGGCATGATCGCCTCACGGATATCGGAGTCAGTGACTATGACTTGTCGGGGTAAACCTGTGACAAGGTCACGCCCACGAACTTCTGCCTCCATAGGTTCACCTTCCATAACGGAACCTATTGCTATCTTTACATTCTCAGCAGTCCTCTCACCTATCAACAGTTTGAACTCATCTTTCATATAGTTCATGATGTCGCTGTTTAGGAGGTCGCCTGCAATTTTCAGATTCTTTGAGCGAACAACTCCAGAGAGCGATATAACTGCGATATCTGTAGTTCCACCACCGATATCTACTATGACTGAACCTACAGCTTCCTTGACTGGTAGGCGGATACCGACAGCAGCCGACATTGGCTCCTCGATGATGTAGACTTCGCGTGCGCCAGCACTATGAGCCGCGTCTTCAACAGCACGGATCTCTACGTTGGTAATCCCAGTTGGCACACCGATGATGACGCGTGGGCGGATGAACTTCTTGGACATCTTCTCAGCTTTACCTATCAGGTATGAAAGCATCTCCTCTGTAACTTCAAAGTCAGATATGACTCCGTCAACTATCGGTCGAACCGCTCGTACATGTCCGGGAGTGCGTCCAAGCATTACTTTAGCTTCTGCTCCAACTGCTACTATCTGTCCAGTTTTCTGGTTTACAACTACTACCGATGGTTCATTGATAACGATACCGTGACCCTTCAAATACACCAGCGTGTTCGCAGTGCCGAGGTCGATACCTATATCGTTGGAAAACATTTTGTAGAATTTTTTGAACATATCAATAACCAGATACTTAAGCGAGAATTTTAAATAGATCTTCTTTATTTACTATTTTACCGCCATCTTCTGTACGCTTCTTTACCTCATACCCCCCATCGGCCACACTTCGCTTGGACACGACAACTCGATAAGGAATACCTATGAGGTCAGAGTCTGCAAATTTTTCTCCAGCAGAGGATCCATGACGATCATCATAGAGCACTTCTATGCCTTGCTCATCGAGTTCTTCATATAGCTGGTTAGCTGTTTCAAAAAGTACTTCGTCTTCGCCAAGTACAAGTAAGTGAACCTGAAATGGAGCTATACTCTCTGGCCATATGATACCCTTGTCATCTGAGAGCACTTCTACAACAGTACCCATAAGCCGAGCTGGGCCTATGCCATATGAACCCATAAATACAGACTTCTTTTCTCCTTCTTCTGTTTGATAAGTTAAGTCTAGTGCATCAGAGAAACGCGTACCTAAAGTGAAAATGTTGCCAACCTCTACTGCCCTGTTTTCAACAAGTGTGTCTTTAGAAAGTCCTAGTGAACTTATAACTTCATCATTGTAAACTTCTTTGTTGATAGCAATGCCTGTGTTCTCATCTACATAGATAGTATCCTCACCTGCACCTGTTATAGTTTGGAATTCATGAGAAAACTTGGAGAACATCCCACCCGAAGCAAAGGTAAGATAAGTTAGGTGCCCTATACCTACACGTTTGAAAATTGTCTTGTATGCTTCTTTGGCTTTCTCATAAAATTCATTGTGTTCAGACTCGTTTTTGGAGAATGAATACAGATCCTTCATGATAAATTCGCGAGTACGCATGACGCCACTCTTTGCACGGGTTTCATTCCTGAACTTTGTTTGAAATTGGTATACAGAGAAAGGAAGATCGCGATATGACTGCACGAAGTCTTTCAGCATCTTTGTCATCGGTGCTTCGTGAGTGACTGCAAGGCCGAGCTCTGTTTCATTCTTGAGTTTTGTCTTGAACCATACATCAACCTGGTCATCGCTCCACTGGTTAGTAGGCTCCCATGTTTCGCGTTCTTGGAGAGCTGTCATAGTCACCTCCTGTCCACCTATCTTATTCATCTCCTCTCGAATGATTGTTTGGACATTATTCATGACCCGTAGCCCTAGTGGTAGGTAGGAATACACCCCTGCCATCTCTTTGTTTACAAAGCCTGCTTTTATAAGGAGTTCAGCATTACGAGAGACCTCATCTGCGGGACTCTCCTTCTTGGTTTTGGTAAATAGTTGTGATTGCTTCATATGACTCATACTACCGCAAATGAGGCCCGAGGTCAAAAAACAGCTTAAAAATAGACTTGCGAAATAATGGTTTTTCTGGTACTATGCACGTATGTTCCGTGAGGGATTTTTTAGTTTAAATGACCATTAAATCACCTTGTAAACAAGCTGGAATGCTTAAAAACGGAACAATTATAAAACATTCCCCCGAAGGGAAATAATTAACCATATATATGAGTACACAAAATACCCTTATAGAAGAAATGTTTAGTGCTGGTGCGCACTATGGATACTCCAAGAGTCGCCGTCACCCATCAACAACACAATACGTTTTCGCTACGAAAAACGGTGTTGATATTATCAATATTGAAAAGACTTACGAACTTTTTGAGAAAGCTCTCGAGCAAGTAACAAAAATGGCAGCAAGTGGTAAGACAATACTTTTTGTCGGAACTAAGGCTGAAGCCAAGCAACAGATAGTCGAAGCAGCGCTTGCTCTCGGCATGCCATACGTAGGTGAACGCTGGGTTGGTGGATCACTTACAAACTTCCCTGAAATCAAGAAACGCATTACCAAGCTCCTCGACCTCCGTGATCAGAAAGAAAAAGGTGGGCTTGATAAATACACTAAGAAAGAAAGACTCCTAATCGACCGAGAGATGAATGACATGACAAAGAACTTCCAAGGCTTAACTGGTATTACCAAGACTCCAGATGCTGTGTTTGTAGTAGACCCTAAAAAGGAGCATCTAGCAGTTACTGAAGCTCACAAGATGAATCTCCCTGTTATCGCACTAATGAATACTGACTGCAACATCAAACAAGTTGAGCACCCTATAGTTGCTAACGACGCATCTGTGTCTAGTATCAGTTTCTTCGTTCGTGCAGTAAAAGAAGCCTATGCTAAAGGTGTAGTAGGAAAATAAAACTATCAATTAACTAAGAATTTACAAGAACGCTCCGTGAATTCTATTCTGAAAAAAGTCCTCGGATCTCCTGTCCAGACGCAGGCTCTAGGCAGGCCAGACATTTTTTCATAAAAGAATCCACTCCGCTTCTCATAAAACTATGTCAACACAAATAACTACAGAATTAGTAAAAGAGCTACGAGACCGTACAGGTGTCTCTGTTATGCAATGCCGAAATGCATTACAAGAAGCAGAGGGTGATATGGAAAAAGCCCTCATAATACTTAAAAAGCAATCAAGCAGTATCGCTATGAAGAAGGCTGACCGCGATGCTCACGACGGCACTATCACAGTTCTCGAAGGATCAGGCAAAGTCATCCTCCTTGCTCTACACTCTGAAACTGATTTCGTGGCGAGAAACGAAGACTTTACTAACCTTGCAAACGCCCTAGCAAAGAGTGCGCTAGATGAAGGTGTAGATGCAATGAAAGCAAAGTCAGGAGATATGATCAACCCAGTTATCCAGAAAGTTGGAGAGAAGGTTGAACTCGGTCATGTAGAAGAAATAACTGGGGAGACACTCGGAAGCTATGTCCACAGTGGCAAGAGTGCTGTTGTAGTTACACTCTCAGGTGGTACACCAGAGCTTGCTAAGGATGTGGCAATGCATATCGCTGCTATGAAGCCAGTCTACATGAAGTCAGATGACATCACAGCAGAAGACAAAGCAAAAGTCATGGAAGTCTTTGAGAAAGAAGTTGCAGAATCAGATAAACCAGAAGAGATAAAAAAGAAGATGCTCGAAGGCAAGATATCTACATACTTCAAAGAGCAGACACTCATGGACCAGTCATTCATCAAGAACCCTGACGTAACTATCAGTAAACTACTTGCAGATAAGGGTGCAACTTTGGTACGATTTGTAAGTGAGTCTATTGGTTAATCAATGATCATAACAATTATCATATTCTTTATAGCAATACTAGTAGCATTTGGGATGCTTTCATTTCGTGCATGGCAGATCAGAACATCCCAGATTGCTCCAGTACCAGAAAATGGCGAGAATAGAGGCCATGAACTATCCTTTAGACAGATAGAAAAGAATATGCTATATTTGACGAAGCATATTGTACAGGCTTTGGTCCTGACAGTTGCCAAGTACTGGTTTATCTTTATCACAAAGACGAAGAAATGGGTTATGGATAAATGGCCTAAAGTTCACTCTTTATTCCAAAAGAAGCCTTCCCCTGAAGGACCTACCAAGCCATCATTCATACAGCGCGCAGTTCTAGAGTCAAAGTCAAAGATAAAGAGGATAAAAGAGAGAGTAAAGGAAGAGCACGAGTAAGTTCAAAAATAGATACGCCGCTTTAGCTCAGTTGGTAGAGCAACGCTTTTGTAAAGCGAAGGTCCTC
>CAZMZT010000012.1:0-1291 GCA_964571085.1 uncultured Candidatus Saccharibacteria bacterium
CCGACCTTCTTTGCAATCTGTACAGCAAAGTCGCTCTTGCCGGTAGCAGTTTGGCCTAGGATGACTATGATTTTTGGTTTGTTTATCATTTGTATTTTAGTAAGTAAATTAGTTCTTGAAAAATGCCTTGCACAGGAGCTTAGAAAATAAAGTATGTACTCAGACTATTATTTTCTTGAGCGACGAGCAGAGCAAATTTGAAGCTTCAAATTATGTGTGCATTTTGAAAGAAGCTAATTTACATACTAATTCATACTCGCACAAAACCTATTTTTTTGCTATATTTGGGTCATGTCAATCAAAAGTTTCATAACTGAAAAATTAATACGTGCCAAGATGAAGAACTTGCCGAAAGCTCAGCAGGACATGTTCATCAAGCTTATCAACGAGAACCCAGACCTCTTCAAGCAGATCGCTGACGAGACCAAAGCCCTCACCAAGGGTGGCATGAGCGAGATGACTGCCACAATGCAGGTCATGCGCAAGCACCAAGCTGAAATACAGCGCCTAATGACTCAATAGCATTTTATACTATAAGGGTATAAAATGAGTTTATGAATAAACCACGTGACCCATTGGTACATGTCGAGGTGGATAGTATTAGTGGCTCAAAATTAAACTGGCTCCGTGCTGCCGTGCTAGGTGCCAACGATGGGATAGTGTCTGTATCTTCTGTTATTGTCGGTGTCGCGGGTGCGACTCAAGATACAAAAGTCATCCTTACTGCAGGTATAGCTGCTCTTGTAGCAGGTGCGCTGTCAATGGCCGTAGGTGAATACATCTCTGTAAGTACTCAACGCGACACAGAGCGAGCACTCCTAGCAAAAGAAAGATTAGAGCTAGAAACAGTTCCAGATCTAGAGCTTGAAGAACTTATCAGTATTTATGAGAAGAAAGGTTTATCTCGAGCAACTGCCGAGGCTGTCGGACTTGAGCTAACCAAACACGATGCATTTGCTGCACACGCAGAAGCAGAACTCAATATCGACCCCAACAACCTGACAGACCCATGGCATGCTACATATGCTTCAGGGCTCGCTTTTTTGTCTGGAGCGATAATACCTATACTGGCCATCATAATAGCTCCAGCGAAGTATGACATCATTGCAACATTTATTTCTGTTGTTATCGCACTTGTCATAACAGGCGCACTTAGTGCCAATGCTGGTGGAGCACACAAGAGAACTGCAGTTATACGAGTAGTACTGGGTGGCGTGATAGCCATGCTGGTTACTTTTGGAGTAGGTAAATTGTTTGGTGTTGTTGGATTATAAAATTAAAATACTAATAT
>CAZMZT010000012.1:1391-19015 GCA_964571085.1 uncultured Candidatus Saccharibacteria bacterium
TTGGAGTAGGTAAATTGTTTGGTGTTGTTGGATTATAAAATTAAAATACTAATATAATGAAAATATGTATATTTGGTGCTGATGGTAGAACTGGGGTTGAAGTAGTGAAATACGCGAAAGGAAAAGGCTACGACGTAGTCGCTTTTGTCTATAGTGAAAATTCCAATAAGTACTTGCCCGAGGGGATAGAAATCAAAAATGGTAATGTCATGGACTACGCTAAAGTTGCGGACGCTATCAAAGGCTCTGACGCAGTCATAAGTGTGCTTGGGCACATCAAAGGCTCTGACCCACTGATGCAGACCAAAGGTATGGAGAACATTGTGAAGGCTATGAAAGAAAATGGAACAAGAAGAGTACTAAGCCTCACTGGAACTGGTGCTCGAGTAGCAGGCGACAGACCTTCGCTCATCGACATGCTTTTAAACTTTATTGTGAAGCTTGTCGACCCTGATCGTATCAACGATGGCGTCAAACATGTAGAAGTACTTAAGACCTCCGGACTCGACTTTACCATCGTAAGAGTACTCAAACTCAGCAAAAGTGACGAGCCATTTAACGGCTACAAGCTCACAGATGGTGGCCCAGCAGAACTCCAAACAAGTCGCAAAAAGGTTGCTCAAGTACTTGTCGATTTAGTCTCCGACAATACATATATCAATAAGTTCCCAGTTATCTCTAAATAATATGAAATTAATAATTACAATCGTTATCGTTCTGGTGCTCTGGTCTATCTGGGGGTACTTTGGTTCACGTGTCGAACAAGCAGACTATACTGTCATAGAGAAAAAGAATGACTACGAGATCAGGAACTATCCCGCACATATCGTAGCTGAGACGACCGTCTCAAGCTCAAGCTACAGTGGGGCTATGAACTCTGGCTTTTCAATAGTAGCGTCATATATTTTCGGGGACAATGTAAAGAAAGAAAAAATTGTGATGACTGCACCAGTAGTGGAAAAAGTTGCTACATCTGAGAAAATAGCGATGACCGCGCCAGTAGTAGTGAATGACAAGGGGAGTGACAGAGTGATCGCCTTTGGCATGCCACGATCATATACGATGGACACTCTACCAACTCCAAATGATGCGAGAGTAAAGCTCCGCGAAGTGCCAGAGCAGAAAGTGGCAGTCCTTCGCTTCACTTGGTCACGCAGTGAAGAGAGAGTCCAAAGTATGAAGGACAAGCTCATAGCCTCACTTAAACGCGATAACATAGAGACCATCGGCACTGTTTCCTATGCAGGATACAATGCTCCCTGGACCCCACCTTGGATGAGCCGGAATGAAGTTTTGATTGAAATTAAATAGCTATTTTGAAAATAGGGCTATTTTTGCTATATTCTATCCATGTCACTATCTATTGGAATTGTCGGTTTGCCCAACGTAGGGAAGTCAACGCTGTTCAACGCCCTTACTAAAAAGGGTGTCCCAGCCGAGAACTACCCATTTTGTACTATTGATCCATCAGTAGGGATTGTTCCTGTGCCTGATGCACGGCTTTGGAAGCTATCTGAATTCTCTAAGTCCGCCAAAACTATTCCAGCAGTCATAGAGTTCGTTGACATCGCCGGCCTTGTAAAAGGCGCGAGTAAAGGTGAAGGACTCGGCAACAAATTCCTCGCCAACATCCGCGAGGTAGATGCGATATTTGAAATGGTGCGAATCTTCCCGCTCAAGAACGAAGGCAGTGGCAACGAAGTCATCCACGTGTATGGGGACATCGACCCACTCCGCGACATAGAAGTCATCAACCTCGAGCTGATACTCGCTGACCTAGAAACAGTTACGAAAAGGAAAAGCAACATAAACAAAGATGTAAAGAAAGGCGACAAGGAAGCAATAGTTGAGGACGAAGCATTGGCCAAGCTCGAGCAAGCACTACTTGCAGGTAAACTCGCCAACACTGTGGATTTCAACGAGAAAGAATTAGAGAAAGTAAAAATGCTCAACCTTCTAACACTCAAGCCATTTATCTATGGGCTCAACAAGCGTGGCGGGGCGAAAAATCTGGATGAGACAAACCCTGAAATATTTAAAGAACTTACTGACTATATAGTTAGTACTGGTTCACGATATGTAGTACTTGATGCCAAGATAGAAGAGGAACTCAAAGACTTCGAAGGCGAAGAGAAAGAAGTATTCCGCAAGGAACTTGGTGGAGAAGACGACGGTATAAATAGTTTGATAACTGAGGGCTATAAACTTCTCGGACTCGATACATACTTCACAACAGGCGAGGATGAGACTCGTGCATGGACCATCAAGCACAACTCTACAGCCCCAGTTGCAGGTATGGCTATACACACAGACTTCAAAGATAAATTCATCCGTGCAGAGGTAGTATTCTGGCAAGACCTCCTTGATGCAGGGAGTTATGGCGAAGCTCGCTCGAAAGGTAAGGTCCGCACAGAAGGCAAGGAATACATAGTCAAAGACGGTGATGTAATAGAGTTTAAGATATAAAAAAGTCCGGAATCTGATTCCGGACTTTTTATTTGGGGTTAACCCAAATATGTTCTTAGTAGTTGCTTCTTCGCCTCCATTCTTTGGAGCCTTTTAATGGCTCTCAAGCGTATTTGCCTTATACGTTCTGTGCGAAGGTCATACTTTTGCTCCAATTGCTCTATAGTGATGCCCTCATCTCCATCAAAGCGAAAGTAGGCCCTAATAATTTCAGATTCTCTCAGTGACAAATACCGTAGATATCTACGGATCTCTTCTTTTAGTGAATTATTTATCACATCGTTGTCAGTACACTCTCCAGCATCAAGTGTGTCAATAATGTTTATATCCTCAGCTTCATGTACTGGGGCATCGAGAGAAGTGTGGCGAGTATTGCTTTGGAAAATATTTTTAACTTCATACTCATCCATTTCCATAAGTTCTGCCAATTCTTCAGTCGAAGGTTCTCGTTCATGTTCTTGCTCAAAAGCGTTGTAAGCTTTGTTGGCTTTGTTATAAACACTAATTTTGTTTTGAGGCAGGCGCACTATCCTTCCTTGTTCAGCCAGGGCTTGGAGGATAGATTGACGGATCCACCATACAGCATAAGAGATGAATTTGAACCCCTTGGTTTCATCAAAGCGTCTAGCTGCTTTTATTAAACCCAAATTACCTTCATTAATAAGGTCTGGCAGTGAGAGTCCTTGGTTCTGGTACTGTTTGGCAACAGACACCACAAAACGTAGATTTGCTTCGACAAGTTTGTCTAACGCTTTTTTATCACCCTGCTTTATTTTTAAGTTTAAGGCAATTTCTTCTTCAGTGCTTATAAGATCTACTTTCGAGATTTCCCTCAAGTATTTTTCAGTACTTGGGTCGTCCCGTTTGGTTATGCCCGTGGCAATTTTTAACTGTCTCATATGTATTTAATTTTGAGGTTAGCTGATTCGATTTTCCTTCATACTAATACAGATGTTTAGGGTTGTCAAAGTTAGGTATTTAAATTGACTTTTAGCTATAAATCTGAGAATATAACCATATGAGTTCAATGACGCAAATTTTCTGGTATTACTTCAACCCACAATCATATAGAGGGTTGTTTCTTGCGTTGGTCTAGATTTCTCCACAAACTTAAAAAACAGCTCTCTATATGGGAGCTGTTTTTTGTTCTTTTACAAATATTTAATTGAATCAATAGATTACTTTAGTTCCTTGAGAGGGCTTAAGGTAATCTATTAATTCATATTTAAATCAAAACACAATGAGAATGTTATTTTTCACTTCAGCGTCTTTTAATTGGGATCCTAATGCAGAATTCAATCACAAAGGTCTTATTTGTCTCTGTCATGTAGAAATGGGGGATATGATAAAAATCAACACCATCTCGAAACGTATCTCTTTAGAAAAAGAAGTTGGGAAACCCGTAGTCTTGGTCCCATTTCCATTTCTAGATACAGATGAAAAGAAAATGCATTGTAAGCCAGCTAGGCAATTACTGGAAAAAATCCAGGAGTCTATTCCTGGTTCAGTTATTGCGACCGGGTACAAGCATAATATTTTTGAATTATCAGTTCCAATGGCAGTGTTTGGAAAGGCTGACCAAAGGATGAAATATGTTCTCATTTGAATTCTAATCAATCTAATTTACAGCACCTTTGTGGTGCTGTTTTTTATGCTAAAATATACATATGAATCTAACAGAACAAAAGTGTGTCGCGTGCGAGGGTGGAGTAATCCCGTTTGATAAAGAAGAGGCAGAGATACTCCTTCGCCAAGTTCCAGGATGGGAGATATCTACAGATGCCAAAACCATAACAAAGAGCTACGTTTTTGGGGACTTCAAGCAAGCACTGGCTTTCGTAAACAAGGTAGGCCTTATCGCCGAGAGTGAAGGCCACCACCCAGACATCCACCTGACTGACTACAAGAATGTAAAAGTAGACCTTTCAACTCACGCGATAGACGGGCTCTCTCAGAACGACTTTATCCTCGCAGCTAAAATTGACGCCTAGCTATGAATGAGTGGAATAATGTCACTAATATAGTTAAAAAGGGTGGGGTAGTAATAACTCCAACAGATACTCTGTATGGAATACTTGGGAGCGCTTTAAATAAAAAGACAGTAGAGAGGATTTACAAAGTTCGCGGTCGCGACAAAGACAAGCCTTGTATAGTGCTCATCTCATCATATAAATACTTGGATAAATTCAAAGTTGTTCTCAAGAAAGATCAAAAGCAATTCCTTGAGAGCGTTTGGCCTGGAAAAGTTAGCGTTATACTTCCTGTAAAGTCAGCCAAGTGGAAGTATCTACACCGTGGCAAGGCGTCTATAGCATTCCGCATGATCGGCCAAAGGAACAAGAATTTGTTTAATTTGATAAATAAAGTTGGGCCATTGGTTGCACCATCTGCAAATCCCCAAGGACAAAAGCCAGCCTTAAATAGGCGAGAGGCTCGTAAGTACTTCGGCAAACAAATCGATGCCTACATATGTGGTGGCACAAGGAATTCACCACCATCAACTCTAATAGAACTTAAAGATGGCAAATGGGTAGTGTTGCGACAAGGTGCTGTTAAGATTTAGACTTATCACTGTTTTGCTTTTTGAGTTCAGATATCTCACTCATGAGTTTCTCTAGTGTGTCTTCTATGCGGTGTAGGGTCACGGCGTCTTCTTTTTCTTCTGTTACTTCTTCTTCTTGGATATCCTCCACGTCTTCTTGGATCTCATCGACATCCTTTTCGATATTTTCCACATCTTCCTGAATTTCTTCCACATCTTCCTGGATCTCCTCGACATCACGAGCAACTGCAGTTAGGCGCCTTGCTTGGCGGTTCATACTCATCTGGATAAAGATAGAAAGGTAGATAGCTTCGAGTGACACTAGTGTGGTGACCACGAGCAGGATCTTGTCTATAGCTACTCCCCAGAAGAAAAGCACAAAACAAGACACAAAGAACGCTGTGTGTATGAGTATTGAGTTGGTAGACCCTATCCAGCGCGTAGCACGTAAGGCAACACGTTCAAGGCCTGCACTTGATTTTCTCTTTAGATGCTCCATATATAGTGTTTATTATACACGATTTTTTTGATATACTCTATATTATGGATACACAAATGTCACAAACTAATATACCTGGGCACAAGCAGTCAAAATTTGTCCAAGCATCGGTAGTGGTAGCGATAGTTATAGTTCTAAATCTATTCTCTAATTATGCCGTGTCTCTTGTTTACAACGAGCCTTCTTACAATGACTTTGTAAAGCAGTCACAAGTAGTCGAAGATATAAAAACTAAGGACAAATGCATCTCTGTAGGTGGCCAATGGAGCGAGAATGCATATCCAGTAGACAAAGGTCAGACTAAAGTCGAAGGTTATTGTAACGCGAACTATACCAACGAATTAAACTACCAAGAAGCAAGTGCGTCTTATGAAAAAAAGGTATTTATATCTTTGATTGTATTTGGAGTTTTGCTCCTTGTTCTTGCAGGATTCGTATCTATACAGATACTGTCTATATCTTTTGCCTGGGGTGGAGTGCTATCTCTTATCATTGCATCGATACGCTACTGGTCACTTGCTGACAGAGTATCAAAGGTTGTAATACTTGCCTTAGCACTTGCTTTACTTATCTGGCTCGCAGTGAAGAAGTTTAATAAATAAAAACTACGCAAATTATATTCTAAAAAAGTCCTCGGATGAGGGAGGACGAGGGGCCAGACATTTTTTATAAAATAATTTGCTCCGCTTTAAATACATGAAAAATTACGACCATACGAAAATAGAAAAGAAATGGCAGGAAGAATGGGACAACAACAAGATCTACAAGGTGGATGATAAAGTTTCTGGAAAGGAAAACTACTACACCCTCGTTGAATTTACTTACCCGTCAGGTAATCTCCATGTAGGCCACTGGTACGCCTTTGGCGTGACTGATATTTTTGCACGTTATAAACGTATGCAAGGGTACAACGTGCTATACCCGATGGGGTTCGATGCCTTTGGCCTACCAGCAGAGAATGCTGCTATCAAGCTTGGTGCTGACCCAAAGGTCTGGACATACACTCAGATGGATAAAATGCGAACCCAATTGCGCTCAATGGGGGCAATGTTTGACTGGGATCGGGAGATAGTATCTTGTGACCCAGAGTACTACAAATGGACTCAATGGATGTTCAACCAGTTTCTAAAACACGACCTTGTTTATCGTGATATAACCCGTGTAAACTGGTGTCCCAAAGATCAGACAATTCTTGCCAACGAACAAGTTGTGGATGGCAAATGCGAACGATGTGGAGCTGACACAGTTCAACGTGAACAACCTCAGTGGATGCTCCGTATCACGAAATATGCAGATAGATTGATAGATGATCTGGATGAACTCAAATGGCCAGATGCAATCAAAGAATCACAAAAGAATTGGATCGGCCGTAGTGAAGGGAGTGAGATTGATTTTAAAATAAAAGATACTGATAAAAGCATCTCTGTCTTTACCACACGAGCTGACACACTTTTTGGTGTGACATATGTAGTACTTGCACCAGAGCATGGCTTGATGACTGAGTTGCTTTCAAAAATAGAAAATAAAGGAGAAATAGAGGAATACATAGATAAAACAAAGAAAAAGCTAGAACTCGAACGTCAACAATCCAAAGAAAAAACAGGAGTTGAATTGAAAGGCGTGGTGGCTATAAACCCTGCCAATGGTGAAGAAGTGCCGGTGTGGGTGGCCGACTATGTTCTTGCCGGCTATGGTACAGGTGCAGTCATGGCAGTACCTGCACATGATGAGCGCGATTTTGAATTTGCGAAGAAATATAATTTGCCACGTAAAGAAGTTGTTCGAGGGGTAGCAGATTTTATTCAAAACAAAGAAGAAATACCAAACCCTGATTATTTATATGAGGGTCCTGGTTTTTTAATAAATTCAGGTTCTTTTAATACTAGAGATAGCGAAGAAGTAAAAGGGGAAATAACTAGACTAGTTGGCGGTAAAATAGTAAAGACATACAGGTTGCGTGACTGGGGGATTTCCCGTCAGCGTTACTGGGGAACTCCTATACCTATAGTTTACGATCCAGATGGCAAGGCACACCCTGTGCCGGATGAACACCTTCCATGGATTCTGCCAACAGATGTGGACCATACTCCAGATGGAACTTCACCACTTGCACGAAGTAAAGAATTTTTTGAAAGAACAGAGAAAATATTCGGTAAAGGTTGGAGGCCAGAAGTAGAAACTATGGATACCTTTGTCGATTCTTCTTGGTACTTCTATAGGTACCTAGACAACAAAAACAAAGATTCCTTTGCCAACAAAGAAAGCCTCGACGCATGGATGCCTATAGACCTGTATATGGGTGGAGCTGAGCATACGACAATGCACTTGCTGTATTCACGCTTCTGGGTGAAAGCAATGCACGACATAGGACTGGTGAAGGACGATGAGGCTTATAAAGTGCGTCGTAATCGTGGCCTCATACTTGGTCCTGACGGTAACAAGATGAGTAAATCAAAAGGCAATGTGATCAATCCGGATGAGATAGTGGACAGACTTGGCACTGACACAGTACGCCTCTATCTTGGATTCATGGGGCCATATGGAGTCACTGTAAACTACCCTTGGGATCCCAATGGTGTAGTAGGAGTTCGTAGGTTTCTAGAGAGAGTTTGGAAACTTCAATATAAGATTGGCGAGGGTAAGGAAACTCCACTTTTACATAAAGCTATAAAGAAAATATCTGAAGATATGGAAGAGTACAAGTTCAACACTTCGATAGCTCAGATGATGATGCTTCTAAATGAGTGGGATAAGTCCGAGGCTATCTTACTCGATGAATACAAACTACTACTTAAGCTTCTCTCACCATTTGCTCCACACATTACCGAGGAGCTTTGGCATGAGTTAGGCGAGAAGGAATCAATACACCTAAGTACTTGGCCAAAGTGGGATGAGAGCAAGACTACAGATGAAACACTAAACATTGTCGTTCAAGTCAATGGCAAGGTGCGCGCCACTATTGCTGTACCAGCAGGGATGGATGATGAAGATATAAAGCAAGAGGCTTTGAAAGATAAGGTTATAATAGGATGGGTAGGGGACCAAGAAGTAAAAAGGGTTATATACATAAAAGGCCGACTTGTGAATATCGTCATTTAGCATTATTTGGGGTTTTCGAGTATAATTATAGGATTATTAAATAGGCAAAAACTATGGAATCAAAAAAAGTACACTTTTTCAATAAGCTATCATTTGTAACTCTTTTAGTAACTGTTTTCGTATCGATGTTCTTCTTTATCCCTTATGTGCCAGTCACACTTGATGCAAGTAAAGGATTCCTACTGTCTATTGGTATGACACTGTCACTTTTCTTCTGGTTTATTGCTCGACTTGGCGAAGGCAAGTTTTCAATCCCAAAAGATCGACTTATTCTAGCTGGTGGAGTGATTCCTCTTGTCTTCTTGCTTGCTTCTTTCTTCTCATCTTCCAAATATGTTTCTATTTTCGGTAGTGGATTTGAGATAGGAACTTTTGGTTCCATGTTGGTTTTATTTGTGTTGTTTTTTCTATCTTCGATATATTTTCAAACTGAAAAACGCATATGGTCTTTCTACGGAGCTCTATTCCTCGGAGCCACAGTCCTTGCGGTATTTGAACTCATAAATATATTTATCGGTTTTGGTAGATTCCTACCTGGGATGCTCTCTGGAGTGTCTGCAGGCAACCTCGTAGGCAGCTGGAATGATTTTGCCCTTCTCTTTGGTCTTATAGTCTTGTTGTCTATATATACTATTGAGTTCCTAGAGACTAAAGGAGTATTCTTGTTCATACAATACTTCTTGCTTGTTACTGGTCTGTTCTTCCTCATTATTATAAACATGCCACTAGTATGGATACTTGTAGGCTTGTTCTCGATTATTATATTTGTCTACAGCATATCTCTACAGCAGGCTGGGGTGAAGATAGTTCATGGTGGTAATGACAAAAAGAAGTTTCCGTTCGCCGCGCTTATATCTGTATTTATCTGTCTTATTTTCTTGGTAGGTAGCAATTCTATATCATCTCTAGTCTCCAAATATATAAATATTTCAAGCCCAGATGTACGTCCTTCTATCACTACTACAGCACAGATAGCCCTCAAAGCAATAAAGCACAATCCAGCATTTGGAACTGGTCCTAATACTTTCGTCATAGATTGGGCGGCATGGAAGCCAGCACAGATAGCGCAGACAGTTTTTTGGAATGTGGATTTCACAAATGGTTACAGCCTGCTAACTACTTTCTTGGTAACCACAGGTATCCTCGGATTTTTGGCATGGATAGTATTCCTTGTGTTCTTTGTAATGCGAAGTATTAAGTCATTAAAGATTGCACTCCAAAATACTCTGGCAAACTACTTTATAATGACGACACTCATGATATCCATCTATACATGGGTCACATTTATAGTTTATTCTCCTAGTATCATAATGATTATGATCGCGTTTTGTTCGAGTGGAGTGCTCCTAGGAATACTTGTTTATAAACAAGCGATCCCTGTTCGTGATATCTCATTCCTTAGTGATCCACGCAAAAGCTTTTTTGCCATCTTGGGTCTTATGGTGCTCATGATCGGGACACTTTCTATTACTTATATCTACATAGAGAAATTTACTTCAATCATCTACTTCTCAAAAGGTCTAAATGCTGATACATCAAACATTGACTCCCTTGCAAAGTCAGAGAAGATGCTCTCAAATGCGATCACTCTAGATAAAAATGATGCATATTATCGCGCCATTTCCCAAGTGTATATTGCTGAGATAAGTTCACTTCTAAACAACAAGTCTATCTCTGCAGATGTATTGAAGTCCAACATCCAGCAGTTGGTTACTGTAGCAGAGAATTCTGCTAGATTAGCTGTTGTTCAAAACCCTAAAAACTATTCCAACTATGTAAACCTTGGTAGTGTCTACGGTGCGCTTGTACCTCTATCTGTGTCAAACAGTTATGACAGTGCATCTGCTGCATATACAAAAGCATTTGAACTCGCACCACATAATCCAAGCATACTGCTTGCTCGCGCTGAGCTCGAGTTTCTAAACAAGAACAATAAGGGTGCAAAAGATTATATCAAGCAGGCACTAGCTCTTAAACAAAACTACACTGATGCCATATTCCTACTTGCTCAGATTGAGACAAGTGAAGGCAATCTGCCTGAGGCAATCAAACAAGCAGAGTACGCAGCACAAGTTGCCCCAAACGACGCTACAGTGTTCTTTAGACTTGGACTACTACGATACAACAACTCTGATTACAATGATTCAATAGGATCTTTTGAGAGAGCTGTAATCCTAGACAACAGGTATCTGAATGCTAGATACTTCTTGGCTCAGTCATACAAGAAAGTTGGACGAACAGCTGATGCGCGTACTCAGTTTGAGATACTCGCTAAACTCTTGCCAGATAACCAGGAGATCAAAGACGCTCTAGGTTCAATATCTCAACCAAGTACAGCTACAACAGATACTAAAACAACCACAAAGGATACAAAGCTACCAATTAAAGAAGAATAATAATTTTATAGGTTATACATGGTAAAGCGTATCCTCACATTTCTCAATAAAGAGTTCCATGGAGTAAACGAAGCCGCCCTAATGCTTGGCGGTTTTGCTTTTCTGTCTCAGATCTTAGGGCTCATACGTGACAGGACACTTGCTCACCTAGTAGGAGCTGGACCTATGCTTGATATCTACTATGCTGCTTTCCGTATCCCTGATTTTCTCTATATCTCAGTTGCTTCTATTGCATCTGTCACAGTGCTGATGCCATTCCTAATGGATAAACTAGGTAGTGGTGATGATGGCAAAGCTCGCGCCCAAAAGTTCCTCAACAATGTGTTTAGTGCTTTTATGCTATTTATGGTTGTTGTCAGTGTTCTGATTGCAATCCTCATGCCATTTATAGCAAAATATGTTGCTCCAGGATTTAGTGAATCACAACTTGAACTTCTAGTTACTGTCAGTCGCATAATGTTACTCTCACCGATATTCATCGGTTTATCAAACCTTATCGGTACGGTTACCCAAGTTTTCAAGAATTTCTTTGTCTTCTCACTTTCACCAATATTTTACAATGTCGGTATCTTGATTGGCATTATCTTCCTCTATCCTGTTGTCGGAGTATATGGTCTAGGAATAGGTGTAGTACTAGGCGCTATGATGCACTTACTTGTACAGGTTCCTGTAGTTATAAAACATGGATTCTTCCCAAAGTTTACTACCAAGATCATCTGGCAGGAAATCTGGCAAGTAGTTAGAGTTTCTGCACCTCGTACGCTGACGCTATCGTGCAACAGCTTGGCATTCATCGTACTTATAGCAATGGCTTCAACACTTGCGCCGGGATCGATATCGCTTTTTACCTTCTCATTTAACCTCCAGTCAGTTCCAGTGGGTATCATAGGTATATCATACTCAGTAGCAGCGTTCCCAGTACTTATCCGCTCATTCTCAATGAAGGACATGGACAACTTTATCAGTCATATCATATCTGCTTCACGGCAAATAATATTCTGGTCACTACCAGTGATCGCACTTATGGCTGTGCTCCGTGCGCAGATAGTGCGTGTGGTTCTAGGGTCAAATATGTTCTCATGGTCAGATACTCGTCTAACAGCAGCATCTGTAGCGCTGTTTATCATATCTCTTGCATCACAAGGACTTGTACTACTCTTTGTTCGTGGGTACTATGCAGCAGGGAACACTAAGAAGCCACTCATAGTCAATGTTTTCTCATCTGTTATGGTAGTAGTATTTGCTGTACTCATACTCGAGTTGTTCCGCGCTTATCCTTCAGTACTTTCTGATCTAGAACTATTACTACGTGTTGGTGGTGTACCAGGGACTATGATGCTTGCATTACCACTCGCATATGCACTTGGGTCGCTTCTGAACTTTGCATTGATCTGGATTCTATTCAAGAAGGACTTCCTCCACGGCAAGTCATCAAAGCTTTTCATTACTTTCATCCAGAGCGCGATCGGGGCAGGGGTTATGGGTATGGTCTCATATATATTCCTCGGAATTTTCGATGATGTCTTCTCTCTGGCTACTGGGCGAGGTGTGTTCCTGCAAGGATTCCTTTCAGGTATCCTTGGGATAATCTCTGGGTTACTCACACTAATGCTTATGAAGAACCAAGAACTCAAAGACCTTACAACAGCACTTGGGCACAAGTTCTGGCGTGGCCGAGTCATCGCCCCAGAACAGAGAGAACTATAAGAGCCTTTTAATTTAAGGGTATTTCTGGTAGAGTGTATAAATGTCCTTATTTAGAGCCATATTTAAATACGTCTGGCCTCAAATGCGAAAATACAGAGTTGCTTGCTCTGCTATTTTCTTCCTGTTTGGCGCGAGAATCTTCCTGGAAGGTATTATAAGGCCTATATATTTTAAAAAGATTATAGACTCTTTGTCGCTTGCTGGTATAGATCGCATGTCTGTATCAGATGCTGTCATTAGGTTAGTTATTGTAACGATCTTACTCAACTTTGTAATCACAGTTATTGCTCGAACTTGTAAGTTTATTATGTATTACTTTGAGATAAATGTAATGAGAGAGCTACGCGATTTCTCTTTTGAAAAGATAACAAAGTTCTCGCAAACTTTTTTCGCTAATACATTCTCTGGAAGTTTAGTTACAAAATCAAGGCGTTTTGTGGGTTCGTTTGAAACAATGTTTGATACATTGGTTTATAATTTTTACTCAGCAATTATTCTATTCGTAGGTATATTTATAGTAATACTACAGCAATCGAAGTTAATTGCTTTATTTTTCATTATATTTATTGTTATATACGCACTAATAATATTCGTATTTCTCAAACGTAAGATTAGATACGATGCGATCGAAGCTCAGAGTGATTCTAGAATAGGTGGGCGTTTAGCAGATGTTTTTGGTAATATTTTAGCAGTCAAGATCTTCTCAAGCAGAAAAAATGAAGAGAATTCTTTTAAAGAAGTTACACAAGACGCAGCTCAAAAGAGTAAGACTGCTTGGTATTTTGCAGCGAAAATTGAAGTCATACAAGGTTTCTTCTCCTTTGCAATGCTAAGTGCAATCTTGTACATAACAGTAAAATTATGGCTCAATGGCACTATCTCTACTGGAACTGTAGTACTGATACAGACATATATTGTAATTATATTGGATAGGTTGTGGGACCTTAGTAATGCGCTTATGAAGTTCATGAAATCAGCTGCGGACATGAAAGAAATAATAGATATATTTGAGATAACTCCTGATATAAATGACCCTAAAAACCCAGAAGTATTAAAAATGAAAGAAGGTCACCTTGTTTTTGACAATGTTTCATTCTCTTACAAAAACAGCCAGGAAGTGTTTAGTAATTTTAATATCGATATCAGGCCTGGGGAGCGTATAGGACTTGTTGGTCACTCTGGAGCAGGTAAGTCTACTTTTACTAATCTCATTTTACGTTTTACTGATGTGACTTCTGGAAGTATAACTATTGATGGTCAGGACATCCGCAATGTTACCCAGGATGACTTGCGCTCTGCTGTGTCATATGTCCCTCAGGAATCGATACTATTCCACAGAACTATTCGTGAAAACATAGCCTATGGTAAGCCAAATGCAACAGATGAAGAGATAGTCGAAGTTGCCAAGAAAGCCTACGCGCATGAGTTTATAGAGAAATTATCAAATGGTTATAATACATATGTAGGAGAGCGTGGAGTCAAACTCTCTGGTGGTGAGCGCCAGCGTATAGCCATAGCACGTGCTATGATAAAGGACGCCCCGGTGCTGATACTAGACGAAGCCACAAGCTCGCTCGATAGCATCAGTGAGCAATATATCCAGGAAGCATTCAATGAGCTTATGAAAGGCAAGACTACAATAGTCATCGCACACAGACTCTCTACAATCCAGAAGATGGATAGGATAATAGTCCTCGAAGGAGGCAAGATTGTCGAAGAGGGAACCCACAAAGAACTTCTTGATAAGAATGGCCAGTATGCAGACTTGTGGAATCACCAAGTTGGTGGATTCATCGAATAATATATGAACATAAAATCTATTAGAAATTTCTCTATAATCGCACACATTGACCATGGTAAAAGTACACTTGCTGACCGTATGCTTGAAGTCACAGGTACTATAGAGAAAAGGAAGATGAAGGAGCAAGTCCTAGACTCTATGGAGCTTGAGCGTGAGCGAGGTATAACCATCAAGATGCAACCAGTGCGCATGAACTACAGTGTAGATAGTGAACCATACATACTAAACCTCATAGACACTCCAGGGCATATCGACTTCTCTTATGAGGTGTCACGAGCACTAAAGGCTGTGGAGGGCTCCATACTGCTGGTTGACTGCACTCAAGGTGTCCAAGCGCAGACCCTCACAACACTTGGCATGGCACGCGAATCAGGGCTTGTAATCATTCCTGTACTATCAAAGGTAGACTCTCCACTTGCTCGTGTAGATGAGGTAAAGATGGAGCTCGCACTACTACTCGACATAGATCCCGATACTATACTTGAGGTTTCTGGTAAAACAGGCCAAGGTGTAGACGCACTTCTTACAGAGCTTGTGAAGAGGATCCCACCTCCAGAAGTTGAAGAAGAGACCACATCTGGACGAGCACTTGTGTTTGACTTCAAATACGACAACCATCGTGGGGTTATAGTTTATGTACGTGTCATAGGCGGGAGCTTCAAGAAAGGCGAGTCGCTACTGTTCGCCATATCAGACGAGAAGTTTATATCGCTCGAAGTCGGTACGTTTTCTCCAGAAGAATTCCCTAGGGATACTATCAGTGCTGGCGAGATCGGCTACATAGTTACAGGTATTAAGAAGCCCGGTATTGCTTCTGTGGGTGACACTATCACTTATGCCAAGCGTCCATTACAAGCACTGCCTGGATATATGAACCCTAGGCCTGTGGTATGGGCGAGCGTGTATCCAGAGTCTGCAGACGACTTCCCAGAGCTCAAAGCAGCACTATCTAAGCTCAAGCTCTCAGACTCTTCATTTTCATACGAAGAAGAAACTTCCGGTAGTTTAGGGAGGGGATTCAGATGTGGGTTCCTAGGGATGCTTCACTTAGAGATCGTTACCGAGCGGCTTAACCGGGAGTTTGACCTCGACCTCGTTGTCACTATGCCTTCGATTACTTACAAAGTGGTACTTCGTAATGGTAAAGAAGAGACTATCTACTCACCACACCTTTTCCCAGATGATGGCAATGTACAGAAAGTGTTTGAACCATGGGTAGATGTAAAGATAATCGTTCCTTCCAAGTACATTAGTGTATTGATGCCTTTCCTTTATGATCATGAGGGCAATGTGAAGATGACAGATAACTTTGGTGACAACCGCTCATCTGTAGACCTAGAGATGCCCCTCCGTGAACTTATGCGCGATTTCTTTGATGAGTTAAAGAGCTTAACTTCTGGTTATGCATCGATATCTTATGAGATAGGCGAGTACAAAGAAGCCGACGTAGTCAGGCTTGATATCCTCGTTGCCGATGAACCAATGCTTGCTTTTACTAGAGTAGTATCTCGTAGGAGGGTAGAAGAAGACGCTAAGAGCCAAGTAGAAAAGCTCAAGAAGGTCATACCTCGACAGCAGTTCGCCTTCAAGATCCAAGGCAAGGCTCTCGGTAGGATAATATCTTCTGAATCAGTTAGTGCATTCATGAAAGACGTGACTCAGCACATGTATGGAGGTGACATTACGCGTAAAATGAAGCTCCGAGAGAAGCAGAAGAAAGGCAAGAAGAAGATGGCCGGCCGAGGCAAGATAAACATCTCTCATGAAGTGTTCTTAAAGATGATGCGAAGTGGAGATAACTAGTTGGAGAAGCTTGGGAGGTATAGCAATATCATACTCAATATGACTATGATTGAGATTATTGCGAAAACCTTTTCCATTTTGCGCTTATTTTTGGCACTGAAAATCATGTTATAATTATACCAACAAATATGGCAGAATTCAAGAAAAAACCTAAAAGCACTTTTTGGCACTCACCACTGTTCCTAGGGGTACTGTTTGTCATATTGGTACTTTTCTCTTACAATATTATCGACCTTATCGCAAAAGAAAGGGAAACTTCAGCTAAGAGGGATCGAGTTTTAGATCATATAGAAACCTTGCGTCAAAGAGAAAAAGCTCTGACTGATAGCCTAGACAGGATAAACACAGAAGAGGGAATTGAGGAGGTGATCCGCGAGAAGTATCAAGTAGTAAAACCAGGCGAGAAAGAGGTCATAATAGTAGACGAACAAGAAAAGAATGAAGACTTTGTTGAGAGAAATCAAAGCCATGGATTCTGGGGTTTTATAAAGAGGATATTTGGTTCTGATAAATAAAATGCAGGATTGGTATAGTGGTAGCATGCGACCTTCCCAAGGTTGAGACACGAGTTCGATTCTCGTATCCTGCACACTAAAGTTTTTTCAGAGTGCAGGATAGCAAGCAAACTACTTTTCTCGCGGTCTCGTATCCTGCACCAGTGTCAAGTGTTGCAATATTTATGTGTGTGATATAATGAGAGTCATTTATTAATTATCTACCGCGTTTGCGGGTAAAATTATGAACAAAGTCACTATTTACAGTACACCATCATGTCACTTCTGCCACATGGCCAAGGATTTCTTTAAAGAGAAAAATGTAGAGTTCGAGGATCTCAATGTAGCAGAAGATCAGGAGAAGAGGAAAGAAATGATAACCAAAAGTGGCCAAATGGGCGTGCCAGTCATAGTCATAGGCAACAACATTGTAGTAGGCTTTAACAAGCCAAAGATAGTAGAGCTCCTAGGCATCACAGAGTAGCAATTTCCAGCATTATGACGTATTATAAAAGCACCAGAAATGGTGTTTTTATAATACGCACAGTATTTGTCCTTGTAGTTCAATGGATAGAACAGTTCCGTCCTAAGGAATAGATGCAGGTTCGATTCCTGCCAAGGACACAATGTAATCATTGGGTCTTGAGTACGTAAACTGCTTTACGTACATGCAGGAAGCGAAGACCTTTTCCTTATGAGGCAACGAATGGAAAAGGTGTACTGAACCTGTAAGGTTCGATAAGTGTACTCACGGTCGGGCCCGAGGCACTCTTTTAAATTTCCCACAAATATGCTAAAGTTGGTTTTGTGGATCCTG
>CAZMZT010000013.1:0-17286 GCA_964571085.1 uncultured Candidatus Saccharibacteria bacterium
AACCCCAAGTTCCAGAACCTGTAGTGGTAAGAGATCCATTTTGTTGAATATTTCCAGTGGTTCCACCTACACCACCTGCATCTGTTTCATTCCATTTTACTGGGTCAATCGTCGTTCCCGTAAAATCATCAGTCAGTAACGTTGTTGCAAAAACAGGAGTTATGTATTGAGAAAAAATAAGTAATAAAAAAAATACAAAAAAGCTAGAATTAAAAAGATGTTTCAAAAGCCTAGTAGGTCTTTTTACTCTCTCTCTCTCTCGATTTGTGCTTAGAATTTTATTCATATACTTATATTTTACACCCCCCCCCGATATTTTTGCAATATTTATTTAATCAAGGCGTCAATACTTATTCCCAACCCTTCGGCAATCTTGGTAACCGTTTGGATTGAAGGTTTCGTTATCACATTTGATTCAATCTTGGTCAGCGTTGTATAGGGAATATCGCACTTTCTTGCAAGAGCGTCCTGTGTCAGTCCTTGTTTTGCTCGAAAGACTTTTATTTTATCCCCAATTTGTCTGTTTTGTTTTCTTTCCATAGTATGATAGTATAAGTATGAGCGTTGAAACTAACCCTCACAACTATACTAACATGAAAAACACTTTTTCTCAATTTTTTAAGCCCACCCGAATTCCGCCAAAAGAAAATAGCGGAGCAAATGGAAAACTCCTCCCCAAACCCCTCCTTTTCCATTTGCGACATCCAAATTCAAAAACAAATGAGCCGAAGTTTTGGCAAATCCTTTCCCCAAAAAATAGTTTTGCCAAAACTTCGTCCGTATTGAAGCCCCACGCACTGCCCGAATACTTGGAGGGCAGAATCCCGAAAGAAAAACACCCTTTCCTTTTTCAAGAAAGAATCCACCCCCGCCAAATGAAGAAAGCAAGGAGTGTTTTTCTTTCGGGGTTGCTGGCGTACTCGCCAGTGCGTGGGGCTTTGGTTCATTCATTCAGTTTCTGCTCGAAAAAGGTTCGCGCAAAGTGTATAATTACAGCACCAGTAGTAACTTGTTCGGAATTAAGAATATGGAGCGATTTTGCGGAAGCCAAAATCGCGCTTTGATTTTCGCCAAAACCCTTTCCGCCTACGGCGGAAGCCGTGAAATCCCATAATTCCCCCCAGCGTATGGAAACCTCTCAAACCAAAACTAAATGCGTTCTCTATGCTCGTAAGAGCACTGAGGAGGATGACCAGCAAATCATGTCTATTGAGGCACAGCTTTTTGAGTTACGCGAATATGCGAGCAGAGAACGCATTGAAATCGTAAAAGTATTTACGGAAACGAAAAGCGCAAAGAAACCCGGGCGAGACGGATTTGCTAAAATGATTGAGTATATAGAAAAATCAAGTCTACCACTTGGAATATTATCTTGGCACCCAGACCGTCTCGCCCGTAATTCTGTTGATGGCGGAAAAATAATATATCTAATAGACATCAACAGAATTGCTTCTTTACGCTTTCCGCAGTTTTGGTTTGAGCCAACTCCGCAAGGGAAATTCATGTTGCAAGTGGCGTTCGGACAATCCAAATATTTTTCTGACAACCTTGTTGAAAACGTGAAGCGTGGAATCCGCCAAAAAATCCGTCGCGGTGAATGGTTGACGCTCGCTCCTTTTGGTTATGTGAACAATTTAAAAACGAAGAATATCGAACCTGACAAAGTAAAATCTCGTATTATTAAGCGAGCGTTTGAGGAATATGCGACAGGAAAATATACACTGACGGCATTGGCGAATTTTTTGGCGGATCACGGCGTTGTGCAGAAAAAAGGAACGCCACTTGCCAAAGTTTCCGTCGTGAAAATGTTGACCAACCGTGCCTATCTCGGTTTTATTAAACATCGCGGTGAGTGGCACAACGGAAACTTTGAGCCAATTCTAACTCCCTCACTGTTTGAAGCAGTCCAAAAGGTGCTCACTGCGCGCAAGAAGCCGAGAAAGTCCAAAGTTGCGCTACCGTTCGCGTTCACCGGATTTGCAAAGTGTGGCGAGTGCGGCTGTGCGATTACGGCGCAGTATGCCACCAACCGCTTTGGCACACGCTACACCTACTATCGTTGCACCAAGAAAAATGGGAAGTGCGCACAGCCGTATATGCAAGAAAAGATACTCGCCACACAATTGCAAACACTGCTTCAATCAGTGTCACTTCCTTTTTCTGAAATTGAAGAAATGGACAAGCAGGTTACTGCTTGGGAAAACGAATCAATTTCAGAAAAAGGAAGTGTTGCCCAAAATTTGAAAGAGAAGATTCGAGCAAATGAAGAAAAACTAAACAAGCTCGTTTCAGTTTTTCTTGACGGTGATATTGAACGAGAAATGTATCTAAAGCGTAAAGATCTACTGATGCGTGAAAAAGTCGGTTTGCTCGAATCAAAAACAAATTTTGGACAACAGAGAAAGAATTGGGTCGAACCCTTGCGGAGTTTCGTTTTGTCCTTGAAAGAAGCGGCCAATTTAGAAAAAACTTCCAATCATTTAGAATGGAAGAAGTTTTTTCAGAAAATCGGCTCTAACCCTGAAATCAAGGACAAAACAGTTTCCATACGCTGGGGGGAATTATGGGATTTCACGGCTTCCGCCGTAGGCGGAAAGGGTTTTGGCGAAAATCAAAGCGCGATTTTGGCTTCCGCAAAATCGCTCCATATTCTTAATTCCGAACAAGTTACTACTGGTGCCCGGGAGAGGACTCGAACCTCCACGCCCGTAAAGGCTTATCCACCTCAAGGATAAATGTCTACCAGTTTCAACACCCGGGCATTTATTAACTTGTCGAGTATACATGATTTACTCTACTTTTTCAAATCAAAACCCGCACGAGGCGGGCTTGGATTATTCTTCTGTTTTTGTTACTTCAACTTTCTCTACATCTGCATCAGTTGTTGTATCGCGAGAAAGGGTGATACTCTTGAGGCGCTTCTTGACCTCTTTAACAGCTTTAGTTCGGATATAGTAGAGCTTACTTCGGCGAGTTTTTGATTTGCGGAGTACTTCGATCTTGTCGATGTTTGGGGAGTAGAGTGGGAAGATACGCTCAACACCTACACCAGAAGCAACTTTGCGGATAGTAAATGTAGCACCTGATTCTGCGCCGTGTTTGCGTGAGAGTACGAGGCCTTCAAATGCCTGGAGGCGAGTTTTGCCCTTTTCTTGGATCTTGTTCCAGACGCGAACAGTGTCGCCAGCCTTAAAATCAAGCTCTTTTCGGGATGCTTGATCTACTGAAGTAAATTGTGCTTTAGTCATTTCCATAGGGCCCACTTTATCATATATAGGTATTTTAAGCAAGAAATGTCTTTATAACCTTCTTGAAATCAACTGGGAGTGGTGATTCTACGGTCTTTTGCTCTCCATTTGCAAGGCGGAAGGTTATAGAGTACGCATGCAGAGCCAGGCGCTTCATACCCAGGGCATAATCCTTGGCTCCACGATACAGCGGGTCAGAAACTACAGGATGGTTTATATATCTCATATGCACACGGATCTGGTGAGTACGACCTGTCTTTGGATACGCCTCCACATATGAAAACTGGTGCTCAATGTTGGACTTGGTTTCAGTTTTCTTTGAAGTTTGATCTGTGTCAGTAAACCGCTCGAGTACTGTGTACTCTGTCAGTGCATCGCGAAGTGGTGCTCGTGCTCCACGACCAGCAGTCCACATGCGGATGTCAGTAGGACTCCGACCTAAGGCAACATTGATTACTCCCTTTCCCCCTGTAGCAAGAGAAGCCTTCGGATCAGATACAAATCCATACACAAAAGCTCTGTAAACTTTCTTTATAGTATGATTCTGGAACTGTTCTTTTAGATCGAGGAATGTCTTTTGGTTCTTGGCAACTACGAGCACTCCTGAAGTTTCACGATCAAGTCGGTGTACTATGCCTGGACGAGGAATATTTATAGACTTCCCTCCTTGTTCTACGACCATCTGTTCGCCGACTTTGGCTATGTTTGGGTAGTTCTCCAATATAAAATCCGCCACAGTTTCCTTATCTGTATTCTTGGCATCTCCATGCACTGCAATCCCCGCCGGCTTGTCGAGCACTAGGAGGTTTTTGTCTTCAAATAAAATCTTTATTTTCATAGTGCCCTCGGCAGGAATCGAACCTGCAATAACGGCTTAGAAGTCCGCAGTTATATCCATTTAACTACAAGGGCATATCTACAACATTCACGATACCACTTTGGGCTTGTTTTTCAAAGCATCAGTTGAAATTTCTACTGAATTAGTGTATAAGTTACTAGTACCAATGCGCGATTAGCTCAGTTGGTAGAGCAACCCATTTACACTGGGAAGGTCGCAAGTTCGAGTCTTGCATCGCGCACAAAAAAATAAGAGCCAAGCTTTCGCCTGACTCTCTTGATTACCAACCGTCCACTGTTATGAATTATTTTACGTCATTTATAATGACGCTTTGTCTTTTCATCCGGAAAAGCAATTTACACTTTTCCGCCTGATTATTATTTTCAGGGTTATAGGTAGTTATCTTATACTTTATTCCATCTAAGGTAACATGCCCTTGGGGATTTAAAGCATAAGTGCCGTCTCCGGCCAGATCGAATTGAAAAGTATAGGACAGCTCACCTTTTTCAAAAAGAACAGAGAGAGATTTTATAACAGGCGACCCAGGATCTTTCTGTGGAATGCCTGTTACCTTTCCTTTTGTGTTTTTGTCGAAAGTCCGGGAATATTTGGCTGTAGTATCTGAAACAACAAGAATACCATCTACAACTTCAGCTCCCTTATTAAAAAACCCGCCAGACATACTGACCGAATTACTGAGATAGAAATCTACCTCCCTTAACTGCTCATTACTGAGTTTAAAGGTATCTTGGACTTTGCTTGTCCAAAATAAAAGGTCAGATACTTTTTGCTCAGTTTTTTTTGTGGCTTTTTTACTTGTGCCACAGGAACAAGTCAGGAATACCAAGGTTATAGCAACCACAGCACCTAAGAAGGTTATTCTCTTCATTAATTTACTATTTCGTTTTTTGATTAGTTCGGCCCGATTATACACTATTTTGACCTAAAAGTCAAGTAGTGGCCTACAGGCTAGGATCTGTGTAATTAGAGGTTCCTGATCTAATCTCAGACTCTCTTTTTGACTTTTTATCAAATGTTTCAGTGACATTTTTGATTAAATTTTCTTTTAGGATAGTTGTCCCCTCGTTTGATGTAGGCACTACTTGGAATATCTGTTCGTTCTTTATCTGATATAGGAGATATAGACTAAACAGTATCAACAACACAGTTATCAATGAGAAAAGCCACAACATCACGCGCCAATGCTTGTGAGGGTTTAGAACTTTAGACGCATGAAAGCCTCCTTTCCCAAACTGACTTTTTAATTTTGATAAAATTTTATTTTCCATATGCTATAAAGAGCTTAATATTTTAAATGTAACATCTGCTTGCCAAACAGAAGACGTAGTGACGACAGTTTTACCTTTAACTTCTGTTGTTACTGTTTGTATGTCTTTGTTTAGGTATAAAGAAGTGATGTGTATCTGGTAAGGTATGTTTTCCAGTAGAGTGGTCGTTCTGATTACGTCAGCAAATCCCCCCTTTATAGACACCTGCCCCAGTACTGTGTTGGCTTCAGATGATGATATCTCTACACTTTTGACCACGAGCTCTGTCTTGGTGTTTGTTCCAAGGTTCTCAAGGTAGTTTATAAATGAATCTATGTGATTTGAATCTACAAAGTAGCTATTGATAACCTTCCTAGTTGCTTCTACTTCGACGATCTTCTTCTCGAGAGTTTCTATGTTTTCCTTTTTGTTGATCTTGCTTTGTAATGTTGTTAGCACCGCAGAAGTATGGTGGTTCTTGTTTTTAATAACTTTAAAGAAAAACACAAAAGACCCTACTGCAAGTAGCATTGTGAGGATTGACATATAGAATACTAGAGTTGTTCTTGGTTTATGCATGTTACTTCATGGTTATAGAAACAGTAAAATTAATATTGGAGCGCTCTATGAAGTTAGAGATGGGTAGATCAACTTTTGCAAAAAGCGGATTGCTATCTAACGCTGATTTGAAATTGCGGAGCACTGTTCGGTCTGTAGCTACCCCATGGAGCTCAAGGACACGCACATCAGAAGACTTTTCATTGTAGAGTATCTGGTTATAAGTAACCCCTTTTGGCCTCATAGATAAAATACTACCTAAGACTGAGTCAGAAATTTCAGTAGAGGACTTCCCAGACAATAGTATCAGTTTAGAGTTTATATCGTTTATAGCAGCGTCTAGGTTTTGTGTAGCTATCTCTGGATTGGCTACATTAAATGCTTCGAGCCTGTCCTCGGCTAATTCATACTTTGATTCAGAGAAAAAGTAAGAAGGTGATGTAAGGACCGTAGCAAGCACTCCAGCCAAAGCAAAAAACGAAAGTGCTACAGTTGCATAGCGTTTCCAATATTCCCAATAAAGTGCTTTCTTCTTTGGCTTTGGAAGGACGTTTATAACAGACTGAGCTTCATATACATAGTCACCAAGAGTGAGTCCGAGTATGGTTGCGTATCCAAGAGATTCTTGAAATGACATGTCTGGGATGGAAGTTTTCATATCGTAAATATTCACCCAAGCATTGGCGTGCACTACCTTCATGTTCATACTTGCTTGCAAATAGTCAGCAAGACCTATGAGGTTTGCTGCACCTCCACAAAGGATTATCTTGTCTATCTGTTCGTGCTTTATACCGTACTCATCATGAGTCTTCCAGTATACATATTGCTTGTTGAGTTCATCACGAAGTACTGAGATGTCGTTTAGTATTACAGGGAAAATCTCGTCTATATTTGAAGTACTGTCTAGTCCATAAGAACGCTTCATCTCCTCAGCTTTTTCAAAAGTAAGAGAGAAATTCTTGATAAGCATATTCGTCAGAGTCAGTCCTCCAATGTCTAGTGTAGTAGTAAAGAAAACTCTACGGTCATGTGCTATAGACACTCCTGTACGAGTCTCCCCAAAGTCCACGATCATGACTGCTCCTTTGTCTTCTGCCGGTATGACAGCTCGGGCTATGGCTTGAGCTTCAAGTTCAAAAGAAAGCGGTACAATACCAGATTTCTCAAACACTGATAGGTAGCTCTCCATAGTAGCTGCAGCGATTGCCACTACCTCTACTAAGAGTGAGTCTTTGTTCTCTTCTACTATATTGTAGTCAAATATAGTATCGAGGGCAGGCAGAGGAATGTGTTCTTCTAGTTGGAGGAGTATGGTCTCGCGTAGATTCTTGTGACTCATAGAAGGAAGAGTCAGGGTGAATAGATACATTTGTTCTTCTTGGAGTGCAACGCGAGCAAAGTGTATGTGTTCACGGTGAGCCAAGTCCTTCAATATGCGGACAAACTCTATCTCATTCTCTATTTTACCAGAAACAACCACACCGTCTGGGAGTTTGACCTGACCATATTTACCTAAACGAAGACCAGCAGATGTAGCAACAAGCTCTCCATACTTGATGGATTGATCTGAGATATCGAGCGCGCAAGAATTCATCGCCAAGAATGATGGCGTAGGAAAATAGCGACTGTACAATTGCTTCATACCTCTTTATTATACGCTACTTGTGTTTGTTATAAAAGGTATTACTTGCGATATTTCTTTACTAAGTGCTGTATGAATCTAATTATGAATGGGACAAAAGAAACTATCATTACTAGAGAAACTATAGGGAGCAAGAATCTGTCAGGATTTGGTATCAATGACCCAAAGTAGTATCCAAGTAGTGGTAGCGACACACACCACAGCACTCCTCCGATGATGTTATAGGTCAAGAACTTTCTATAGTTCATATGTGCAACGCCTGCGAGTATAGGTGCAAAGGTGCGGATAACTGGTATAAACCTTGCTATGACAATGGTGACAGGCCCATGGCTCTGATAGAACCTCTCTGCTCTATCTATATGGTTCTTGCTTATACCAAGCAGCGGGGAGGATTTGTGGGCAAATATATTCCTACCTACATTCTTGCCCATCCAGTATCCGACACTATCCCCCACTATCGCTGCAATTGTGGCACCTATTATAAGAAAAGTTATAGAGAAGAACCCTTGCGAAGCAAATATACCAGCTGCAAAGAGTAGTGTATCGCCAGGCAAGAAGAACCCAAAGAGTAATCCAGACTCGGAGAATATAGTGATGAATATGCCCATCAGCCCTGCTGTTTTGATTATCGCGCTTGCTTCAAACATATTATCTGACTTTGCTTCCTACATTAACTGGTACTTCTGGAACAAGGAAAACTGGTTTGCCGTCTGTGCCGTCGACTGCCATGAGCATACCATTGCTTTCTACTCCCTTGATACTCCTTGGCTCCAAGTTCACTATATATAGTACCTGCTTGCCGACTAGGTTCTGATACTCGGGATAGAATTCATGAATACCAGAAACAATCTGTCGGAGTTTGCTGTTCCCTTCTTCATCTTGCTCAGCAAAATCAATCTGGAACTTTAAAAGTTTATCAGTCTCAGGGACAGGCTCTACCTCACGGATAGTTCCCAACCTTATGTCCATCTTCTTGAATTCTTCGTAGGTTACGTATTCCATCGTTTGCATTATAACAGTTTATTTTAATTATTATTCTTTTTATCTAAATACCTCTGGAGTATTAGCGCGGCGGCTGAGGCGTCGGCAGAGAGTTGCCCAGCTTTTGCTACCTTGCGAGCGTTGTTCTCTGCTTTGCCTTCCCTCCCGCGGGCTTCGACTGTGGTCATAAATTCTTTTTGGAAGTAAATAGGCAGGTCGAGCTCTGCTTCAAGGTTCCTCTTGAATTCTTCGATACTTCCCATTATTTTGTTGGGCTTCCCACTTAGGTCGTGTGACTCACCTATCACTATTGCTGACACATTTTCTTCCCCACAAATGTTGTGGACCATATCCACGAGTTGCATATCGTTCGGCAAAATCTTGTACGGGAAAGCCATGGTTCCCCCATCGTCTGATAGTGCGACACCGACTCTTTTAGACCCATAATCTATGCCTAAGTGCTTCATATATATAGATTATCACAATTGCGGGAAAAGGGTATTTCTGATATGATGCCCCAATGGAGGTTTTGAGTCAGCACAATTTATGGATATTTATAGTAGCGGTTCTATGGACTCTTCCTTGGAAAGGATATGCTCTTTGGAACGCATCGAAGTCTGACCACAAAAGGTGGTTCATTGCTCTGATTGTCCTTAATACATTTGCGATTCTAGACATCTACTACATATTCTATGTAGCCAAGAAAACTCCAAAGGACTTGATGGGTGCATTTAAGTCAAAGATTTAAAACAGAATATTATTTGGCATTCGAGCGGAGGTGTGGCTGAGTGGTTGAAGGCACTTGTCTTGAAAACAAGAGACCGTTTACGCGGTCCGTGAGTTCGAATCTCACCGCCTCCGCTTAGATGCTAAATTCAAGATGACCCGAAAGGGTTTTTCTTTTGCTCTCCATCACAAAAAACGTTATGATACGTTATATATGGAAGATGCTCACAAACAACCCGACCAGGAACATTTGAAGGAGCTTATCCTATCGGCTAAAGATGGTGACAAGGGTGCCTTTGAGGAAGTCTACAGCACATACTACATACCTTTATACCGATACATACTGACTAGGCTCAAGAGCAAGCAAGAGTCCGAGGACATGACCCAAGCTGTGTTCATCAAGATCTGGAACGCACTTCCGTCTTGGAATGAGAGCCATAGTTCCCCACTTTCTTTCTTCTTCACTGTCGCCCGCAACACAATGATCGACTACTTCCGTAAGAATTCTCGTAGGAAAGAAATAGTATCAGATGAGAGAGTGGCAAAAGAGAGCGAGAACCACACTACTGACGCAAGCAATGCTCGTGAACTCAAGGAAGTGCTAACCCAAGCAATATCAGAGCTCACAGAAGACCAGCAAGAAATAGTAAACCTCATATATACCCACGATCGAACTTACCCAGAAATAGCAGAGATCACAGGCAAGAATGAGGACGCTATAAGGCAAACACATTCGAGAGCGATAAAGAAACTTAGGGAAATATACAAAATATAATATGAATGAACCAGATTTCGAAAACTTTATAAAGCAAAACATGAAGACATACGGCACTCCGAGCCGTGCATCTTTTGAGCACGTACTTTCAAAGATTGACAGGGAGCCTGTCACAAACACTGAAGCTGTGCGTTATACTGCACAGACGGCAACGTCTAGTATTATAAATAACAAAATAACTGAGGTTATGAATATCTGGAAGTCGAAACGCATTATATTAGTTCCTAGTTTCTTGCTTCTACTGTTTGTCGGCGCATTCTCTCTATCTTCAAACACAAGCGGAAGTAGTACTCTACTAAAGTTTGTGGAACAGGATGCACAAATAGAAGAACCAGCTATAGAATACGAAGACGATATACTAATAGATGCGTTCGATACACCAGGTATCAACGACCTTGGAACAATTGAAAATGAAATTTAACTTAAAAAAGGTAGCGTCTGGTGCACTGATGGCCATGCTCTTGGTCCCAGGACTTGCATTTGCTGATAACGATACAAAGTCAAACTCTGGAAAAGAAATCAAATCTGGCGCAAGTTTTTGTACTCGTATCAACTCTGTAGAGCAGAGGATTGCAGATCAGATAACCAAAGCAGAAACCAAGCAGTCAACTCACCAAGGTGAGCGTTTAGATAAAATCACAAAGAAAGAGTCAGAGGTAGATGCCAAGCGTGCGCAAGGCCGTGGTGAAGCAGATACAAAGCGTGTAAAGAATTGGGAAAAGATGCTAGGTAAAGCCAAGACAGATACACAAAAGGTTGCGATAGAAGCATACAAAACATCTATCAGCACTGCAGTATCTACTCGCCGAACAGCAGTCGACACAGCTGTGAAGGCATACCGCGATGGCCTAGCGAGTGTTCTAGCTAACCACAATGCAAAGATCGCAACTGCAGTAGCCACATTCAAGACAAGCATGGACACCGCAGTAGCCAAGGCCAAGGCCGACTGTGCAAGTGGCGTAGCAAGTGACACAGCAAAGAACGCATTTAACAAATCAGTCAGTGATGCTCGAACAGCACTCCAGACTACTCGCAAGAACGCTGAGGCAAGCTCAGGAATAACAGCTCTCAAGAAGACTCGAAACGATGCAGTCGAGATTGCAGTAGCAAACTTCAAAACTGCTACAGAGAAAGCTCGTGCAGATCTCATGCTCATACTAAAGAAATAATACTTACTTCTTTAAAGACCATTCCCTTCTATCTGGAATGGTCTTTTTCTTATATATTGATATACTAGTTATATATGGCGCAAGAAATAACTATAGAGAGGATCGAGTGGCAAGCTCCAGAATACACACACAAAGAACGTAGCGCAGACTGGTTCTGGTCTATTGGGCTTGGAGCACTCGCTTTGTGCATTGGGGCAGTTTGGTTCCACAACTATGTCTTTGCTATTTTCATACTTATATCAGGGGCATCATTGATAATGTTCACACTTCGCCACCCACAGATCATGACTTTTGCTATCGACAAAGAAGGTCTGATAATAGACAAAGAAGTCCACACTTGGAACAAGGTTAAGGGTTTTCGTATCAAGGACGACGGCATTTACCCCAAGCTTCTAGTACTCACAGCCAAGCAATTCATGCCCATGTACACTATTCCACTCGTGCCCAACATAGTTGCTGATGTAAAAGACACCATGCTTAAAATAGTTCCCGAGACAGAGATCGAGGAATCCCGCTCTACACTATTTATGGAGAAGATTGGGTTTTAAAAGTTTTAGAAATTTTATGAATCATAGAAAAGGTTTTACACTTATAGAACTCCTTGTAGCAATCGCCATTATTGGAGTCCTCACCACAATAGTGCTAGCAAGCATAAAAAGTGCTCAGTCTAAAGCTCGTGACAAAAGGATACAGAGTGAGGTTCGGTCACTACGTACAGCACTAGACCTCTACTATGCTAGGTATGGCTCGTACCCATCTACAGGTGGTGGATACACATGCACTGCAGGATCAGGTATAAACAATTGCGTACCCGGAACTGGCACACTACAAGTGTTGGTAACAGAAGGTTTTATATCAAAAATCCCTATAGGAACTGGAGCTGATGGCAGTGGAGTGGATGAAACAGAGATATACTATGGTTCTCCAGGATGGTGGAACTCTTCCTGGCCATATCAAATACAATTTCAACTGGAGAACAGAGATGATACTGCAGGTGAATGTAATGGCGGTAGTTGTTCAGGAGCTACATGGAACGGCAGATACATGTACTCCGTACACTAAAACTAATATTCGAGAAGTTTGCCGGCCTTTATCTCTACAGGGTCGGCTTTTCTATAATGCTTGGCGGAACTTTTGGGCGCGACAGGTATGTGTGGTGAGTCATCGAGCTCGGCCCCTATCTCCCACAAGTCATCCTCTTCTGTAATCCATGCTGTGCCAAACTTTTTCATATTGAATGGTTTCGAATAGCTGAGCAGTGTCTTCTGTCCGTTGTTGTTGGTAAAGTATTCGTGGAAGTACGACATCGCTAGCTCGCGAATGCTTTTATAAACCGGCTCACGATATCGAAGCACTGCGTGATTGGTCTTGGATATCGCACCCCACCTGTCGCCATTTTTAAACAGAGCCACCACATGGTCGTAGTCATCCTTGGCACTCTTTAGATCAAGCAGTAGTGGCTTGTACCCATGGAACCACATAATAGCAGAAGCCAGGTACGCTCCTTCGAGACAGTGTGCTGTGCCACGGGCGAGTGTAGTGCGAGGTGAGGAGCAAGTCTCCCCTTTCTCTTCTTTGTTAGGCCGGAGAGTATTTAAAAAGTCCTGAATCTTGGCTGGAGTGTCCAACTTCTTAAAAAGTTTTATTTCTTTTTCGGTGAGTCCGAACATGGGTAAATTATAGCATCTCGCTTGCGAATAAGCCTTAAATGAGGTAGATTTACAGAGTATTTATATGGTCCCGTCGTTCAATGGATAGGACGCAACTTTGCGGAAGTTGCGATGCAGGTTCGATTCCTGCCGGGATCACAATAAAGCGCTTCGGCGCTTTTTGTGTTCCCGAGCGAGCAAACTGCTTTGCTCGCGTGCAGGAAGCGAAGACCTTTTCCGTATGAGTTTACGAATGGAAAAGGTGTACTGATCCTGTAAGGATCGATATCCTTCCTTGTTTTATTCTAGTTTAGATATATACTTTAAATATAACTTAATATCTAAGCAGCCTAAATCTTTAATAATAAGGTTGTGGCTAAAATCCCGTAGAGAATAAATATTCTATCATGCAAAATTTAACTTTGATGGTCATATATATGGATGCACAGGACTTTGATTATGACGTCTAGGGTAAGTTTTTTTGTTTGAATTATTAATTAAATAATTTATTATGTACTGTAAAAATTGTAATGCATATTGTAAGAGTTGTGATGAGAAGCAAGTAAAATTAGACAAAAGACCAATTTCTATTAATCACACTATGTGGGCAGTTGTGTTTCTGGGTTTTTTTAGTGAAATTATTTTACATGGTGATGAAGGAATCGATATATGGCGTGTTTTATTTTCTGTTACTATTTTAATAATTGTATTTTGGGCTGGTATTTGGATTACAACCCCTTTTGTTTCTAAAGAAGATAAATAATTAATAAAATGTCTAATAAATCCATAGTCACAATAATAGCCTCAGGATTGCTATTTATAGCCCTATCTGATGGCTTACCTTACGGGTACTTTACCTTTCTAAGGTTTGTTGTTTGTGCGGTTGGGGCATATCTTGCTTATAAAACATATGAAGTAAGTAAAGAATCTTTGTGGGTTTGGGCTTTTGCTGGTATAGCTATTTTATTTAATCCAATTATTCCTATTTACTTACAAAGAGAACAGTGGGTAATTATTGATTTAATAGTAGGAGTATTCTTTTTATTATCAATATTTATTGCTAATAATAGAAAATAGCTTGTATCTCTATTCCCCTTCTGCCCATTTTTTTAATTCATCATATTTCACTTCCCCGCAGACAGTTTTGCCGGTTTTTTGATTGAGGAAGAATGGCACACCACCACATGGCTCGTCTTCGCAGTCGAGCTTCTCTAGTAGTTTGTTGTTGTCTTCGTTATGCCAGATTTCTACCTTGCGTATAACATGGCCTTCTTTCACAAGTTTGTCGACATGCTTTTCCATCCGCAGGCAGTGTGGGCACTCTAGTCCATAGAAGAATAGTAGTTCTTTTTCCATGGGCACATTATATATGAGTGACTATAAATAACAAAATCCCTCACAGTGTGAGGGATTTTGTTATTTTGTAATCTTTGAAAGTCGTGACTTCTTGCGAGATGCGTTGTTCTTCTTGTAAGTTCCAAGCTTCTGCGCTTTATCGATACGGCTGTAAGCGTTCGGAAGGAGCTTTTTCGCTTCGTCCTTCTTCTTTTCTTTGACGAGCTTCTCGATGTTCTTTATAGCTTCCTTTACGTTCTTCTTGTTACGGTCATTGATGGCCTTTTTAACAAGGGATCCGCGGAGGGCTTTTTTGGCTGATTTGGTGATTGGCATAGAGGGAATATACCAGAAATAGCAGGATATTGCAATATTTGTTATTATTTGGCTATGATTGCACGCATCGAAGGGACCATCATCCACAAAACCGACAAATTCCTAGTTGTCGACGTTTCTGGTGTGGGCTATAAGGTGTTTGTCACTACTGACACTATAGGCTCTGTGGAACAAGGTGCTCTGGGTGCGTTCTGGACCTATACAGCAGTCCGCGAGAACTCACTCGACCTCTATGGGTTTGCTTCTATGGAAGAAATGTCATTCTTCGAGCTCCTGCTCGATGTGTCAGGTATCGGCCCAAAGTCTGCACTGGGCATACTCGCAGTTGCATCTATCGATACCTTGAAGAAAGCTATCGCCACAGGTGACACCAGCTACCTCAACAAAGTTTCCGGTATCGGCAGGAAGACCGCCGAGAAGATAGTCATTGAACTCCGAGACAAACTCCAAGCTCACAAAGGTGAGGATGGCGCACCTTCTACGCTCCGTGGTGACAGTGATGTAGTTGAAGCCCTCAAATCGCTCGGCTATTCACAGAACGATGCCCGCGATGCACTCAAGGAAATCCCAAGCACTATAGAAGGCACCAATGCTCGCATCAAACAAGCACTAAAGATACTAGGTAGTAAATAAAAACAAAGCGCCTGGTGGGGCGCTTTATCAAGGAAGTTAAATTATTCTTCGCAGCATCATAAAAACGATAGCGAGTATGAGCAATAGTACAAATGACCACAATACCAATATCACTTTTACACTCATTTTACTCATCGTAAGCTTTGGGCTTTTATAGTAGCGGTTATAAAATAAGAATAAGCTGCATACTATTGCTACCGCTGTAAAAGTAAATGCAATGGTGGCCATTGTTATGATCTCACTGGCATCATTCTTCAACGAGCTAAGCTTGTACATACAATTGCCTAAGAAAATTAATGAGGTTAAAGGAAGTAGTTTTAGTAAAAATGACAAATTTTTCATGTTGTTTCTTTTTGGTTAATACGATATTTAATTTTAATGTAACATAAATTAATACTTTTGTCAATAAGTAGATTGTACTCTATAATAAGGACATGCCAGAACTCCCAGAAGTCACCACTACAGTCCAAGGTCTACAGAAAGTCCTCCCAGGGCTCACTATTACGAGCGTCTGGACAGACCTCGCAAAGAAGAACCCTATCAAGCAATTTAAGGAGACGGTAAAGAGTGAATCGTTCTTCAAAAAGTTCAGGTCTGGGGTAGAAAAGCAGAAAGTTGTAAGCGTAGAGCGCCGTGCCAAGAATATCCTGATCAATCTCAAGAACGGTCAAACGATTCTGATTCACTTGAAAATGACTGGGCATATTATTTATGGCAAATACGTCTATGACAAGAAGGTCAACAAGTGGTCCCCTTCTCCACAGGAACGCCAGGCACTGCACGACCCATACAACAGATTCGTACACGTAGTGTTCTCACTTTCGAATGGCAAGCACTTTGTGCTTTGCGACTCACGCAAATTCGGCAAGGTAACTATGGTACCTACAGATATCATTCACGAAAGCATTCATCTAAAAGGTATTGGTCCAGAGCCACTCGAGGAGGACTTCACATACAAGAAGTTTAAAGACAGGTTGCTATCCAAGTCTGGGAGCAGGAATGCTATCAAGACAGTCCTAATGGAGCAGTCAGTAATCGCAGGCATAGGCAACATTTACTCTGACGAGATGCTCTGGCTCGCAGACATACACCCAGAGTCAGTTGCAGAGAAAGTGCCTAGCAAAAACTTAGAGAAGCTCTACATCGCCATGCAAGATGTACTCAACAAAGGCATAGACTTTGGCGGTGACTCAATGTCAGACTATAGAGATGTAAATGGTGAAAGGGGGAAGTTCCAGAACCACCACAATGCTTATAGGAAGGCAAAAGAAAAATGTGGGAAGAGAGCGTGCAAAGGTGTTATAATAAGGAAAGTTATCAACGGTCGCAGTGGGCACTACTGTGGTGTCCACCAAAAGCTATTTAAATAAATATGAAAAATAAAATTAGAAAAAATGGAGGTGAGATGGGCTTTGGGATTATGATAATCCTATTCTTGATAGCATTGTTTTTTATTTGGTACTTTACTGGAGGTCCCAACAGTGAGAATGCAGAGGATCCATTCCTAAAAGTAGAGACTCCTAAGGTCTAAGCATCTGGAACAAAGCCACTCCAGCGGCGACAGATACATTGAGCGACTCTTTCTGCCCATGCATTGGTATCTCGGCAATTATGTCGCATTCTTTTAGTACCTTCTTATCCAGCCCCTCAACTTCTGGTCCTAGGACTATCGCAGTATTTCCTTTTGCTTTGACCTTGCGGTAGTCGACTGACTTTTCATCTTGCTCAACTGCGATTATAGTGTAGCAATCTTTTTTTAAATCTTTTATTAGTGGCAGGAGTTCTTCTACATATTCCCAAGGCACCCAAGTCTCGGCGCCAAGAGCACTCTTGTGTATATCTTTCTGAACTCGTCCAAATCTATCTGTAGGTCTAGGTGTAACTCCAGTTAGATATATTTTAGATACCCCAACAGCATCGGCAGTACGAAATATAGCCCCGACATTTATCGCCGAGCGGATGTCGGGGAGAACTAAAACGGACTCTTGTTTACTGTTAGTTTTATTGATTTTTCCCATAAAATGTGATACTTTTGAGTGTACTTGTTAATAAGGTATTTTACAAGTAAATGCCCTCGTAGCTCAGTTGGTAGAGCAGCTCCCTTTTAAGGAGATGGTCGTAGGTTCGA
>CAZMZT010000014.1:0-12333 GCA_964571085.1 uncultured Candidatus Saccharibacteria bacterium
TCTTCAGATCCAAAGCTTGAGTTGTGGACGAGTCCAGCAACACCTTGCTTGATAGACACGAGTGCTCCATGCTTGTTGAACTTGATTACCACTCCAGAGACGATGTCGCCTTTCTTGAGAGTAGTTTCAAATTCATTCCACGGGTTTTCCTTGAGAGCTTTGACAGAGAGGGAAATCTTGCCGTCTTTGATCTCGATTATCTTTGCGCGGACAGTGTCGCCAACTTTAAACATTGAGCGTGTGTCTTCTACTAGACCCCAATCGATCTCAGAGATGTGTACGAGTCCTTCTAAACCTTCTTCAACTTTGAGGAAGATTCCGAAGTCTACGATTCCAGCTACAGTACACTCTAGTTCATCACCGACTGCGTACTTGCCGATTATTTCCTGACGTTCTTCTGGGTTGTTGTCTTTCTCAGAGAAGATGAGCTTGCCTTCTTTTGGAAGTGCGCTGATCATGACTACAGAGATGCGCTTGCCCACAAGCATCTTGAGTGCTTTCAATATCTTGTCCTTGTCAGAATCCTCCACACGAGGGTAGTGCTCGCTCTTGAGCTGACTTGCTGGTAGGAATCCTGCGATGCCTTGCCACTCGAGTATGAGCCCACCTTTGTTTGCTTCTTTTACAGTAAGTTCGAGCGGAGTCTTGCCTTTGATTGCTTTGTCAGCTTCACTCCAGATGAGTGCCTGCTTTGCTTCCTTGAGTGAGAGCTCGATGTAGCCTTCGTCATTGTCTGTAGACACGACTTTAGCCTTGACTACGTCACCGATGTTTACTTTCTTTATAATGTCTTTTGCATTTATAAACTCACGGCCGTAAATGATACCAGTACCAAATGGTGCTAGGTCTATGTATACAGATGATTTCTGTATAAGTATTACTGGGCCTTCTACTAGGGCGTCCACTTGCGGTGGGAGCTCTGCTTTGTCGAGCATTTTACCTACACTAGAGAGTTCTAGCTTTGCGTTCTCAGCTATACTATCTACTACTTCTTTTGTTTCGTCTTTCTTTGCCATAAATTTGGAATTAAAAAAACCGCACAATTGCGGCACAGTTCGAGGGTCTTGTGAAATCTGGCTCTCGCCAACACGTCATAAGGGTTAAACCCGATCTGGCTTGTAATAGGAAAATTATACTATATATACGTATAGTTTGCAAGTAAATTAAATCAATTATCTGTGCCTGTAATCCTTTTATTTTTAGTAGAAATTTGGTATAATACTCCTATGATTATCACGTATCTAGGCAAGCAATTCTTCAAAATCCAGCAAGGTGAACTTGTGGTTGCTTTCAACCCTATCAGCAAAGACTCCAAGCATGCAGGACTTGCCTCACGGTTCGGTGCAGCTATTGCACTCTCTACAACAAACCACCCAGATTACAACGGTACAGACATGGTGTCACACGGGGACACTGTTCCATTTGAAGTAAAAGGTCCTGGCGATTACGAGATCAAAGACATCTTTATCAAAGGTCTCATGACTGAAACAGAACTCGACGGTAAGAAGTACATCAACACTATATATACACTTTCTATAGAGAATATATCTTTATGTTTCCTTGGAGCAGTTTCAGACGGCAAGCTCAGTACCGAAGTCAGTGGTCAGATCGAGTCACCGGATATATTGTTTATCCCAGTTGGTAACAGTGACTTACTTTCACCAGCAGAAGCATACAAGCTAGCAGTGTCACTCGAACCTAAACTCATCATTCCTATGGAGTACGACGCAGCTACGTTGAAGGCGTTCCTTCGTGAAGGGGGTCAGGAAAAGGTGTCTGCAGTAGAGAAGCTCACAATCAAAGCCAAGGAGCTAGTTGGTCGTGAAGGTGAGATTGTAGTACTATCATCATAGGCATATATGAGAACATACATAAGAAAATTACAATCTAAACCAGTAGAAGTCCGCAAGCAAATTCTTGTGGTCTCACTTGTCATATCTATGGCTTTTGTAGGTACTATCTGGATATATGGTTTAACTTATAGATTCAGTGACAAAGCCGAGGAGGTGGCAGTAGCAGAGAAGCCAGAAAGTGTGTCTCCATTTAAACTATTCAAAGATTCTATAGGTGGGGCCTATAACAACATTAGTGCAAGCGTCGGTAATATATCATCAGGGAAAGATAGTGATCAGGCAGAACCAGAACAGAAGCAAATACAAATGATACCAGTTGAACGGAACTATATACAATAAACATGGCTAAAGAAGACACAAAAAACCAGCAAAAAGAACACGAAAGTGTAGTCTCTATAAATATAAGCACAGAAATGAAGGAGTCTTTTATCGACTACGCGATGTCAGTCATCACTGACCGTGCACTTCCAGATGTTCGTGATGGATTGAAACCTGTGCACCGACGCATCCTCTACGCTATGCATGAGATGGGTCTTACTTATCAAGGACGATTCCGCAAGAGTGCGACAGTAGTGGGTGAGGTGCTTGGTAAGTACCACCCTCATGGAGATGTGGCCGTGTATGATTCTATGGTGGGTATGGCTCAGGATTTCTCTTATAGATATCCGCTAATATTTGGCCAAGGTAACTTTGGTTCTATCGATGGTGACAACCCAGCTGCTATGCGTTATACCGAAGCAAAGATGGCTCGGATCTCTACACAACTATTGCTCGACCTTGAGAAAGAGACAGTAGACTTCCGTCCAAACTACGATCAGACTCGCAAAGAACCAGTGGTTCTACCAACAGCAGTTCCTTCACTACTACTCAATGGTACTCTTGGTATCGCTGTAGGTATGGCGACGAACATTCCTCCACACAACCTCAGTGAAGTCATAGATGCGACTGTACACCTTATAGACAACAAAGACGCTACAACTGAGGACCTCATGGAATTCATAAAAGGCCCTGACTTCCCTATAGGTGGTTTGGTTTATGGACAGGCAGATCTACTGCATGCATACTCCACAGGCCGTGGTGGTGTAGTGACTCGTGGTGAAGCTGAGATAGTAGAGCAGAAGACTGGCACATTCCAGATCATCATTACTTCTATCCCATATCGTGTAAACAAATCCGCACTTATTGAGTCTATCGCAGGTTTAGTACAAGAAAAGAAGCTCGAAGGTATCAAAGGCCTCCGTGACGAGTCTGCCAAGGACATCCGTATCGCTATTGATTTGAAGTCCGGAGTATTCCCACAGAAAGTCCTCAACTATATTTACAAGCACACTCAGCTTGAGCAATCTTTCAACTTCAACATAGTGGCACTGGTAGACGGAGTGCCTCAGACACTATCTCTCAAGAGTCTACTCTCATTATTCATCGACCATCGTGTGGTTGTGGTACGACGTAGAACTGAGTTTGATCTGAAGAAGGCCAAAGAACGCGAACACATACTCCTAGGTCTCAAGAAAGCTCTCGACCACATAGATAAAGTCATCTCTATAATCCGTGCATCCAAAGACACTGCTGTTGCTAAAACAAACTTGATGAAAGAGTTCAAGTTCTCTGACCTCCAAGCCACAGCCATCCTTGAAATGCGTTTACAGAAGCTCGCTGGACTTGAGCGTAAGAACGTAGAACTCGAACTCAAAGAGAAGCAAGAACTCATCAAAGAACTCGAAGCATTGCTCGCAAGTCCTGCCAAGATGCGTAAAGTCATAAGTAGTGAACTCAAAGATATCCGTGAGAAATACGCCGACGAGCGACGAACTCGCATCATCAAAGGCGGAGTCAAAGCTATCAATGAAGAAGACTTGATTCCCGAGAAGGAGTCGGTACTAGTATTCACCAAAGGTGGCTACGTCAAGCGTACTGATCCTAGTGAATACCGCACTCAGAAGCGTGGGGGAGTCGGGGTCATAGATATCGAGCCAAAAGAAGAAGACTTTGTGACAATGTTCATACTTGCTAACACTCATAGCGACTTGCTCTTCTTTACAAACAGAGGTAAAGCATACCAGATCAAGATGTATGATATTCCCGAAGGCAAGCGTGCCACAAGAGGAAAGAGTATTATGAACTTCCTTTCACTAGAGGGTGATGAACGTGTGACTTCGATACTTCCGATAGACAAAGAAGCCAAGAAGACAGTAGAGCACCTTATGATGGTCACTATGACTGGAGTCGTCAAGAAAGTCTCCGCAGAGAGCTTTAAGGATGTTCGCCGAAGTGGACTCATAGCTATCAAGCTAGACAAAGGCGACGAACTCCAAGCAGCACTGGCTATAAGTAAAGGCGATGACGTCATGCTCGCTACAACACTTGGCCAGTCTATCAGATTCAAAGAAAGTGATGTCCGTGAGATGGGTCGTGCTGCAGGTGGTGTGCGTGCTATCAAGTTAGGAAAAGGTGATGTAGTTATCGGGGTTGACCGCATACCGAAGGGTGAAGCGAGCCTAGGTTTCCTGACACTTAGTTCCAACGGTCTCGGCAAGAAAACAAACATCAAAGAATACAAAACCCAAAAGCGTGGCGGATCAGGAATCAAAACAGCAAAAGTCACTCCAAAAACAGGGAAACTAATCGTAGCAAAAATAGTCGGTGAGGAGAATGAAATCATTGCGGTGTCACAGAAAGGCCAAGTCATACGTGTAGATCTCGGATCAATCCCTACTTCTGGACGTCAGACTCAAGGAGTCACAGTCATGAAGCTCCGCCCAGGCGATAGCATCGCATCTATTACTTGCTTGTAATTCACAAAATAAAAATACTGCTTATAATTAAGCAGTATTTTTATTTTGTTATGATATAATAAAATAATGTTTGCCAATCCAAAATTTAGCGTTGGAGCTCTTGATCTAAAAGAAGGTATGAAAGTTGCCGATTTAGGTTCCGGTAGTGGGCACTACTCCTTAGCTTCAAGTATACCTGTAGGTCATACTGGCCGGGTGTATTCTATTGAAGTCCAGAAAGGCTTGGTGAAAAAGCTTGAAGCTGAAATAAAAAATAAAGGAATTACTAATATCGACGTAATCTGGGGAGATATAGAGAAGAATGGCGGAACCAAGCTTGCAGACGAAAGTGTAGATAGAGTGATAATGTCGAACGTATTATCCCAAGCTGAAGATAAACTTGGACTTATAGACGAGGCAGGGAGGATACTCAAGCCAGGTGGACTTGCCCTAGTGATAGACATGACAGGTGAGCATTTACAAGGTCACCACACCAAGCACCATATAGTCGTCCAAGATAAGGCGGTGGAACTATTTGCCAAGAGAGGATGGAAAAAGGTGAAAAGTGTTTCCACTGATCCTCATCATTATGGTATAATTTTAAAGCATGAGTAATTTCCAGACAATATTGGTCGCGGTATTCCTAGCCTTTTTCGTATTCGCTGTTTTGATATTCTCTGGCATTCTCAAGATCGGAGGTTCTTCTAGTACTGCAGATAAACCTCAAGGTAAGGTGGTGGTATGGGGTACTTTCAATAGCCCAGAGATTTTCCGAGTATTCCAAACTCTAGATGAAACCAACCAAGAACTCAGTGTGACCTATGTGCCCAAGTCAGCCTCTACATATGAGGAGACTCTGATAGAAGCATTTGCCAACGGCACCGGACCAGACCTATTCCTCATAACTCCAGAGATGGTACAGAGGTTTGAGAACTTTGTATACAAGATCCCTTCTGCTAGCTATCCAACCAAGACATTCCGAGATGCATTTATAGATGGGGCAGATGTATTTATCGCACCTGATGGGGTAGTGGGCTTCCCAGTTGTGGTGGACCCTATGGTCCTCTACTACAACAAAGACTTACTTGCAGGCGAAGGTATAGTTACACCACCTGTCTACTGGGATGAACTTTTCAACAACAGCTCTAAGCTTACAAAAAAAAGGAACGACGGTACCGTACTGCAGAGTATGATAGCTCTCGGTCGCTATGACAACATAACCAATGCCAAAGATATCATTGCGTCCCTCTTGCTCCAGAATGGCAACTCGATAATAAAAAGGAATGGTGCAGCGTATACTGCAGTGCTGGGTGAAAACCCAGTCTCGCTACCTGTAGCACCAGCAGAAACTATTCTCGACTTTTTTGTAGAGTTCTCTAACCCTGCAAACGATGTGTATTCTTGGAATCGTGCATTACCAGAGTCTATAGACATGTTTACTGGAGGCAAGTCTGCACTATACCTGGGTCGTGCAAGTGAGCTTTTCAAGATAGAGTCAGTAAACCCGAACCTAAGCTTTGATGTCACTACCATGCTTCAGACAAGGAACACCAACACCAAGCGCACGTATGGTGATATATATGCTGTGGCTGTGAACAAGAAGTCTGCCAACAGTGGCAGTGCGTTCTCTGTGGCAGGACTACTCAGTAGTGCCAAGGCAGGGGAGTTTGCTGCTGCTGTGTCCCTACCACCAGCTACACGATCACTACTTGCAAATAAGCCAACTGATCCATACTTGTTCACATTCTTCAACTCTGCCATCATTACTCGCACATGGCTTGACCCTGACGCAAGGAAGAGTGATACTATATTTAACGAAATGATAGATAACATAGTGTCGAGCAGGCTTTCAGTAAGTGATGCTATCAGCAAGGCCCAGAGCCAACTAGACCTAATAACCAAGAAGTAATATGACCAAGAAAATATCTCTACTTATCATACTCTGTTCAATCATGTTTACTCCTTTTACTGTGGTTAATGCAGATTCTGTTATACCTAAACCAATAGTCCCTAAATGCAATGTAGGGCCTCTTGTGCCTGTAAATGGACCTGATGGTAAACCTGCACGATATGAAGACATAGATCCAGTAACTGGCAAGGATACAGGTAAGGGTAAACTTACAACTGAGAAGAACTTTGCACAGCCTTGCGACTTTAGCTATGTCATACTACTACTCAACAACATCATCAAATTCTTGCTCTTTGCTGTGGCTACACCGCTTGCTGCGCTAGGGCTTATATATGCAGGATTCGGTCTGCTGACATCTGGAGGGAGCTCCGAGGCCAAGACTAAAGCCAAGTCTATCATCAAGAACATAATCATAGGCTATGTTGTGGCACTAGCAGCATGGCTCATAGTCAACACAATATTTAATACATTTGGATTTAAAGGCCAGACGTATTTAAATCCAACCATAGAATAATTATTATTAATATTTAATATATGAAAATTTTTAAAAAGAAGAAAAATAAAAAGTATAACCTTATTTCACTCATTGTAATTTATAGTTTTATTTTTGTCTTTGCTTTTTCTTTACCACCCACTTCTTTTGCTGAAGGAGGACCATGTACTGGCGTAGATGATATTACTGGTGAAGATTTGCCAAAAGGTTGTGATCCAAATTTTAAACCAGCAGGTGGTGGGTCTAATACTCCCGCTGGTGGCGGCTCAAATACTCCTGGAGGGAAAAAAATTGATACCCATATAGAGAACCCTCTTGGTGACAGCGTTACTGATATACCTTCATTTATTGAAAAGATACTTAGATTTATCCTAATGCTTGCTGTACCTATAGTAGCTCTGGCTATAATTTATACGGGATTCCTGTTTGTCACAGCCCTTGGTAACTCTGAGAAGCTTAAGAAGGCAAAGCAAGCTCTAGTCTACACACTTATAGGTGCAGCGCTGTTGCTCGGAGCTTTTGTTATAGCAGAAGCCATCCAAGGCACGGTCAAAGAGATTAGTAATGAAGCTAACAAATAATATATGAAAAAGAAATTCGTCACATTAGTTTTGTTTTTACAAGCCATCCCATTCGTAGTGTTTGGTGCCGGTAATGATCAAGAATTAAACGTCTGTGCTACACTTGCGGCTCCATTTAAAAATCTGACTCAGATACTAAACTATTTTAGTTGTCTTCTGGTTAAACCAGTTATGAGGTTCCTATTCATCCTGGCTACTGTCGCATTCATCTGGGGTATAATCCAGTACTTCCTTAATGCCGAGAATGAAGAGAAGCGCAAGAAGGGCAAGAACTTCATGCTCTGGGGTATTATAGCTCTGTTCGTGATGGTGAGTGTATGGGGGCTGGTAGGGGTGCTTTCGAACACTTTCGGTACCAAGACACTTATTCCACAGTTGTCCCAATAGAGCTTGTATACAGGGTACAGGTATATGATATAATAGAAGGGTAATTTAAAAGGGTTCTTATTATCAGGTCGCTTAATATTAATAAAGAGTTAACATATTTTATGAAGAGAATTATTTCACTTAGTGCTATTGCCAGTGTCGTCACACCGTTTGTTGTTTTTGCTGCAGATGCGTTTAGTATCATTACTGTTGTCAACAAGATCCTGGCTACTATAATCCCGGTCCTTATCACTCTTGCAGTGGTTTACTTTATCTGGGGTGTCATACAGTACACAGTGTCTACAGATGAGGAGAAGAAGAAGAAAGCTCGCGGTATGATCATCCAAGGTCTTATAGGTCTATTCGTTATCATTGCATTCTGGGGTATCATCCGACTCATTACAAACACTTTTGGAGTAGGACCTGAACAGCTAAACCAGAGCAACATACCTTGTATCCCTGGACCTGGAGTTGTTTGTTAATACGAACATAATAATTTAAAATGGATTTCCAATTTATCTCTATTGCAGAAGCAAGCGTAGAGTCACTAATGAGGGGTATCAATAAGGTTGTCATCAACCCTATCATCATATTCCTTTTTGCTGTGGCTCTTGTTTACTTCGTCTATGGCTTACTGCAGTACCTGATGTCTTCAGATAATGAAGAAGTCCGCAAGAAGAGCAAGTCGCACATGATCTGGGGGGTCGTGGGCTTGTTCATTATGGTGGCGGTATTTGGGATCATGCGATTGATACTAAACACTGTCGGTGAGAACAAGATCAAGATCAACGACGCCGGTGACTACGTAGTCGATGGGTCAAATCTGGTTGATAGAGCAACTTCAGACCCTAAAGTCGGAGATGCCTTCAAGCAGAACGACCTGAGTACTGATGTAAATGCACCGGACCTACCTGCGGCTACATTTACTACTAGCCCATTTGCTACCTATGAGCAGAATGCTCTGTGCTGGCAGAAGGCTATACGTGGCCAAGCAAACACCGAGTACAACGCAATAGATACCGCCAAGAGTGACGCTCGTAAACAGTATCTGGCTGCTACCGGTGTACTTGCGACTGACAATACCAAATCAGGCTACCCAATAGTATTTGACACCAAGGTTCTGTATGACAAGAATGCCAAGGTCTACCATGCATGGCTCGATGTTCGAGCCCCAAAGGGTGCTGGTACTATGAATAACTGTAACCTCAACATCATAAGTCCTGCACCAGTCCTACCAGAAGGCTCTATGACGACTTCATATGACCTTAGTACAGACGTAAACATTCCTACTCTACCTAGTACAACATTTACAACCAGTCCATTTGCTACCTACAAACAAATTGACTTGTGTTGGCAGAGATTTGTGTCTGATAAGGCTAATACCGAGTATGGATCTATAAATTTAGTCAAAGCTAAAGCTCGTAAACAGTACTTGGATGAGAATAGTGTTTTAGCTACAGATAAAACAAAAGCCAAATACCCACTAACTTTTGGAACCAAGGTTCTATACAACAAAACAGACAAGACATACTATGCATGGCTCGATGTCCGAGCGCCTGTTGGAGTGGGTACAGACACTAACTGCAAGCTCGACATGCTGACTCCCGCACCTTCTATCCCTGCGTCAGTGTTTACACTAGGGGAGCAGAACCTCAGTACTACTACAGCAAACAGCACTATCACCAACTACACCACGAGTCCATTTACAAAGATATATACTCCAAGCCCTCTGTGTTGGCGCAAGGAAGTCATGGGAATGGGTACAACAGAGTACCAAGCGCTTCAGCAAGTAAAGTCTAAAGCTCGCTCTATGTACATCACAGAGAATAGTCTGGTAGAAGCTGACGTCAAGCCAAACTACCCTCTGACTTATGGAGTACTAACCGCTTATGACAAAGTCACCAAGAACTTCTATGCTTGGTGGGATGCTCGGGGCCCGATACTTGGAGGCAAGGATCAAGATTGCAATTTACCTGAATTTGTCCGATACAACCAAAGCAACGAACCAAACCCATTGGTTGCAAACTATGTCAGTAACATGACTTACTTCCGGGTAGTAGACTCTGGAGTGGACACCACATATGTGGGTTCTCGTAGTACTGCGATCAACAATGCACTAATCCAGATTGCCCAACTCAAAGGCCTGCGCTCTACAGCAGGTTTTAGTTATACTATACTTGAGGAAAAATATTACCCTCCTATTCCTGCTACAGCTACATATGCCGGATATCCATACTATGACTACTGGGTAGCAGTGCAAGCTAAAAGATAGATAGGAATTAAAAAAAGCGTCCTCCGTAAAACGGGGACGCTTTTGTGACTGTTAACTAGCTGCTATTTTCTTGAGAAGTAAATAGTTACACTTACTTCTTCATCTAATGCAGAGAGTTCAAAGAACCTTACATGCTCACTAGGCCTTATGTATGGATAACTTCCACCCATAGTGTCTAACTTTACATGGTTTTCAACTCTGTGACCAAATGGTTTCCCTGGATTAGAAATCTCATAATTGTACCAAACTGGCACCTTAATTATAGGATTCCTCTCTCCTTTTTTTAAGGTAACCGTGGTATCAAACTGAGCAGGGAGTTCGGTGTTTTTGATACTTATTATAGTACTACTCTCATCTCTTGGTTCTTTAGTCTTATTTTTACCACTCGTTGTTACAAGAGTAAAAAATCCTGAAGCAAGAAGTAAGGCAGAAAATAATACTATCAAACCAGTAGGTGCACTTTTCTTCTTAGGCTCAGTAATAACTGTAGGTGTTTTTACATGCGGAACTGGCTCTACTGCAGTTGCTGCAGGTGTAGGGTGTGCTGTTTTCATTATTTACCTCCTGTATTTTTAAATGAACTCATGAAGGCCGCAGCCAATGATGATACTGAAATTTGTTTGTTTGCCTCCCTTTGAATCTTCCAGGCCATTATTTTGTCCATACAAGCTTCAAGGCTCATTTTTACGCCACTAGCGTCTAGATCTGCTCTAAGTTTCTTAGCTTTCTGTAAATCAGTCCCAACTTCATAAGTTTCGCTTTTTCTTTCTTTCTCCTCAGTGTTTTTAACAACTGAAGCATCATAGACAGGCCCGAATGGTTTCATGGTAGTTAGATTTAGTAAGACTAAATCTATCCCCATGTTTTTGATTGTGATTTTACAACGTCCTCTTTTTAGATTCTTTTTTTGATCTGCATCTAAAGTTGCTCCTACTATCTTGTCTATTAACATGTCAGTAGTTTCATCTTTTGCAGCAATCAGTTTTTCCCAAGTCATAGGACCTTCTGTTTTTGAGGTGGCCCATTGACGGAGCTCACTTGTGAGAATGTTGTCGAACCAATCAGTTACCATTTCGTCTCTTTGTTTTTGATTCTCGCCCAAGTTTAGATAGTTTAGAGAATACCTTCTGTTGGGAACATAAGCAATACCTACGGATACATCTGTCTTTCCATTATCTGGAGTTATGAGAGTAATGTTATTAAAATCATTCTCTCTCTTAACATTTGATATTAGGATATCGCCATATACAAATCCTCTTAAAAACAAGAAGACCCACCCTTCCTCAGCTATAACAACAATAGGATCATCATTTTCATCTTTTCCGTTCCAAGCTCTTTCGCCCCACTTGGTTATCACAGCAAAAGATGAAGGGTTGTTACCTATAATAAGTATTCCTTGTAAAAACAAGGCTGTGCTTATTAAAGCAAGTGAGTAGATAATAATTTTAAGATATATCGGTATACCAACCAATATAAATGTAGTAGCTATTAATACTAGTGAAAGTATTAAAGTTGCCCATAGGTCTTTTTTAGTGTATTTTTTCATTTCTGTATTTTTTTAAAGTTTAAATTATGTGTTGAGAGAACAATGCTAACCTTTTATAAATAAAAGGGAAGGCGAGAATTGTTCTCCCAACAACTTCTAAACTCAAAATTTTGTCAAAGATCTAACCTCTCCTTATATCATAGCACAATTAAATAGAAAAGTCAAGCACTAAACTAGTATTATATCCTTGTTTTGCAAGCATATAATTGGCTCTATGGTTGCCTTTTTCTATTAAAATGCTATACTCTTCCTCGTTAGTTTAGTAGTTTGGCCCCATCGTCTAACGGTTAGGACATCGCCTTTTCAAGGCGGTAATCAGAGTTCGATTCTCTGTGGGGTCACAAAGTGTGTAAAGCAAGTAAACTACTTTACTTGCGAACACTTTGTGAAAGCGCAGGCATGATTTTTCAGTAGAAAAATAGCCGAGCTGGGGTCGCGAGTACTTATGTAGAATTTCAGCGTAGCGAAAAATTATACTTAGTAACTCGTGATCACAAAGTTCGCTCTCACTCTGCGCGGTTAGCTCAGTTGGTAGAGCG
>CAZMZT010000015.1:0-3875 GCA_964571085.1 uncultured Candidatus Saccharibacteria bacterium
AGATCGATGTCGAAGTAGGTGAGATAGTTCGCATTGCTGATGGTCCATTCAAGGAGCTTGAAGGCAAGGTCAACGATGTTGACCATGAACGTGGCAAAGTCAAAGTCCTTGTTTCCATGTTCGGCCGTGAGACACCAGTTGAGTTGGATTTCCTACAGATCAAGAAGTTGTAAAACTACGCAGAATAAATATTTTTCTGGCACTTTACCCCAAAGGGGCCCTACGCGACTGCGAAAAACATTCATTCTGCTCCGTCCTTGATTTCTAACCTTTATAATGTTACATTAAAACCTGTTACGCTTTAGCTTCAATCTTATTCATTTCGCAATTTAACGAAGCGAAATAATCATTTTAGGAGTCGGCGTCGGAGCCCCCGGAGAGAGGGTAAAGACGCGAGTAAAATGAATATTTCGCGAAGTATTATATGGCAACAAAGAAAATAACAAAAAAAGTAAAACTACAAATACCAGCCGCAAAGGCAACACCAGCTCCACCACTAGGTCCAGCGCTCGGTCAGGCAGGTGTGAACATCGCAGAATTCTGCCAGAAGTTTAACGCTATGACCCAAGCTATGGCCGGGGAAGTCGTGGGTTGTGTGATCTCAGTATATGAGGACCGTACTTACGACATCAAGATCAAGACTCCTCCAGTTGCAGGACTTATATTCAAAGCTGCAGGACTTGAAAAGGGTTCAGGTAAGCCAAACACTTCAAAAGTAGGCAAGATAACAAAGGACCAAGTCCGTGCTATAGCCGAGAAGAAGATGCCAGACCTCAACGCAAAAGACATCGAAGGCGCAATGAGGATCGTAGAAGGCTCAGCTCGCTCAGCAGGTATTACAATAGTATAAACTTTTCAAAATCTCCCTTCACTGGGAGATTTTGCCTTTATTAGATAATATTAAATCATGGATCAAATTTCATCTACTCACCAAAAGAAAATCCTTATTTGTCTCACTCTCTACATTACATCTTTGATTGCAGCAAATACTCTCGGCATTAAGATCATGCCATTCCTTTTCGGATCTCATCTTACCGTTGCCGTGTTCTCATTCCCAATAGTGTTCTTAATGACTGACGTAATAGGGGAAGTATATGGCAAGAAAGTTGCTCGTATGTTTGTGCTTATGGGTTTCCTTTGTACTGTTTTATTTATATTTTATAACCTTTTATCAAACGTTGTACCGTGGTCAGACGCTGGTCTTTGGGTAAAGGGTGGATATGAGCAGGTATTTGGGCTAACTCTCCGTATCTCTATTGCTTCTGTGGTAGCTTTTGGTATTGCTGAGTATCAAGATGTAATTTCGTTCTTCTTTTTTAAAGCTAAAATTGGAGCAAAGCATTTTTGGTTAAGATCTACACTTTCAAATATCTGGTCACAACTACTAGATAGTGTCATATTTATGTCGATTGCATTCCTTGGTGTATATTCAATACCAACACTTATAAATATTACTCTAACACTCTGGGCCTTCAAGGTATTAATGGGTGTATTCTACCTCCCACTTTCATACTTAGGACTATATTTACTTCATAATCGCAATGAATATACAAGCATTCAGAACTAAACTTTTTAAAGAAGGTCATGATCTAATATCTTTCATCAAAAAGGAAATTAAGATTATCCCTGACAAATCTATTCTAGTTGTTACTTCAAAAATAGTAGCGTTATCAGAAAATCGCACTGTAGTTATAGAAGATGAATTTACTCGTGAGAAAGTTATAAAAAGCGAGAGTGATTTTGCGATGCGTACAAAGTACACATGGCTAACTATCAAAGACGGTATGGTGCTGGCTTCAGCTGGGGTAGATGAGTCCAATGCCGATGGGAAGATCATACTTTTACCTAAAGATAGCTTCAAATCCGCATCCCAAATACGCCTCACCCTGATGAAATATTATAAGATAAAGAATCTCGGTATCATTATCTCAGATAGTCGGCTCCTGCCACTTCGTGCGGGGGTTGTAGGGATTGCTCTGGGCTACGCTGGTTTTAAAGGCATTAGAGATTATCGTGGTTCCAAGGATCTCTTTGGACGCAAACTCAAATTTTCTCAGACCGATGTCGTTGATAGTTTGGCAACTGCAGCTGTATTACTGATGGGTGAAGGGAATGAATGCCAGCCACTTGCCCTAATTACCAACCCACCAATTGTGTTTACTGAGAAGATAAATAAAAAAGAACTTCTTATTGATCCAAAAGAAGATGTATATCAGCCACTTTTTGAGAAGATCAAGAAGATTAAATTTTAGTAATGAAAAAGAAAAGTCACACTGCACTAGTAGGTAATATATTGAAAAAAGTTGCACCTCGTATCGGTGCAAAAGTTTTGATGGAGCCCGAGTGGGGAGTGGTAGGCCAAGTGACTTTCAAGAATGGCAAGAAGAGCTACACTAGGTACAACACTGTCGATATGAATCCTATAGGTTCTTCTGATGTAGCACGCGACAAAGACTATGCCAACTTCTTCATGAAGAGCATGGGCTACCCGACAGTAGAGGGCAGGACTTTCTTTTCTGCTCGATGGGCTCGTACTATCGGCTCAAAAAGGACTATAGATGCTGGGTACAAGTACGCTGTAGGGTTAGGGCTCCCAGTAGTAGTAAAGCCCAACAGTGGGAGCCAAGGAGTAGGTGTCGCTCTAGTTTCTACTAAGCATGAGTTCTATCAAGCAATGCGCAAGGTATTTGAAAGCGACAAGATCGCTTTAGTTCAAAAAGTTGTAAAAGGGAAAGATTATAGGGTTGTGGTCCTCGATAACAAGATCATCTCCGCATATGAGCGTATACCACTATCTGTGGTTGGTGACGGCAAGCTATCGATAGAGAAGTTGTTAAACCAAAAGAAGAAGTATTTCCATAAGATAAAACGCGACATCAAAGTGAAGATAAATGACCCAAGGATCAAAAACAAACTCAAACGTCAGGGTTTAAATATAAAATCTATTATTCCAAAAGGTGAAAAAGTTTTCTTGCTGGACAATGCCAACCTTTCCCAAGGAGGGGACTCTGTCGATGTGACTAAAGTAGTTCATGAGAAGTTCAAAAAGATTGCAGTGAAGCTCACTCGTGACATGGGCTTACGCCTCTGTGGCGTGGACCTTATGATAGAAGGCGATATAAAGGAAAAGCCGGCAAAGTACTGGGTGCTCGAAGTAAATTCTGCTCCTGGGCTCGACCACTATGTCACTACTGGCCGTGCCCAACAGAAAATAGTAGAAGACATGTATTTGGAGGTTCTAAAAAGTATGAAAAAATAAAATCCCCACAGATGTGGGGATTTTATTTTATACTCGCTCTACGTATTCTCCTGTTTCAGTGTTGACTCGGATTTTGTCTCCAGCTTCGATAAAGAATGGCACGTTTAGCTTTACTCCATTTTCAAGCATTACGAGCTTTCCACCACCGTTGGCGGTGTTGCCTTTGATCGATGGGGGAGCTTCCTTGACTGTAAATTCCATTTTAACTGGGAGTTTGATGCTGATTATCTTCTCTTCACCATCATTGTCCCAAACTAGTGCAGATACATTTTCATTGGCCTTTAGGAACTTGGCACTGTCGCCAAGGATGCTTTCAGCGAGTTGGAATCTGTCTTTCGGATTCTCTGGGTCGCAGAACCAGTTCTCGCCTTTATTGCTATATAGGAACTTCACATCCTTTTTGCTGACTTCTGCTTCCTCTGCTTTGTCAGATGCATGGAAAACTGTGTTCCATGTACGGCCAGATAGCAAGCTCTTGAGTTTGACCTGGTTCTGAGGCTTTCTTTGCTGTGTACGAGCTACATGGTTCTCCATGACTTCACACGGCTCACCCTCGTAAATTATTATTTTCTTTTCTCTTATTTCGCTGTATTCTAACATTTGGCCATTCTAGCTT
>CAZMZT010000015.1:3975-9717 GCA_964571085.1 uncultured Candidatus Saccharibacteria bacterium
TTTTATTCCCCAGCACTCGTGACTTGTATCTCATCGAACCGTCCGCGGACTTCTTTGAGGATTTCTTCAGAGAGCTTTTTGTTGTCACGTAGGAATGTGCGGGCTGCATCGTATCCACGGCCGAGTTTTACTTCCTCGACAGGGCCTTTCTCGCGAGCGCGAGCGGTACCAAGATATGTGAACACTGCACCACTTGATTTACTGATGATGCCGAGCTTCTCACCGAGAGCCATGATCTCACCTTCGCGAGATATGCCTTCGCCGTAGAGTATGTCGAACTCTGTTTGCTTGAATGGGGCAGCGACTTTGTTCTTTACTACCTTCACGCGTGTACGAGAGCCTACCACTTCTTCACCTTTCTTGATCTGGGCGATACGGCGGATGTCGAGGCGGATAGATGTATAGAACTTGAGAGCCTTTCCTCCTGGAGTTGTCTCTGGGTTGCCGAACATCACACCGATCTGCATACGAATCTGGTTGATGAATATCACTACTGTTTTCGAGCGGGCAACTATTGCAGTGAGCTTGCGGAGTGCTTGAGACATCAGTCGGGCTTGCTTGCCTACATGTGACTGACCCATGTCGCCCTCGATCTCATCGCGAGGGGTGAGTGCTGCCACAGAGTCGACTACTATCACGTCTACTTTGCCAGAGCGTATCAAGCTCTCGGTTATCTCGAGTGCTTGTTCTCCGTTGTCTGGCTGGGATATGAGCAAATCTTTGATGTTTACTCCAAGTTTCTTGGTGTATTCGGGATCCATCGCATGCTCTGCATCGATGTATGCACAGACTCCGCCCTTCTTTTGAGCTTCAGCTACTATGTGGAGTGCTAGTGTAGTCTTGCCACTTGATTCTGGTCCAAATATTTCTATCATGCGTCCTCTCGGCACACCACCGATACCTAGAGCCATATCGAGCCCTATAGACCCAGTAGGGATGACGTCTATGTCTACCTTTGGTGAATCACCAAACTTCATTATTGAGCCTTCTCCAAACTTTGTCTGGATTGATTTAATAGTATCCTCGATAGCACCACCTATTTCCTTTGGTTCTTTTTTTGCTTTCTTTTGCATGGCTGATTTATAAGGAGTTTGCGACTACATAAATCGCCATCCCCGTGTATTTAAAATAAAACTAATAATATGTAAAACGTATATTTATACTAACATTACCTGCATGTGAAGGGGATGATTGTATTATAAGTGAACGCTCGTTCACAGTCAAGAAATACCTGTTAATAACTAGTTGGTATTTATATTTGTATTGCCAATAGCAACTGCTCCAGTGCTTTCTTCGTACATAACTTCAAACTTCTTCTCGTCAGTTTTACCAAACTTATCTTTAGCACTAAGTGTAACCACAGAGAACCCAGGGAGTAGGGCAATAGGTTCTCTAAATGTGCCGTCCTTCTCGATAAATATTTCTCGTCCGTTGAGAGTCAGGTGGATAGCATTCTCTGCATTGCCTTTGATCGACACTATTGATGAGTTGTCGTCGTGGCTGATGTCGGCTTCTATCTCTACGCCTTTCACTAGGAAGCTCATCTTGTCGTAACTAAACACTACAATAAATACAAACAGAGTGAGGAATGATCCAGTTCTTACCCACCATTTCATACTTTTTCCTTGTAGTTTTTGTGTCATGTATTTGTAATTAGATTATACTATATTTACATAGTTTCTGCAGAGTCCTGCTGTGGTCGGCTGACACCACCAGAGAATCCAGCACTGTCAGAACCTCCGAGCACATCGCGAGGCTTGGCACCGTTGCCTGGGCCTATGACCCCACGCTCTTCGAGCATATCTATCAGTCGAGCAGCTCGTGCGTAGCCTACACCGAGTTTGCGTTGAAGATATGAGGTGGACGCCTTTCCGGCTTCGATGACTGTCTGTCGAGCATCTTCATATAGGTCATCGTCTTCGTCGTCACCCATACTGTCGCTAAACATGCTTCCACCGGCTTTGTCTATCGATCCAGAGAGTTCGATACCGTCTGGGATCTCATCTATGTAAGCTTTGCGTAGATACTCTACAACTTTCTTTACTTCATCTTCAGATATAAATGCACTCTGGAGTCTCTCTGGTTGGGACATCTCGCCTGAAGCATATAGCATGTCTCCAGCACCGAGGAGCTTCTCGGCACCACCTTGGTCAAGGATTGTACGTGAGTCTATCTGTGAAGACACCTGCAATGCTACGCGAGTAGGGACATTGGCTTTGATCAAACCTGTGATGACGTTTACACTTGGTCGCTGTGTAGAGAGTATAAGGTGGATACCCACAGCACGGGACATCTGGGCAAGTCTTACGATAGCACTTTCGAGTTCGCGTGGGTATGTCTGCATGATGTCGGCGAGCTCGTCGATAAGGATGACTATATAAGGCATCTTCTCTGTCGTCTCATCTTTCTTGCTCTTGTCATAGACAGTACTGTGGTATGACTCGATATCACGTACAGAGTATTCTTGGAGTACGTCATAGCGTCTATCCATTTCTTTAGCTGCCCACTTGAGCGCGAGTATTGTCTTCTTTGGATCAGTGATGACTGGGGTCAGCAAGTGGGGGATCTTGTTATATAAAGTCAGCTCTACGCGCTTTGGATCCACCATTATCAGCCGCAGGTCTTCTGGGCCGTTGCGGTAAAGTAGGGAAGTTATGATCGAGTGTATAGTCACAGACTTACCAGAACCAGTTGTTCCAGCGATAAGTGCATGTGGCATCTTGGCAAGGTTGCCGAACACTGCCTTGCCAGAGAGTGCACGACCGAGCGCCACAGTCAGAGGCTTCGGTGAGTTCTGGAACTTATCGTCAGCAAGAAGTGTGGCCAGTCCCACAGTAGACTTGACCTTGTTCGGGATCTCTATACCCACGAGTGACTTGCCAGGGATAGGTGCTTCAATACGTATAGGGTGGGCAGCAAGTGCTAGAGCAAGGTCGTTCTGGAGTCCAACTATACGTGAGAGCTTCACGCCTTGGGCAGGTTTGAGTGCATAGCGAGTGACAGTCGGTCCGATAGTCACTTCATCCATTTCTACAGATATTCCAAAGTTCAGAAGTGTACGCTGGATGATGTTCATGTTGCCCTTCAGGTCCCCGACATTCGGCTTGCCTTTATCCTTCTCGAGTAGTGTCAGTGGGGGAGGGGTGTATGTAGTTTTGAACTTTTTCTTCACAGGGAATACTTCCTCATCGTCTTTGACTATACTCTCATCATGTTCTGGTACTTCATCTACTTGCTCCTCATGTGACACTTCTTCTACTGGCTCTTCATCTTCACTCGCTTCTGATCTCTGTGGAAGTTGTATTTTAGGTAGAGTTATATCTTTCTTAAAGAATCCAAGTGTCTTGTTCCACATTGTCATAAGGTTTGGACTCTCATCGAACAGAACAATGAGTGACACTATGAGTATCGCACCTAGTAGTAGTATGCCTGCATATATGCCGAAAAGTTTTACAAAAGGCCATGCTACGATACTGCCCATGTATCCACCTAGCACTATGTTTGTAGACTCGCCACTTCCATTACTTGCGATGTCCATGATACCGAGTGCAGATAGTAGTACTAGCAGCCCAGTGATAGCGTGTAGTCGTGCCACTTGAGGTCTCTCTTTGCGCATGAGTGACACACCAACAACTCCGAGGAGTACTGGCAACAGATAGTATCCAAGTCCGAGTAGGGAACTAAGTCCTTTGTAGAACATCTCACCTGCAACTCCTGCCATTCTGAAAACTGAGAGCAATACAAATAGTCCAAGTACAAGGAAAACTATTCCCCAGACATTCTGCCGTGTTTCATCTTTGAGAGCTACTTTACTGCTTTTATTTTTGCTCGATTTCTTTTTTGATCGAGTAGGGGTTACATCTTCTTCATCTTCGGGAATTTCTTTTTTTGCCATAAATATTTCATAATTATATCATATTTTATATAAACATTTGCATTACATTTATTTGAGTATATAATGGACAAATCAAGGACATAATTATTTACTTTCCCAGACTAAAAAGACAGATGAATAATCAAAAAGACACACAAAAGACAGGGCTAAATATATACGGACATAAAGACGTCCATAACCCAAACACCTTGCCACACAAGCCTGTATATGAGTTCGTAAACAAAAAGACAGAAAAGCTGGTTACAGCCCTATACATGGTCACCGATTGTATGGATGCCGACGACGCACTCAAAGGCAAGCTTCGCCTTCTCGGTGTCGAACTCCTGTCCGATATGTACAAACTCTCCACACTTTCTCCTGTAGACAAACAATCCCATATATCAGTATCACTCGCTCACATTTATGAAGCCCTTTCTTGTATCGAGATAGCATCCACTATAGGCTTTATTTCCGAGATGAACAGCCAGATATTGAAGAGGGAATTCGAGCTCCTAATCGTCGAACTTGGTTCTCATAAATCCAAAGATAAACACTTCACATTTACCCTAGATCAAACAATGTTTAACGTCGAGCGTGAACCAAGTCGTATACTGCCCGATGTAGGTATAAAGGACAAAAGGACAGAGTATAATATGTCCTTTACTAATCCAAAGCAAGTGTCCTTTAATAGGAATTCATTACAGACATCTCGCGACACAGTTAGCAAGCAAGACCGCACAGCCAAGATACTATCCCTCATAAAAGACAAGAAGGACCTCTCTATAAAAGATATATCAACAGCATTTACGGACTGCTCTGAAAAGACAATCCAGAGAGAACTCAACTCACTGGTCTCAAAAGGTCAGATCAAGAAAACAGGTGCAAAGCGCTGGTCTCGCTACCAAGCAATCTAGGGGACTTATTCAAACAATTTCGGTATGGTTTTTCAAGAGCTTTACTAGTAAATCACTACCGGGTTATCCCCATATATATTGCCTATTTATATAGCTATAGTATATAATGTATTTACATGCTAGTACTGGCGTATTTGCGCCTGATGTGCTAGTATGTAATATCTCTTATGCGTTGGGAAACCAGTGTCATATAGAGAGCGATCATTGAAAATTTAATACTATTATTTCCTCTAATACCAAGAGGGTAATAGCCGTAGCATTTAGTTCGTAAGGTTCAGTATTTATTTACTGCTTCCTTCTAACTATTTACTACTTGTTAGTTTTCACTGACCGCAATCCGCTTCCATGTTTTTCTTTTGATAGAGGAGAATACTAGAAGTGTGATATCGGCCCTGTCGACAAGGCAGATATGTTTTGTTCCTTGATGCAAATCATGGAGCACATTCATTTAGTTTACGTTGTCTAAATATTGTTCTCATTACTTTTGATAGAGAAGTGTAGAACGATTATTTAGAAGTAAAACCGTTCATATTGGTTGATAGAGACCAGTATGAACACAAATATATGCACACACATTAATTTTTTTCTCTTATACATTATTATTAGTCGTATTTGAGAATTAGTCGAAATTAATTTAAACGTGCATACAATTAATAAAATTATGTTAAAAAAATTCTTAATCGGATCTTTCGTAGCATTAGCTTTGATGGCAACATCAGTAGCTTCAGCTGCTTGGGATTTCGGACCAACTACTTTGAAAGTAGGAAGTAAAGGAGAGTATGTAAAGACTCTCCAGACTCTTGTCGGAGCATCTCCAGTAGATGGAATCTTCGGTAACGGTACAAAGGCAAAGGTTATGGCATGGCAAGCAAACAACGGCCTAACAGCTGATGGTTTGTTCGGAGCTATGTCAAAGGCTAAAGCTAACGCTGGTGGTTCTATGACTTACCCAGC
>CAZMZT010000016.1:0-2978 GCA_964571085.1 uncultured Candidatus Saccharibacteria bacterium
TTGTGCCGGAGAGAGGACTTGAACCTCCAACCCTTGCGGGAATCGATTTTGAGTCGATCGCGTATACCAATTCCGCCACTCCGGCATTTATTACCTACTACGGCAATGTAAGAAATATACTATGTATTTGAACTTTAAACAAATTCTGGTTCAGCTTCGAGAGTGATGCCGAATTTTTGGAAGACGGTGTTTACTATCTCATCTCGTACTTGTTCTACATCGGCACGAGTAGCACTGCCGTTGTTGACTAGCACCAGAGCGTTGTTCGCATATACAGATATCGGGCCGAAATCATGACCTTTGAGCCCAGTGTTCTCGATAAGCCAGCCAGCTGGAACTTTCGTATGAATCTCGTCTATCGGGAAAATAGTCATGTTTGGGTAAGATTCTACCAATCTTTCTGCATCTACTTTTGGCACTATTGCGTTCTTGAAGAATGAACCTACATTTGCCACTTTCTTTGGGTCAGGCAACTTCACACTGCGAATGCTGACTATTGACTCACGGATTTCAGATAGGCTTGGATTTACAATACCCTTCTCATCAAAGTACCTTTTAACTCCAGGGTAGTTCGGTATTGCCGCCGGGGACTTTGACAAGCGAAATGTCACAGATGTAATTATATATCTCCCCTTACCTTCACGCTTGAAAATACTGTCTCGATAGCTAAACCCACAATCCTTGTTTGAAAGTTTAGTAAAGCTTTGGTTATCTATGTCAAAAACTTCGACTTCTACAAGTGTGTCTTTAGTCTCTTGGCCATACGCGCCCACATTCTGCACTGGAGTTGCTCCAGTTGTACCTGGGATAGCTGAGAGGGCTTCGACGCCAGATAGGTTCATGGCAACTGTCCGCTCTACGACAGAGTCCCAATTCTCGCCAGAACCGATTTTTATTTCTGTATATTCATTTGAATCATTTACAACTTCAAATCCAGAGAAATTTATTTTCAGAGCTACAACTTCTAGGATTCCATCAGGGAAAACCATGTTTGATCCACCCCCAAGCACATGGATGGGAAGATTTTTTTCTTTTGCTATTTTACAGACTTCTGATAAATCAGACTTGTCATAAATTTCGACAAAATACCGAAACTGCCCTCCAACTTTGAAGGTACAGTAGTCCCTGATATCCACATTTTCCTTTACCTCTAACATATTGTCATTATATCACATATGATATATAATCATCAAATATTATGAAAAAACAATCAGATCAACAGAAAATAGGCTTTTTTATCAAGGAATTGCGGGAAAAGCGCAAGCTTACCCAGGGCGCTTTTGCAAAGGAGCTTGGTACCTCACAGAGTGCTATTGCTCGTATGGAGAAGGGACAGCAGAACTTCACAACAGAGTTACTTTCCAAGATCAGCTCAGTACTCGATCACCAGATAGTGTCTATCAATGACTCCATCGACTTCCAAATAGTTGGTGGCAAGAAACTGCATGGTTCTATCACCACCAGCTTCTCAAAAAACGGCTCAGTGGGCTTGCTTTGTGCAACATTACTAAACAAAGGAACGACAACTCTTCATGGTATCGCAAGAATCGAAGAAGTTTATAGAGTGATAGAAATACTAGAGAGTATTGGAGTCAAAGTTGTCTGGACACACCAAAACACAGTGGAAGTAACTCCGCCGAAAACTTTCAAACTAGATAACCTCAACGTAGAGTCTGCTATACGCACGAGGTCTATCATCATGCTCATAGGCCCACTCATACACCGCCTACAGACATTCTCTATCCCCCACGCTCAAGGTTGCAACCTAGGCAAGAGGACTATCTCAGCACACAAATACGCACTCGATGAACTCGGGGTAAAGATCAAGACTACAAATACAACCTATGACATTACAGTTAACACTCTCAAGCATGCAGACATAGTCATGTACGAAGCTGGCGACACTGCTTGCGAAAACATCCTGATGGCTTGTGCCAAAGTGGAAGGCAAGACAACTATCGAATGCGCTAGTGGTAACTACATGGTGCAGGAAGTTTGCTTCTTCTTGCAGAAACTTGGGGTCAAAATCGAAGGCATAGGTACAGGAACAATCACAGTAGAAGGAGTCAAAGAAATAGACATGGATGTAGAGTACCACAACAGCGAAGACCCTATCGAGTCTATGATGTTCATCTCGGCTGCTATTGCAACTGACTCTACACTCACTATCAACCGATGCCCTATCGACTTCCTAACACTCGAACTTTATCGACTCAAAAAGATGGGTCTAAAATACAAAGTCTTGAAAAAGTATTTCTCAAAGAACGAAAAGACAAAGCTAATAGACATCGAAATACTGCCAAGTATATTTAAAGCTCCATATGACAAAATACATGCGAACCCTTACCCAGGAATAAACATCGACAACCTGCCTTTCTTTGTGCCTATAGCAGTGCGAGCAACAGGTACCACTCTCATACACGACTGGTTCTATGAGAACCGTGCCATATACGCTACAGAGCTCAATAGACTAGGTGCCAATGTCACCCTTGCGGATCCCCACCGTGTATACATAACTGGTGGTACTCCACTAAAATCTGCACAAGTCGTATGCCCGCCTGCACTCCGACCTTCTATGGTCATACTCATATCTATGATGGCAGCCGAGGGTACATCAATACTGCGCAATGTATACATGATCAACCGTGGTTATGAAGACGTGGCTATGCGCTTGAACTCCATCGGTGCAGATATTACAATACTGAAGTAATGTCCAAACGCACCAAAATCGATGAACTCAATGCTTACTGGAACGAGCATTGTGTTTGTGAACTCAAAAAGACTGCAACACAGGCGGTTTTTGGTGATGGAAATGCCGATGCTGATGTCGTGTTTATCGGTGAAGCTCCAGGCAAGAACGAAGACAAGGAGGGCCGGCCATTTGTCGGCGCTGGAGGCAAATTCCTAGCCGAGATGCTTGAGAGTATCAAGATGAAGCGTGAAGACATCTACATCACAAACATTGTAAAGTACCGCCC
>CAZMZT010000016.1:3078-8787 GCA_964571085.1 uncultured Candidatus Saccharibacteria bacterium
AGGCGAGTTATCGCAAAATTATTCTTGGAAAACAATTTCATATAGTACTGGAGTGAGCGCTGAAATGAAATAGTCTTGATCTTCTTCTTAGGATCTTTCTCACCTGGAGTCATATCTATGGCGACTTTTGATTCTGATAAGTATTTGCCTACAATGCGATACTGGACACCATCGGCAAAGTACCAGTCACTCCCCTGTGGTACGCGGAAAGCAGGGTGGTTCATAACCATAACCATACGGCCGTTCTTCCTTAGTACACGCTTGCACTCGGAAATCATATCTGCAACATTTTCAATGTTCTGAATTGCAAGTACAATGACAACTGTATCTATAGAGTTATCTTTTAAAAAAGTAGCTTTGTGTGCAGGAGCAACATGGAAGTTGATTCCTTTGGGTGAATTCTTTAACGCAGTTTCGATGAGTCGCTTAGAGATGTCGGATGCTACAACACTGGCACCACTTTTGAAAAATAAATTAGAAAAATATCCTTGACCACAAGCAAGGTCAAAAACTTGCTCACCTTTCTTTAGATCAAGAACTCGCAGTAAGTTCGGTGCGATGACCTTGGATTGATAGCTATCAGAATCTGTAGTGAGCAGTTCGTCATACCACCCGGCAACTTTGTTCCAAGAAGTGTTGGATGCTTTTTAGATGGAGTGTTTTTATTCATATCGCTACTATATCAAAAATATGCTTAAAATTCAAGCCTATTCTATGATAGTCATATCACTAGCACTGATTTGTTTATCTATGTCATCTACTTGAGTATCTTTCCTTTTTGCAAAATACACAGCTAGGAGCCCTATGAATATTACACCCACGAGTCCAAGCCAAGCATAAGTTGAATTGGAGATTCTAGCACCTGAGTTACCAGCGCTTGCACTAAGGTCTTCTAGGTTTATTACTCGTGATGATTCTTCGGGATTAGTGCTGACTTTAGGTTTATAGTTGCTACTTGTATTTGTATATGTCGTGGCTTTGGCTGTTGGATACGAAGAGATGACTTCGCCACTGGTACTAGTTATATTTACATAAGAAAGATCGCTTAGCGAGAATCCTGTTACCCTACCTGAGAGTCGGATACTTTTAGATGGTAATATAATCGTTCCCTCAGGTATACGGAACGAAGAATTAGCACTATTTATAACCCATAGTGATAGATCCACTTCAACACCTGATTTGTTGTCTATCTCTACATACGGATCTCCGCTTTTACCAACAGAAGATATGGTTACACCAGGCGCGACGACTTTAAATATAACTCTATCTGTTGCATCGACAATATTGTCATTTGGATAATAGTAAGACAAGGTCATGACATACTCTCCAGGGTATTGATATAAATATTCAAATGGTAAATGCTCGGATGTCTGTTTGGACATTCCATCACCAAAATTCCAGACTAGCCGGCCAACCTTGAGGGTTTCTTTTTTGTATCCTATGGTATTTGAATCGATTATAAATGGGACACCAGCAAAGACTGTGTTCTTTGAGATTATATTTGTTACCATTTTAGGAATCTCAACTTCTTTTTGTTTAACTACTACTGGGTTGTTAGAAGATGAGCCTCCATCATCATCTTCTTCCTCATCTCCACCACCTGAACTAGCTTTATTCTCTAATCCCGGAGTCGGGGTTGCTCCTACCCAACTTGTTCCAACTTTTTGTATAGAGTTACCGTCACCTGCTCCACCCATGCTTGAATCAAAACTCACGATACTTACTTCAGTAAGGCTTGGGTCTTTCATTGATATAGTCTCCCCGCTTTCATTGTTGAACCCTGTCCAACTACTGTCGAAGATAAGTCCACTGTAGTTAGGCCAATCAGCTTGGAAGTTAGTAGCATTTTGAGTGATGACTGCATAGCCACCTGCAGGAACACTGGGTGCTCCTTGTGGTGCGAGAGCATGCTTGGAATTGTCTGAGAAAAAGAACCATTTTGAAAGGTCAGACGGCTCACTGCCTGTGTTCTTGACCTCTATCCATTCGCGATTGGTATCTGTGCCATCCAGATCGTACATGATCTCAGTTATTTCAAACCCTGCAAATACAAATGATGGCAAAGTAAAAAGCACTATAATGAAAGTGGTCCAGATAAGTTTTATTTTATTCGACATAAAGAAAATAAATTACTCCAACACTTTGCGTAATACTTCTTCGGGTACTTCCTTCTTAGCTTTGGGCTTTTGCCATTTATCTGTCTTGGTGTCTTCAACTTTAGCTTGTACTGGTGTCTGCTGTAATGGAGTTTGTGGCTTGGACTCTACTACAGGAGCCGGGGCTGCAACTGCTGGCGCGGGTTTTATAACTGGAGCAGGTGTCGCTACAGATTGCACAGGTGTCTTTGGAATCACTGGCGCCACGGTGTTGTTATTAGTTATATTTGTCTGCGATATTAAAACGGTCTGGTTTACAACAGGTTTTGGTTCAATTTTAACCTCGGGCTTAAGTTCCACTTTTGGCTCAACTTTTACTTCCACTTTAGGCATTGGAACTTGCTCAGGCTTTACTTCTACTTTTGCTACTTGTGGAGCTGTAGCGCGAGCAAGCAAATCCTTGAGTGATGCTTTCTTTTCTTCAGATGCTTCTTTGGTTGGTATTGGGGGTTGAGTTGTAATAGTGTCAGGCTTCTTTAGACTTGAAAGTGACATCGGTTCTTGCTTGGGAGCAACGGTCTTTACCTCTTCAGCTTTTGCTTGAGTGCTGTTGTTTTCTATGCCTATCTTTTGCAACAAACCTTTCAGAAGTGGTGATGGGCCTGAGTGTTTGCGCTCTACCATTGTATGGGCAGGCTTGAAGTTGCTTGGTCGTGGAGTTGATGTATTGGAACCAGCAGGTGGCTGTGGTGACCTCTGGGTTGCATTCATAGCTGGACGAGGAGCTTGAGGTGACCTCATATCAGGAGCTTTCGCCCCAGGTGTAGCAGCAAATTCTATACCTAGCATTGCTAGTGGTGCTGTGGAGTTCTTCTCTTCTTGGCGACCTGAGCGCGATGCCACGAAGCCTGTCTGGGGTTTCAATTCCCCGCTCTTGATCTTGAACATACAGTCCTTGCAATATACTGGTCGGCCTTCTTTGGGTTCGAAAGGTACCATGGTCACCTTGCCACAGTTTGAACAGTCAGCTTTAAATTTTGCCTCTCCATCTCCAACTTGGAGCATACCACTCCACTTGTTGATCTCTGCTTCGACTTCTTCACGAGGACGAGTATAGAGCTTGCGTGATGATTCGATAATCTTTTCTTTGACTCCTGCAGTCAGATCGATCTTCATAGGCGGGAGTGTACTAGCAGAGAAAGGCCGGCTTGTGATTCCATCAATCATAAGCTTCAGATATATGTGGTAGTTCGGTAGGTTCACCAAGTCCTGAGCCATGAACTCTGGTTCAAACTCCTTCTCGATGAACTCTGCGTCGTCAGCACCTACACGGAAGATGATCATAGTTCCCACGTTCCCGAACACAGCATCGCGAACTGCAGTGCCGTTCTCGTTGGAAAGCTGGGCAGTGTATTGGTGAGCGATGGTGAGGTTGAGGCGGTATTTGCGAGCTTCAGAGAGGATGTTGGCAAATGAATCTGTCGCGAAGTTTTGGAATTCGTCGACGTATAGGTAGAAGTCGCGACGCTCGTTCTCAGGGATACGCACACGCTCCATGGCTGCGAGCTGGATCTTGGTAATGATCATACCTCCGAGTAGCGCTGAGTTGTCTTCACCCACGCGACCTTTTGAAACGTTCACGAGAAAGATTTTCCCTTCGTTCATTATCTTGAATATATCGATTGTGGATTTGGACTGACCGACGACGTTACGGATGATAGAAGTCGAAAGGAATTGACCGACTTTGTTCTGAATCGGGGCGATAGCTTCGTTACGGAACTGTTCACGCCACTGTTCATACTCGTGAACCCAGAAAGCCTTGACCACTGGGTCCTTCAAGTTGCCGATGATCATCTGACGATAGTCCTTGTCGACAAGTAAACGAGGGATTCCGAGGAGTGTGGTGCCAGGAGTGTCGAGCAAAGCCAGGATCGCGTTGTTGAGGATGTACTCCATACGAGAACTCCAGGCATTAGCCCAGATCTTGGTAAAGATTCCCATCAGTCCTGAAGCTACCAAGTGCTTGTATTTCGGATCGTCCAGAGCGATAACGTTAAAGCCCACGTGGAAGTCTGTGTCGGCTGGATTGAAGTAGATGACGTCTTTGGCGCGATGCTCTGGGATGAGGTGGAGGACCTCTTCGACGAGTTCGCCGTGAGGGTCCACCACACAGATGCCTTCGCCGTTGTTGATGTTTTGAACGATTAGATTCGAGAGGAGTACAGACTTACCAGTACCTGACTTACCGAGGATATACATATGCTGGCGACGGTCTTTGCGCTTGATACCAAACGGTGTGTTGGTACTGCGAAAGTTCGTCCTACCAAAGTAGGTTATGTCTCGATTGTTTGGAATATCGTTGTCCATAGATTATCTTTATTATACAAAATAAAATCTACAAATGCTATAATTTACCAATATGATCCCCGAATATTTTGCCTATCTGACTATAATCCTTGGGCTTGTTGGAGCAACATATTATATAAAAAATATCTTGTATGGGACTACTAGGCCAAACTTGGTGTCTTGGGTGCTTTGGACTATTGCCCCATTTGTAGGTGTTTATATTGCATACCAGTCAGGAGTTAGTGGTCCGATACTGCTATCTACATTTATGGCTGGGTTCTCTCCACTACTTGTAGTTATTGCTTCGCTTTTTAAAAAAGGTTCCTATTGGAAAACCACAAGGTTCGATATTGTATGCGGAGCACTTTCTTTATTAGCTATTATTGTATGGATAGTAACAAAAAATGGGATTCTGTCTCTATCATTTGCAATCATAGCAGATTTGCTGGCAGGTATACCCACCAATGGTAAAAAGCTGGCGACATGCTGACACAGAACATATAGCTCCGTACGGACTAGGAATTATAAATCAAATCATTACATTCCTGATAATAAAAGAAGTGACTTTCCTAAACTTCGCCTTCCCTGTTTACTTTATACTTTCAAATCTAGTTATAATTTTTGAAGTGAAGAGAAAATACCTCTCTAATGTATTTAAATTTAGAAATTAGTATTATTTATGAGTAATCCGATACTCCATAATCTGGCTGATTAGTATACCGACAAAACATACAAAGAGGTAGCCAGTGATTGACTCTGCATAAGTAAAAGGTATGTCGCCGATCATGCCAAGGAAGAAAGCAGATAGCCATGACGCCAAAGATATGGCCCCGAGTGCAAATGAAACTTTACGAAGGCGGACGTATTTGTGATGCATGTTCCTGTCCGTAAAATTAAGTTTGTGTAGTGATGGATGAACTAAACGCCAGAAAAGGTATCCGTTGGTTATAAGAGCCACAACGATAGTCATCTTGACCAAGAATTTAGTTGACTGGAAGTAGTTAAGTGGGTCTGAGAGGAATATAGCAAAGCCACTGAGGAATATAAACGCCAAACTAAACCAAACTACTACTGAGAGCATGTCTAGCACATAGCTTTCTTTTGCTTGGATCTTCTTGTCTTTGATAAAGATATTGAAGAATATATCAGACACAAGTGCAGACCCCATACCAACAATAACTGAAAGTACGTGGAGAATAACAAATATATTTTTGTAAGTGCCGAAAAATTCTATTACTTCGCTCATATAGAGGTATTATACACGATT
>CAZMZT010000017.1:0-7804 GCA_964571085.1 uncultured Candidatus Saccharibacteria bacterium
CATTCATTCAGTTTCTGCTCGAAAAAGGTTCGCGCAAAGTGTATAATTACAGCACAAATAAAAAGAAGCACTCTAGAGTGCTTCTTTTTATTTGTGCCCGGAGCAGAACAACTGCTTGTTCTGTGCGAGAGGACGAGAAAACCTTTTCGTTATACGCGCTAGTGTATCGAAAAGGTGTACAGATTCTGTAAGAATCGAGACTCCTCTCCAAAGTAATCTTCGAGATTACTCTGATTTTCTAGTATAATGAACGCATGATCCCTACACTAATTTTGATCGGAGAATGGATTGCAGTGTTAGTACTACTATTTGTCCTGATCATGCTTTTTATCTGGATGATAAGTAGTATGAAAGCGAAAGTCCCGTTTATCCCGATACCAAACTCTATCCTCCCTAATGTGTATAAAGCACTAGAACTAAAAGAGGGAAGTGTTCTCTATGACCTAGGATGTGGAGATGCTCGAGTCCTTTTCTATGCTTCCAAGCATAACCCAAAAGGAACTTATATAGGAATCGAAAACTCAGTTTTCCCTATATTGGTATCTAGGTTTAGGAATTGGTGGAATACTAAAACCTCAGGTCGTAGTGTAGAAATCCTGAAAGAAGATTTCTTTTCTCATGATCTATCTAAAGCGACTCATATCTTTACATATCTTTATCCAAATATAATGGATGATCTAATTACAAAGTTTGATAAAGAGCTAAAGCCAGGGACTCGCCTAGTTTCCATTACATTTAAATTCACCAGCAAGCAGCCAGTAGCCGAATTTGACCTTGGGAGAGGGAGGTATCAGCTCGCAAGGAAGATATACGTTTATGAATTTTAAATTTGAATGATATACTTGTAGTATATGATCACTGAAGATTTAGTTGTATATATTCAAGAGCAACTTAGAAAAAATATCTCAAAAGAATTAATTACCTCAAGACTTTCAAAGGCTGGATGGCATACTGATGATATCGAAGAAGGGTTGAGGAAGGTTTTGCCACCAGAGACTGTCGCGGTACCTCAGACTCCTACTCCTCCTGTGCCTGTATTATCAACTCCACAAAGACAGATCGAAAACCAACCAATAGAAATATCGAGTCCTAAAGTAGTAGAACCTCTAGAGATGCCTGAATCTGTTCCAGAGCCTGTTGTCTATATAATACCAGGATCTGAAAGTAGTCCAGTTGTTGAGGAACATGTAAATCCTACACCTGTAGTGGTAGCCCCACCTATAAACTTACCCACCAAAGAGTCTGCAGTTGAGACCAATGCCGGAGAGTTTATCCCAAGCCTGATACCTAAAGCTGAAAAGTCATATAAATCACAAGAAGTAAAACCCATAATCCTAAGTAATAATTTGCCACAGGGTGCCCTGCTCTCTTCATACGCTAGCGACATTTCTTCTGCAATGCAGAACACTAGTGTGACGATGGTGAACAAGAGAAAGTTTCCTTTGAAATTGTCTCTGTTTATAATATTGTTGGCTATAATTGGCGGGACAGTATTTGCATCCATGTCAGGATATATAGATATCCCTGCACTGAATCTGCCATTCATTAAAAAGGACCCAAAGGTTCTACTTCTAAGTGCACCAAATGCATTTAAAAGTTTGACTTCATACAAGTCAGAAACTCACATACTTTTAACCACCCCCAAGTTTACCAATATTACTTCCGGTCTCATGACTGGTGAAGCAATCGAATCCAAAGAACGAGATTCATTTTCAGTAAAGACAGAAGGGCTCGTAAGCAATGAAGAAGGATCTTTGCCGAGTTTCTCACACAAAATAATTGTAGACAGCTCTATCATTGAAGAAGATATTGAAGCAGACTTCACTCACGAAGGGGATAGTTCATTTTTCACTATCTCTGACCTCACTTCTTCTTTAGGAGAAAACGCTCCAGTAAAGCAGACTGTATCTATTAAAAAAGGCCAGTTCGATATCTTGACCAAAATATTGCCAAGCTCTATAAGAACCAAGGTGTCTATGATAGACATAGATAAAGTTCTATACAACTGGGTCCCTCTTTATGCCAACCCTGAAACTAGCTCAGTGTTTAGAGACTTCGTTGTAGGTGCAGATGTTACAGATAAAGGTAAAGAAATAATAAAATCAAAAGAAACTTATCATTACCAGATAAGCCCAGACAAGGCGTCGACCAAAGCATTCCTTAGTACTATCACTCAAGTTTTCTTGTCACAGACAACAGATATATCAAAGACTGATATCGAAGATATGTTGGGCTCGGCTACCCTCGATACCTTTGAGGTCTGGATAGGCAAAAAAGACAACGCAATACATAAATACAAATTTGCAATCAGTATGCCACTATCTAAAATCATTGGTTTAGAGGACAAAGGGATCGCTGGTAATGTGGTAACCCTTGAGTGGGAGAGTGTGTTTTATGATCTCAACGTTCCAAATGAAGTTGCTGTACCAGCTGACTCTACTCCAATAGAGAATTTTATGAAAAGTATTGATGATATGAAAGTTAAAGATGTCGCCTCAGGGTTCCATGTGGGAGCCAAGAGCATGTTTAGTTCTACAGGGTCATTCGGCAAGAAGGTGAATGCTTCTGGGAGCTGTGTAAGTCCAAGTATAGGTTCACTCTTCTCTCCGGTTGGACATGCCAAGACAGCTTCTGGATCTATTGGTAGCATCTCGAGCTCTATAAGTAAGATACTCTCACTGACTCAAAATGTAGGCTACTGTTACTCTACACCTACTGCTTGGGCAATGTCTTTCCCGTTACCAAGCACTCCAGGACTTTATTTCTGTGCTGATAGTATGGGTACAAAAGGGTTATTAACAACACCACTAACTACAACAGTTTGTAAATAATTATGCAGATTACCTACATTGCTATTATCAGTTTACTCGGGATGACTGGGTTCCTTATCGCTTCATATATATATAGGAAAAAGCGCGCAAAGAAGAAGCTCATCTGCCCTATGCGCTCAAACTGTGACAGTGTGATACATTCTGACTACTCAAAGATATTTGGTATCCCTGTTGAATTGCTGGGAATGATTTACTATGTATTCATATCGCTTGTATACAGCGTGCTGTACCTGACTCATAATTTAGTCACACCATATAGTGAGGTGCTCTTTGGCCTCAGTGGTGCATCTGTGTTGTTCTCTGTTTATCTTATATCTATCCAGGCATTTGTTATCAAGCATTGGTGCACTTGGTGCTTGTGTTCTGGAGCTATATCGTTAGCTATATTTGTACTGTCCTACATGAGTCTGTTGGTGAAGTAGGCCTAGATTTTATATAGCTTTTCTGGTATAACAGGGTATCACTTCAAGACTGAAGTGAAGATATGGGGGCTATGGTGTAACGGTTAACACTGAGGTTTGTGGAACCTTCGATCTGGGTTCGATTCCCAGTAGCCCCCCATTCATATGTTAGAATAAACCCATGCAGAAAATCACATCACCATGGGCTATAGATACAGTCGACTTAATTAAAGATCTAGGGACATCACACGACGGACTAACTGACCAGGAAGCAGAGGCTCGTATCGGTGTCTATGGTGATAATACTTTTCATAATAAAGAAAAGAAGAACATAGTATTACTATTCCTCAAGCAATTCCTGAGTCCTCTCATATTCCTGCTCATAGGAGCAGCTATACTGACAGGGATACTAGCAGAATGGGTGGACACTATAGTCATTGCTTTTGCGGTACTGCTCAATGTGATACTTGGGTTCTATCATGAGTTTCATGCCGAGAATACACTTGAGAAGCTCAATACATATATTAAAGACCGTGCACGCATCATCCGTGATGGCAGAGAAGAGGAAGTAGACTCTATGCTCTTGGTCCCTGGAGATATTATAAAGCTATCGTACGGTACTCGCATTCCTGCTGATGCTCGGATACTATCGGTCAATAACTTCCAAGTCGACGAAGCGATCCTGACAGGGGAGTCCATCCCAGTCGAGAAGAACTCCGAGGTGTTGCCTATGTCTGCTTTGGTGGCTGAGCGTAAGAACATAGCCCATGCAGGAACTCTGGTAGTCCAAGGTTACGCAACTGCAGTAGTGTACGCTACTGGCGACTCTACCGAGATAGGCAAGATAGCTGGCATAGTGTCTGCAACTAGAAGAGTAGAGACTCCTCTCCAGAAAGGCATCGCCCACCTAGCATGGTTGATATTTATAGTTGTCATAGTTATTGTTATTGGGATTTTAATCCTAGGTGTTACTCGAGGGGAACCCTTGCTCCCTATGCTAGTACTCTCGGCAGCTGTTGCTGTAGGTGCTGTGCCAGAAGCTCTACCTATAACACTTACTGTGATTTTAGCTATTGGGTCGCTTCGTATAGCCAACAAGAAAGGTATTGTGCGTAAACTCTCTGCTGCGGAGACTCTCGGATCGACAACCTTAATAATGACAGATAAAACTGGAACTCTAACTCTGGCTGATATGCAGTTGGTAGGCATAGAGACTAGTGACATGCTCCTCTCGGGTAAAACAGATGCGATAGATTCTACAACCCTATCTCATAATCAAAAACATTTGCTCGAATTCTCATTACGAAACATTGATGTTTCTGTTGAAAACAGAGATGAAGAAAAAGATAAGTGGACATTTCGGGGTAGGCCGTTTGAGGTAAATATTGCCAAGGCTTGTCGCAATTACAACATACCTCTTGATCATATGCTTTCAACCACTACATCTCTTGTACTACCATTTAACTCTACTAATAAATTCTCTGTAGCAAAGAAAGATGATCTATATATAGTTATGGGTGCACCAGATATACTACTCAAGAGGTCTAAGATTTCTAAAGAAGAATATATAAAGTTTGAAGAATGGATTGAATCCACTAGTCGTGACGGCAAGCGCTTAATAGGACTCGCAACTCTAAGTGGAAAGGGTTTAAAGGCTGACATAAATCCAGAAGATGTAGATGGTTTAGAATTCTTAGGGATGCTCGTCTTCTATGACCCTATACGACCAGAAGTTCCTGATGCTATAAAGACTATCGAAGCACATGGAGTAAAGATGGTGCTTGTGACCGGTGACTTGAAGGGAACAGCCATATCTGTAGCCAAAAGTCTGAACTGGGATGTAAACGAGAGTGAAGTGCTCGTCGGAAGTGAACTACACACACTTTCTGATGATGAACTTATAAAAATAATCCCAAATATAAAGATATTTGCTAGAGTCACTCCAGAAGACAAGCTCCGAATCGGCAAGCTCTATCAAAAGCTTGGTGAAGTAGTGGCCATGACAGGGGATGGGGTCAACGACGCTCCAGCACTCAAAGCCATGGACATAGGCATATCTTTAGGTTCAGGTTCTGATGTGGCCAAGAGTGCAGCTGACCTTGTGCTCCTAGACGATAACTTTAAAACCATTAGCACCTCGATAGATGAAGGCCACAGGATACTAGCCAACATCAGGAAGACTGTGGTCTATCTGATGTCGAACTCTCTCGATGAAGTTTTTGTTATAGGGGGAAGCTTGATAATGGGACTGGCACTACCACTGACAGCGCTACAGATAATCTGGGTCAACCTGTTTACTGGAAGCTTGCCGGCGCTTGCATTTGCGTTTGATGAGAATATGGATAGGAAGAAATACTTCAAAAACGAATCCAAGCATATATTTACCAAAGAAGTAAAAGTTCTGACGTTTGGTATCGGGGTACTTAGCTCACTATTCCTCTTCATACTGTATTACTTCTTGGTACAGAATTCAGATAGTGTGGCCATTGCACGCTCGATATTCTTTGTTTGCTTTGCTTCTTACATACTAGTCATATCTTTCTCATTCCGAAGTTTATACAACCCATTGTTCTCTTACCGGGTTTTTTCTAACAAAAAGTTGAACTGGAGTATTGTAGTTGCCGTAGCGATACTCATACTGACCATGACGGTGCCGTTTATGCGCAATGTGTTTGAGCTAGCTCCACTACCAGTCTCTTCACTCCCACTTGTGGCACTATGGCTGGTGATTAACGTACTTCTTGTTGAAGGTGCTAAATATATACTGCATATAAGGAATCATTCTCGAATGAGTGCGAAGGTGGTTGTGTAATTTTAGATAAAAAAAGAACCCTGTGATTTACATCATCAGGGTCTTCCACGGATATTACGGTATCCTTTTTGTAAACATAGGGGTAGTTTTTTAAGGATTTCTTTGAGCAGGCTCTTTTGAGTCCACAGAGGATGCTAAGTTTTTGTATTCAGATATAGCTTCCTCCATTAAAACCTCATTTTGTTTTTTTCTCGCCGAAGAAAACTTTTCATATACCTGCATAAAATCTTTATGCGAAGTAGCTGTTTCCGTCAGTTCTTTACTGAAGTGAGAAAAAAATGTAACAGACTTTCCTTCCTTTTCTTTAATGAACATAAGATCTAATAATGTTTCCTTGTCCAAGTGACTCAACTTAAGGGTTCTTATGATTGAATCAACATTAAAAGCGAGCCCCGCTCTTACGGGTTTGAAATCTACTTCCGCCATGGGTGTAAGTTTGAAATGATTGAATTTGGTTTCTTACTTATATTATAATCCATATTAACATTTCTGTCAAATCGGTATACAACGCCTATTTTGCTTGTTATAATAGGCCTATTAATACTAAACGCTTTATTTTATGTTAAAAGAGTTCAAACAGTTTTTGCTTCGCGGTAATGTTGTAGACTTAGCAGTCGGTGTCGTGGTTGGTGCAGCTTTTGGAACCATTGTTACAGCGCTTGTCACCGACCTGCTCACTCCACTTATAGCAGCTATTGCCAAGGTTCCTGACTTCGGCGGACTATCATTTACTATAAACGACAGTAAGTTCATGTACGGCCACTTTATCAACGCCCTCATATCATTCTTGCTTGTTGCTTCTGCAGTATTCTTCTTTGTTGTGAAGCCTATGAACATATTGATCGCACGGTCCAAGAAGGAAGCTCCTCTTGATCCAACTACCAAGAAGTGTTCTGAATGCATTAGCGAGATACCACTTGCAGCTAAAAGATGCTCACACTGCACATCTGTCCTGGCATAATACAAAAATGGAATCCAAGCAGTCATTCATGCCTCGGTCTATACTTATCATACTTATCCTAGCAGTTGTTTTGAACATCGCTAGGATTTTGATATTCCATTCAACCGCGCACATATATATCCTTTGGAATATATTCTTGGCATTCCTCCCACTTATTTTCTCTTATGTATTGGTTTCATCCACTTACAAAAAAAATATAACAAAGTTTTGGTTTGTAGTATTGGGGCTTGCTTGGCTGTTCCTACTACCCAATGCACCCTATATAGTCACAGACTTGATACACATAGGGGAGGGCAAGACGGTCCCAGCACTCTTTGATTCGTTTGCACTATTTAGTGCAGCTCTCGCTGGGCTACTAATGGGGCTCTACTCTATATCACAAGCAGAGAAAGCTATTACTAGCCGATATAGTGCCAGGGTTTCTTCTGTAGTTATACCTATAGTTCTCATGCTAACTAGCTTTGGCATATATATCGGCCGATTCCTACGCTGGAACAGCTGGGACGTTATAGCCAACCCGTTCTCTTTGTTTGAAGATGTTAGAGAAGTGGTTGTCTATCCAGATAAGTACAACAATGTCTATATATATGTAGGATTATTCTTTGTGTTCATGTACGCATCTTATCTTGCATGGAAGCATAGAGGTAAATAACTTTGGTTGTTGTATAAAACAGGGTAATAGATATACTATATATAGTATGAACACAGAGTCCCGAATATGCCAGAATTGTAGCAACTCCTTCAACATCGAACCTGATGACTTTTCCTTCTATGAGAAGATTGGCGTACCTGCGCCGAC
>CAZMZT010000018.1:0-6156 GCA_964571085.1 uncultured Candidatus Saccharibacteria bacterium
CTCGTTGAACGTACGTCTATACCTGTAGGTTTGTGGATAAGCCGGACTGCAGTTTCAACTTTGTTGACGTTTTGTCCTCCTGCACCGCCAGAGCGTGAGTATTCCATGTCTAGATCTGCTGGATTTATCTCGATCTTGCTCTTCTTACGAATAGGAAGGATAGCTACTGATGCTGTAGATGTGTGTATACGGCCATTCTTCTCTGTAGCAGGAATACGTTGAACACGGTGAACACCTGTCTCAAAGCGCAAAAGCTTGTATACGTCTTTACCTTTGATTTCGAGAGTGTATTCATCAAGGTGTTTACTGTTCCAGCCACGGTTGTCACAGTACCGCTCGTACATCTCTACGAGCTCAATACCAAACAGCGAAGCTTCATCACCACCAGCACCAGCACGAACTTCTAGTATGACTTCGTTTGGGAATTCTTCCTCTTCTGCGTCTGCTTTCATTATTTCTTCTAGCTGTCGCTCGATAGCTTCCTTTTGGAATTTGATATTTTGAATTTCTTCATCGGCAAGGTCACGAAGTGACGCATCCTGTTCTACCATATCTAGAACTTTCTTTTCTTCACCAAGTAGTCGCTCATACTCTAGGGCAAAATAACTTGTCTTGTGATCTTTCTTCAATTCTTCTAAGTTAAAATTCATAAATTATATTATACAGCAAAAAACGCTCAAGAGAGCGTTTTTTCTTGAGTATCTATTTCTTTGTCTTTGCAACTGCAGCGCGCTTCTTGAAGCGGTCTACACGGCCGGCAGTGTCGAGAACCTTTTCATTGCCAGTATAGAATGGGTGGCACTGACTGCAGATTTCAACATTGATTTTATCCATAGTTGAACCTACAGCAAAAGTAGCTCCGCATGCGCAGGTTACGTCTGATTTGCTTGAATATGTTGGGTGGATTGCTTTTTTCATATGTTAGGTGATATTATCACGATTTTATTAGTTTTGCAATATGTCTATGTTTGTTTGTATTCCCGTCTTTAATTTCATTACACTATTACTATAAGAGCATGTAGCACCTCCGGTACCATAATATTTGCAGGCTGCTCGATGCTGGGCACTAGGAGCGTTACCAACTGCACCTAGATCTGTGAGGAACATTGCTGAAGCGATGAAGGCGTCTTTAGGATTCCATGGATCAGCGTCACGACCAATCAAAGCTTTTAGGCGACTTTTATAGCCACCCCATGTAGAAGGTATAAATTGTGCTGGTCCCATGGCCCCACCATAACCCGCTACTCCAGCGATAGGACAAGAAACTAAGGTTTTAAATGGATCCCTACCTAAAGCTGTGGTGATTGCAAAGAAGTCATCGATATCACCTTTTCTGCCCGGTTTACCCATCGGCTTCATTACATTTGGGAAGACTCTTCCTGTGTTTACTCCAACTCCAGCACCAGTCTCGATGTTTGTAAGGTAGCATTGACCTACGTTTGCACCAAGGTTACTTTCCTGAGTTAGTATTGCTAGTAGGAATGCAGGGTCTATATTTAGTTTACTTTTGGCATCGTTTGCATACAGAAGTGCAGTTTCGAAGTTGATCTTTGTAGAACCTCCAACTAGGTTGAATATTGCTGATAGTATCTCTGCTTTTCTTTTTGCTTTTTCGGCGATTACTTTTTGATATGCAGATTCTTTACTTTTACTTATAGCTAGCAGATTCTTCTTCTCTGCTTCGCTAAGTTCCACCTTGGCCTTAGCAGTTTCTAGCTCTTCCCTCGTGTCTGTTTCTTTATCTTTTTTTAGCTCTAGATCCTTTCTCTCTGTCTCGGTGTCTCTCTTTACACCTCTGATCTCATCAACTGAGTTTTGGATCTCACGCTTGAGTGATGCAAATGTGTCTATGTCTCCGTAAGCATCAGATATACTCTCCTGGGACAGTATGAGTGCTAGCAATGATTTATCATCGATCTCTCTGTTTTTGCGTAATAGCTGAGCTAGGGACTCTTTCTGTGTCTCAATCTTTGAAACCAAAGTCTCGATTTTCTTATTTTTCTCTGTAATCTCACCTCCTAGTTTCTTGATTATTAGGTTCTTGGATTGAATATCAAGCTTAGACTTCTTGATCTGGGTTGTAAGTATTGCGATATCACGAGAAATAGAGACTGACTGCCCTTTCTGGCCATCGAGTTCTTTTTGTTTTTGAGCTATCTCTTTCTCGAGAGCAGCGAGTTCGCTCTCGAGCCTCGCTCTGTCGGCTTGGGCGATGTCCAGAGCTTGTCCTGCTGACTCTAACGCAGGTAGATTAGTCGTAAATCCACTTAAAATAATTGTTATTATGATGGTAAAAGAAAAAATAAATCGAATTTGCTGATTCATAGAACCATTATAACATACAAAATCCCCTCCAAATGCGTGTTGAGGGGATTTTGAGAATAGGCTATGTATTTATGTGATTATTCAGGCTTGGCTTCTCCTTCAGCATCATCTTTCTTGCCTTTCTTTTCTACTTCAATAGCAGATAGGTCAACTGGTGCTGATTCCTCGACTTCTTCTTTGACTGCAGCTATAAGAGCTACAACTTCTTCGCCGTCAGTTATGAGAGTTACCCCACTTGGAGCAGTAAGTTCTTTGACATGTATCTGGCTACCAAGTGATGAAAGAGAGGTTACATCTACAGTGATTGCATGAGGTAGGTCTTTTGGAAGAGCTTCAATCTCGACTTCATGGAGAACCTTTACTAATACACCGAGACTATCCTTCTCAGCTTGTGCTGTCCCTGTAAACTCAAGAGGTACATTGACCTTGATAGTTTTATTCATATCCACAGCTAGGAAATCCACATGGATTGGGAACCCTTTTACTGGGTCAACTTGTAGGTCGTGTATGAGTACATCGACTTTCTGTGTCTTACCATCACCTTCTATTTCAAGCACGATAGTGCTTGACTCACCTGCTACCTTTAAAACTTTTTCGAAGGCGACACTCGGTACGGAAATTGAAGTGTTTTCCACGCGAGCGCCATAGACGACTGCCGGGATCATGCCGTTAGATCGCACAGCTCCTAGCTTGTCAGCCTTACTTCGCTTTGTTGCGGTTAATATATTCATGGGTCTGATAATAGCACAAAATAAGCCGAGAGGCAAATTTTGAAGGCTATTTTATATGAAGTATGTATTTAGGCACAATTTTGTTCTTTATGTAGTGCTGTTTTGTCTTAGAAGGTAAGGTTTTAAACATCTTTATAACCTTTCTGCAACCTTTCTCGCCACAGTTACACTTCATTTGCCAGATATCATCATTGGCTAGGACTGTAGAGTAGTCAAATACTATCTCAGTGTCCTTACTAATGTTCTCTATTGCACGAACGTACATTTTATTGCTTGCTTTTACTATTTTACTATTTGGACTGCATGAATGGTTTATAAGCTCACCTATCTCACCTTTTGGGTTGAGGAATTTTTCGTTATTAAACCTTATTGTATTTGAACGAGTTTGTTCATCTAAATCATCATCTTCATTACAAGTTATCAGACTGCCTTTGATAAGGGATATAACCTCACCTTTCTGGATGTTCCTTTTAGCAAAGAGGCCTCTACCATTTTTAGATTTCTTTATATATACAATCATAATCAGTCGTGACTAGATTCTATGTGATACCTTGTGTGCTTCTTTGATAATATGATTCCTAATGTATTCTTTAGTAGAGCCTACTTTCTTGCCAGGGTTAAATATGTTCTTGGCATCAAATAGTTGTTTTGTTTTTTCAAACAATCCGTAAACTTTAGCGCCGAACATTTCAGATAAAAATGGTGAGCGGATAATGCCATCGTTGTGTTCAGCAGTAGTTGAACCTTTATATGAGAGTACTAAAGCGTATACTTCTTCGGATAGGTCAAGTATGATTTCTGCTGTCTTTGGGTCAGAGAAATCCATAAGTGGAATGATGTGGAAGTTACCATTGCCAGCGTGTCCTGCGATAGTGTAAGTAATTGGGTATTTATTTAGTATTGTATTTAGTTTCGGCAGAAATTCGGGCAAAAACTGTGGTAATACTATGATGTCATCGATAAATGGTGCTGTATGCTTGTCTTTGACGTGCTTACGAAGCAAAGCAAAGCTTTCTCTACGGATGTCCCAGTACTTCTCGGACTCTGACTGTGATGATGTAGTGCGGACTTTGAATGGGAACTTCTTTAGATCAGGAAGGAGGGCTTTGGCATTCCTATCTATCTCTTTCTCATCTTCTCCTGCAAACTCTACTAGTAGTATAAGCTTTGGCATACCAAAAGTAGTCATCATGAAAACTTCTGGCCAGAAGCTCCACATGAACTTGATCATACCCCAGAGCCCCTTTTTCTTGAGAAAGTCTGGGAAGAACTTGATGGCAAGCTTCATAGTAGAGTCATCGTATGATTCTAGACTCTCTGGGTGGTGTGGAAGTATGGTGTCGACAACTTCACCGAGGCGTTTGATGTCCTTCATGAACACTACCACAAGCTTGGATGCCTTTTTAGTAGCGACTAGATGGAGAGTTATCTTTGTAGCTATTCCAAGAGTGCCTTGTGATCCGACAATAAGTTTACCGAGGTCAAAGATCTCTTTCTCCTCATCCCATACATTCCATAGGTAGTAACCTGCAGAATTCTTGGATACATTTGGTTTAGCTTTTTTAATGTCTTCTTTGTTCTCATTTATAAGAGCAAAGATGTTCTTATAAATATCGCCTTCAAAGTCGCCTTGAGCAATTTTCGAATACAATTCTTTTTTAGTGAGTGGTCGGACTGTGTATTCCCTGCCATCTGCAAATATTACCTGGAGTTCTTTTATATAGTCTTCTGTTTTACCGTAGTTTAGAGTCTTCTCACCAGCAGAGTTGTTGCCTACCATACCACCTATAGCATTTAAACTCTTGGATGCAGTATAGCAAGGCAGGATCAAACCTTTTGCGAGTGTCTGAGGCTCAAAGTCTCTATAGTAACAACCAGGTTCTACTATCGCTTCACCACTTATAGTAACTACATGAGCACCTGGGTATTTGGGAGTTATTGAAAAAGGAGTTACTTTGTCTACTTTCTCAATCTTATTCATGTATCTAGTGAAGTCTATGACGATAGACTCACCGATAGCGCCACCCGACATACATGTTCCCGCAGATCGAGGTGTGAGAGCGAGGGTTGGGTATTTTTCTTTATTCTCACTTACCCATTTCACGAGGGCTTTTAAATCCTCTACTCCTTTTGGGAATACTACAATCTCAGGGCGTACTTCCAGTAGTGATGCATCTCTAGAATACTTGGTGAGGGATTCTTCACTGTCTTCGATATCACCTTTAAAAAACTTTGTTATCTCTTCTTTTATATTCATATATTAGCGAATTCCATTAAATAATTTTAAACGAGCTTCTACAATCTGTTCTATGGCAGTTACTGCTCCACTGAGTATTTTTGCTGGGACGATCTCTTCTGGATTTTCTTTAATAAAACTTCCGATTGCTTGTTGGTACGCAAGGCGTAATTCTGAATTAATGTGAACTATTGATATCCCTGATGCAATTGCATTTGTAAAATCTTCATCTCGAAGCCCTGAACCCCCATGAAGTACAAGAGGTATTCCAACAGCTTCTTTTATCTTTCTAACTAATTCTGTATCAATATGTGGTTTGCCACTCTTTATTAACCCGTGAATAGATCCTACTGACGGCGCAAACACATCTATACCTGTCTGCTCTACATAAGCCTTGGCATCTTCTGGCTTAGTAAGGATACCTGCACCTTCGGGTATAGTTTCTTTTATATCTGAACCTGAGCCTATAAATCCAAGCTCGGCTTCTATAAGTATATCCCTACCTGTTTCTTTTGTTACACTTCGTGCATACTCAACACACTGTTTCGTAACTTTTATATTGTCCTCAAAAGACATCTTTGCGCAGTCTATGATTGCCATATCAAATCCAGCATCAATGCAAGCTTTTACTGAATCAAAAGATGGATGATGATCTGCGTTTAAAAATATCGGGTAGTTGTCTCTTTCTCTAATGGCTCTAACAAGAGCTACAACTTCTTCTCTACCTACAAAAGCTTCCTCTCCTTGAGAAACCCCAATGATAACTGGTAGTGAGAGTTTTTTAGCTGCTTGGTATATACCATGTAATCCTTCTAGGTTCGAAATATTGAAATGCCCTACTGCAACTTTCTTTTCCTCTGCTTC
>CAZMZT010000018.1:6256-7321 GCA_964571085.1 uncultured Candidatus Saccharibacteria bacterium
ATATGGATAAACCAATTGATTTTCTCGCCATTGGCGATTTAGTAGTAGATGACTTTATACGACTCAAAGACGCCGAAGCTACATGTGACCTCGACCAAGAAAACTGCAGACTATGTGTCCGTTTTGGAGACAAGGTTCCCTATGAATTCCATGAGATTCTATATGCTGTGGGCAATAGTGCTAACGCAGCTGTATCTGCAAGTAGGCTCGGACTTTCTTCTGCGCTTTCTGGTGTAGTTGGTAATGATGATTACGGGAAAGCTTGTATGAAGACACTGACAGAGAACAACGTGTCACTAGACTTTATCGAGATAGATCCTAAACTCCCTACAAACTATCACTATGTACTGTGGTATGGCCCTGAGCGTACAATCCTCGTAAACCATGCTCCCTTTGAAAGGCACCTACCTAAAGACATGAAAGCTCCGAAGTGGATATACCTATCATCTCTAGGTGAGAACACCGAAGGATTCCACCACGAGATCGCAGAATGGCTCAAAGCAAATCCAGATACCAAGCTCGCCTTCCAGCCAGGCACATTCCAGATAAAACTTGGTACCGATAAACTCAAAGATATATATGAACTGTCTGAACTATTCTTCTGTAACCTCGAAGAAGCACAGAGGATACTAAACTCCAAGGAGCTTGATCCTAGTAAGCTTATGGACATGCTCCATGAACTTGGACCAAAGATAGTTGTTATGACAAATGGCATAAAAGGTGCTTATGCGCGCGAAGAGAATGGTGACAAGTGGTTCATGCCAGTATACCCACACGAGCCAGTAGAACGCACTGGTGCCGGAGATGCGTATGCATCGACTATCACATCAGCGTTTGCTATGGGTAAGAGCCTAGCCGAGGCTATGACATGGGCACCGATCAATGCAATGTCTGTAACTCAGCAGATAGGAGCACAGAAAGGTTTAATATCTCAAGAAAAGATAGAGGAATACTTGCAGAGTGCTCCAGAAGACTACAAAATCCAAAAATTAAAATAAATAAGTAAAAAGAGCCTTACACATAAGGCTCTTTTTACTTGACTTTTAGGGTTAGATTTGCTATAAT
>CAZMZT010000019.1:0-6207 GCA_964571085.1 uncultured Candidatus Saccharibacteria bacterium
TAAGCTCCCAAGAGCTCGTCCGTCTATACTAGCAAATCTAAATATAATGTCAAATACCTAGGATTATACCTTTGACAAAGAGTTTCTGTATGGTAGATTTAGCTAAACTAAAACAGGTCTACATATGAAACAATCATTTTTTACAGACGAAAATGTCTGTCCCCTTGGCAACGGAGGCGGTATAGTAAAATACATTGCTGATGTTCACAAGCTACTTGTTACTGATATCGGAGCTATAGAAATCGGCTCTATCACAGTGGAAGACAGACCAGGAAATGAAGGCAATGTGTTCCGTGACATGGGTAATTTTACCCTCAATTCAATTGGTCTCAAGAATCCGGGACTTCTCTACTACCAGAAAAATCTGGGGCGTATGATTCAGATGATCCATGAGGCAGGGAAAACAGCTATTGTAAATGTAGCCGGATTTAACAAAGAAGAGTATTGCGATTTAACCAATATGGCCTTCGAAGCAAAAGCAGATCTTGTAAACCTGAACTATGGATGCCCGAATGTTGGTCATAAAGAAATCCTAAGTTATAACAACTTGGTACTGAGGGATACAACTCTCAATGTAATCAGGACAAACAAAGAATCCGCCGAAGGCCGTATTGGAATTAAGCTATCCCCTATTTTCAGAAGGTCTGACATGGAAGACATTGCATCATTCCTAAACCTTCTGTACCAGACAAAAGGGTCTAACGGATATATTGGGTTTGTCGCAGGTATAAACACTATTCCTAATTGCTATGATGAGGATGATAGCGGAGACCAGCTTATTAGCCCCAACAATGGTCTGGCTGGTATGGCAGGGCCAGCAATATTCCCTATAGCATTGAGCCAGGTAAGGCAATGGAGGAGCATGCTGGAATCTGAGATAAAAATCATCGGAATTGGAGGAATATCCACAGGTAATGATATAAAAAAGATGCTAAAAAATGGTGCCAGCCGTGTACAAGCTACATCACCATACTATGCTAAAGAAGACCCTGGTGTTTTCCAGCATATGATTGGTGAATATCTGAGTTAAGAATAAATTATATAAACAACAATACCCCTGGGAAACCGGGGTTATTTTATTGCATTTTTAAGGGAAAAAGCATAGGATAGGGTAAATTTCTCAAAATCATATTCTTCACATAACTAAATCAATCATCATGAAAAGTTTCAAAATTTTTCGTCCTTTTGACAGGCACTTACATCTAAGAGAGCTGTTAACCCTTATGAAATTTGTTTTAGAATACAGCGCAAAACAATTCTGTGGAGCAGTAGTCATGCCAAACCTTAAAAAACCCATTATAACCTGGCAACAGGCAAAGACTTATTTTGAGGAAATTATTTATGTAGCCGAACAAAAGGGCTTCCATAATTTTAAGCCCATTATGACTGCATACCTCACTGATATTATAGACCCTTATAACATAGAAGAAGGCTTCAAGAGAGGCATATGGAAGGCCGCAAAACTGTACCCATTTGGCGCAACGACAAACAGTGATAGTGGTGTTACAAAAATTGAAAACATTTTCAGAGTGCTTGAAGTAATGCAAAATATTGATATGCCACTTCTAGTGCACCCTGAAACCGATGTTTCAAGACACACTATTGGCTTCCTCGACCGTGAACGAGTTTTCACAGATGAAGTGCTAACTCTCATTCACAGGGAGTTCCCAAAGCTAATAATGTCAGTCGAGCATATAACGACCAAAGAGGCCTGCCAGTTCGTTGAGGATTCTCCAAATAATGTGGTAGGAACAGTTACGCCACAACACATCATGTATGATTACAATGCGATATTCCATGGTGGTGTTCCACCTTACAAACCAGGGGCATATGTAGAGAATGTATGCTTGCCAATTCTTAAACATCCTGAAGATGTAACATACATTAGAAATGCTATTGCAAAAGGGAAGGTCCGGCGGAAGTTTGGGGCTGGAACAGATTCTGCCCCACACACAGAAGAAGTAAAACTAAGTCATGGAAGTTGCTGTGGTTGTTTCAACTCTCCAGCCGCTGTTGAGCTGTACACAATGGTTTTCGAAGAGCTTGGGATGTTTGAAGACAAAGAAGGGATAAGTGTCTTTGAAGAATTCATGTCTGTAAATAACTTATGGATTTATGGAATTGAATCCTCTAAAGAAACTATTGAGCTGGTAAAAGAAGATCAGATTATACCAGAAATTGTCCCTGGGAATATTCGTCCATTTAAAGCCGGACAAACTATTCCATGGAAAATGGTTAGATAAAAATTCTTATATTTAGCAATAAACCTCCGCCCCTTGTGGCGGAGTTTTTTATTTGACAAAAAGTGCAGTTAGGGTAGGATTAAGAGAATTTAACTAAGTAAACAATTTTTTCTTTTAAATCAAAATCGTTCTGATATGACTACTCAAAAGAATGTACGGCCTAGCGCCGACGGTATCGCACTACTCCTCATGGAATTAGAAGCATGGGGTCATAATTTCCTTGCACCAATACAATGGGCAAGCGGAACCTTTAATCCATTTTATGTGGATAATAGAAAGCTCCTGTCATATGTATATGGCCGTGAGTATGTACGCAAGACCCTCGGGGCGCTTCTTGGAATCAATACTTACGTGGATTGCATCTATGGAATTCCCAAAGCTGGAATTGCCCCCGCCACTTTGCTTGCACTTGAGACAAAGAAAGATCTCATCTTCAAGCACACTGATGGTAAATACTACCGGCTGGATATCAAAAAAGCATTGGCGCTTGTACGACGAACTATTACTTCGACAATGAGACAGGTAGACCTGGTAGCTGGAACTTCACCATTTGGAATTATCTTCGGAATCATTCTTGCAGAAGAGCTGAAATGTTCATTCCTGTTCGTAAGGGAAGAACCGAAGGGGCATGGGCTTATGAAACAGGTAGAAGGAATACAACCAAAAGCAGGGAGTAAGGGTATATTGGTAGATCCTATATGTACCGGCATAAAGCGATACACTAAAGTCGCAGAAACGGCACTTGAACAATTAGGAGTGGAAATCACTTCAAAATGGGAGCATATCTTTGTTCAGTTCGTAGAAGAAGTTACACGTTTTTCTGGTTTATCAATAGTAGGGCAAGAAGACCTGGTAAGCACCGGTGGATCAGGGCTTGATGAAATCAAGATTCTGCTCGAAATGGGAGCGGTAGTGCACCCGCAATCTATATTCAGCTACGAACTTCCACAAGCAAAGGAGAACTTTGCTAAATATGGATTGGTAAACAACAGCTGTATAACTTTCGGAGAATTGATGACTGAATTAATGAAAGCAAAAAAATTATCCGAAATCGAAGAAGAAACATTATGGGCCTGGTACAATGACCAACCAAACTGGGGAGACAATAATGGTTATCCAAGGGTTAAGTAAATTAAGTAGTGAGTTAAATAAAATAAAGCGGAGCCATTGAGGTTCCGCTTTTTATATATTCCAATATTTCGTACTATGCTGTCATGGCCTCAGCGATTTCTTCCATGATCATCTTCGCAGCTTCGCCTGGATTTCCACTTCCTGTGATTGCCCGTCCTATCACTAACGCACTTGCTCCAAGCTTTATAGCTTCAGCAGGAGTCTTAGTCCGTCTTTGGTCATTCCCAGCCATAGATACTGGCTGGATGCCCGGTGTGACTTTGTAAAGCGAACCAAACTCAGGATACTCTGAAAGCATTTCAAGGTCCTTCGCAGAACATACTATCCCACCAAGGCCAGCTTCCAGTGCATATCTGGCAAACTTGAGGACTGTATCATTTACAGAACCACCAAATATATCCTGGCATTCTTCCTCTGAATGGGAAGTAAGGACCGTGACTCCTAACGTGATAATATCGCCTTTCTTGGCAACAGCTTCTTTTAAAGCCCGTACACCATTACAGCAATGCAGGGTCATCATATCAGCATACAATGAGGAAAGTTTATCCGTGGCATTCCCTACGGTATTAGGGATATCATGGTATTTGCCATCATTCATCATTTTTTTACCGTGACTTTTAATGATCCTAGCCATCTTATTAGAGCCAAAGGCGGTCAGGGTTTCCAGCCCGGCTTTATACCAGGAAGCATACGGTGATGTAACTTCGATAAGTTTATGAACCTCAGGGAGGTCATTAACATTATCTAACGCAATGATGAGCTTGTCTTGCGGAGTCAAAAAGTGGGCAAGGTTTGTAGATTTCATATTCTGTCTTTTTAAGATGTAGAGAGATATTGTTTCGTAATTTTGTGAAATTCTACTTTAAACCTCAGTATTAGTCAAATCTATCTAATTAGCATAAATATCTTCGGCAGGAAAATCATAATCCCGACGATTCCTGCTATGACTACAGCTACAGATACTGCACCAGCAGCGACGTCTTTGGTGTCGCGAGCATATGGGTGATAGTTGGGGCTAGTGAGGTCGATGTCTATTTCGATTGCAGTATTTATCATTTCAAAAAGTATCACTAGTCCAACCACAAGTATGATAAGTATCCATTCTATGGAGGAGATTTTCAGTACAAAACCAAGGTAAACTACAAGCACAGTAAAGAACAAGTGTACCCAGGCATTGTGAGTAGTCTTTAGAAAAAGTTTAATCCCACGAAAGGCATGATTGGTGCTCTTGAGTCGAGCAACCACAGAGAACCGCTTTTTTTCTGAGAGTTTTTTATCCATAATTACTAAGCATTAAAGAAAACAAGTAGCATCAAGGAAAAAGATATGATTATATATAGCAATTCTATAATTAATAATATTTTAGCAATTTTATATAGGGATTCATTTTTAGTGAATATAATTATGATGGCAGGGATAAGAAAAAAAGCAGATGTTAATGAAAACAAATTTATATTTAGAGATCCTAATAAAAAACGAACTATATAAAAAGTAACCTGTAAATAAGCGAGTACGAGAATTATCTTTGACTTTTTGAACTCTTTTTGTTCAATAGTTTTGTCTGGAGGAAGTGGCACTAGAGTAGAATTTGGTATCTGTGGTTCCATGGGTTTTTATGCTGTTATACGCTTTTTCTGTATGTGGTAAATACCATAAGTACACACAGCTATGAGTCCAAGCATTACTACATAGAATTGGAAAGTTGTGTGGTGGTTGTAGAAATACACACTAACCTGCACCAAAAGTTGGCAGGCCAATATAATGCTGACTATATAGTATGGCACCAGGGCTATAGCGTAGCTAACCTTTTTGTCAGGGAATGAGACATTGGCAACGAGGGCAATAACAAGGAAGAAAATGATGATGACACCTTGGAGCACTATCACTCCGCCGTTATCAAAGTAGTCGAGTGGTGGAGACACTAGTAACCGCCCAGCATCATAGAGCACACGCTCCATAAGGGCAAGTATAGCTAGCCCAAGTAGTGTCACTATAAATCCCCCAGCAGTAGTAAACTTGGTTTTGAAAACATTGTCATTGGTTTCTTTTACTAGTGATGACATAAATTAATTCTTTATATATTTCTGAATAAAAATAATAACTCCTGTCAGAACAGCAATGATCAAGGCGAGTACTACATATACTCCATAGGTAGCATTCTTGTCGAGTATATAAGCACTTGTGTCCCATAATAGTCGTACAAGTAGGAATGCAGATACAAGGAAGTATGGCTGGGATATGATGAGGAAGTGCTTCTTCTCCTCTGTATGGAATGACCCATGCAGTACAAATGCAACAAGTAGGAATGGTAGTATGAGGAAAGCATCAAAAATCAGCTTACCGTTTACATTAGAAGTAAACCAAGCACTATCGTCTATGATCTGATTGATTAGCACAAGGAGTGCACCAAAGAGTATGATTGCAAGTCCAACACTGTATGGAGAATTGTATTCAAAAGAATTGTTTACTGTCTGTGTATTAGCTTGCTTTTTGGTTGAAGGCATCATTACTGAAGTATCAACCTTTGCGGGTTGGTCTGGAACAGGTGCAGATGAAGCCATCGTCTCCTTTACCATTCGTAGATACGCAAAAGCATCATTTACGTCCTGATTATGCCAGCCGTTCTTGGCCAAAACATCGCGTATCATTGGCTCAGAGAAGCCCTGTCCCCCGACTGTCTCTATATATTCAACGAGTTTCTGGTTTGCCATATATTTCCTGATTATACTACTTATCGGTATTTATACAACAAAAGCACCATTTATGGTGCTTTTGTTTTTGATTATGCTTTTTTAGATTTACCAACTTTTCGGCGAGAGACGATCCACATGTT
>CAZMZT010000020.1:0-5915 GCA_964571085.1 uncultured Candidatus Saccharibacteria bacterium
GGCTCGAACTCATGCGAAACTGGATTATTGAGGCCAACCAAGCCGAAAATCTCTCCAAACAAGAAAATCCCTCACGGATGAAAGATTTTCTTGTTTCTATCGGCTCGAACCGCCGACTTTCGGCGGGAATGCTTTTGGCGGAATTCAAAACCCCTTGGAATTTCTTGGCGGAAATGCCAGCCCAAGCCCGCGCCTTTGGCGCGGGCGCGGTCAATTCTGATGCAAATCAAATTTGGTGGACCCTACAGGACTCGAACCTGCCACCCCCTCATTGCAAATGAGGTGCTCTACCAGATGAGCTAAGGGCCCATGACTAAATACCATACCATCTTACCGCATTTATATCTTTTTGCAAGAGTATAAAAATGGACCCTTCGCACATTATTGTCATTGCTGACAGTTGGTGCAACCGGGTCCGGAATTGTTTGTGTGGCTCAAAAGCCATTTGGGTATCTAACACCCTCAGCCATTTTGTTTGTTTTTTGGAGATAAACAAAGAAAATAAAGCCAATGATCAACATCCATATCATAACGATGGTTTAGGTGAAGTAATTGGAACTGTCTAATCTTCAATATATCAAAAGCCCCATATATGTCAATCAGCTTTAGAATAGGGAAACTATCGCTGCTATAGCGGTCACGCTCATTAGTGCTGTAACTATCCAGCCGATGATGTTGCCAAAGCGGGAGTTCTTGTAGTGACCCATGATCTTCTTGCTTCCACTGATGTGGACGATAAATACCAGGACAATAGGGGCTACGATGCCGTTGGCTATGGCTGAGTATATGAGTGCTTTTATAGGGTCGATACCAATGAAGTTTATGATTATACCTATGACTATAGACAGGCTAATGACCCCGTAGAAGGCTCTAGCCTCACGTAGCTTGCGGTAGAGGCCTTCTTTCCATCCAAAGCTCTCTGACATAGCGTATGCAGTTGATCCTGCAAGTACTGGTATCGCGAGCATTCCAGTACCTACTATACCAATAGCAAAGAGTACAGTGGCCCATGGGCCTGCAAGTGGTGAGAGTGCCATAGCTGCGTCACTTGCTGTATTGATGTTAGTGATGCCATTTACAAAGAGTGTGTTGGCACAGACAGCAATGATGAAGAACATGACCAGATTCGAAAGTAGCATCCCAGTCCATACATCCACACGCATTTTCTTCACTTCTTCATCTGTAGTGCCGAGGCGGGATTTTACAGTTGTCTTGCCTTCTTCGATTTGCTCTTCGACTTCTTGGGATGTTTGCCAGAAGAATAGATAGGGCGAAATAGTGGTTCCAAGTATTGCAGTTATAAGGAGTATTTGATTCTTGGAAAAAGTAATACTAGGTATAAGTCCGTCATGCAGTAGCTGTGCCCAGTTCATGTCTATGATGAATGCAGTTGCTATATATGCAAAGAGTGATATCACCAGCCACTTGAGGTACTTGGCATATTTGCGGTAAGGTATGAACACTTGGAGTACAAGCCCCACAAGCCCTATAAGAATTATAAGTAGTATAAATGGAGCACTTGGATTGATGAGCTGTACTGCTTTGGCCATAGCGCCAAGGTTGGCTCCGATATTGAGAGTATTGGCTAGGAAGAGGAGTATAGTACACAGGTAGAGGACTTTCTTTGAGTATACGCGTTTAATATTTGAAGCAAGACCCCTGCCTGTGACAAGAGCTATACGAGCACACATCTCTTGAACCATAGACATTAGAGGGAAAGTCCACGCAGCGAGCCAAAGCAAGCTCGTGCCATACTGAGCACCAGTTTGTGAGTAGGTGGCGATACCCGACGGATCGTCATCAGCGGCACCAGTGATAAGTCCTGGACCTAATCTTTTGAGATAGTTTACTTTCTTCTTTACGGTAGGGTCTTTTTCTTCAGTCATAAGCTTTATGCATTATACTATTTTATCGGAATTTGTTACAATTTAAGAACTGGTTATATTTATGGCACTCAACAAACCTAACAAGATTCAAATAATCAAATACGCTCCGCCTCCTCCTGATCTCCCAACTCTTGGTCAAGCTGATCCGAGTGAGGTTGTTTTCATTGGGCGCACCAACTACGTAGCTTCTCTCGAAGAAAAGAAGTTCGTCTTCGGCATCAAGCGTATCGACCGACGTCGTCACATGTACATCATCGGCAAGTCCGGCGTGGGTAAGTCCAAGCTCCAAGAACTCATGATCCGCCAAGACATCGCTTATGGCCAAGGTGTTTGTGTCATCGACCCGCACGGCGAACTTATTGATGACATCCTCAACTTCATTCCCGAAGAGCGCATCAACGATGTGTGTATCATCGACCCAGGTGATGTGGACTTCCCGTCATCATTTAATCCTCTTGCTAACATCGACCCTACATTCAAGCACCAGTTGACCCAAGGTTTAATCGAAGTTCTTCGCAAGCAATTCGGTGCTAACTGGACTCCGCGTTTGGAGCACGTCTTTCGCTTCACTGTGCTTGCGCTTCTCGACTACCCACATGCCACAATGCGTGGAATGATCAGTATGCTTACAGACCGTAACTATCGTCAGAAAGTTGTGGAGTATATCGAGGATGACATGGTCAAAAGGTTCTGGGCTATCGAATTCGCTGACTGGTCTGAGAAGTTCGACACCGACGCGATCATTCCTCTGGTCAACAAGCTTGGTCAGTTCCTCTCTGACCCGATGCTTCGCAACATCTTCGGACAGAAAGAAAACAAGATCGACATCGAGGAATTAATGAACAAGCAGAAGATCCTCATGATCAACCTCTCGAAAGGTAAAATCGGTGAAGAGAACTCTTCATTCTTTGGAGCGATGTTCCTAACTAAGATCAAGCAGGCCGGCATGTCACGCGCCAAACTCGAACCCAAAGACCGCCACGACTTTTACCTATATGTAGACGAGTTCCAGAACATCGTGACAGATACTTTCGAGAACATCCTCTCTGAAGCCCGCAAGTACGGACTCAACTTGATTGTGGCGCACCAGTACGTAGGTCAACTTCTACCAAAAGTTCAGCAAGCAGTCCTTGGAAACATCGGTTCGATTATTTCTTTCCGTGTAGGAGGTGACGATGCTGTTAAATTGAAGCCCGAGTTTGCACCTATATTCGACGTCAAAGACATGATCAACCTTGGAGTCGGGGAGTTCTATGTGAAAATGACTATTGATGGGGAAAGTTATGACCCATTCTCTGCCGAGACCTTGCGTGTACTTCCAGCCACGCATCCTTCATATCGTGAACGCATCATCGAAGCCTCACGCAGGCAGTACGCTATCACCGCTGGGGATGCTCAGAAGCTTATCGCTGAAGAAGAGTCTACTATCATCCGTTCTGCTCAAGAAAAGGCTGCCATTACAGGAGGTAAGAACTCCTCATATGCTGATCAGGGTGCCAAGCCTGCCGTAGAAGAGAAAGCTAGTGAACCCTTGATATAAAGTCAGGGGGTGCTACACTTAAAGTATAAAGGTCTTAATCCTAAGGATTGTTATATTTTATGGTTTTTATATATACAACTTGTGAGACAATGGAGGAAGCAGAGAAGCTGGGGACCCTGATAATCACACAGAAAATAGGTGCTTGTGTGGACTTTTGGCCTATCAAGTCTTGCTACAACTGGGAAGGTGGACTGCAATGCGTATCGCAAGCTATGCTACTAGTTACTACATTAGAATCAAAGCTTGACCCTGTAACTCAACTTATAAACGATAACCATACTTACAGTGTGCCATTGATTGCCGGAGTCGACATACGCCGTATGAATCATGATTATAAAGAATGGATGATGAACGAGATACAATAGTATGCCAGCCAAGACCGTAACAATTTTCGGAGTTTTTGATGGTATACATGAAGGCCACCTAGCATTTATAAAGGAAGCCAAAGCCCTTGGTGACAAATTGGTGGCCATAGTTGCTCGTGATAGTGAAGTAGAGAAGATAAAAGGCAAGCCACCAGTGAGCAACGAAGTTCTCCGTATTAATGCACTTCTAAAAGTTGAAGACATCGACCAAGTATTCCTCGGTGATGCAGAGCAAGGGACTTACAAAATAGTGCAGGAGGTGAAGCCACACGTCATCTTCCTCGGCTATGACCAGCAAGCACTTTTTGATAACTTGAAGGATGCTATAAAGAAAGGTGTCTTGCCTGAAATCGAGCTCATCTACGGCCAAGCCCACAAGCCAGAAGTTTTCAAGTCGTCTATAATAAATAGCAGTAAATAGAAAGAAATATGGAAACCCGTAACTGCCAAAACTGCAAAAACGACTTCACTATCGAACCCGATGATTTTTCTTTCTACGAGAAGATGAAGGTTCCTCCACCGACCTGGTGTCCAGAGTGCAGAATGGTTCGTCGTTTGACTTGGAGAAATGAGCGGAATTTATTCCGTAGAAAAGATGCCCATACTGGAGAGGATTCATTTTCAGGTATTCCAGCTGAAGCCCCTATAAAAACATACGAAACTACGTATTGGTATAGTGATGGGTGGGATGCATTAGATTATGGTATGGAATATGATTTTTCTGTGCCTTTCTTTAAACAGTTTCAGCAATTGTTTCATAGCGTGCCCATAATGGCAAAGTCTTCTGCTGGTTTTATGATTAATTCAGATTATTGTAACGAAGCAGGAAGGCTGAAGAATGCATACTTGTGCTTCGATGCTGACTTTGTAGAAGATTCTGGATATTTGGTAAAGGTTACAAATGTGAAAAATTCATTCGACTCACACGAAATGATCGATGACGAGCTTTGCTATGAATGTGTCATGGTATATAAGTCGTATCAGACTTTCTTTTCTGTTGATTGTGAAAGCTGTGTTGATGTCTGGTTTAGTAAAGGGCTTCGTGGATGTACAAACTGTTTTGGTTGCGTAAATCTACGCGGCAAATCATACTATTTCTTCAATGAACCATTGTCTAAAGAAGAATACGAAAAAAGATTGACCGAACTTAACCTCTCGTCGCATGAATCTATTACAATTATCCGCGAAAAAGTTTTAGATTTTTGGCAAAAATTTCCAGTCAAATATTATCATGGTACAAGAAATCTCAATTGTACAGGTGACAGAGTGAGTGACTCTAAAAATGTTCGGGACTCTTTTTCTGTAGAAGATGCTGAGAACTTACGTTATGTGCAGATAAGTGTTTTGAAAGCGGCTAATTCTTACGATTCCTGCCAGCTTTTTATGGGCATCGAAAATGCCTATGAGTGCATGACCTGCGGAGATGGAGCCTATGGACTAAAATACTGTTTTAATTGTTTTGGTAATGTTCGAGATATAGAGTATAGTGGTTACTGTTTTGGCACATCAAACTGTTTCGGTTGCATAAGTCTTAAGAAAAAAGAATACTGCATTTTAAATAAACAGTACTCCAAAGAAGACTATGATAAGCTTATACCTCAAATAATACAACACATGAAAGACATGCCTTATATTGATGAGCAAGGTAGGGTTTATGCATACGGAGAATTTTTCCCATTTTCTTTTTCACCCTTGGCTTACAACGAAAGCCTCGCACATGATTATGTACCAATAACCAGGGAACAGGCTCTAAAAGAAGGGTATATGTGGCGCGAACCAAATGCCCGTGAATTCCAGACTACAATTGCAGGTTCAAATTTACCCGATCTAATAAGTGAAGTGTCGGACGATATTCTAAGGGAAGTTATTTCATGCGATGCATGTAAGCGTGCTTATAGAATAGTCCCCATGGAATTACAATTCTATAAACGCATAGGATTACCTTTGCCTCACAAATGTCATAACTGTAGATTTCTGGATAGATATAAATTTATAAACAAACCTAAGCTATACCATCGTTTGTGCATGAATAATGGTTGTACTAATGAGTTTGAGACAAGTTACCAGCCAACACAGCCAGACATTGTATATTGTGAGTCTTGTTATCAACAAGAAGTAAATTAG
>CAZMZT010000021.1:0-5528 GCA_964571085.1 uncultured Candidatus Saccharibacteria bacterium
CCTTATCCACGCCGCCAGCGTTCATCCTGAGCTAGGATCAAACTCTACTTAAAAATAGAACGGAACAAAAGAAAAAATATCTTTGTCCATTTAACTGGTGCTTTACGGTTGCACCCGTAAAGACTTTCTTCATCCGACCAATTGTGATTAGCATTGGGTCGGACTAGCCTGTTTTCACAGGACTTAATTATGATTGCATACCTATTCTATTATCAAAGAAAATCAGTCGGCTCTTAACCTGACTGTGGGTTCTATTATATACATATAGAAAAAGAAGTCAAGCGCTATCAAGCATATAAAAACGCCTTATAATAAGGCGTTTTTATATGCTTTTTGTGCCCTCGGTAGGAATCGAACCTACGACCATCTCCTTAAGAGGGAGCTGCTCTACCAACTGAGCTACGAAGGCAAATAACTAACTAAGCTATTATTGCAGAATAAAAGCTATTTGTAAATCAAAATTGCTTTATTTTAAGAAAGATAAAAGCTATAATATAAGTACGTCGATAATTTATCAAAACAACAAAAGTAATACTCATGCTAAAAAAACTAACTTTTGTTCTTCTAGTAGTAGGCGGTCTTAACTGGCTACTAGTAGGTTTGACAGGATGGGATGTCGGTCAAATCTTTGGAGGACAGGACGCTATGATTTCTAGAATTGTATACGTACTTGTTGGTCTCTCAGCACTCGTCCAAATCTTTTCTATGGGCAAGTCAAAGGCACCTGCAGCAATGTAAACGTCTAATTAAAACACCTCACTGATCAGTGAGGTGTTTTAATTTTTCTTTAGTAACTTCGCGAGCTCTTTCATGAACGCCTTTACCGATGCATCATCATAGAGCGTGAGTGTTAGTATTGGTTTGCCTAGCTTTTCGAATTCTTTCTTTACTTTCTCTACTACTTTCTCGGTGACCATGTCAGTCTTGGTCAGCACTATGATCTCATCTTTGTCTAGCATGGCTTTGTCGTATGCTCCGAGTTCTTTGCGGATTTGTTTATAGACTGCCATAGGCTTCTCGTTCTCTAGCGACACAAGGTGTGCTAGTGCGTGAGTGCGCTTGGTATGCTTGAGAAATTTGATACCGAGACCCTTGCCCTCTGAGGCACCTTCGATAAGTCCTGGGATGTCGGCAATGATGTGTCCGTAGAAGTCACCAAGGTTTGGGTCGAGAGTCGTAAACTGGTATGAGCCTATCTTTGCCTGAGCATTGGTCACAGCGTTCAGCAGTGATGACTTGCCTGCATTTGGGAGGCCGATGAGTCCGATGTCAGCAAAAAGTTCGAGCTCGATCTTGAAGTGGCCTTGTTCGCCGAGCTTGCCTTTCGTAGCTTTTGTAGGAGTTGTGTTTATAGATGTCTTGAACTGTTCGTTACCCCATCCACCAAGTCCACCTTTTAGGAGTAATTCTTTCTGTCCTTCTTTGTCGAGTGATACCTGACCACCAGACTCGATGTTGGTAATGACGGAACCCACTGGTAACTGAATGATTAAATCTTTGCCGTCTTTACCGTGCTTACTACCACCCATGCCATCCTCGCCACGAAAACCAGCAAACTCTTTCTTGTGTTTGTATTTGGAAAGTAAGTTTATGTCCGAGACTGCAACTGCAAAGACACTGCCACCTCGGCCACCGTCGCCACCATTGGGTCCACCTTTGTCGATAAACTTCTCACGGCGCCAACGAACAACCCCGTCTCCGCCACGGCCTGCTTGTGCATGGAATTTTATTTCATCGATAAACATAAATTATAGACTTCAGAGAATATTTACTTTCCTGGCTCTTTACCCCAGAGGGGCCCTACGAGACTGCGGAAAGCAAACATTCTCTTTCGTAATTACACAACCTTACGCTAATAATGCCTTTTGAGCAAGCGCGATCGCGCCCTCTTTCGACTTGGCAACAGCAAGGAACCGACCGTTATGGCAGAATGTCGCATCAGGTACACCAGTGACTTTTGCAAGTTCTTCATCTCGAAGCCCGGCCCAACTCTCGGGTAGTGATTTGCGGTTCTCAAAAGATTTACTTTCTTTCTGAGCACAATACACATTCCACTTACCCATTTTCGGAACTACTATATATGTAGGCTCTGGAAAATCAAGGAACATTTTCCTCCACGGGTATTGGTCATCTAGAACTATAATCCTTTTATCCCCTGCTTCATCATAAGCCTTCTTTACAAATACTTCGCCTTCAACTGAGTCCTGACTTTTCTTTATTTTCCTTATTAGAAACTTCTTGGCTAGTTCTACAAGTTCTAGAAACGGCTCATCGAACTCTTCTGGTTCTTTCCATGAAGGTCTAAATGCATTAAACATGTTCTCTATTAGGTACGGACCTACAGGTCCTTCGACTTTGTATGAGTCTACTCCGTTGTCGTGTATGTCAATCGCTTGCACCAAGTGCTCCTCTATCCTATCTGCCACTGCTTTGCTACCACAGATTTTTTCTCCATATGCCTTCCATACCAACCCAAATGCAGCATAAGGCACGCCGTTATCCCTCTTGCCTGCACCACCCTTCTGATGATGGTCGAATCTATTGCGAGATGGGTCGTACTCCCCACCTACATCATATACATAGTCGCCCTTCTTGAACAACTCTTCGTTGCGAGTTCGGATTACTTGTACATTGCCATCAAGAAATATAGACAGTGTAGCTGTAGCAAAAATATCATCAGCATGGAATGTGCCGTTGTGTGTGACTAATGTTTTCTTTTTCTTAAATAGTGACATATTATTTATCGATTACTTTTCTATCCTTATTCTCCCACAATTCGATGATAAAGGCGATAACCTTCTCGAGGATAAAGAATGCTAAGAAGAATAGAAGGATGATGCCTAAGAATTTGCGAACGTCTCGACTTATCGAGAGCGCAGTATAACTGAAAAAATACCCAATGGAAAGCATGGCGATAGACCACACGAGTAGCGATGAGGCTTCAGCCTTTATGAAAGTTCTAATATTTATCTTCTTGTAACCAGTGAATATAAGCCCAAACCAATGCAACCCAAGTATAAGGAAACGGGATATGAATATAGACCAGAATGGGCGTAGGCAGAAGTTCGGCAAGAAGTAGTTCACACGGCGCTCTGACTGGTAGATTATCGGCCTGGTAGAATGCTTCCTCTGTAGGTATGCTCCAAGACTATAGCCGAGTACTGACTTGATGCTTCCTCCAAACACTGTTGCGAGTAATGCATAGAAAATATTGATAGAGCCGAGGTGTGCAAATATACCTGCAAGTATGACTATTATCTCGCCTTCTATTATGACCCCGAGTACTATCAGTGCATAAGCAAGCTCTGCATGCATTGAAGCAAACTGCTTGATGTAACTGAGAGTTAACATAGCGGATTAGAAATCAAAATGAAAAACTTTTACTAGGAGCCAGTTGATGACTGATACAAGTAACGCTCCGACAAAAGCTGCAGTAAATGTAGTGACGGAGAACCCATTGATGATATTCCCAAGGAACCAGAACAACGCACCGTTCACAACTAGAGAGAAAAACCCCAGGGTCACTATGTTGAGCGGGAGTGTCAGGATGTTAATGACAGGCTTGATGAACATATTGAAAAGTGTCAGACATGCACCGACAATAAGCGCAACCCAGATAGGGTCGACACTGATACCAGAGACGACTTGGGTTGTAATCCACACAGCAGCCGAAAGTATGATCCAATGTAAAATGAGTTTCATAATGAATTGATTAAGCAAATAATTGGTCGACAACCTCCTTTACTACCGTTCCGTCAGCTTTGCCTTTCAGGTCTTTCATTAGAGCAGACATAAGCATGCCCTTCTTGGTCGGATCTGTGATACCTAGCTCTGTTTGCTTGGCTTTTGCTATCGCCTCTACCTCGCTCTTGTCCATCATTGTCGGCAAGTATGCTTCGAGCACTGCGAGCTGGGCACTCTCTTCTGCTACGAGGTCCATACGCCCACCTTTGGTGAACTGGTCTATAGAGTCCTTGCGTTGCTTGGCGAGCCGTGTGATCACAGCCATGGCTTCCTCGTCAGTGAGCATTTCCTGTGGAGTGCGAGATGTAGCCACTAGTTGATTCGTAAATGCAGTCACAAGCCCCCGCATAACCTCTAGCCTGACAGTGTCCTTGGCTTTCATTGCTTCTTTTATATTGTTCTTGATTTCTTCGTGTAACATGTGAATATTGTAACAAATATATGTTAAAATACTAGCATGTCAAAAATAGTATTCCTCGATACAGAGACGACTGGAGTAGAGAGCACTGACTTCTTATGTCAGCTCGCTTTCAAGACCGACGATGAGACTTTCTGTGAACTTTTTAAACCTCCTATAAAGATATCTATAGAAGCAAGCTCTGTGACTCATATATCAAACAAGATGGTAGAGGGTAAATCAAGCTTCAAAGAAAGCCCTAGTTACGAACGGATCAAATCGATGCTTGAAGATAAGGACACTATAATGATGGCTCACAATGCCAAGTTTGACTTGGGAATGATAGAGAAGGAAGGCATAAAGCCAGCCAACCATATATGTACACTACGCGTAGCTAGGTACCTAGATAAAGATCACAAGATTCCCCAGCACAAACTCCAATACCTCAGATACTATTTAGATATTGAAATAGAAGCTCAAGCCCACGACGCACTCGGTGATGTAATGGTACTCGAAAAGTTGTTCGAGCGATTACTTGCTGGAATTAAAAAGGAAATCAATAGCGACGCTGACGAAGATGCACTAGCAAAAATGATCGACATATCTAGTAAGCCTTCACTCATGTATTCATTCTCCTTTGGTAAGTATAACGGCAAAACAATAACGGAAGTCCTTGCACTCGACCGTGGATACCTAGAATGGTTCCTAAACACAAAAGAAAAAGACAACCCAGAAGACGAAGATTGGATTTATACACTGAAGCATTATTTGGGAAAGTTGCAATAAAAAAATATGAATACCATTATAATTATTTTTCTTGGAATACTTATCTGCCTGGTCATCGGTTTATTTTTCTACTTCAAGAAAAAGCCAGAGGAGAAGAATGATTCTGCCGTGAATCTACTTCTAACGCAGATAAACGAGCTTTCTCGCACCATCGACCACAAGCTTGGTGAGAGTCAGAAAGAGATAAACCAGACCATGCGCCACCAGTCGAGCGAGACTTCGCGCATAGTCGCCGACATTACCGAGAAGATCACCCGCCTCGATGAGACCAACAAGCAAGTCGTCTCGTTCACAGACCAGCTCAAGAACTTGCAAGACATCTTGAAGAACCCTAAACAGCGTGGAATCCTCGGTGAGTACTACCTTGAGACATTGCTCAAGAACATCATGCCCCCAGGAAGCTACCAGATGCAGTATCCGTTCCCTGACGGCACCATCGTCGACGCTGCGGTGTTTGTGAAAGACAAAGTCATACCTATCGATTCCAAGTTCTCGCTCGAGAACTACAACCGCATATCAGAAACAAACGATCCTGCAGAAAAGGAGCGCCTTGAGAAAGTATTCGTAAATGACTTGAAGAACAGAATTGTAGAAACTTCAA
>CAZMZT010000022.1:0-1158 GCA_964571085.1 uncultured Candidatus Saccharibacteria bacterium
ACAACTATAGGGCTCGAGATACACGCAGAGTTGAACACCAATTCTAAGATGTTTTGTGGGTGTGTAAACAACCCTGATGAAGAGAGGCCGAACATAAACATCTGTCCTGTGTGTATGGCTCACCCAGGGACACTGCCTGTGATCAACAAGAAAGCAGTAGAAAACGTGATCAAGGTAGGACTTGCTCTTGATTCTAGGATAGCTGACTTTACAGAGTTTGATCGCAAGAACTATTTCTATCCAGATATCCCGAAGGCTTACCAGATATCACAATACAAGTATCCAATAGTATCTGGAGGAAGTCTCAATGGAGTAGAAATAACTCGCATACATTTAGAGGAAGACACAGCAAATAACAAACACGACAGGGGCAACTACTCGCTCGTAGACTTCAATCGTGCTGGTGTCCCACTCATGGAGCTTGTGACAGAACCAGTAATTCATAGTGCAAAAGAGGCAGGGGGCTTTGGTCGCGAACTCCAGCTTCTACTGCGTACACTCGGAGTATCGCATGCCAACATGGACAAAGGTGAGATGCGTGTGGAACTCAACATATCGATCTCAAATGATCCAAACAAACTCGGAACCAAGTGCGAGGTCAAGAACATCAATTCTTTCAAGGCTGTAGAACGTGCAGCAGAATATGAAATAAAACGTATGTCAGAACTCCTAGATGCTGGTCGTGGTGACGAGATAGTTCAGGAGACTCGTGGGTGGGATGAGGCCAAGCAATCTACGTTCTCTCAGCGCTCAAAAGAAAACGCCAATGACTACCGGTATTTCCCAGACCCAGACCTACCGAAACTTTACTTAAGTAAAGTATTTGATATTGAGAAGCTCAGATCTGAACTCCCAGAACTTCCAGCACAAAAGCGTGCTAGATATAAGGATGACTTTGAGATTAAAGATGAAGATGTTGAAACTTACATAAATGACACAACCCTCGGTTTATGGTTTGAAGATATTGCAAAAATACTTGAAGACAAGGAAAAAGTGAAGACTGCTTCAAACTACATCACTTCTGACTTCCTGGGAATCACAAAGAGTAACACTCTAGCAAAAGCTCCATCAGCTCAAAACTTTGCAGAACTTATAAATATGGCAACTACTGGAGAGATATCTTCTCGAGTAGCAAAAGACATCCTTGCGATGATTGTC
>CAZMZT010000022.1:1258-5425 GCA_964571085.1 uncultured Candidatus Saccharibacteria bacterium
GGTCAGTCCGTTTCTACGGAGTGGCCTTTTTTGTTATAATATAGACATGGAAGATAAAGTAAAACCAGGGCAAATTTACAAACACTACAAAGGTGACACTTATAAAGTACTGATACTTGCTAAAGATAGCGAGACTAGGGATTGGATGGTTGTTTACGAAAGGCAGACAGACATTGTCCATGATGGTTACAGAATCACTGTTAGACCTCTCGATATGTTTCTAGAAGAAGTAGACAAGAATGGATACAAAGGGCCTAGATTTGAATATATAAGTGGATAAATGATATACTTATACTATGAAATTATTCAAGAAAGATTCTAAGAAAGTTCGTGTTGCTATTAATGGATTTGGAAGGATTGGGCGTGCATTCCTCAAGATTGCATGGGATAGACCAGAGATCGAGATAGTCGCAGTCAATGACTTGGGTTCTATCGACAACATCGCATATCTACTTCGTCATGACACTGTCTATCGTAGTTGGCCACACGATGTAAAAGTTTCCAGCACTGACCTAGTAGTGGATGGTAAGACAATAAAATTCGTATCTGAAAAGGACACCACCAAGCTCCCTTGGAAAGATCTCGATATCGATGTAGTGGTGGAGTCCACAGGGCTCTTTACTTCATATGACAAAGCCAAGTTCCATATAGACTGTGGTGCCAAGAAGGTGGTAATCTCTGCTCCATCAAAAGGCGGCGACGGCACAGTCGCCGGCGAGACCATCCTACTTGGAGTCAACGAAGACAAGTTTGGCTCATGTGACATCACTTCCAATGCATCATGCACTACAAATGCAGCTTCGCCACTTATCGCTATCATGCATGAGACTCTAGGTATAGAGAAGGCTATCCTAAACACAGTTCATGGATACACTGCCAGCCAGTCACTTGTGGACGGCCCTGCCAAGAAAGATATGCGTGAAGGCCGTGCAGCAGCTCAAAACATTGTCCCAAGCTCTACAGGTGCAGCTATTGCAGTTACAGAAGCATTCCCAGACCTTACAGGGCTCTTTGATGGTATCTCTATCCGTGTACCAGTCCCTGCTGGATCTATTGTCGACGTCACGTTTATTGCCAAGCGAAACACTACTACAGAAGAAGTGAATGAAATCCTTAAGAAAGCGTCTAAGGACTCTCGTTGGGAGAAGATATTTGATGTGACAGATGAGCCACTAGTATCAAGCGACATCCTCGGAAACTCTCATGCATCTATAGCTGACCTGGCTATGACTCGCGTAGTCGGAGGCAACCTTGTGAAAATCATGGGTTGGTATGACAACGAAATGGGGTATACATACACATTAGTTGATCATGTAATCAAGACAGGGAATACAATTAAATAATCACTTCCATTCTCCTTTATAGACGCATCTGACTTCACCTGTAAGCCAGATGTTTTGGTATGTACCATCGGGCATCTTTTCAAATGATACTTCTAGGTCTCCACCAGGCATTTTTATTTGAACAAGATTTTCTGTAATCATTCCTAGGTTATGGACTGCTATGGCCACAGATGTAGCTCCGGTACCACAAGCCCATGTTTCGTCCCATACACCTCGCTCATAAGTACGGACATTGAAAACCCCATCAATTAGTTCGACAAAGTTTACATTCACACCTTTTGGATCAGTTTCTACTTTTTGCAGATTTTGCCCTTCAAGCACGACAGGGAAGTTAGAGAGGCCTTCTACAAAAACTACATTGTGAGCAGTTGTTCCAGAGCATAGGAATACATGACCATTGCGCTCTGATATCTCGCTTACATCTTGCATTTTGAGTTTAACTATATCTCCATTTATTTCGGCTTCATGTAGCCCATCCACAGCCATAAACCTTACATTACTAGGGTCATTAACTATACCAAGCACATGGTGAGCAAAGTGAACTATACACCTGCCTCCATTGCCACACATCGATCCTATGCTCCCGTCGCTGTTTATATAAACCATAGAGAAGTCGTACTGGTCACTATCCTCGATAAGTATCACTCCATCTGCACCTATACCGAACCTACGGTGACATATATCTTTTACTAACTCGAAATTATGTTGGTCAAAGTCACCAGATCTATTATCAATCAATACAAAGTCGTTGCCGGTGCCGTGGTATTTATAGAATCTAATCATATGGTATAATAATAGCATGAAAATATTTATTGGTTCAGATCATGCTGGATACGAATTAAAAGAGAAAATCCAAACATACTTGAAGGAACTAGGTCATGAAACAGAAGACATGGGTGCATTTGAATATGAAGCAGATGATGACTTCCCAGATTTTATCAAACCAGTAGCTCAAGCTGTGGCCAATAACAACGAAAGTATGGGGGTGATAGTAGGAGGTAGCGGCCAGGGTGAAGCTATGTGTGCCAATAAAGTTCCCGGTATTAGAGCTACAGTTTATTATGGAGGCAACCTAGACATCATCAAGCTCGCTCGTGATCACAACAACGCCAACATCCTTTCTCTAGGTGCACGATTTATAACAGAAGAAGAAGCCAAGAATGCAGTAAAAGGATTCCTTGATCTAAAGTTCTCAGGGGATCAGAGGCATGTACGTAGAATTGAAAAGATGTAATTTATGACCGAAGTTACACCTGCTATTTTAGTTGAAACTTTTGAAGAAATGCGTGAACAACTAGCAAAGGTTGTGAACGTAGCTTCTACGGTTCAGATCGATGTGTGTGATGGCAAGTTTGTTAGTGCTACCACATGGCCTATGCGAAGCGACGATGCACACATAGAAGCGATCCTAGACGAGAGAGAAGGTTTGCCATTTTGGGACACCCTCGACTTTGAGTTTGACCTTATGGTTGCTAACGCACATGAGCATTTTGAATTCTTTACACGTCTCGGTGCAAGGAGAATAGTGTTCCATATTGAAGCTGAAGCCAACAAGACAAAGTTCCAAGAATTCCTCGAGAGTATAGACATGTATACTCGTGAGAATATACAGATTGGGCTAGCTATAAACACAACTACACCTATAGATGAACTTAGACCATTCATATCATCTATCGACTTTGTTCAATGTATGGGGATAGAACATATTGGAAGCCAAGGTGAGCTATTTGATGAGCGTGTACTTGAGCAGATAAAATCATTGCGAAGCACTTACCCAGAGATTATAATAAGCGTAGATGGAAGCGTGAATGAAAACACAGCACCACTACTTGTACAAGCAGGTGCTAACAGGCTGGTAGTTGGATCTGCACTCATGCGTAGCTATGATGTACGAGAGACTATAAAGTCGTTTGAAATTTTATAATGGAAAACCTTACAGATGAAAAAATAAAAGCATTGGCATTGCGCGCCAACAACATCCGCCAGAGTATTGTGGAAATGCTCGTTTCTGCAGGCTCAGGCCACACTGCAGGGCCTCTTGGTATGACAGATGTTTTTACACTCCTTTACTTTCATGCACTCAAACATGATCCCAAGAATCCTTCATGGTCAGATCGCGACCGCGTAGTTCTATCTAATGGCCACATATGCCCAGTACTATACGCTACTATGGCTCATTCTGGTTATATGCCAGTAGAGGAGCTCGCAACACTGCGTAAGTTTGGCTCTCGGCTCCAAGGCCACCCACACCGTGAATTCATGCCTTGGCTTGAGAATTCTTCAGGACCCCTAGGTTCAGGACTCTCCCAAGCAGTAGGTATGGCTCTGGCTGATCGGATCGACAACGGCGCAAGCACTGACAAAACTATCTACTGCCTCACTGGCGATGGCGAACTCAACGAAGGTCAGAACTGGGAGGCAATAATGCTCGCATCCAAAGAAAAGCTCCGTAACCTCATAGTCATAGTAGACCGCAACAACATCCAAATAGATGGCTACACAGAGAACATCATGCCACTTGATGACCTAACAGATAAGTGGAGTTCATTTAACTGGCATGTTCAGGAGATAGATGGCCACAACTTTGAAAGCATCAATGACGCAATAAACAAAGCAAAGGCAGTATACGAGAAACCGTCGGTGATAATTGCACGTACTATTCCAGGTAAAGGAGTGTCCTTTGCAGAGCGTGACTTCCGCTGGCATGGTGACCCACTCGGCAAGAAAGATGTGCCTGGCGACCCACCAAAAGCCGACCAAGTGAAAATCGCTCTTCATGAACTCCGAACATTAGGAAATAAAATAAAAGGTGAACATGAATAAT
>CAZMZT010000023.1:0-5029 GCA_964571085.1 uncultured Candidatus Saccharibacteria bacterium
TTCATCCACTCCTGTAATAAAGTGCACTGCGTATGTTCCAGCGGTAGAAGGAGCTGCGAAGTTTACAGTATCAAAGAACGGACCAATAGTTCCAGTGAATGTCTGGTTGACTAAGGTATGAACTGTGCCGGTATTGTTCTGAGCAGTGAGAGTTATAGCTCTGGAACTACATGTAGATGTAATAGAACTTATAAAAACATCAAAAGGAGTTGTAGATCCAGCAGAGAAAGGGCCAGTAGGTGAAATGGCCACATTGGAAGTGACTGTTCCACCATCTGCACAACCATAAGTGTACTGACCAGCTTCTGTAGGGTTAGTGAATACAAATCCTGTAACTATTAAGGTGAGGGTGAAGATTGAATATTTGATGTTTTTGAAAATATTTATTTTTTTCATTTGTTTTAAAATTAAAAGTATTCTTGAATATAGGTTCCTCCATAACCATCACCATTCACAATAGCAGAGCAAAATCCTCCCGCATCATGATTAAGATGACCACCAACAACAGGAACCTCGACTTCAAGTTCTCCTGGATAAAAAGTGGCTATCATATGAGTAGTCTGATAATTACCTCCTGGAGGACCTCCAGGTGGGTCCTGATTGTCTGTAGTTATATTATAATCAACTTCCACTCTCGTTACTCCACGTGCTGCGGCATTCTGTTCTGTATCTACATCTCTAGTAGCAATAAAATATCCAGTTTCTAGTTCTCCTTGATTATTAGCTCCATAAACACGACATATACCTATGATTGCTCCAAGATTAGTAAAATTAGAATAAGATTGATAAATACCTACCGGTTCATCCACTCCTGTAATAAAGTGCACTGCGTATGTTCCAGCGGTAGAAGGAGCTGCGAAGTTTACAGTATCAAAGAACGGACCAATAGTTCCAGTGAATGTCTGGTTGACTAAGGTATGAACTGTGCCGGTATTGTTCTGAGCAGTGAGAGTTATAGCTCTGGAACTACATGTAGATGTAATAGAACTTATAAAAACATCAAAAGGAGTTGTAGATCCAGCAGAGAAAGGGCCAGTAGGTGAAATGGCCACATTGGAAGTGACTGTTCCACCATCTGCACAACCATAAGTGTACTGACCAGCTTCTGTAGGGTTAGTGAATACAAATCCTGTAACTATTAAGGTGAGGGTGAAGATTGAATATTTGATGTTTCTTGAGAGGTTTTTCATTATCTACTTTAACTTAAGAAATTAAGATTTTCTATTCTTCTTCATAAGTATAGTAATGACTACGACAGCAACCACAATCATGACTATAATGAGTACTGATTTTGAACTCATAGGTTTTGGCATGCTACCTTCACTTGTCGTGAAGCTAAACTCTTTCTGGTCGAGCACATTGCCTTTATCATCTGTGAGAGTTGCAGATACTTTCGGATTTATGCATGACAACTTTGATTTAAACTCAATTATAGTCTGAGGATCTTGGCCAGTGCGAGTTAGAGCTTGCTCGATAGGTGAAGTACAGTTTACACCATTCTTGTTTGTTATCTTGGCATTAAATGAAACCTTTGGAGCGGAAGAATACTTTAATCCACTTCTAGCAAAGTTGCCTGCAGATGCTGACCATAACACAGTAACCATTCCTTTGTCTCCCATACTATAGTAATCCTTATCTAAAGAAAGTTTTTGCAATATTCCACTTATACCTCGGACTATGTAGTTTGCTTTTACTGCATTCGAAGAAGTATCAGCTCCTACAAGTGACACTTTTATGTCATAGAACTGCGGAGTTGTACCTCTTGGAAGTTTTATAGAAAAAGTTTTCTTCTCCGCTTTTTTGAAAGTTATAGGAGTATAGTCCCCTCCACTCTGTTGAGCTGGTTTGCCAAATACATTATAGTGTTTAGTTTCAAAAAATGGTGTCAATGATAGGGCTTTGTCAGTAGTATTTGTAGCTGTACAAGTTAACTTTAGGATTTCTTCGTCATCTATGTCTACATACTGTGTAAGTGTATATTTAGGACTCGCCTTCTCGCCTTCTATTTGAAGGAAACATGAACTATTGTCTATAGTTACACCTTTTGATGCTGGAGAGAGTTTGACTTTGCCTAGTAGTGCCATACCGAACGGGAAGTTGTTCTCATTACCACTAGTTAACATGAGGTTGTAAGACCCACTGAGTTGACTAGGGGCTTTGTAAACTATCTCTCTCTTCTCAGTGCTGTTTTCATACAGAGTTACTGACTCATCATAGGCCTTCTCGTCTGCTATATATTTACCTGTCTCTGGTATAAGCTGTACTCCGTATTTGACTCCTGACTGCAAACCTTTACCGTTTACAATGCTAAAAGCGATATTGAAAGTGTTCCCTTCTTGGGACATTATGCGTGCATCACGTATATCTACCTCTGATACGAGTGTAGCTGTACTAGTAGGGGTTGCCGGAGCAGGTTCAACAGCATAAGAAAAAGCTGGTGATATTAATAAAAGAAAAACAAATAAACTAGAGAGAATGTTTTTAAATAGAGTCATGTATATATAAAGTTATTTAGTTACTACTACATTAGTATAACACCCATGGAAAATATGTAGTAGGAAAAGTTATCCACAAAATTAAGTCGGGTAATAAAAAACATCTCTTCGGTAAAGAAGAGATGCTGAATTTAAGATCAAAACGCTGATTAGAGAACTTTTTGATACGTGGCGACCAAGGTAGATCCACCACTGACTTTAGATATGACCCAGGTTGAGCTGTTGAGGCTCTCGATTTTCCACTCATTTGGCGGACCGCCAGGAGTTGCAGGCAGACCAAGAGTTACAAAGGTATCCGGACCAGAAACCCTTATCTCATAAAATGAGGGGGTTGAGTTTCCAGAAGGAGTTACCTTGTTTCTTATTCCATTTGGACGATGTACCCAGACATCGCCTGAATTATCCACCAACTCTGGTTTTGGTACACCATTGACTGACACGGCAGTGTTTTTCCACTTACCATAGTCATTCGACATGAAATTCCAGCAGAAATCTGTGATGAAAGGAGTTCGAACTGGAATATTAACATCCCTTTTAGTTGTAGGACTTGTAACCCCATTCACAGTCTTTGTGGCGGTAAGCTGGTAGCTTACCGGGGCTGTAATATTAGTGGATACTACAGGGTTAGAAATCTCAGAGCTGCCATTAAGAAAAACAACTCCATCCGAACTAAAAGTACATTTTACCGTGTCTGCATACCATGCCGTGTCTCTGGAAAGAAACACATTGAGGTATGGTGCGCCCGGTATAGGTTGACACTCCGCTGCGTTCGTTTGTACCCCGGGTAAATTGGGGCAAACGTCAACAGGGTTGGGTTCAATTTTATCAGGTGTGCAGCTGGTAACAACCAGCAGCATTAATACGGGTAAGAAAGAAAGTGCCCTTACCAGGCTTACTGTTTGTTTCATAACTGCTTATTTTTATTTAGTTTTAGGAAAATTTTTACTCGAAAGACGATTCCAGCCTTATATTACAAGGTGGGAATTGCCTTTCGAATAAACCTAAAACCTATTTTCAACGTACTTTTTACGCCTTAGACAGCATAATTAACCTTATGTCAAGTATAACCCCTAAATCTGATTTTGTCAAGATCTACAAGCTTATTTATCCCCATTTTATCCCCAGATCCGGATTTAGGGATTTTGCATGAATTTAGGCCTTAAGTCATTAACTGCCATCGGATTGACCAAACACCCTCTATATAGTAGTATACGCATATTAGTCCGTTCTGTCCGAACAGGACTTTTTTAATTAAAATTTAATAAAAAGCATACGGCACTAGCTAGACGCTAATCGCCAAGTGCTAAAAGCTATATATGTTAGACCTCAAAACAATGAAATCGGCTCTCGAGCAACTCGAACAAGAGCGCAAAATCCCTCGAGAGAAAATCATCGACGCTATCGAGCAAGCCCTCGCTGCTGCATACAAGAAAGATTACGGCAAGAAAGGCCAAATCATACGTGCAACTATAGATATCGAAGACGGTAAGATGGAATTCTGGCAAGTAAAGATAGTTGTCGACGAATCCCTTGTCCGCATGACTACAGATGAAGAAGACGAAGAAGAGATAGCCGAAGACGACGAGAGAGTTCGCTTCAACGAAGAGCACCACATCCTTCTAGAAGATGCCAAAAGGATAAAGAGCGACGCCAAGCTCGAAGAAGAGATAGTATTCCCTCTTGAAGCCAAAGACGACTACGGTCGCATCGCAGCTCAGACAGCCAAGCAAGTTATCATCCAGAAGATCCGCGAAGCAGAGCGTGGCGCTATTATCGACGAGTACGGTAGTAAAGAAGGCGAGATCATCAACGGTTTCGTCCAGAAAGTTGAGCGTGGCATAGTCTACATCGACTTCAACCGTGCGACTGGTATCATCCTTCCTGAAGAACAGATACCGGGTGAATTCTACCGCCGTGGTGAGCGCATCCGTGCATACCTATACTCTGTAGAGGAGACTCCTCGTGGAGTAAACTTGAAGCTCTCTCGCACTCATCCTCAACTTATCGAAGGACTCTTTGCGATGGAAGCTCCAGAGATAGCAGGTGGCGTAGTAGAGATCAAAGCCATCGCTCGTGAAGCAGGATCAAGATCCAAGATCGCAGTGTACTCCAACGACGACCATGTGGACCCAGTAGGTTCATGTGTAGGACAGAAAGGTATCCGCGTAACTACAGTCATGAGTGAGCTTGGTGGCGAGAAGATCGACATCATACCTTGGTCTGCAGATCCATCTACATACATCTCAAGTGCTCTTTCTCCTGCACATGCACTCGATATAGTAGTCAACGAAGAAGAACACAAAGCAGTCGTAGAAGTAGCCGCTGATCAGCTATCGCTCGCTATCGGTAAAGGTGGTCAGAACGTCCGCCTCGCAGCCAAGCTCACAGGATGGAGAATAGACATCAAAGGTACAGCATCTGAGGAAGTAGTGTCTAGTGACGAAGAATCAAATAGTGATACAATATCTGAAGATGAAGTTTCTCTCGACGAAGGTCTTGTCGATGATGGAACAAGTAAATAATTATTAAACCAA
>CAZMZT010000024.1:0-4885 GCA_964571085.1 uncultured Candidatus Saccharibacteria bacterium
TAGAACACGTCCTTGCCAAGGATGAGACAGGAGTTCGATTCTCCTATCCCGCACAGTTTTAAAATCTAGTATATATGTCTTTGATAAGTATGCAGTATTAAGTGACTTTTACACGTCCTTTTCCACTCGAAAAAACCTTTAAAATCAATAACTTTGTGGATAAGTATGTGTGCATTGTGCATAAAAGACACTATTTTACTAAAGATTCGTAATACAGTTACTGTGAGAAATATCTGAAATATCGTTATTTTGTAAGGTTATTATTGAAGGACAGGACTTTTAGGGTATATCTTTGTCCTATAAATCAAATAAGTGTTTCACGTGAAACACTCTAATAAGGGTTACACATGTAACATTTGTAAATATGAAGAAATTTACATCAAAATCACAAAAAATAGGGGAATTAGGAGAGGAAGTTGCCTGCACGTTTCTCATGAAACATGGATTTACTATACAAGAAAGGAATTATACAAAGAAATGGGGAGAGATAGACATAATCACAGAAAAGGAAGGGAAGTTGTACTTCATTGAGGTTAAGTCTGTTTCATGTGGAACACTCCCTGAATTTAAAGACGATAATCCTTTCACCAAGCGTCCAGAAGAGAATATGCACCCCTGGAAGCTCAAACGGCTCTCAAGGACAATCCAGACATACTTGATCCATAAAAGGATAGGGAACACACCTTGGCAGTTTGACCTGTTGCTGGTGTATCTAGATATTGAAAACAGAAAGGCGAGAGTGAGGACTATAGAGAATATTATTTTATAGTGCGGGATAAGAGAATCGAACTCTTGCCAACAGTTTGGAAAACTGTAGTTCTACCACTAAACTAATCCCGCAATTTGCTAACAGAACGTATTATACCCAAAAACCATGTCGGGGTGCAGGGAATTGAACCCTGTTCTCACGGTCCCAAACCGCGTATACTACCGGTGTACTACACCCCGAAAAATACTTATCTATCTTAGCATATCCACAGTTAAAAACAATTTATTTATAAATAAAAAAGTAGGCCACCAATAGGTAACCTACTCTACAACTGCATCGCATTCTAGCGACGATTAATTATGCCGCTTTCGCAACTATAGGCTTTTTACCCATGTCCCATAAGTGACCAAAGTGACCATTAAATATTGCTCCAGTGAGAGTATTGTAATGGTTATATTTTAAACCATACTCTTTGAATGCAACCAAAGCTATCTTTTGGATGGCTTTATAATGCACATGGCTTATTTTAGGGAACAGATGATGAATCACTTGAAAATTCAAACCACCAACGAGCCAGCATACTAGCCAGTTGTTTGTAGCAAAATCACAAGTTGTTTCGATTTGATGTAAATCAAAACTGGATTCGATCTTGTCATTCACTGGAATCGGGAACTGTGTTTTACGAACAATGTGTGCAAGTTGGAATACTAAACTAATAGTTATCCCACATATGCCTGCCGCAATAAGCCAGCCGACTAATGCTACTGATCCCCATACTAAGATTGGAATCAAGAAATATATGACTAGGTATAAACATTTGAAGAACCAAAAAAGGAATCTGTCTACATTATCCATCTCTGGGATGTTTGTATTTCCCACAAGCCTAGTTTTGTACTTCTCTAAATCTTTTTTGGAGATCCAAAGTATATACAACAATGAATAGAGGGGAGTAGCGTAGAATGCTTGGAATATGTGGTAAAATTTCCATTCTTGGTTTGGGCTTAGACGCATTGCCCCTAGTGTTTCAATGTCATCATCCTCATCTTCGATGTTTACATAGGTATGGTGAGCAATATTGTGCTTTCTACGCCACATAAAATTGCTAACACCTAGTAAATCAAAAAAATGAGAAATAATGTAGTTTAAGAATTTATTTTCACTATAGCTTCCATGTGCTGCATCGTGAACCACGTTAAATCCAATCCCTGCCCATGACAATCCATGGATAAGGCATAGAGAAATCAATTTCCAGGTTTCTGTAGGGGGTACGATAATCAAAGAAGTATATGACCAAAAGTACAAGGCTAACCAGAAGATTGTTTTAGTATACAATCTCCAGTCACCGGTTTTAGATATTTTATTATCTAAAAAGTAATTATCGACTCTTTTTTCCAAGTCGATAAACATTGCTGATTTTTGCATACTAAATTTCATAGCCAGAGTTTTTAATTGTAAGTAATGATTTTATTTAATTATACCACCACGCATTAAAAAACCACTCATAGATAGAATAGAGTGGTGTTTTAATCTGTATTATATAATTATTTTACAGCGTCTTTTAGAGCTTTTGCTGCTCGGAACTTTGGAACCTTTGTTGCAGCGACTTTGACAGCTTCACCTGTCTTTGGATTGCGAGCCATACGAGCTGCACGATCCTTGACTGAGAAGATACCAATACCTGCAATAGATACCTCGCCGCCTTTCTTCAAAGTAGCAACGATAGCATCAAACATACCGTTCACAACTTCTTCTGCCTGTACCTTTGTACCGCCGATCTTGCCGTGAACCCATTCAACTAATGCTTGTTTATTCATCGATTTTCGTTCTTATACTTTTCTTTCAAAAAATAATAAGAATTTTTCTGAATAATGTTCGACCGTTTGCAAACGTGTTCCTATAAACAGGAGTAATCTCATTATATACCAAGGGGATTTTAACACAAGCATCCTGGGAAGTTGACAATATTGCTGTTTACTTTCCTAATTTTAAGTAAAAGACCATAAAAAACGCCCCTTCTACTTCATTTGAGGTTTTTTTCTATGATATAATCTTACCCATGAAGCCTATAACTAAAACATTACTACGTACTCCTGAGATGATGGATCTGTATATAAAAACTATGGAAAAAAGGAGGGAAGAAGGTCAATTAAGCATATCCTTCTTGGATGGGAGCCATGTCATTGTTAAAGAGTTCGATCATTGGGTTATTATTGAAAATGCGTTTCCTTATGATGGTATTGCCAGCACGAGCCATATGATTGTGACAAAGAGAATTGTGCCGTTCGACTGGCGGCTGCTTACACCAGAAGAAGAAAAGGAGATAGAGTTTTTGAAGGAAACATACCTTAACGAACATTATGAAGTCGTCTGGGAGAACTTGCCAAAAGGGCAGACAGTTCCAGGACATTTCCACTTACACTTACTTGTTCTTAAGCGCTCAGAATAAAACCCCTCGAACATCGAGGGGTTTTATTTATGATTTATCTAGCGTACTCTACTATCCTGTTCTCTCTTATCATTGTAACTTTGATTTCACCAGGGTATTTGAGTTCTTGTTCGATCTTCTTGGCGATGTCGCGAGCCATATTCTTGGCTTCGACGTCATTGACCTTCTCTGGAGTGACAAAGATACGGATCTCACGGCCTGCAGCGAGGGCGTATGACTTCTCTACACCGTCAAATGTTTTCGTGATAGCTTCGAGGTCTTGCAAGCGCTTGATATAGTTCTCGACAGAGTCACGTCGAGCACCAGGGCGGCCACCAGAGATGTGGTCAGCTGTCTGAACTATGACTGCTTCGATAGATTCATGTGGGCAGTCATCGTGGTGGCTCTTCATAGCTGTAATGATGCGTGGGTCTGCACCAAACTTCTGTAGGATGCGGATACCGATGTCGATGTGAGTGCCTTGGACTTCATGGTCGAGGGCTTTACCGATGTCGTGTACCAGTGCACCTGCTTTTGCTATCTGTAGGTCTGCGCCAAGTTCCTCAGCAAGCATACCTGCGATGTGTGCCATCTCGATAGAGTGCTGGAGGACGTTCTGACCATAACTAGTGCGGAAGTATAGTCGGCCTACGATGGCTACTATACGTGGGTCGAGGTTGAAGATGCCACACTCATAGACTGCTTGGTCACCTTTGTCTTTGATTATCTTGTTTATGTCTTCTTGGGCTTTGACTACCACTTCTTCTATCTTGGCTGGCTGGATGCGACCATCGAGGATGAGGTTCTCGAGTGCGAGGCGGGCGACTTGTCTGCGAACTGGATCAAATGAAGATATAACTATGGCACCTGGAGTCTCGTCGATGATGAGCTCGACACCAGCTGCACGCTCAAATGCGCGGATGTTGCGACCTTCTTTACCAATGATCTTGCCTTTGATTTCATCGTTAGGAATGTTCACTGATGTAGTCATCATTTCAGATGCTGTCGAAGATGCGAGGCGGTTGATAGATGAGGCCAAGATGTCTTTGGCTCTGCGGTCTAGCTTCTCAGAGTTGGCTGTCTCCATCTTTTGCATTCGGACTAGCAAGTCTTCTTCGTACCGCTCTTCGATGCCTTTAAATAGCACACCTTTAGCATCGTCCACTGATAGGTGGGCGACTTTCTCGAGTTCTTTCTCTTTCTCGGCTTGCATGCCGTCGACGCGCTCTTTGACTTTCTTTACTTCTTCGACTTTGAGTTTGATGTTCTCTACTTCGCGATCGATTTCAACTTGGCGAGCATCTAGGAGCTCTTCCTTCTTGATAAGTCTATGTTCGGTTTCTTTCCACTCGATTTCTTTCTTCTTGGCTTCAAGTTGTGATTCCTCGACCTTTTCTTCTGCTTTCTTCTTGGCTTCATCGAGCACTTTCTGTGCTTCTTCTTTTGCACCGAGCATTATCTGCTTGATCTCGAGCTCCATTGAGCCCTTCTTGCCAAGCGAGATGATGAGGCGCAAGTAATACCCAACCCCCACTCCTACTACGAGCGCGAGGACAGAGATTATTATTGCGGTTAAACTCATGTTATTAATGAGTGAGCACCATGTAAAACACTTATATCATTGGTAGATATTTCTTGAGAGAGAAATTATATTGTCGGAACAGGTCGTTTTTAATTTCAGATCGGTTTAAATTCATACCAGGAATGTGTCTTAGGGTAGTCACTGTGACTAAACTGTTAAATTTCGATAA
>CAZMZT010000025.1:0-1724 GCA_964571085.1 uncultured Candidatus Saccharibacteria bacterium
TAAAAAACCGCCTTTCGGCGGACAAAGGAAAACCAGTAGAGGTTTAACTTCTCCGCAGATTTGGATGATTTTTGTTCATTAACATCGTGGGTCTATTCTATACTAAGCCTATATAGAAGTCAAGGATTTACTGTAATATTTCTGGACATACAAAAAGCCCTTCAAATGAAGGGCTTTTTGTATGTAAACTAGTGGTTTTACCCCTAAATATTACATCTTTGTAGACATGTCTTTTGAGAAACGATCTACTGCACGGCCAGCTGCGTCTTTGCCTCCGAGACCAAATGCAAGTCCACATGCGATAGCAAGTGCACCAACAAGTCCAGTAAATAGTATCTGCATAAATGCTGTCGCGATACCAAGCTCAGATAGAGCGATGATAAATGCGAAAGTCCAGATAGCGTAGCGAGCAACTGAGCCGAGCATTACTGCTGAGCGTACATTTGCTGCTTGTGCTGAAGCTTGAACAAGCTTCTTCATTACATCAGAGATAACTGTTGCAATGATAAGAACTAGCGCTGCGATAACTACCTTTGGTAAGTAGTAGAGAACTGCTTCACGAAGGAAGTCGTTGACCTGTGTAAGGCCCATGATCTCAAGTGATGCCATGAGGAATACGATAACGATAAACCACTTCACAACGCCACCAAGGAATCCACCCACATTGAGCTTCATACCAGCACGACCCATAAGGTCGTTGGCACCAGCACTTTCAAAAAGCTTGTCGACTTTAAGAGCAGTCACAACTTGTGAGATTGCTTTACCGACAACACCACCGACTACCCAACCGATAATAAAAAGAATGATAGCGCCCAATAGACTAGGTACGAAGCTTATGAACCCATACCAAAGATTTAGTAGTGACTCAGTAAACACTCCTCCCCAATTTTGTATAAACATCATAATAGGTTTGTTAACAAAACTTAATAATAAGAGAATCTTGTCCCAACATCGTTCGGACGTTATGATTGAGATTACTCACTCATACGATCCTCTCTTGTTGTGATAAAAGTACCTATAAAGCTTCGACCTTTTAAAGTACCCTATTATTATACCAAATTTGGCTATTTTTTAGAAACGTATGTGGATAACTGCCCTACGTCTATAAGGCTCTCATGGGGTAGGTCTAAGATGTCGCAAACTAGTTTGTCATACATATCTAGGCGGTATTTAAACTCGTTGGTATCAAAAACGACGTAGTCGAGCTCTTTGCCTATCTCGGCTTCAAGGCCTTTGATGACCTGCTGAAGTATATTCTTCTTGAGTTTGTCCCCTACTAGTAGTATATCTACGCGGCTTTTATCATCGCCGATAAATACACCTGAAACTACCATGAGCTTGATCTTACCTATCGGTCGGAACCTAGCAGTGAGGTCATCTTGGAGGAGAAGGTGTGGGTCCACAAGCAGGTCGCGGACAGCGTCGAGGTACTGGAAACTTGAGTTTAGCTGCCATGCATTTACCTTCTTCTTGGTACCTCTATACCCTTCGCGAACAAGGACTCTTTGCTTGATAAAGCCCATCGCAGAAAGTGCGTTGATTTCTTTACGTGCATTTGGCTTGGTAACCCGGCTACGGCTTACTATTTCATCTACTTCAAATGCGCTCCCACCATTGAGCAAGAAAAGTCGCATAATCTTCACTCGTGCAGTCCCTCCGAATAGTTTAGCCAGTGTTTCCATATAGAGACTAGTATACGCCTTCTTCCTTTTCCTATCAAGTGT
>CAZMZT010000025.1:1824-3285 GCA_964571085.1 uncultured Candidatus Saccharibacteria bacterium
CCAACTCCGTTACCGATGAGCATACCGTCACGCACAAGTGTGATGGTGTTACTGTTGCTTGAAGTTGCAATCCCCCACCCGAGTATAGTATCGAGATCTAGCTTTGCTTTCTCTTCGCCTTGTTTTTGATTTGCTCCGTAGTATTTGATATTTTCTTTATCTGAAAGATCTAAGATATAAGTATGGTTGGGTTGCTCGATCCAGTCACCACCTGTGACTTGGCGTACTTGTGGAGTGTGATCTAGACTCGCTTCAGAAAGTGAATCAAGAGCACTGTTGGTCATAACTAGACATCGATCGTTTTGCCTTTTGAGAACTTGTATCGCTTCTTCTGTCACAGAGCTCGCTACGATGACATCGAGCGGACGACGCTTGCCATTTGTGTTGTGCATTATTAGAAGCTCAGCTAAATCTTTCGTAATCTCAAAGTTTACTATTATTGCTCCACCAAAGATTGACTTTAGGTTACCATTGAGCATTTTAATAATTGCATCATCAGTAGTATCTGCAATACTAGCACCACAAGCATTGCCGTGCTTGAGCCCAAGAGCTATGAAAGGCACAGTGTCAAAGTTCTTGTCCATGCCAGCACCTATGTGAGTGATGGCTTTAAGTCCTCGATCAACATCAGTTATATTGATCATACTTGGGTTGCCTGTGTGGATCGTAAACTTATGCATTGCTAGCGGATACTCGCTGCTGTCGGTCTTTACTATGTATGCAGGTGTTTGATATGCATTCTCTCCATAGCGAAGTTGCTGGTAGCGTTCACCAAACAGACTTTGGTATTTGTTTTCACTCAGGTAGCCTGCAGACACTGCGCAGTACTTGGCTACCACAAACTCAGCTTTCGCAGAAAGCTCCTGAATAAACTTTTCTTTGTCTGGTTCCCCTGCTTTGAGCCATTCGATGACTTTCGGTCGGTCTGATGCATCACAAATAGACACTCGCATACCTTTGCCTCCCGCACGGACCATAGTTGGTCCACCGATGTCTGTCTTTTCTCGGACAGATTCTATGTTTGAGCCTTCTTTTGCAATCTCTTCTTTCAGTGGATAGAAGTCCACACAGACAAGGTCTATCCATTCATAGTCTGCTTTTAGAAGTTCAGCTTTATGCTCGTCTGTATCCATCGCCAAAAGTCCACCATAGATCTTCGGGTGGAGTGTAGCAACTCGATGGCTGAGCATTGCCGGAAGTCCTGTGAAATCCGCAGTGTCTATGACTGGGATAGTAGCGTCTTGCAAAACTTTGGCAGTGCCTCCAGATGAGATGATGGTGTAGCCTAGTGATACGAGTTCACGGGCGAATCCTTGGATGTTGGTTTTATCGTAAACAGAAATAATCGCAATCTTCTTATCATGGTTTTCTTGCATATTGATTATTTGTACCATAATTAAAAACATCCCACAATTGTGGGATGTTTTTAATTAAATAAAGATTATTTAAGAGTAACTTTAG
>CAZMZT010000025.1:3385-4508 GCA_964571085.1 uncultured Candidatus Saccharibacteria bacterium
GCACCAGCTTCTTCAAGCTTCTTCTTGAAGTCATCAGCTTCTGCTTTCTTCATACCATCTTTAAGTACAGATGGAGCGCCATCAACGAGGTCTTTTGCTTCCTTGAGACCAAGGGCTAGGACTTCCTTGACTACCTTCATAACTGCGATCTTCTGCTCACCTGCAGATGTAAGTTCTACAGTGAAAGCGTCTTTAGCTTCAGCTGCTTCACCTGCACCAGCGGCGGCTGGGCCTGCAGTTGCAACTGCAGCTGCTGATACTCCGAACTTTTCTTCCAATACCTTTACGAGTTCGTGCAAGTCTATAACTGACATCTCTTCGATTTTCGCAACGATGTCTTTGAACTTTGCTGGAACTTCTACTTTTGTTTCTTCTGACATATATTTTGTAGCGTAGCAAATCCTTTTATGAAAAAATGTCTGGTGACTTCCCCCGAGGACTTTTTTCAGAATAGAATTTGCGGAGCCTAAATGAAATTAATAATTATTGTTTTGCTAATGCTATCTGATCAAGCACCACAGCCATACGCTGGATTGGTGAGTTGATAAGGTTGACGAACATTCCACGGAGAGTCTGAAGTGGAGGGATTGTCGCTATCGACATCATCTCACTCGCATTCATGTACTTTCCTTCGAAGACTCCTCCAACTATAGAGATGTTCTCTTTGTTTGCTTTCGCAAATGCGAGAACTTCACGAGCTGGTGAGAGTAGATCCTCTCCATAAGCGATCGCTATTTGTCCTGGCATTTCTGGTAGTTCACCAGTAAGGCCTCCGACAGAGAGCGCACGCTTGAGCAAAGTCTTCTTGGCAACACTGTACCCCACACCTTCTTTCTGCAGATTCCTGCGGAGTGTGTTTACTTGTGATACTGTCAACTTATCGAACTTCACAAAGACAACTGACTTGGCACCTTTTAGTGACTTTTCTAACCCTGTCACTAGTTCCTTCTTTTTGTCTAATGTAATTGGCATATTTTGTTTGTTAAATGAAAAATGACCCTTTCGGGCCGTTGCGTAGTCCATATACCCTCTCGGATAATGGAGTTCGACCTCGGTAGGACTTATGGATGCCTACTTTCTACGGCTACTTGTCTATATTATCAGGTTTATTGGCTTTGTCAAA
>CAZMZT010000026.1:0-3309 GCA_964571085.1 uncultured Candidatus Saccharibacteria bacterium
CTCTGCTTGAACTAATGAAAATTTTAAAAAATGCTGGCGCAAAAAAGGTTGTGGGTTTTGCTGTGGCGCATTGATTTTACTTCCACAAATCCCAGATCATACCAGCGATGTTGCGAGGCTTACCTTCGAGAGCATAGTAGTGCAAATCTATAAACGGCAGAGTGTTGCATTCGATGATCCCCCATCTTTGAGAACTTTCATCCTTTGTCGGATCAGGGATGATGCAGTCGAAACCTGCAACAGAAAGTCCAATGACATCAGCAGCCTTCTCGAGTATAGGAATAAAACTTGGATGTAGTTCGTCTATCATTTCTTTGGTTGTGCCACCAAACAGCCGGCCATTGCGATGAGAAAGGTTTAGAGAAACATTTTCTGGCAAAACATCGTCAATACTAAAACCCTCTCTCTCTATATGCGAGTAGAGCTCCTCACCCACTCGAACGCTTTGTACTCTAGCATTACGATTTAAATCCTTTTCTTTTATAAGTTCTCTTATTGTTTTCTTGCCATCACCAACCACAGAAGGTACTTGACCCCTGTAGAACCCAGCGAGTTTGCCACCCACGACAGTTGCTCGACAAACACTACCATATAGGTGCTCTTCAACAACAAGATGTGGAGATATTTGCCCAGCTATAGACACACCGTGCTTGAATTGATCAAGAGTTTTGATGTTGGTAATAGTGTGCCTTGAACGTGAACCCACACGTGGCTTTACTATGACTGGCAGTTTAAGTTTATTGAAAATCTTGCTCAGTTTCTTAGAATTCCTAGTCTTTAGATTTAAAAATTCTGGAACTGGAATACCATGCTTCATAAGTTCTTTCTTGAGTACTATTTTGTTATCCCAGTCCTTCTTGAGATCTAGGAATTCAGGACGAATAGGGATGCTTTCAAAGTAAATCATCTTGCCATTTATATTTGCTCTATACCAATCTAGTGGCTTTTTACCCAATATTATTTGCTCCATATATATACCTCGCCTCTGCGCTTCTTCCCATATAACACGAGAGCGAAACGAGCTTGCCTTTTCCATATCCGGAGAAAACTTAGCTAAAGATAGTTTTCTGAGTGCATTAAAAAGCCCTATAGGTACCCAAGTAGCGAAGTCTTTGATAAACCACGGTGCCAGCTGTGTAGCGCGGACCATGTGTGCTTCAACAAACGACGAGAATAGGTTCTCTAGATAGTAAGCTTTGTGGTTTACTTGGGCGTCTCCGCAATACGAACATTTGCCTTGTTTTATAGTTGGTTCTATCTGACTATTCATAATTTACATTATACATAAATAAACAAAGAGACAGCATTAGATTTCTCTTTGCTGTCTCTTTGAAAGAAAATATAAACTTTCTTTTTTAATGTTCGCCTTTTACCATAGAAATAATCGAGATTACAATACGGTTTATAAACGACCCGTACTTATATTATAGCATACCTGTAATTTTAGGGAACTAGGCCAAATTATGTGTATCGCCGATATCCTGTGCAGTACATACTACCCTCATGATAGCCCCCTTTGGGTCACGCTTTATCTTACAAAGTGACACCATAGAATGTTCCGTCTTATCAGGGCTAGTAACACGGTACTTGAGAGTCATAAAAGATGCGTCATCGTGGATAGACTCTATCTCCTTCTTGATTCTAGAAATATCATCCCTATTAACATATTCCAGCAGACTATCCAGAGATACTTTGGACTGCTTGGCTCCAACAAGGTCCATAACAATTTTATTTATAGTAACTTCGTTTTTATTTGTATTCCAGGTTATCTGCCCTAGGCGAGCTATATGCTCTACTTCTAGTAGGTAGTCCTTGTCAGCAGACAAATCTTGGTTTGCTTTCTCAAGTTCCTCGCTGTATGCGTCTGATTTGCGAATGCGTGTTATCAAAAGAAGGGTGACAAGTAGTACGAGTATTGATATGGCAAGTACAGCCTTTTGAGCAAGCCACACCTTGGAAGTTAGACCATCTGCATCGACATCCATACCGACAATAGCGAGAACTTCCTGTGTTTCTTTGTCTACTACTGGAGCATAAGCTGAGATCCATGTCCCCCACTGATCAGAGTAAGGTCCATTTGTGTAAGGTATCGCATTTATGTGATTGAAAATATCTGTCGGAGTGGCATCTGCATATAATTGACCAGGAGGAGAATAATCTGGAGATGTAGACTTTTCAGAATCTACATAGAAGAACTGATTTCCATCGCGCAGACCCATCAAGTACACAAACCTAGTGTCAGTATTGAGCTTATGAATTTCTTCAAACATAGATTTGAATTTCTCATAAGATGGCTTAGTCAGGTCAGACTCTCCACCAGAGAGGTCTCTGATGGCCTTATGGTCGACCATCTTTGATATAGTGCCTGCACGAAGTAGGAGTCCTTCGCGTTCGCTACTGTCTATCCTGTTACCAACATATATAGAACTCCATATACCTACCACAGAGACGACAGTTAGCGCTAGTATGCTCGCAAGTATTGTATGTTTTTTGTGATTTGATAGTGACATATTTTACAAACTTAATTCAAGCCATTTGTTTGTTGAACTTCTACGGTGTAGTCGACGATAAATCCCTCTAATCCTTTAGAGAAAAATATAAAAATAAGTATGTTCGCAACAATGATCAGAGCTATAACTATCTCATAATTTTTTATTTTTGGTTTCATTTTTTACGGACTATATCCAATGCGCTAAGTATGCGATAAATAGTAGTGCGGCGAGTGTGCCGAGGAGTGGCTGGAATTTAGAGATTATAGCGATTACCACTACAGCGATAGCAACCTGTACCCAGCCCATAAGTAGTATTGAAGCCCATATTGTCTGCAGTAATGTTTGAATCATTGTCATAAGTATATTATATAGTTATTTTGTCATTATATCTAGTTTTTCTTTCTAAGTAAGATTAGTCTTGAACCCGAACCTAGGACAAAGAGCACGATAGCGATCGAGAAGTGTGGTAGGTGACCTATCAGTTCTAGTGGTCCAAGCAGTACAAGGGTTGTAACCAAGAAAACTGCAAGCACTACAGTAGTAGTACGAGTTATGAAACCAAAAATAAAGAACAGCCCAAACAGTACTTCCACTACTCCAGCAGAGAAAGCAAACCAGTAGTTTGTAAAATGCTCGAACCCTAATGCTGGCATAAAGTTCCAATGATAGTTTGCCAAGAAGTTATCTGTGAGCGAAGGAGCTAGGATCTTCTCTGTAAATCCAAGCACCATCAAGTTGAGCCCTGTCCCCACTCGAAGTATCGGCAAGCCATACTCATGTAGATGATGAGTAAAGTGCTTGAATATCTGTGTATCTC
>CAZMZT010000027.1:0-2575 GCA_964571085.1 uncultured Candidatus Saccharibacteria bacterium
GAGCAACAAGGCGCGGGTTCACTTGGCCAGCTTGCAAGCCATGGTTTAAATAAGACGTTGTTGTAGTCAGGAATATAAAAGACTCCATTGCCGAGGCCTTCAGGATTCGAGAATTCATTATAAGGACCAGTAGGGTCACTCCAGAAATTGTTCTTCAGGTTTGCTGTAAACTCGGCATATGACTCAACTCCGTTTATAGTATTGTCATGAATTGTATTTTTAGAAACCGACAAAATAGAATCATTAGCAAAAAGTTGAATACCTACTTTATTATTCTTTATCTGACTATTTTTTATACTTATCGAATCGGGGCCAAAGCTTCCACTCCCGTAATCAGCAAAAGCAGTGTTAAAGCCAGAAATTATAGACCCATCGATGTACACATCAGAACCTTCATATACTGAAACTCCAGAAGTATTGAGTGAACCAGAGAGAGTTGAGTTGTCGAGTCTGAGCACCGAGTTGGAGAACAAGTTTATACCATCAGCAAATTCCCCTAAATCCACTAGTGAGAGATTGTTTACATTAGCTTCACTATTATCAAACAACAGTAAGGCGGACTGGCCGATATTTGAAAAAGAAACATTAGTAAGCATATCTTCACTCGCAAAAGAAATGATGCCAGAATTTAAATTACTAAGTACAGTGTCGGACACAGATATATCTGACCCATGGTTCTCGATACCAACACCAGCAAACCTCACCTCTGCATTGGCAACAGTAGACGGACTGGATGCATTCATAAACAGTATCCCCTGCCAGTCAGACACACTAGGCAGAGTGCTTGCCCCATCTGCATTGGTGTCGCCACCGACAGAGTCATCTTTGATTGAAGTAAAGTGAATTTTCTCCGAGGTTGTACCTGCAGCTTGGAGTGCACCTTCAACCACCAAACTCCCCGAACCTTCAAACTTTACAACAACACCAGGATCAATAGAGAGCGTTGCCCCAGGATAAACTGTAGTCGGAAAGTTAATAACATAAGGACTCTCTGCAACAGTCCAAGTAGTATCAACAGTCACATCATCAAAAACCTCAGTAGAGGCATACACATAAAAAGGAGAAGTTAGTAGCGTTGCGACTAATAGAAAAACAAAAATCACACCTTGTGATAACTTGCTCATGTTACCCTGATTATATCGCCACTATTTTTAAAAATCACTACCACCTTACCCAAACCTGTGGAAAACTTTTATTTATACTGTATCCTGGTAATTCGTGCATATGCATAAATTACCAGCATCTTATATGTCATGGTATACGTATTCACTAATTAATACCAAAAAACTTTCTGAGTTTGTTGTCATTTAATATCTCTTCAACTGTCATTATCTCTACATACTTCCCTACCTTATAGTAGTCAGTTATAAAAAGTAACTCATCAATACATGGATATGGATAGACCCATACACTTTTCTGTAACTGCGTAAACCCTATTTGCTTTATTTTGAACCTAAGTGAATTCCTCACCTTCTTGTATTGGATAGGCAGATCAAACATAACAACCCGCCACTTGCCATCCCACTTGTTTGGCTTTTTTATTTGTAAAGCATCTATCTCAAAGGACTTGAGTCTACTTTCACCTTTCCTAGTAATATTTACAGTGGTGACACCGGACTTGTCGGAAACATACTCAATCAACTTATTTCTCTTGAGGTGTGTGAAGGCATCATGGATTTGTTTGTCTTTAAATCTTTTCTTTTTATCAAACATTTTGAAAACCTTTACTGCATTACCCATTGCTGCGCCACCAGCTACAGCTACTGGAATAAGACCTATGACTACCATGATTAAGGCAATTTGAGTGATCTTAGATTTGGTTGTTCCGGAGTCGAGGAATTCTTTGAAGTTTTCGATTTGTTTTTGGTTAAACATATACTGGTAATTTTAGCATATGCATAAATTACCAGCAATTAAGTTAGAGGTGCTGGGGGGTTTAGGGATAGAGGCGTGGTGAGTGTATGGGGCTTTGGCCCCCTGGATTTGCTGTTAATAAAAAAGACCTGAGACTATGTAAAATAGTTCAGGTCATTTGATTGACCAAACAGGCTTTTAGAATTAGAAGTGTATGTACTCCTTATTCATTCCCCACCCTGGATCGTTTTCCATAGGGGTTAATCCTTCGTTCATCCTGTTGATCATTTCTGTTACGCTTTCAACTTTTTTCTCTTCGTTTAGAACATTTTGTTCTTTCTTTTCAGTAGAAGAATCTACTGGGCTTGCAATCATACTCATGAAACAATTGATTTAAGGGGTTTAAATAAAAAGATAAATTATTTACAAATCATCAGAGATTGTATTTATCTAAGAAATGTTCTTCCTCGATTACAGATGGGAAGTGTCCGATGTCGCCGGGGTCTTCCCAATTCATAGCCTTTTCTGTATTGCTGGTGTTTGATACCTCCAATTTTTGAAGATTATCATTCTCTTCACTAAGGTCCAGTGCCTTGTCAGGAATTGTGGGGTCTTTGTAAGCCATTAAAAAAGTTTTCAGGTTAGATAAAAAGGGCAAATTGACCCACAGGATACCAAAGTAAGATAGTTAAGTCAAGCATGAACGCAAAAAACCACCCCC
>CAZMZT010000028.1:0-2311 GCA_964571085.1 uncultured Candidatus Saccharibacteria bacterium
GGCAAGCCATACTCATGTAGATGATGAGTAAAGTGCTTGAATATCTGTGTATCTCTTATCTTCCATTTTGGTCGACCAATTATCATCGCATATAGAGCAAAGCCAACCATCTCAAGAGTGTCTAACATCTCGATAGATCCGTACTGGTTGATACCCAAGATGAATAGGACCAAGATGAGGAATCCTCCGACCCTCTCATAAAAACCAAAGAAGATCATTAACCCAGCTAATGCTTGAATCAGTAGCATGACCTGACCCATCTGACCGATAGCTGGCAGGTTTGGAGCGAAAACAAAACCATTGATTGAAAATATTATAAAAGATAGTCCGAATCCAATACTAGCAATAGACAAAGCTCCAGGTGCCCACTTCTCTATGTATTTGTTTAACTTTTGTGGAACTTTGAGGCGCTTCTCTAGGTATACACCAAGAGCGATTATTAAAAGAGATGCGATGATAGCGATGACTACATGACTATCTGCGAGTTTATAAGCTGGTACTTCTTGTTGTGGTTCTGCAAACCACTTCACATGAGCAAGTGTGACCAATGGGACACAAAACAATGCCAATGAAAGTATTATTTTTTTCATATGAGTATATTATGAGATTTAAAAGTATATTTTGCAAGTCTTATTTTAAGTAACTATCAAACCATATGACATGACAAGTGTAGCCACCTTTGTTTTTCTGTAGGTAGTCTTGGTGGTAGTCCTCTGCTTTGTAGAATGTCCCGAGTGGTTCTAGTGTGGTCACTACAGGGTTTGGCCATCGCTTTGATTGGTTTACTATTTCTATGAATTCTTCACCTTGCTTCCTTTCGTCTTCATTGCCGTAGAAAATAGCCGAGCGGTACGAAGTACCTACGTCATTGCCTTGTTGGTTGAGGGTTGTGGGGTTGTGGATCTGAAAGAAGAAGTCGAGAAGGTTCTTGTAAGATGTTTTGCTTGGGTCGTACTCTATCTCCACTGCTTCTGCGTGGCCTCTGTGGTTCTCATAAGTTGGATTGTCGTTCTCACCTCCTGTATATCCGACCTCTGTATTCACTACCCCAACTTGAGTTCTGATTAAATCTTCAAGCCCCCAAAAGCACCCTCCTGCTAATACAATTTTTTTATTCATTTGATTTTCCTGGAATAAACTTCATTGATATTGAGTTCACACAATGACGCATATTCTTATCTGTTAAACCTTCACCTACAAACACGTGCCCAAGGTGCCCTCCGCAATTTGTGCAAGATATTTCTTGCCCAAACATGGGATCAATATATCTTGCTCTTTTTATCGCCCCAGGAATCTCATCATCAAAGCTAGGCCAGCCACAAGTATATTCAAATTTACTGTGCGAATCGTACAGTGGTGCCTCGCATTGTCTACAAATATAAACTCCATTTTCTTTGTTGTTTAAGTACTCTCCTGTAAACGGAGTTTCTGTGATCTTGTCTATTATTACTCTCTTTTCTTCTTCGTTTAGTGTATTCATATTAGTATTAGGATAATTGAGTTAGGTATCCACAACAACAACTGGTATGAGGGTATTTTAGTATTATTTGTTTTCTATAATCGAAGCCCTTGGATCACTCTTGGAAGAATTATTTTGGGAAATAATATCAATTGCATTATTGATTGAGTAAGCCTTAATTATACCACTATTAGTATTTTGTATTGGAACCAAATTACCACCTTTTTCTTCATATTCGGGTTGGTATCCATGGATTATTCCCGCGACCTTAAACTCATTCGTATTTACTTCTTTAAAAACCACCGGGCCCCCAGAAAATCCAGGATTATTATGGCCGTCTATAAAGAAAAATTTTCCAGGATCGTTGAAGAACATCGCAGATAAAATTCCCTTTTTAACAAAAGGTAGTGGGAAATTTCTATTGAGTGTGCCCACATCAGATTTTAAGCCATAAGGGAAACCGAGAAAATATAATTCTTGTCCATATGTAAAACCTTCCATGGTTGCAGGCAGTGGATGAGCAGGAATATTTGTAGGAATAGTAAAAACAGAAACATCTGCAGTATCTGAATGACCAACCAATGTTCCCAGCTGACTGATCCACTTGTTGTCTTGTAAAAGTTCAACAGCTTCTCCTGTTTTAAATTCATCAATAACTTTACCATCTGTGTCTTTTATCTGGAGGACGTGCCTTGCTGTAACTAAATATTGTTTTCCTTCCACATCAATTGAAAAACAAGTTCCGGCGCTGGCCTTATATTTTAAACGGAACACTCTTTGTATAACATTTGAAGTAATCATTATTGATTATTGTGACACTAGGGTTACCACGACACTTTATTATCAATGCGG
>CAZMZT010000029.1:0-2053 GCA_964571085.1 uncultured Candidatus Saccharibacteria bacterium
GCTCTTCATGAACTCCGAACATTAGGAAATAAAATAAAAGGTGAACATGAATAATCATGCTTAATCAACAACTAAAACTCAATACAAAACTTTTCAATGATGACGTCGAGCAAGTGCCTATTCGCCAAGGTTTTGGAGAAGGCTTACTCCAAGCTGGAATTGATAACGATAATGTGGTTGCACTTTGCGCAGATCTGACTGACTCTACCAAGATGAATCTCTTTGCAGATAAATTCCCACAGAGGTTTATCGAGATAGGTGTAGCAGAACAGAACCTCGCTTCTGTGGCCTCAGGTATGGCTGCCATGGGCAAGGTTCCATTCATATCTTCATACGCTATGTTCTCTCCTGGTCGTAACTGGGAGCAGATCCGCACAACTATTTGCTACAATGACCGCCCTGTTAAGATCGCAGGCTCACATGCAGGCATATCTGTCGGCCCAGATGGAGGCACACACCAAGCCATAGAAGATATCGCTATCACTCGAGTTATACCCAACATGGTAGTCATATCTCCATGTGATTCGATAGAGGCTAGGAAGGCGACCATAGCATGTGCAAAGACTAAAGAACCTACATATATAAGACTCGCGCGTGAGAAAACTCCAATCATGACTACTATCGATACTCCGTTTGAGATAGGTAAGGCGCAAATAGTTTTTGTACCAGAGCAAGGCCTCGCCCAAATAGGAATCATAGCCACAGGTGCCTTACTGCACAAAGCACTTATAACTGCAAAAAATCTAGAGAAAAAGGGGATAAAGGTCAAAGTCATGAACCTTGCTACTATTAAACCTCTTGACACTGAAGCCATAATAGCCCTCGCACGAGAAACGAAGGGGATTGTAACAGTAGAAGAGCACCAAATAGCAGGTGGTATGGGCTCTGCTGTAGCAGAGTGCCTAGCAATTAACTATCCAGTGCCAATAGAGTTCGTCGGAGTTAAGGATTCATTTGGTCAGTCAGGTACACCAGATGAGCTCATAGAGCACTATGGTATGGGGGTCAAAGATATAACCAAAGCAGTAGAGAAAGTATTGACAAGGAAGTAATTATTAGAGATGATAGGGTTTAGTTTATTAAATAACTCACAAACACATGAAAACACCAAATTCAGTTTTAATGGATCAAGCAAAAGATGTTCTAAAAGGTAAATGGGGTCTTGCTGTAAAAGTAACATTTCTTTATTGGCTTCTTAGTATTGGAGTCAGTCTTATCCCTGCTGTAGGATCAATTGGATCAATAATAATTGCAGGTCCTCTAACATTAGGTCTTTCTGGTTTCTGGCTAGCCTTTTCAAAAAGAGAATATTTATCTTTTGGAAAAATATTTGAAGGATTCGATAATTTCTGGAGGGCGTTCAAAGTTTATATATTGACGATTATTTATACACTACTATGGACATTACTTTTGATAATCCCTGGAATAATCGCAGCGTATTCATACTCTGTAGCGTTCTTTGTACTAGCTGAAGATAAAACAATAGGTGCTAACGCTGCTCTTCGTAAGAGTAAAGAACTTATGAGAGGCAACAAACTCAAACTTTTCCGTTTACATTTGAGGTTCTTGGGTTGGGGATTCCTCTGCTTGTTAACTCTAGGTATAGGATTCCTATGGCTCACACCATACATGTATGTAACATTTGCAAAATTTTATGAGGACATAAAAGGGGAGTCAGGAGAGAAAGAGATACCGGAAGTAGTACCAGTTCCAAAAGCATAAATAAGAAATGTCAGAGTATCGCTACTCTGACATTTAATTATTTATCTAAGCAATGTTGTTAATTCAACAAGGATAGATTTAATGACTTGATACTCTGTTCAGCTCTATCAATTCTTGTTTGATAGAAGTTTTTATCTCTTGAGTTTCTATCTCTTTGATAGATGGAGAAGGAAATAAAATCTTTTAATTGCTGAATTAGAAAAGAATAGTTGTGCGGCATGACTCATTATTTTGGGTTAGAAAATAAAAAATACCTTTCTGAATAACTTGTACTTAATTATAGCAAATCTAACCCTAAAAGTCAAGTAAAAAGAGCCTTATGTGTAAGGCT